>CALIJZ010000001.1 GCA_938017795.1 uncultured Bacteriovoracaceae bacterium
GTAACCTAGTAAGTGGGATAAATCAGATTGTGATAAACCTTGTGGGTGAGACAACCTTTTTGATTTAATTAGTGCAGCTATGTGCGTGAACTTTCTCATTCGTAAACTCCTTTAATTTGCAGTCCCATTATTATCAATAAAATTTAAGATGTCATTGGATAAATTAAATTATTTTGATCTTTTCTTTCAGATGAAATACTAATGACTTAATGGGAAATGGAAAGAATAAAAATAAAAAAATTATAGTTTATCCAATCAGTGCAAGTCCTCCTACATGGGGTCATGCGGATATTATGATGCGAGCTGCTCATAAATTCGATCATGTCTACTGGGTCGCAGCAAAGAATAGCCAAAAGCTACCGATCTTTAATGACCTTGAAAGAACAGAAATGATGCAATCGTACGTGAATTACTACCAATTAGAAAATGTCACAGTCGACTCACACAGTGGTGCAATGATTAGATATGCGAATGACAAACAGGCAAAATTTCTTTTACGAGGCTTAAGAAATACTTCTGATTTTCACAAAGAACTTGAATTAGCTGCAGGAAATAGAGGGATTGATAAAGAGGTAGAAACTATTTGTATGTTTTCTAAACCTCACTTTGCAACAATTAGTTCATCACTTGTTAGAGAACTTGCTGGTTTAAATGAAAGAATAGATCAATATGTTTTACCATCGATTGTTAGCAGAGTTTTAGAAAAACTTAAAACATAAACCCAATTGATCCAATAATATCGTAACTTCTAACAAACTCTGTTGTTTCAGTATGAGATGATGAAGTACTTGATGTAGCAACATTATTAAAATCAAGAGAAGGTATCGTTGCAAGATAGTTTATAAAATCTAGTTTGATTTTTATATTATCTGTTAAATGCCACTTAAATTGAAACTTCCAATTAAAAGATACAGTAGAATCAGTTTCGTAAGTATCACTAAGATTATTTGTTGCGGCTTTAGTATTGTGAGAATACTTATTCCAAGAAGCCCCAAGTCCAAAACCTAAATCAACATAGAAAATTAAGTTAAATGTATTAATTTTTCCATAAAAAGGAGTATAGAGAACATTTGCTCCCATCATATTATCCCAACGCACAACATGTGGGAGAACAATATTACTTTGTCCACCACTAGTATTTAACGAAGTCTGTCTAAAGACTGCATTATAGGCTCCATTTTCAGAGCTCATGTAGTGATGATAAAAAGCTTCAATTGCCCACTCTTCAGAGAAATAATACCCTAACGTACCATTGAGCATAGTTACATTTTGAAACTCAGATAATTTATGATCACCAAATCCTGCACTTATAAAGAATCTTCCTTCATTTTCATGAATCTTATCTTGAAGAACAAAAACCTCTTTCTTTGGATCTAGCCATCTATATTTATAGACATCTTTGAGGCCCGCAAAAGTATTTAAGGATATGAATAGTATTGTTACAAGTGACAGTTTTTTAGTGGATATCAATTAAATCCTCCCTAATATAATCATCAAAATCTTTTCTTATAAAATTTTTGATTTGAAATTTTACTCTTTTATCAGCATTACTTGTTAAATCTCCCGGAGATAATAACTGTCCTTGAACTTCTAAAGCGTCAAAGTCAAAATACTCTTCTTTTTTGTATTTATACTCAACTTTATCTCCACCTTCTTGGGAATAAGTTAAAGATGAAAAAAGAAATAATATTATAAAATATTTCAAAATGCAGCCTTCTTTCCTTTGCACGAACTTTCAATGAGAGGGATATAGTTTCCTAGCTCATCTGCCCAAAATTCACCCTCAAAGTTATATATGTGCTGACTTCTCTTTCTCTTATAATTATAAACTAACTCTTTTGAAGTTCGCCTTCTCTTCTTTTTCTTATTTTTTTTATCATAAAGTTCATTTTTTAAATAAGTATAAATGTCTAATTCCATTTCACTCATAATATTACTGACTCTGATAATTTCTTTTGCAAAACCTACAAATTTAACCTTGATATACATATTATAAAATTTCACAAAATCAGCTTTTGCAGATCTAAAAGCTCGTTTGTCTGATAGCTTTGTTTTCTTCTCTTCTTTTTTTAAGATTTTATAATGATATTCTAAGATCTTTATTCCTGGCTTCATGGCTAGAACATCATACATTTTGCTAATGAAGTCTTTCTTGTACTTTTTCTTCTTCTTTTTCCTAGTTTTCATATAATCAAGAAACGGAAAAGATCTATTTGTTTTTAAGTCAAAACTTTTCTGGAAGTGTTGAAGCTTTTTCCGAACATTTTTATCGAAATTTTGGATAATCTTGATTGTTTCATCGTAATCACATAGTCGTAAATAAGTTATTGCTTTAACAAATTCTGTTTCGGGTAAAAAATAATTATCTAATAAAGGAGCCTGAAAAGTTAAGTTTCTCCCTACAGCTCTATTATAATTTTTTAATCTAAAGTAGGGCCAAGAAGAATTAAATAGAAGGTGAGGAAATTGATAAGATCTAGAATCAATTCTTTTAAAGTGAGCAACCGATTTTTTTATTTTTCCTTGTTTATAATAAGCTCTAGGTATTAAGATTTCACATGTATCATGGATATAAGCTCTAAAAGCTGCCGTTACCCCTCTTACTTTCGATGGACTAACTCTGGCTCCTCTTGATGAAAGCTTGACACATTTTTTTGCTAGCTTAATAGCCTTAGACACTTTTCCATTAATTTCGTAAAGAGAAGCTAAATTAAGCAAAGATTGAAGATAAAAATTACTACCCTTTGAGACCTTCGAAAAATATTTGATTGCCTGCTTATCTTTTTTCAAGAAAAACATTTTTTTTGCTTTAACATAATTAACAACCGGAGATGAACCCATTTTATTTAAGTCTTTAATAGATAAATCAAGAAATGCATAGATTCCAGTTTTAGGGACAATTCTTTCCATAAGTGAAGCTATCTTCTTTCCACTAGTTCTTCCAATTGCTCTTTTTAAATATACAGATGCTACAAAATACTTTTTTTGTGAAACTGCTTTGGCTGCCTTGTTATAACTAGCGTGAACATTTATTGAGAAGAATTGGAAAATAAAAAGAATGAATATTTTTTTCATCATACTAAAACTTTGGTTCCATATTCAAAGGTTGTTTTACTTTTACTATTCCGCCACCTTTAGGTTTAGGAAATTGAATTCCTAGCAATACAGTATTAAAACATGTTAAACCTTTGGAAGTTAAATTAAAAGCTCGTGACTTAATGTTAGGAGATTGAACTCGACCTTGTCCTGTAATAGTAAACCTGAGTTCTAAGGTTGTCCCTAATTTCTTAGAGATTCGCTCAAGCTCTTGTTCATAACAATAACTAAATTGCGGCATATGTTGTCTTAAAATATTTTGAATTAATCTTGGATCTAAACTCCCTAACAAGACAGTTCTTGTGCCTGTTCCATTTCCTACTGCTCCAATTCCACCAGTACCGAAACCTTTCCCCCCACTGTTAATAGAAGACCCAGTACCAAAGCTCCCTTGAGCTTTACCAATATCTCCAATTCCAGCACTATTGGCCCTAACTGTTCCAACACTTGCTCCTGAAATACTACCAGCTCTACTAGCAGATAAATCTGTACTTTGAGTATCATCATAACTTACTGCAGATGTATCATTATTTACTTTATTTAAGAGTTTCGAAAACTTTCCCTTTAACTTTGAAAATCTACCAAGGTTTGACTTCTTTAGCTTCTCAGCTGCAGACAATTTAGGAGGTTGAGGAATAGTTACTGGCGTTACTACTTTTCTAGGTGGAGCTGGTGCTTTTGGTTTTGGCTTAGGCTTAGGGGCTGCTACTGCTTGTGGTCGAGTTGTTTGTGGAGGTCGAGTAGTTCTAGGCGGCCTCGTTGTAGGCGGCCTTGTTGTAGGAGGCCTCGTTGTAGGAGGTCTCGTTGTTGTTGCTCTTGTAGTAGTTGTTGTCGTTCGTTTTATTTTCTTTCTAATTAAAATTCTATCAATCTCTTCCGGAATATCTTTCTTTTCTTTGGCTAAAGAACCAATTGAAATAGATAGCAAGGTAAGTCCAACCCACAAGAGAGAAAAAGTAAAAATTAATCCAAATAAAAATTTATCTTGCTCGTACCATTTAGGAGCAATTGTCTTGGGAGGCGTTCGTGTTTTTCTTAAATAGAGATTCATTACATCTTTATTTAATTTAATAACTTGATCATCTTCTATGGGAATATTTTTTTCGAACTCAAAAGGATTTTCAATTCTTCCATCTGAATCATAAACTTCATACTCTAATCCAACAACTTCATTTAAAAAAAACTTATCTTTTTTGATCGTTACAATTTCTTTATCTAATCCAAAGCTTTCAAGAGGCACTGCCATAACTTTATTTTTTGGATTACCTTTTTTCTCTACATCTGCAGTTAAATTTAAACTGGAATAGCTAGAATTTGTATAATCAATCTCATGAATATAGTTGCCAAAAGTCATTGTAGATTCAATTGATGGTCTATTGTCAGCAAAATTTAAAGATTTTCTATGAACATCTTCTTCAAATATAAACTCAGTAAAAGCAAATTCAGGAAACAATTCCAAAATAGCCCGCCCATCACTTTCTTCTCTGAGTCTTATCTCGTGGTCAAAACGATCTTCTTCAGTTTCAAATAATTCTTCAAAAGCCGCTTTCTCATTTATAGTCTCGGTACTATCTTCCTTATCGCTTGGTATGATAAATGAACTATCATCTAATGAACTAGGACTATCTTCACTCTCTGAGTTTTCTACTTTTCCTTCCAAGTTTCTTTTAACAAAGTTTTCTGTTGATTCTTCTTTAACTTCAATTTCGTTAACAGGATTATGTGAAAAATTGTTCACTACTGCGGTGCTATTTAAAAGGTCTTTAGTTGTAGGAGGAAGAACAGGTGAATCTACCTTTGGAGCCTCTTTTTTGGTTACGACACGAACGAACTCATATCTAACAGACCCAAACTTGATTTTATCACCTTCACCAAGAATTGCTCTACTGATTTTTTGATCGTTTACAAAAGTTCCATTACTACTTCCAAGGTCAACCAAAATAATATTGTCAGCTTTTTTTACAATTGAGGCATGAATGAATGATAAAAAGTGGTTATCTACCAAAATATCGCTACTTTCTGCTCGGCCAATAACCTTTACCCTATTTGTTGGAATGATCGAAGGATATTCCTGAACAACTGGTTTTAAAAAATAATAATCTTGGCTCAATTTCTACCTTTGTAAGTTTTTAATATTACTTGAACTCCATTTGGAATTCTTTATTTCTCTTTCGAGTTCTTTTTTTAGTCCCAGAGACTTCAAAGCATATAAGTAATTTGTATAGTCATTTTCTTGTTTCAACGTTTTTTTATATGAACTCTTCATTTCATCTTTATTTTTTTCATAAAGATGGATCGCACCATTTAGAGAGTGATTCTCTCCGTTTGTAACAATGGGCACTAAGTTTGCATCTAATTTATATGCTCCCTTATTTATTTGAGCTTGAATTTTATTGTGGGCATTAATTTTATTAGCTTTCGTCGCAGTGGATTTCTCAAACAAACTATAACTTCTGGAGTCATGGCCTAGTAAACTTTGAATAACTCCTAAATTATTTAAAATTTTATACTTTTGAGATGATTTCACTTTAGGATTGCTTAAAGCAGATTTATATAAGAAATAGGATCTTCTAATTTTTTTTTCATTAAAGCATTTCTGAGCTAGTTCTAATAATGAATCAACATCAACTTTTTTGGTTCCATTATCGCAATTTTGAACAGTTTCTTGAGTCGAACTACTTTCATCTCTAACAGACTTATTAGCAGTTTGACTACGTGACCTTGAAGGCCTTTCATCTTCTTGGGATGAAGAACACCCTAATAAGAGAACAATTATGAATTTAGAAATTAAAACTTTCAAAATTATCTCCTCTATATATTATATAATTTGGTTCTCTCATCGTTTTATATCGTAATGAGATTCGTTTATTTAAATTACTATTTACTGCTTTTCTTACAACTAAGTGCTTTGCCCTAAAGGGATCAATGATTTCTTTTATAAGCCCCGCCAGCTCGTCTTTACTGGACCCTTCTTTAAATTTGATATTATTAAATACATCTAAAAAGTCACTGAACACTGTATTTTCAACAATTTTCTTGTAAAAAATTAGAACGGGTATTGAAGTATTCACATCGGTGACTCTCTTTAATCTTTTAGAAAATAAGTCTAAATTTTTCTCAACAACTTCTGCTACATTTTCATCGGTTAATTCTGACCTATTATAATCTAATTTGCTTGCTCCTAAAGTTGTAATCATTTTGTATGTTTTAACTATCGAGTTTTGTGAAACCTGAAAAGCAGAGAGGTGAGCCTCTAAATCTTTGACAGGCTTAAGAAATTGCTTGGGCTCAACTGTTTCTAAACTATTCATCAAATGAAGTAAGTATTGCTCTGTAAAACTTTGGATATCTTGAGAATTGTAAATTCTATTGTCGACTACTAATCTGGTAAATTCTTTTACCTCACTAGGTTCATTCCAATTTAAGTACTCTAAACTTAGCTTCTTAAAGAGCTCTAGACTTGATTGAGAAACATTACACTTTTTACCAACATTATAAAGCTTAACTAATCTGCTAAAATTACCTTTTGAAAAAAGCGACTCTTGTATAAGTTCAAAGTGTCTATTACGAGATTCTTTACCATCCTTACAATCTCTTGTGAAAAGTCTTTTCATGACTTTCATTGAAAATTCTTCATCGTGAAAAAGTTCTTTTTTAGCAACTTGTTCTATCTTTGCAGAATAATCCTTATAAAGCTCCGGTGTTGCTCCTGAAACAATTGCATTTAATACATTATAGGCTTTATCATTCGCTCCAGCTTTATTATATAAAACACTCGCATTAAAACCCGATATTAATCTATTATTTAAATCAAGCTTTTTATCTTTAAAAAATGCATAAAGTTTATCTGCTTTTTCAAGATCTTGTCCATCCTTACCTTCTAACAAGCTATTAATTTTCTGAGTAGAAACTAGCTTATATCCTTCCCTTAACGCCTTCTGTAACTCAGAAGAAGCAGCAAGATTTGGCCTAGTATTTACGAATTGTTTTAACTTTTCATAAAACTTAGAGTCATTATTTACTTCTTTTACTGAAATCAAGTTAAGAATCATAGCACTTGTTCTTTTAACATCTTTAGGATCAGTTTTATAAAAACTATCTGCTATCTCTAAAGTTTTTGGATAATCTTTTTTCTTAAAAGCTTTATCATAAAGCCTTAAATAAATTGTTTTCTTAATTTCTTTATCGTTTCCAATTTTTAAGTAGTCATTAAAGTATGCAAGTTCCTTTTTAGATATTGTTTCTTTCTTTGAATTTTTCTTATCATAATAAGCCAAGATTTCCTCTAAGATTTTAACAGCATCTTTCTTTTTCTCTTTTTTATTTTTATAACTTTGATAAAGTCTTTCAAAAACTCTAATAGCTTTATCTTTTTGATTCAAAGAGTTATATATTTGAGCTAGTTTATAATCATAATCATCGCTTTCTTTCGGAGACATTTGTTTTAAAACTCTCACAATACTAATAGTATCTTCTAGGATTGGTGCAAAATATGAATCTTTTTCTTTAGTCTTTTTATCATTAATAAATTTAATATTATTATTCAATAGATCAATGTTTTTTTGTTTGAATTCTAATTTTTGATCTTTACTTAACCCACCTGTCTTATAAGATTTAAAGATTTTATCTCTCAGACTAATAACAACTTTTCGAGATTTTTTAAATTCCGAATCAACTAAATGGTTAAACATATCAACTCTAAACTGTAATAGATCTTTCTTTTTATTCTTAGAACTCAAGTGAGATTCTATTCTTCTTACATGATTATCAAATTGTTTAAAGAAACCTTTACTATAAACATACTTTACAAAGGCTGTAAGAGATTCAACACTATCATCCCCTTTGTTTAAAATGAACTTTAGTCCACTATCAGGCTTACCTGCAAAAACATAAAATTCAGGAATTTTTTTTCTACTTTGCATATAGAAATAATTTTGAGCATTTTTCTTTTTTGTCGTATTAAATATTTCTAGTAAATTTGATACTGACTTACCATATTCATCTTTTTTAAAGTAACACCAGGCTCTGTTATAGAGATATCTTTCTTTCCATTCAGAATTTCGATCAATTTTTAAGGCCATTGAGTAATACTGAATTGCCGGGGAAAACTTTGCATTATTATAATAATAATCAGCTAACTTTCCTGCTGCGACTGACTTTAGTCCTTTCTCTTTAATTTTAGTAACACCTTTTTTTAAATATACCGGAATATTTGTATCCATTGGTTGATATTCAGCAATCATCAATCCATGTAAAAGGTAAAACTTGCCATCGTTTTCAAAATTTTTATACTTTCGACTTATTAAATCTCCAATTTCTCTTGATGCTTTAAAGTATTCAAAGTTATCACTTTTAGCCCGCTTTACAGCATTAGAGTTTTTATCTCGAAATTTTAGTTCTCTTAGTTTCTTTCCTTTGAACTTAAGGATTTCAATTCTTGAGTTATAGAGACGATAATAGTTTCGTGCATTTTTTGATTTAGCTACTAAAACCTCAGCAGCTTTTTTTTCTTTCTGTAGGATATATAAAATTTTTGCATCAATATTCGGTTGAGAATATATATTCAAAGACATTAAAATAAAAAATATTAGTTTTTTCATTAGCTCTCTATCACTATAAATTTAAATTGCTCATAACCGGAGTCAGCTGATATATCCATAATCTTATCAATATGTTCATAGCTTAACTCTCGGTCCATAATAAGATTAATAATCCCATTAAAACCTGATGCTTTATCCGACTGCATTTCTATCTGTTCTGTATTTTCTTTAAGAGCTAATAATTCATTTTTAATCAAAACGTCTTGCTCATCAGTCCAGGCTCCATCATTTTCAAGTGTCGTAATAAGTTTTTCCTCTATGAAAACTTCAAAATCTTTAGACATTTGAATTGTTACACCTTTTCTTGTTAAAGTTTTGGAAATAGAATCGGGGATTGAAATACCTTTGTTTATTTTCAAGGCAAACTCATCTACTGAATAATTCTTTAAAAGAAAAACTAATAAAATAACTAGAATATCCAGCAAAGAACTCATTTCTAGCTCAAATGGCTCTGCATTGCCTCTTCTTGTTCTATTTCTAATAAATCGTTTATTTGCCATAGTCTAATCTTCAAAAATTATTTGGTTAAATAAGTTCCCTATTTTTACTTCTGTTGTTAATTTAAGGATTTCTTCATCAGTTTTTCCTTGTTCTTTATATTTTTTAATCAAACCTATTCTTCGTTGCTCTAACATTTCTTCATTTAAAATATCATCAATCTCTTCAGCTCTTTTTCCTTCACCTTCCAATTCAAGTCTTCGTTTTTCTTGTTCAGCTAATCCCATCTCATAAATTCGGTCTTCACCTCTTAATTTATCAAGAATCATTACCAAGTTGTTATAAATAACTTTTTTATGAGTTGCGATGACAACACGCCTTTCAGTTGGATGCTCATTTTTAATCTCTTGTATCTTTTGTTCAATCTGGAGTTCAAATTCTTCATTTCCCCAGTCTGTATCAAATCTCTCTAATACTTTTCGATTTAATGAATTAACAAATCGAATCGATTTGTTGCTAACATAAACTTTTAGTTCAAACTTTTTCTTTTTTTGTTGAGGAGTACTCTCTGCTGGTTCTTGGTATATAGGAAGATCTGATCCAATTTCATAAATTCTTAATAATTGGACAGAAAAAAGTAGAAAAAAGATTAAAACAAAAACGACATCTAAAATCGGAGTTAGATTTAATTTATCCGCTGTTGGTTTTTTTCTTCTGGCACTTGGTAAAGAATACATTTACTTAGTCTCTCTCTACTACTTTCATTGTTCCCAAAATATCTAATAACTTAACTGAATATTGATCAATATTTGAAATGACTCTTCCAGCTCTTGAAGATAATAAATTATGAAAAACCATTAATGTAATCGCTGAAATAAGTCCTGCCGCTGTTGTATTCATGGCCTGAGAAATACCTTCTGATAAAACTCTCGCTTTATCAGCTGGATCTGCAGCACCAACGGCTTCAAAGGCCGCAATAAGTCCAAAGATTGTTCCCAATAATCCTAATAAAGTTGAAACGTTTGCTAACAACCCTAGCAAGCTTAAATTTTTCTCAGCTCTTGGGATCATATCTAATGCAGTTGCATCTATGGCATTTTGAATTTGATCAGTTCCTTGTGAAGATCTCTTTAAACCACTTTTTATAATTTGCGGTAAAGCTGCTTTGGATCCTGAACAATATTGAATAGCTTCTTTAATATTATTTGATAAAACCAACTTTTGAATTTCATTCATGAAACTTGAAGAGTTAATATCTAAGCTTTTTAATCGAATTAATCTTTCTAAAACGAAAGCAACTCCTATTAAAAATATTGCTAAAATGATGTACATGAATGGTCCACCCTGTACAAAAAAGTTCTGTATCCACTCCATTTTTATCCTTCCTTGGTCTTAAAATTTTAAATTTCTTTCTTAAGAATATAGAAAAGTGGATCAATGAGTCAATTTAAAGAAAATTTAAAGTATTAAAGAAGTTGAAAGAAGAAGTTTAAACAATACATCGAAAAACCCGACAGTAAAGGTATAGATAAGTTATCATTAATTTTTGTAAAGGATATAAGTTCACTGATTGCACCCATAAAGCCGGCAATGAAGCTAAAGATGAAAGCATCCAAACCTACAATTCCATATGATTTTAAATATAAATGACAAATTAAATAACATATAAACCAACAAGATAAACATCCTTCAAGGCTTTTATTTGGTAAAATTTTGTTTCTTCCAAACAAAACTCCTATTAATGAACTAAAAGGGTCGGCAAAGACCAAGAAGAAGATTGAGATTAAAGCTATATGTTTAGGAAACAATAATAAACTTAAACCAGCTCCCATTGCATAGTATGGTAAACCAGAAATTTTGTCAGTTTCATCCTCTCTTAACAGTTTACTTCCCATTTTTAAAAAAAATGAATTCAAGAAAGTACTTTTCAACCTTAAAAATTCAAAGCTAAACGCTAATACTGCAAATGAAATTCCAAATTTAGCAAGATAATCCAGAGGTATATCTAAAAAGTAAAATGCGTATAAAGCACACAACCCAGTCCCAATATGCCAGGCCTTCCTAGATAAATGAAGATCAGATCTATTATTTAATGTTTTCACTTTTCTCAAAAAATTTATAACTCCACATTTATGCAAGCAAAAGACTCAAGTATGTTTAGTACTATTTTACCAAACAACAAATTAAACCTTATACTTTAATAAGATCACATAGTGTGATCTAGTTTAGCACGGAAGAAACAACCATGACGCAGCATGAAAATTTTACATCTATAAGTTCTACCGAAATTCTCAATCAGTTTAACCTAAAACTTAGTCTATTTGAAGATAAGAAGGTTTGGGCCGTTGGGGGCGGTAAAGGTGGAGTAGGAAAAAGTTTCCTCTGTGCAAATATTGCCATTGAGCTCGCTTCACTGGGATCAAAAGTTGTGGCCATAGACTTAGACCTTGGTGGTGCAAATTTACACACGTGTCTAGGACAAAAAATCCCTGAGCACACTCTTAGTGATTACTTTAATAAAAAAGTATTAAATATCAAAAACATAATAACTCCAACTAATCATGAAAACTTAAGTTTAATTAGTGGAGCTCAAGATGAATTAGGAATTGCTAATTTAAAGTCTTCTAATAAAAATGATTTCCTTCATGATTTAAAAAACTTAGATGCTGATTATATTATTTTTGATTTAGGTGCAGGAACTTCTTTAAATACTTTAGATTTTTTCATCAGTGCAGATGTTGGAATTCTAGCAACTCTACCTGAGCCAACTTCTATAGAAAATACTTATAGGTTTTTAAAATCTTGTTTCTTTAGAAAAATTCAACTGAGTGAGAATTACCATAAAGTATCTCATCTTATAAAAAAGATTTCTCAAGGAAAAATAACAAATATCTCAGCAAGTCCTGTTGAAGTTATGAATGAAATTAAGTCGATAGACGAGAGCATTTATTATGAGTTAAAACTTGAACTAGACAAGATGAACTACTATTTAATAATGAATCAAGTTAGAAGTTTCTCTGAAGAAAAATTAGGTTTTTCTATCGAGAAAATTTGTAAGAAATATTTTGGATTTTCAGTTAATTATCTAGGTCAAGTTAGCTACGATCCAGCGGTATGGCAAAGTATAAGAGTTAAAAAATCATTATTACAGAGATACCCAAATTCAAATAGTGCCAGTGAGTTAAAAGAGCTTGTATCTAAACTTTATCAAAAGGAAACAATGTGAGTGCTACATATTATGATCTTTTAGATATTCCACATAATGCAACCCCTAGAATGATTGAAAGTGCATATTATAGTGCTCTTGGATTATTCAATGATCATAATTTAGCTGGCTATTCAATATTTTCAGAAAATGAAATGCAGTCTAATAAAAATTTGATAGAAGAAGCTTATCTTATTTTAAGTTCAGAAGAAAAGAGAAAAGAATATAACCAGATTAAAAGTATTTCTAATGATGTTGATTTTTCTTTAGATAATAACAAGAGTGGAAAAAAAGAAAATGCTTATGTTAGTCCTTTAGAAGCAAAAGAAAAGTTCAAATTAAATTATACACTCAATAATGAACATGAAATAAGAATAGAACAAGAAGTTGAATTTTCGGGACCTTTTTTAAAATCTGTTAGAATTTATAAAAAAGTAAGCCTGGATAGAATGGCAAATTTAACAAATATTCTAAAAAGCTATCTTATTTCAATCGAAGAAGAACGATTTGATATGCTTCCTGCGACAGCTTATGCCAGAGGCTTTGTCTTTCAATATTCAAAAATTCTAAAACTCAACCCAGACCTAGTTACAGATGCTTATATTTCTAGACTCAAGCAGTATAGAAATGCTAAGTTGTCTTAGATGACTCCACTAGAAACGCACGAATTTCTCATAACTGAAGAGGATATTGAATTTAAAAGATTAGATCTCTTTCTAAAAAAGCATCTACCCGATTTAAGCAGGAGTTATATTAAAGACTTGTTTGAAAAAAATCATATTAGCTGTGACTCGGTTAAAATAAATTTAAAAAAACTTCCTCCTCTTGGTTCAAAAATCATTGTAAAAATACCTGAACCTGAAAAAAGTGAATTAATTGCTCAAGATATTGATTTAGAGATTTTATATGAAGATGAATTTTTATTATTTATTGATAAACCATCTGGTATGGTTGTTCACCCAGCACCCGGGAACTGGAACAACACCCTAGTTAACGCTCTTTTGTTTCACTGCAAAGACTTGAAAGGTATAGGAAATGTTGAAAGACCTGGGATAGTTCATAGATTAGATAAAGGTACCTCAGGAGTCATGGTTGTGGCTAAAGAGCAAAAAACGCATGCAGCTCTAGTTAATCTTTTCAAGGAACATGACTTATCTAGAGAGTACGTTGCTCTCACCTATGGTAAGCTGCACCCAAAAAAAGAAACGATTGAAACTTTTATAAAAAGAGATCCTAGAAACAGACAAAAAATGAGCTCACTTGTTAAAAATGGAAAGAGCGCCATTACTCATTATCAAGTTCTTAAAGAATTTGAAAAATCTAGTTTGGTTAGCTTAAAACTTGAAACAGGGAGAACTCATCAAATCAGAGTTCATCTCTCTCAACAAAAAAGAACTCCTATTCTCAATGATCACACTTATGGAAATCCGAAAAACCACATTAAGTCACTGTCTGGAATCGGTGATATATTAGGCGATTATGCTCACCCTCTACTTCATGCCAAGTCACTGTCTCTGGTTCACCCCATGACTGGCAAAGAACTAGTTTTTCAATCTGATCCACCTCCTATGTTTCAAAAAGTAACAAACTTCTTAGAACAATGAAGATTTATAAAAAAAGTCTCACCCAAGGTGATTTCTGGGTTCAAACAAAAGCTCTTGAAAATCTAAAGATTCTTAAACAATGTCATAGCAATCTTATAGTTCCGCTCAATAGTCAAAATCTAGAAGCTGATGGTTTTATTTGGAAAAATAATGAAATAAAAAATAGCATCATTGCTATTTATACAGCTGATTGTTTACCAATTCTCATAGAAGGCAAACTAGGGGGAGTTTTTCTTCATGCTGGGTGGAGAGGAGTTCATAAAAAAATACACCTAAACTCCTTAATTGATTCTATAGATCCTCAATATGTGTTAATTGGTCCAAGCATTCAAGGTAATAGCTTCGAGGTAACAAGTGAATTCTATGATTACTTTCCAAATTCCAACAATTTTCAAATTCTTAACAAAAAGATTTACTTTAATTTACAAACTCAAGTAAAAGAAGATCTGATAAAAAAATGGCCTAAACTTTCAATAATAGACGATAAAATAGACACTTACTCCAACCTAGACTTTCACAGCTTTAGAAGAACAGGAAAAACTGATCGCAATTACAATCTATATAAATTATATTAGTATTAAAAAAACACAACTTCTCAAGGATAGATAATGGCAAATCAAAGAACTCTCACAACTAATGGTCTAAGCATTCCAAACATGATTCTTATTTTTTTAAATCTATTAGGAATAGGAGTTACAATTTATCTAACAAATCATTATTTTAATGTTCATTATCCATCTCAAGGCCTAACAGATACTAGCGGATGTGATTTTAACTCATTTTTCAATTGTGATGCAGCTACTTTTTCTCCAATTTCCAGCATCAAAGGTGTTCCTTTAGCAATCTTCGGATTAGCAATTCATGTCATCTTTTTAATTGGATCGCTAGTCGGAAAAGAAAGCTTTGAAAAAACGAATAAAACCATCTCACTTCTTAATGCGATAGGATGTCTTGCTTTATTTGTTTACTCATTAGTTGTTCTTGGTTCTCTTTGTCCATATTGTACAGTTTATTATATTTTATCTTGGATTATTTTTTATTTATTTTGGAAAAAAAGTGATCTCCCTTTTGCTTCTATTTCACCAGTTCCAGCATTAATAGCACTTTTAACGATGGGAGCTTTTGCAGGAGCAACTTATTCTGTAGCTAGTAAAAAGATTGCTGATCAAGCATCAATTGCAAGTCAAATTATTAAGCAATATTATGGTCTCCCAAATCTTGGGAAACCTGAGTTTGTCTCACCTTTCACGATTGCTAAGTCTTTTGAAAATATTGACGATGCTCCTATTTGGATTGCTAAGTTTTCAGATTTTCAATGCCCATTCTGCCAAAGAGTAGCAAAGCAATTAGATACATTTGCTAAAAAATATGAAGGTAAAATTAATATTTATTATTATCCATATCCTCTTAGCAATCTTTGTAATTCAAACTTAAAATCGAGCTTTCATGCTCATGCTTGCCAGGCAGCCAGGGTTGCTATGTGTGATCCTTCGAAATTTCACCAAGTTCATGATGAGATTTTTGCTGGTCAAAACAGTATTGATTCAAAATTTTTAGGAAGTATCCAAACAAGTAATAATTTAAATAATTGTGATTCCCAAGAAAATAAAGACCTACTTTCTAAGCTCATTAGACAAGGTGATGCTTATAAAGTGAAATCAACTCCAACCTTAATCGTCAATGGTGTTAAAATTGAAGGAGCATTACCAGATGTTCAGTTTTTTAAACTCTTTGATGAGATTATTAAAAGATCTGGAAAATGATAGATTCTCACTTTCATCTGGATTATTTAAAAGCTAATGAAGAAGCTGTATTAATTCAGGAAGCAAAGAATGAAGGTGTTACATTATTCATGACTATCTCTGTTAGTACTGAAAACTTACAAACAGTTATTGATATCTCAGACAAATATAAAGAAATTTATTGCACTCAAGGAATTCATCCTCATGATGCAAGTCAATTTAGCGATAGTATTGGTGAAATTATAAAGACCAATGCAATGAATAAAGAAAAAGTCTTGGCCATCGGCGAGATTGGACTTGATTATCATTACGATAAATCTCCAAGAGATATTCAAAAAAAAGCTTTTATCGATCAATTGGCCATTGCCACTGATTTAGACTTACCTATTGTCATTCATACTCGAGATGCTGAAGAAGATACTTTAGAGATCATCAAAAATCATGCTGGTAATTTAAAGGCAAAGGGTGTCTTTCATTCTTTTACTTCAAAAATTGAACTCGCCCACTTTGCTCTTGAGCAAGATTTCTATATTGGCTTTAATGGAATTATTACTTTTAAAAATGCAGAAAATGTTCGCAAAGTAGTAGAAATCACTCCACTTAATCGAATTTTATTAGAAACCGACTCTCCGTTTTTAACTCCAACCCCACATAGAGGAAAAGAGAACTCTCCTAAATACTTAAAGCATATTGCTCAGAAAATTGCTGAAATTAAAAATGTTTCTTTTGAAGAAGTTGTAGAACATAGTACAAAAAACTTTTACAACTTATTTAATCCCAAAATCTAATTGATCTTTTTTTAGCTCTGAACATCCAACAACTATCTCTCCTAATTTTTCTTTTAAATATAATGCAAGGTCGTAGCAATGTGACTCATCGGGCTGGTGCAGAATAAAATACACTTCTTTCATCCCACGTGATTTCCATTTCAATAAGAGCTCACACCAATCATCTAATCTTCTATAGTCTGAATCATGAAGTGAATTCCCTACAAATCGAATCATTGTCCAGTTTCTTGCTAGTTCTAAATCAAAGAGGTCTCTTCGTCCTGCAACATCTAGTATAACTTTTGGAAAAGAAAAAGGAGTACCAATAAATTCTTTAGCTCTAAGTTCTGTTGCAAGCTTTAGGCCTTTGGGCATACGCGATAAGAAGCTCTCTAATTCATGTAAATAATCCGGAGTAAAAGTTTCAGGAAATTGAATAAAACTTAGACCAAGTTTTTTCTTGAAGTGAACAATAGAACTTAGAAACTCACTAATAATAGAGTTCAGTGTAGAAAAACCTGTTCCATGCTGACTAACAGTTTTTATAAACTTAGGGATAAACTTAAAATCTTCTCCAACTTTTAAAGACCATTTCGTAACTTGTTCGCTACTTGGAATAGAATAAAAGCTAGAATTTAACTCGATACAAGAAAAAAATTTAGAATAGACATTTAAATTATCTGCAACTGATCCAATAGGAAGTATTTTTCTAAGTAGTGCTTGATGAGAAAAGACAGGTGCTCCAATATAGACTTTAAAATCACCAGCTCCCCAGTTTTTTAAATTTGATTCAGGCTCTTTTGGAAAACTAAAATCTACTTTTGCAAAGTGATCTATCTTACCAAACTCCACATTTAACCCTTCTTAAGATCTATATTTTCTAAGAGACTACCAAGGTTTTGCTTTAAATCTTTATCGACATACTTATTTTTTTTCTTATCTCCACCTTGAGACAATGAGCGACGCTGCGAAGCCTCATCATCACTTAACTCGCTTTCATAGTGAGGTAGTTCAGATTTAAAAATTATCCGATCCATATGTTTTATAAATCCGGACCAATGCCCAGTATTTTGATCACTTCGAACAATCTCATCGATGGTGCCCATTTTAGAATCCATTAGATCAATTAGATGTAATAAATAGGCCTCTTTTGTCTGTGGGATCTTAGGTGAGCCAAACTCATAATGACCATGGTGAGAAAGAAGAATATGTTTTAAATGTAGTTTTGTATTTTGTGGAAAGTTTTTAATTCGATAAGAAAATCTATCTAGAATCTCTAGTGCTTTTACAAGATGCCCTACCAACTTTCCTTCTTCGGTATAATCAACTGTCACTCCACTACTTAGTTCATAAACTTTACAAAGATCATGCATAATTGCACCGGCAACAACAAAGTTTTTATTACAATTATAATGAGCCGATAAACTCACCGCTAATTCAGTACATGATAAAATATGTTCTAATAATCCAGATTGATAAGCATGGTGAATTGTTTTACCTGCTTGCCAAACTTTAAGCCGTCTTTTTATTTCCTGATCTGATAAAATATTTTGAAGTAATAACTTTATATAGAAGTCATCGAGTCCATCAACGATTTTTTCTAGTTTTTGATACATCTCTTCAGGATCAAACGAAGAGCTATGAACGAAATCGCTTATTTGTACTTCACTTTTATTGACCCTCGTTATTTTTGAAACAATTAGTTGCTTTCTACCTTGATAAGCATTGACCTTGCCTTCAACCCTAGCAAAATCTCCTTTGGAGCAATTATTATTAATCTCTTCAGCATGATTCCAGGCTCGTCCTTCAATTTGTCCGCTAGAATCTGAAAATATAATATTTAAATACTTCTTTCCATCTCTTGAGCTCATTAGTGAGCAATATTTAATTAGATACACCTCAGAAACTGAGCCTTTCACTTTTAAATCTTTAACAGATACCCTTGAATCAGCCATTTACTCACCTTTAATCTCTATAATATTCTTCTAGATAATAAATGAGAGCTACCCAAGAGGCCACAAATATGGCATTTTAGGAATAATTTTAAACACATATATAGGAATGAATTAGTTATGAAGAAACTCAGAGTCGCTATCAATGGTATGGGACGTATCGGACGATCTCTTATAAGAGAATATTACAAAAGACCAGATGCGTTTAATTTTGAAATTGTTGCTATTAACAATCCAGGTGAAATTGAAACGTATTATCATTTATTAAAATATGATTCAGTTCATGGAACATTTAAACACACTTTAAAATCGCAAAAAGATGCTTTTTATGTAAATGATCATAAAATTTCTTTTTACTCACTTAAAGATCCATCTAAGATCCCTTGGGAAAAAGATGTTGATATTGTTTTTGATTCCACCGGAGTTTTTAGAGATAAGGATAGTTTATCTCAACACCTCAGAGGTGATATAAAAAAAGTAATACTTTGTGCTCCTGGAAAAAATATGGATGGGACATTTGTTTACGGTATTAATCACACTGATTTTAATCCAGAAAAAGATCACATTGTATCAAATGCAAGTTGTACAACAAATTGTCTTTCTCCATTAGTTAAGATTTTAAATGATGAATATGGAATCGTTGATGCTTTCATGACGACAATTCATGCTTACACTAGTGACCAAAACCTTTTAGATAACTCCCACAAAGATTTACGAAGAGCCAGAGCTGCTTCAATCTCTATGATCCCAACAACGACTGGTGCTGCTATTGCAACAACTCAAGTTATCCCAGAATTGGCTGGTAAACTAAATGGTTATGCTATCAGAGTTCCAACCGCAGATGTTTCTATGGTTGATCTAACTGTGACTTTAAAAACAGAAGTCACTAAAGAGAAGATCAATAATTTATTTTCTCAAAAAAGCCAAAATGAATATAAAGAAGTTCTTGGCTATACAGATGAGCCTCTAGTTTCTATCGATTTCACTGGAAGGCCTGAGTCTTCGATCCTTGACTCTGGATTAACGATGGCCAATAAAAATACGGCAAAAATAGTTTCTTGGTATGATAATGAAATCGGTTTTTCTAATCGAGTTTTAGATCTTGCAAATTATATAGGCGGGAAAACTTGGGGTTAAAAAGTTTTATAGATACAGATTTAGAAAATAAAAAAGTTCTTGTTCGCTTTGATTTCAATGTTCCCATTAAAAACAAAGTTATTACTGATAGTTCAAGAATTGACCTTGCCCTTCCAACAATAAAATTATTATTAGAAAAAAAAGTTTCTAAACTTGTAATGATGAGCCATCTTGGTCGACCTCAGGGTCAAAATCATCCTGAACTAAGTTTAGAGCCTATTGCTCATTATATTGCTGAAAAGCTTGGCATTGAAGTTTATCTTTCTGAGTCAGCAACTGATTCAGGAATTAAAACTCTTTTAAATTTAGGTCATATTAAAATTATTATGTTGGAAAATCTTCGATTTCATCCTGAGGAAACTCAAGGTGATAATGAATTTGCTAAGATTTTAGCTGAATATGGAGATATTTATATTAATGATGCTTTTGGAGTTTGCCATCGAAAGCATACCTCTGTTTATCAATTACCTGGCTTATATCCAAAGCAATCAACTTTTGCGGGTCCTCTGATTAATAAAGAGTTATCGGCACTTACAAAATTAATTGAAAAACCAGCTAAACCATTTGTTTGTGTTATTGGTGGAGCAAAAGTAAAAGATAAAATAAAAACCCTAGAGAAACTTCTTATCAAAGCTGACAAAATCTTAATTGGTGGAGCAATGGCTTATCCCTTTTTAAAAGCTCAAGGCCAAGAAGTAGGAAATTCACTTTGCTCTGATGAAGATGTTTCAATTGCAAAAACCTTACTCTCTAGAGATAAAGGCTCAAAAATTCACTTACCTATTGATCATATTATAGCTAGTAATCCAAACTCTAAACCAAGTATTCAAGATGATAAAAAAATACCTCTAGAGCAAAGTGGATTTGATATTGGTCCAAAAACTCAGAAACATTATCAAGAGTTCTTATCAAGTGCTAAAACAATTTTTTGGAATGGTCCTATGGGGTTATTTGAAACTGATAATTTTTCTCATGGAACGTTTTTTATTGCTGAAGCAATTTCAAAAACAGACGCATTTAGTGTTGTAGGTGGAGGCGATTCAGTATCTGCTGTTAACAAGTCTGGCTTCTCAAAAGATATTTCTCACGTTTCAACTGGCGGAGGAGCAAGCTTAGAATTTATTGAAAAAGGAAATCTTCCTGCAATCCAAATTTTAAAGTATACTCACTAAATATGAAAAAATATTGTCTTGGAAATTGGAAAATGAATCAGAGTCTTGATGAAGTGAAATCTTTTTGTAAAGAATTTCAACATGAATCAAATGAGCTCTATGTTGGAGTAGCTCCTCAAGCAGTTCACATCCCTTATTTGATAGATAATTGCTCAATGAATATTGGTTCTCAAAATTGCTCAGAACACATCAAAGGTGCTTTTACTGGAGAACTTGGACCTAGTTTTCTCAAGGAACTAGGAGTTAGTTTTAGTCTCATCGGTCATTCTGAACGAAGAAGCTTATTTAAAGAAACAACTCACACTTGTATTAAAAAAATTGAAAATGCACACTTAAACGATCTTTTGGCCGTTTATTGTATTGGAGAAACTCTCCAGGAATTTGAAGCCGCCAAAACAAAAGACGTTTTAAAGACTCAACTCTTACCTCTTTTAGACAATGACTTTTCAAATAATAAGGAAAAGATTGTAATTGCTTATGAACCAGTCTGGGCGATTGGAACAGGTAAAGTGCCTACTCTGGAGATAATTTCAGAGGTCACCAGCTTCATTCATGAAACATGCCTCCAACATAAACAAGACTATAGTGTACTCTATGGTGGAAGCGTAAAGCCCACTAATGTAAAAGATATTAGCCAAATTGATACAGTCCAAGGTGTTTTAGTTGGCGGTGCAAGCTTAAAAGCTGATAGTTTCATGAGTCTTTGTTCAGCATTTTAAACTGAAAAAACGCACCGGGTCATGCCCTTGCTTATTGCTCACAACAACTCTTACGTAGACATCTTGAGTGCTTCTTAGTATTTATAATCTCAAACATTTATTAAGGATTTTCGATGATAACCGGACTAATTGTATTTCACGTGATTTTATGTATCTTCTTATGCCTTTTGGTTCTTTTACAATTTGGTAAAGGTGCTGAAGCTGGAGCCATGATGGGTACTGGTGGTGCCTCTCAAAATATTTTCACAACTTCTAATAGAGGAAACTTTTTTACAAAATTAACGGCTTTAATGTCTTTTGGTTTTGTTGTTACTTCATTGGCCTTAAGTCTTATGATGTCTAAATCTAAAACAGGTTCTGTTCTTGATGGAGATGCTCCTGTAGCTCCAGTCTTAAATAGAGATGCTGATACTACTGAAACTAAGTCTATGCTAGATAAGGCAAAAGATGCTGCAGCTGGTGCAAGTGAAGCAGTTACAAATACTGTTGAAAAATCTGTTGATGCTGTAAAAGATTCGGCTAACTCAGCAACAGAAGCTGTATCCTCTGGTGCTGAGAGCGTTACTAATACTGTAAAAGATGCTGCCAATACTGCTAAGGAAGCTGTAACTACTGGTGCAGAAAAAGCTAGTGACGCTGTAAAAGATGCAGCTGGTTCAGCTAAAGAAGCTGTTACTCCTCAACAATAAAAACTAATATGTTTTCTGAATCGCAACTTCAGTTAATTCAATATGAATTTTCAGATATATCTTCGGTATATCTCAATACTGCATATTTTGGGCCTATTCCAAAAAGAACTCAAAAAATTATAGAACTAGCGACCAAGCGAGCAGCGGATCCTTCTTTTTACTCCATGGAAGAATGGTTATCTATCCCAGACCAGACTAGAGAATCAATAGCAAAATTATTAGGATGCCTTCCAAAAAATATAATGCACTCAACTTCCACCGGAGACATTATTGCTCTTATAGGAAGAAGTTTAAATAGAGGAAAAAAAGAACGAGTGGCCCTTATTGATGAAGAATACCCATCAAATGTATTACCTTGGATGTTTTTAAAAGATAAATCAAAAGTAACTTTAGATGTTTTACCAAAAACACCTGTAATGGATATAAAATATCTTGAGAAATACCTTAATAAAGATACAACGATATTAAATATTTCATATATTTCTTTTAAAAGTGGACGAAAAATTAATCTTTTGGAGATTGGACCATATTTAAAAAGTAAAAATATTATACTTATCTTGGATGCTACTCAGGCATTTGGTTCGCTTGGAATCTCAGAAAAAGAATTAAGCTATGTAGATGCTTTTGTTTGTTCAACTTACAAGTGGCTACTGTCGCCTTATGGGCATTCATTTGCCTATTTATCAGATGACTTTCTTACTAATCTAGAATCAGAAAAAATTAGCTGGATCAACTCTGATTCATTTGTGAATTGCCAAGAGTTAACAAAGTATTCAACGAAACTTATTACTGGGGCTGTAAGATTTGATCGTGGGCAATCCCCCAATATGTTAAATATGCGTGGAGTGTTATCCTCTATCACATTACTAAGCGAATTAGGATTAGATAATATTGAAGCTTATAATAAGTCTTTAGTTGATCACTTTTGTGATAAATTTGACTCAAAAAACTTCACTCTAGAAGTTCCAAGAGAATGTCTTGCCAATATTATTTCACTCAAGTCACAATCGGGTGACTTAAAAGACGTTATTAAAAGACTCACTGACAATAATATAGATGTTAGTGTTCGCGAAGGGAGCTTAAGAATTTCACTTCACTTTTTTAACACCATCAAACAAGTCGAGTTACTTTTAGAGACTTTATAGATTTTTTTAATCTAAAACATATTGATTTTTTTTAAAGGAGAAAATTATGATTAACACAGCCCAAGCTCAGGACGTTGCTGCCGCCGCTTCTGATACAGTAGCAAATGTTGCTGGTCCCCTTGCATCTTTAATGGAAAATGGAATGAAGTTCATCTGGGACTTTGGACCAAAAATCGTCGGAGCCATCGTTGTATGGATCATTGGTAAATTTATCATCAACAAAGTGGTAGGTTTCGTTGGAAAAAGGATCGACAACTCTAAAGTTGATGCGACTCTTGCTCCATTTATCAAAAATACTATTAGATTTTCTTGTATGGCATTACTTGCTATCACAACAATCGGAATCTTAGGAGTTCAAACAGCTTCTTTTGCAGGTATTTTAGCTGCTTCAACATTAGCTATCGGTATGGCTTTCCAAGGTTCATTAGGCAACCTTGCTGGTGGTGTTTTACTTTTAGTTTTTAGACCATTTGATGTTGGTGATGTTATTAAAGCTCAAGGTTTTGAAGGTGAAGTACAAGATTTACTTTTGTTTGTTACAAAATTAAAAACTCTAGATAATAGAGTTATCTATATTCCAAATGGAGCTTTATCTAGTGGTCCAATTGAGAACTACTCTAGAGAAGAGTGGCGAAGAGTTGATATGGACTTTAAAGTCGGTGCAGGTCAAGATGTTGATGCTGCAAGAAAAGCAATGCTTGCTGCACTTAATGGTGTAAAGGGTGTTACGAGTTCTCCTGCTGCTCAAGTAGCTGTTACAGGTTTAACTGAATACGCAACACAACTTCAAGCAAGACCTTTTTGTAAGCCAGCCGATTACTATAATGTTTGGGTTGATTGCCAAGAAGCAGTTAAGAAAGCATTAGTATCTAATAATATTCAAGGGCCAGTACCTAGCCAGAATTTATTCATGCATAATACAAAGTAAGCTAATATGAAGCCGATCATCATGGTCGGCTTCTTTCTTTTTCTCTACTAGCCACATATCATTCATTATTACATTTTCAAGGAGAGAAAAATGGAAAGCCTCAATATAGATCACTATATTAAACTTATAACAGAAATGGCGATTCAATATGTTCCAAAAATTGCAGGAGCAATTGTTGTATGGATGATTGGTAGTTGGATTATTAAAAGAATCACAAACTTTGCAGGCAAAAGGTTTCAAGCTTCAAAAAATATTGATGACACGCTCGCTCCATTTTTTACCAATATGCTTGGTACATGTTTAAAAGTATTACTAGCTTTAACCGCTGTAGGAATTTTAGGAGTTGAAACAACTTCTTTTGCAGCCATTATTGCTGCAGCTGGTTTAGCTGTCGGTATGGCATTACAAGGATCTTTAGGTAACTTTGCTGGAGGAGTATTATTATTAATCTTTAGACCATTTAACGTTGGTGATTACATCAAAGCTCAAGACCAAGAAGGTGTTGTAGAAAAAATTCAACTTTTTGTAACGGTTTTAAGAACTTTGGATAATAGAATTGTTTATTTACCAAATGGCCCTTTAGCTGGAGGAGCGATGGAGAATCTGACAGAAGCTGAAATGAGAAGAGTCGATATGACTTTTGGAATTGGCTATAGCGATGACATCGATGAAGCAAGATCAGCTTTTAAAGAAGTACTAGCAAATATCCCTGAAGTACTACAGAGTCCTGCTCCAGATATTATTGTTACCGAGCTAGCTGATAGTGCAGTTAATTTTTCAGTAAGACCATGGTGCAAGCCAGAACATTATTGGAAAGTTTATGGAGATGCTCACGAGGCAGTTAAAAAGACTCTTGATAAAAAAGGGATTTCAATTCCATTCCCTCAGCAAGATCTACATATGCACCAAATTGTAGCAAAATCTTAATTTTTCCAACTCTACAAGCAAGAGAAGTGTCGGACTATTGGCACTTCTCGTTTACTGTCTAATAAAAGTCTAGAAATATAAGAAAATTCTTGATTCAATTTTCTTAGACAATAAATTTTCTTAATTCATAAGGAGGAATTATGAGTAGAAAACTGATGGCCGAAATGTTCGGTACTTTCTGGTTAGTATTTGGTGGATGTGGTTCAGCAATTTATGCTGCAAACCATGCAAGTTCTTTAGGGATTGGATTCTTAGGAGTTTCACTAGCCTTTGGACTTACAGTAGTTACTATGGCGTATGCAATTGGGCATATTTCAGGTTGTCACCTTAATCCAGCAGTTTCATTTGGATTAATGATAGGAGGGAGATTTAGCTCTAAAGATCTTATCCCTTATTGGGTTGCTCAGTGTATCGGTGGTATCCTAGCAGGTTTTTGCTTAATGCTTATAGCATCTGGAATGCCAGGATGGATGGCCGTAGGAGCTGATGGAATTAACCCTTGGACAGGTGCAGGAGCATTTGCAACAAATGGTTGGGGACACCTTTCACCTACAAATTATACTTTAATGGCATGTTTCATGGCTGAAGTATTATGTACTGCATTTTTCTTATTCGTTATCATGGGAGCTACGAGTAAAAATGCACCTAATAAAGCTGCTCCAGTAGCAATTGGTCTATGTTTAACACTTATTCACTTAATAAGTATTCCAATCACTAACACTTCTGTTAATCCTGCAAGAAGCTTAGGTGTAGCTCTTCCAGCTGCAATGAATGGATCTGAAGCCTTGTTCCAATCATGGGTATTTTGGGTTGCTCCACTTATCGGTGCTGCACTTGGAGCATTGTGTTATAAATTCTGCGCTACAGGTGAATTTGGCTCTTCACACAAATCTAAAAGAGCCACAGCTTAATCTAGTAATATATTATTTACTTTTTTACAGACCCTGCCTTAGTGCAGGGTTTTTTATTGACTCTCGGTCGACATATATGTCAGTATTGAGTCAGAAATATCAAAGGGTACTAAATATGTCTCAGGAACTAAACAGAAAAAGAGCACTCATTATAGATGATGAAAGACTGGCTTTAGAATTTTATTCTGAAGTTTTAGAAGCACAAAATTTAAATGTTACTAAATACACATGTCCTAAGACTCTACTTAATGAGCTTGATGGAAACTTTTCAGCATTTGATCTAATTCTTATAGATTACAACCTTCCAGATATGAAAGGAGTGGATCTTCTGAAAAGTATCAAGAAATACACTGATGTTCCTAAACTGATTTTTACTTCTGAGTCTAATATGGCTCAAGCTATAGAAGTTATGAGATTTGGTGCATTTGATTATATTGAAAAAAACTTCTCTGACACGGAAGCACTTTCAGTGGCTATTCAAAGAGCCCTAAAGCATAGAAATCTACAAGTAGAAAACACTCAGTTAAAAAAGCAGATCAATAGCACTGGAATCAGTAATATCAATTTAAATTAAAATAACGAGTTTATGAATAAGATTATCTACACTTTAAAAAAAGTTGCACCTACTAAGGCTTCAGTTCTTATTACTGGTGCTAAAGGAACAGGCAAAGATTATCTCGCCAATTATATTCATCAAAACAGTTTAAACTCTCAAGGTTCATTTACTAAACTAAATTGTGCAGCAACTCCCCAAAATATAATTGCTGAAGAATTAATGTTAGAAAATTCTCAAAATATTTTTTACAGAACCAATAATGGTACTCTTTATATTGATGAAATCTCAGAGCTCTCACCAGAGAATCAAAGACTCTTACTAATTTGTATTGAAAATTTATCTGAGAGTTTAAATGTTCGAGTACTGGCAAGTTCTAATGAAAAACTTTTATCAAGAGTAAAAAGTAATTTATTTAAAGAAGAACTTTTTTATAAGTTATCAATCGTAAACATTGACCTCCCAAGATTGAAAGATCGAAAAGAAGATCTTCATCACTTAACAAGTTACTTCTTAAATAACTTTTCTCACAAGCATCAAAAATCGATTCATACACTCGATGAAAGTGCTATAAAAATTCTACTCAACTCTAATTTTGAGGGAAATATTAGAGAATTAGAGAATATGTTGGAAAGAGCTGTGATCATGTGTGAGGGATCAAGAATTTCCTCTACACATTTTATCCCTAATATTAGCTCTAATAGTGCTAGTGATATTTTCAACCCTCACTTTGTTCCAGATTTAAACCTGAAACAGATTGAAAAAGAATATACCAAGTTTGTTATCAACCACTGCCAAGGAAACTTAGTCCAGGCTGCTAAGATATTAGAAGTTAGCAAAAGAACTATTTATAGAAAGATTCAAGATGAAGCTGCTATGAATGCATCCATTTCACAATAAAAGGGGCATGACATTGAATCAAGAAACTAAATTTAATAAAATTAAAGAGCTGATTTTCGGAGAAGAAAAAGAGAACTTTTTAAATCTTTTTCAACTTTTAGAAAAGAAGATCTCTGATCTTAAACAAGATAATACCTTGTTACAAGCAAAGGTTAATTCAGTCGATGAACATTACAAAACAGAATTAAAAGCTCTTAAGCTTGAAATTAACAATACCTTAAAAATGTTTGATCAAAAAATGATTACGAAATCAGAGCTTTCAATCTTATTGGGCTCACTTTCTAAGTCTATGACTAACTCTTTGGAAGATACAAACTCTAAGGAAGAAAACTATCTAAATTTACACTAAGGCTAATACTTAATGGAATTTAATAATAAACAATATTCAGAACTTAAATCTTTATTGCTTGATAGTGAAATATCTAGGCTAAAAAATCTAGAAGAAGACTTTGCTAATCATGAACACATCAAGGATACAATCCTTGATGTGTTAAAGACTGCTAAAGATCGACCTGATTCCCAAGAAGCGATTTCACTTTATGACCTAGTCCCGCTTGGTTTAAGAAAGCATGTACATCAAAACCCTGAAAAAACAATTGATACTCTTTATCCTATTTTAGGTCCTTTGGTGAATAAATATGTTTCAGAAGCGATGGGCGATACTCTTGATTCAATTAATTCAAAAATAGAAAGCCAAATCCCAATAGAAAAAATTATCCTAAAAGCAAAATCGAAAATCTTGCGAGTATCAGAAGAAGAACTCTTATTAAGTAAAATGAACGATGTTTCTCCAAAAGCTTTTATGGTAATAGAAAAAGAAACAGGTCTGGTGAAGTATCAAAAAGTCGATGATCAAGCCCTAAAAATGAACCCCGATTTATTTGCAGGATTAGTGACAGCTCTACAAGATTTTTCTAAAGATTGCATAGGAACAACAGATAGTAAGTTAGACCAAATTGAATACGGTGATCTTCAAGTCCTTTTAGAGGAAGCTGGAAGTTCATTTTTTGCGTTTGTTACTTCAGGAAAAATTCGACTTGATTTCAAGCGTCGTTTAAGAAAAATTCTTTCAAACATTATTTATCAACACCCAAACTTCATAGAAGACTTTAATAATCCTGACTCTAGGATTCATGAGAAGTTTGATTCATTTTTTACTACTCTCAAAGAAAACTCTGAAAAAACAAAAAAGGCAAGTTTACTCAAGACAATTTTTCTATACACCCTGCTGGCATTAAGTTTACTTATTCCTATGAAGTATTCATGGGACACGTATCATTCAAATCTTTATTCTAAGTCTTACGAGGAAGTCTTCTTTCATAAAACCTCTCCTTTAAATTTTAGAAAAAAAATAAATGGAGATGTTATAATAAATGGTACTTTTTCTTCAAGTAAACATCTGGCCATAACCAAGAACTATTTTGAAGACAAGTATACTAAGACAAACTTCATCTTCAAAACTGATATCTCTAATCAATATCCTTTATATTCAATTGAGCATAGACTAAATACAATCTCTCTCTTGTTAGAAAACAATGGGATTTCTTCTTCGTTTACAATAGACCAAGCTGGAATTATATTCATTTCTCAACCACTCAGTGAAGATGAGAGAAAATACTTAGAAAAACTTTTAAATCACTATCAAGTCAAAAAAATAGTTAAGCGAGCACAACTTTAATCTTACCATTTTCTTTACTGAGACTTAGCTCTTTTTGATGTTTTAATGCAATCACTGAAATCTCAAATAACTCTAAAAATGGATCAAGATAAGATTTTAGATTTTTGAATTCATGCAAATCATCCAAAAAGATAGTAACGATTTCATCTCTGATAGAAAGATCTTTATAAAGACCTTTCAATTTATCAATATCAAAAACCGAGTCTCTACTTAACTTATCTAGCTTTTCAGTACAATCCTTTAATTCATGAATACATTCATCGACTTTACCAAGGAACTTCTTTTCATTTTTAGTCTTATAAAGACTAAGAAAGCCATTTAATGCTCTAGATATATTTTTTTCCTTATGAACGATAATCCTTAAGAAATACTCGTAATTAATGTCAATTTTCATATATTTAGTATAGATTAATTGAAGTGAGAATATCTAAAAAAATTTGCCTATTGGGTGATGAGTCTGTTGGAAAAAGCAGTATTTCGACGAGATTTGCCGATGACCAGTTTAGCGATAAATATAAGGCAACTATAGGTGTTAAGTTATTCCAAAAAGTGATTAACACCAACAAAGATGATGAAGTAAACCTAATTGTTTGGGATATTCAAGGTGGCAAAGAACTCATTAGTTCTCCTCAACAATATTATAGAGGGGCTCATGGCCTTATTTTTGTGTGTGATATCTCCAATAATGAAAGCATTGAAAATATTAATTATTATTACTCGATTGTGAAAAAGAAATACCCAACCGCTAAAAAAATCTTATTATTAAATAAGAGTGACTTAACAGAGTATTCTTCTTCTGCTCAACATGCGGCTCAAAAGTATAAAGACATGTTTGACAATATTATTAATACCTCTGCAAAAACTGGACTTGGAGTAGTCGAAGCATTTAAATTATTAGCACAAGAATTTATGACTTAAGGCTACCTTTATGAATATTTTAATGATTGAGGATAATTCATTAGATATTGAAATTATAGAATTGAGCATTGATGAAATTAACTCATCGCTCTCACCTCAAATTAAAATGACTTATATAAAAACGTATAAGGACTTTACTGATAAATTCCACAATAACCTCGAACTTTTTTATAAGCAAGATCTAATTCTAAGTGATATGAATATCCCTGGAACAAATGGAATAGAAATCATGAAATTATTCAAAAAAAACGAAAAGCTAGAGAGTATTCCTTTTATTTTCTTCACAAGCTCCCTTTTTGAAAGAGAGGTTGAATCTGCTTACCTAAATGGAGCAAGTGATTATATATTAAAGCCTGAAAGCTTTTTAGATAACTGCAAAGTTATGAAAAAGTTATATGAGGTTTATGGATCATAAAGAAAACTACCCTTCAAAACAGTTTGACTTTGAAAACTTTGATTTTGATGGTTGGTGGATATATGAACCGGGTTTAGAAAATGAATTTTTCATTGCTCCTTTTCTAAAAGATCTACTTGGTTTTCAAAACAAAAAAGTTCCTTTTGCTTTATCATGGTTCGTTGAAAAAATACATCCTCAGGAAAGAGTGCAATTTCTTGAGATAGTAACAAAAAAGATCTCAAATATTGCCAATATTGAGTATCGCCTTAAAACTGCAGATAATTCTTACAGGTGGATGCTTTGTAGATTGAAAGTTGATAATAATAATAGTCGAGTATCTGGAATTCAAACTGATATCACAAAACAAAAAGAAACTGAACTTCAGTTAATAAGATCAAATAAAGAGCTAGAACAGTTTGCTTATATTACCTCCCATGATTTACAAGCTCCACTAAGACATATTTGGACTTTTATGGACTTAGCAAGAATTAATCTCAATAAAAACAAAAAGCAACAAGCATTAATAAATATTAATACTGTCCTAGCTACTTGTACTCATTTAAAAAACCTCGTTAGTGACTTACTTAATTATTCAAGAATTGGTAGAAATCAAATTACTTTTTCAAATACAAATCCACTCTCAACTATTATTCATGCTCAAAACATTCTTTCAGATGAAATAAAGGCAAGTAATGCAACCTTTGAGATTTCTTCAAATCTCCCCGATAATATTTTGGCTAATGAAGAGTATCTTATCGATGTCTTTGTAAATTTATTTTCTAATTCCATCAAATATAAAAAAGACAATGAAGCTCCTATTATTAAAGTTTCTTATAGCTTTGAAAATCATAAAAATATTTTCTGCATTACTGATAATGGGATAGGGATTCCTGACCTTGAACTTGAAAAGATTTTTGATATTTTTCGAAGATCATCTACTGAGTCTCACTTAAAGAAGGTTGGTTCAGGAATAGGACTCTCGACAGTAAAAAAAATCATCGAATTACATGGTGGAAATATTGAAGTAAGCTCCGAAGAAGGAGCTTACTCATCTTTTACTTTTTTTCTTTAAAAAAGTTTTATAATAAATACATTAAAAACATAGTGAAGATTGTTGGGAAGAGTGCTGATTTTAAGAGCCCCATAGGACTTACACCATCTTCCCCAAAAGCGTCTTTTAAAATACTTAATCCTGCAGGATTAGGTGCGTTTGCAATTACTGTTAAACCACCACCTGTCACAGCTCCGGCCATTACAGAATATTTTGCAGAATCACTTAATCCTTCAACTTGAGAAGCAAGATATGTTAAGGCTGCATTATCTGTAATACCAGTAAGACCTGTTGCTCCGATAAATAAAGGAAGATCACCAAGACTACTTAAAATAGGTTTTAACCACCAAGCTTGCTTTCCTCCCAGTACAACTAATCCAGCAAGGAAAAACCCAACCAAAAGAGATTCTATTATTTTAATTTTATCTTGGTAAGTCGCTGTAATTGTCACAAACCCTAAGAAGAAAATAAATATACCAAGAAAAACGATTGGGTGGTGAGCAGTTAAAACAACTAAGGCAAGAAATAGTAAGTGAACAATATATTTCCATAATCTAGGTTCTGGCTTTCCATCATCTCCTCCTACTCCTTCAATTTTTCCAACTAATTCACTTTTGAATATTTGAGAAATAACAAGTGTACAAATAATAATTGAAATAACCGCTTTATAACCAAAGTTATAAAACATAAAATCCATTCCCCAACCCCACTTTGCAGCAACCATTACCACGGGTGGAGCGGCATAATTTGTTAATGTTCCCCCAATTGAAATATTTACAAATAACAATCCTAAGGTTGCATACTTGAACTTTGTACTCATTGAACCATCTGTATAAAAACAATTTAATAAAATAATTGCAGTAACAGTCATTGCTGCAGGTTCTGTGATAAATGATCCAAGGATTGGCCCAATAATTAGAGCCGAAATGTAAAAAGCTCTCCTGGATCCAAAAGGTAATATCTTAGAAAAAAGTACAATAATTTTTTCCGCTAACTTAATGACAGGCCTCGTTGCAGCCATACACATAATAACAAAAACAAATGCTGGCTCAGTAAAATTCAATTTATGTTCCAAATAATATAAGACCTCTCTGACTTGCTGAGTGTGGCCATGAACATCTGCTTCAACATACCCGCCTATAAAAAAGTATATAATTATAAAGATACCTGCCCATATCCCAAATACTGCTTCAACTTCACCAAGAAAGTGATAAGTATGATAACTGATTGAGCCTTTTGGACAATGGTGAGCTAAATCTTGAAACTTCTTAACCACAAATGTATGAATTATTGCTAACAAGAAAATAATAGTTGCAATGATTTCAATTGATGTTGGGTTCGCAGATGCTAATTTTGATAATAAATCTTCCATAAATTCAATATTCTCCAAATAAAAATAAAAATTCCATAAATTCGATGGCTTGCTTTAAATTTATTTTATAAAATAGTTTAGATTATGAATATACCACACTTATGTCTTTTATTTAGCTTGATAGTACAACTTTCTTGCCAGCAAAAGTCTGACAAAATTATTCGGGCGTCCATTAAATCAGAAGTGACTACAATTGATCCACACAGATCTTATGATCTTGTTTCTAATATTATTGTTTATCAAATGTATGAAACCCTTTACCAACTTCATTATTTAAAAAGACCTTATACTTTAGAGCCGCTTCTAGCTAAAGAAATGCCAAGTATTTCTAGTGACGGAATGGTTTATACAATAAAAATAAAAAATAATATTCTTTATCATAATAAAGATAATCTCTTTACCGAAAAAACATATGTAAAGCCTCAAGATTTTTTAAATAGCATCAAAAGAATTGCTTTCAAAAAAACTGATTCAAAGGGATGGTGGCTATTTAAAGATAAAATAGTAGGTCTAGATAAGTTTAGGCAAAATGCTAATACAATAGAGGATTTTTTTAAAACTCCCGTAAGTGGAATTATTATTCCAGATGATGAAACAATTATTATAAAACTAACTAAACGTTATCCACAATTTATTCATAATTTATCAATGGCTTTCACTGCTCCAATCCCAAACGAAGCGATAAGAAAGTTTTCTAACAACCTTGAAAATAAAGATGTAGGTACTGGACCATTTGAATTAGTAAGTATTGATAAAGCTAAAGAAATAAAACTAAAGAAATTTAATCCTTATAACTCTAGTGTCTATCCTTCCACAGGAGATAGAGAAGCAAATGAAAGAAAATTACTAAAAAGAATAAATGCCAAATTACCATTGGCTAATGAATTACATTTTAGAGTTATTGGAGACGACAACCTTAGATGGACGGAATTTCAGGACAACAAGCTCGATTTTGTAGATATTCCTGCCAAAGAACTTGATAAAATTTTAGACTCTACTGGTGATCTAAAACAAAAGTTTAAAAAAGAAGGTGCTAGACTAGATATTAATTCAAGTTTAATTTTTTGGTGGTTAGCATTTAATATGAAAGATCCTATTGTTGGTAAAAATAAGCTTTTAAGAAAAGCTATCTCTCATGCTTTCAATATGAATAAATATATTGAAAATTTTTACTTTCATACAGGAAGAATCGCTAATTCTTTATATCCCCCAGGAGTCCCTGGTTTTACCCCTACTCATAAATACCCTTTTGAATATGACTTAAAAAAGTCTCGCCAGCTAATGGAGCAAGCTGGATATCCTGATGGTAAAGGACTTCCCGTTTTAGAGTTTAATACACGTCGAGATTCAGAGCGCCATATTATCATGGCCCAATACGTGAAAAGAGAACTTAATAAAATTGGAATTAGTATTAGGATTGTAGTTAATTCTTTTAAAGAATTCTTAGCAAAAGCTAAAACTGGAAAAATGCAACTGTGGCAGGGTGGATGGCTTATGGATTATCCAGAACCAGAAAACATTCTTCAACTTCTTTATTCGAAGAATGCTAATGGTGGACCTAATAAAACAAGTTTTAATAATAAAAAATTTGATGAACTTTTTGAAAGTTATTCAGTTTCTAATGATGAGTTCAAAAATCAAGTAAGCTTAAAGGAGATGCAAAAAATAGTTATAGAAGAAGTCCCTTGGATCTTTTCAAATTACACGATCCACTACCATGCGAGAAATCAAAAACTTAAAAATTTTAGATTCTCAGACTTAATTTTTAACTTTTATAAGTATTTAGAAAAATGAAATATCATAAATTTATAGATCACACACTTTTAAAACCTAATGCCTTAATAAATGATTATTTGAAATTATTTAAAGAGGCTAATGAGTACGACTTTTGCTCGGTTTGTATCCCAGCAAGCTTTATAGAGTTAGCCAAAAGTCATGTTGCAGCTTCAATAAAACTTTGCACTGTCGTTGGGTTTCCTCTTGGTTATGGACATGCAAAGAAAGAAGAAGCTCAAAAGGCCATTAACTTAGGAGTCCATGAAGTTGATATGGTCATTAATATCACTAAACTAAAAAGCCAAGATTTAGAATACGTAAAAAATGAAATTCAATCCATTGCATCCCTAAGTCCAAATATAATTACAAAAGTCATTATTGAAACTGACTATCTCGATGATTCAGAAAAGATCACAATGTGCCAAATTCTTAATGAGACGAGTGCTCAATATATTAAAACCTCTACTGGCTTTGCTAAGTCTGGAGCCCAACTTGCCGATATCGAATTATTTAAGAAACACCTCCATCCAGATAAGAAAATCAAAGCTAGTGGTGGAATAAGAGATTCTGACACTTTTCTTAAATTCATTGAAGCTGGCGCTAGTCGAATCGGGCTAAGTGCTGGAGTTAAAGTCATGGAAGAACTAAAATCTTCTTACATGTCACATAATATCAAGTAGTTAGTACTCCTACTGTGAAAATATGAACTAGTAACTTTTTACAATTATGCAGATTGCTCGCCGCGTCAAGGGGTATGTTTCATCTTCATCTACCAAGGAGAAATGATGAAACTTATGAAAACCTCAATTTTTGCTCTAATTCTCGGCTACAGTACATCTGGGCTATCGCAAGCAAAAGTTCGTGGAAATATTGTCACCAAAAATGCTCACAGCCTTGGCTCAAGTATAGCGCTTAAACCTTATGGCACTATAGACTGGAGGAAATGTGATCCTGAAGTCCTTAGTCTTAAGCAGGTAAAACAACTATCTATTCCTGTTAACGAGCCTTATGGATTTTGTAATCAGAGTCCTCCTGGGTCTTTTACTACTTTTCTTTATACTGGCGATCTTCAAAAAGGAGATGTGAACCTTTTAATGAGTGTAAATCTAGAAGATTGCGGAGAAGTTAATAAAAACAAGTATAAAATTTGGAATCTTAAAAAATTGTTAAATTCATCTAAAACTACTTTATTAGGACAAGTTGAGTTTGATGGCACCGATTATAAAATCATTACAGAAGAGCCAATCAGGGCTTACAAGACAGGGTTTAATGAATTTAGATTATTAGTGATTACTTTCGACACTCCAAAAGGAAATAAAGTAGTTGCTTTGGTTAGAAACTCCAAAAGAGAATTTAGTTTATACGCCGAAGATGATAATTTAAAATCGTTACTGACAAAAGTTCAATCTCAGTTTAACAAGATCTTCTAATTTGTTTTTTTTAACACAGGAGTGTCTATTTCATAGACACTCCTATTCTTTAAGTCCTTGAAATCATTTAATATTTCTTGGCATAAAACTTGTATTAATCCTTTACATGATTAAATCAATTTGCATTTTTCTTATTCTATTATCTACTTCATCATGCTCCAAATTACTTGGAAATAAAGTCAATGGACTAGAAGATTCAGTTGATGGTTTTTTAAATTTATCGGGTTCAGTTTCTCAAGACGACCTTCAAGGATCATGGAAATCTCAAGCTACATACGAACATTTGTCTTTATCGCAAACTTTCAATAAAGCAAAAGATTTAGACTCGTCTCCATTTCTTCAAACAAAAAACTCTGGAGAAACCACTAAAAACCAAAACTGTGAAGTTGATTGGTCAGAGTCCCATAATATTAAAACAAGATACTTAATATCATTTAAAGAAAATGTTTATACATTATTTGGAATACTTTCCATTGATAAGTCTAATACTATTTGTTCGATTGAATTGAGCCAGGGATCATTTTCAACCTATGGCACTTTTATTTATTTAAAAGAACTACAGACAGTTTATGAAATCAAAAAAACAGCTAGTAATCAAATATATATAGGCTTTACAGCTCCCTAAAGGTCTATATAA
>CALIJZ010000002.1 GCA_938017795.1 uncultured Bacteriovoracaceae bacterium
GGAGTGTGTCTTCCACCCTCTTCTTTAGTTAGAATATATACTTCACACTTAAATTTACTATGTGGCTTAACTGTACCTGGCTTAATTAAACACTGACCTCTTTGGATCTCTTCTCTTTTCGTTCCTCTTAAAAGTACTCCAACGTTGTCTCCAGCTCTACCTTCATCAAGAAGTTTTCTGAACATCTCAACACCTGTAACGATTGTTTTTTGAGACTCTTTAATTCCTACAATCTCAATCTCTTCACCAACTTTTACGATTCCTCTCTCAATTCTACCTGTAACAACTGTCCCTCTACCTGAGATAGAGAAAACGTCCTCAACTGGCATTAAGAAATCTTTATCAATATCTCGTTCTGGAGTTGGAATATACTCATCAACTTTAGCCATTAATTCTAAAATCTTCTCTTTTCCAATATTATCATCTCTACCTTCAACAGCAGCTAAAGCTGATCCTGCTACGATAGGAATATCATCACCTGGGAAGTCATAAGAAGATAATAATTCTCTTACTTCCATTTCAACTAATTCAAGTAATTCTTCATCATCTACTTGGTCTACTTTGTTTAAGAAAACTACGATTGCTGGAACACCAACTTGCCTTGCAAGAAGGATGTGCTCTCTAGTTTGTGGCATAGGTCCATCTGCTGCGTTTACAACAAGAATTGCACCATCCATCTGAGCTGCACCAGTGATCATGTTCTTTACATAATCGGCGTGACCCGGACAATCTACGTGAGCGTAATGTCTGTTAGCTGTTTCATACTCAACGTGTGCTGTATTAATTGTGATCCCTCTGGCTTTTTCTTCCGGAGCTGAATCGATATCTGCATATGACTTCGCTTCAAGCCCTGAAGCTTCTGCAAGAGTCATAGTGATTGCTGCTGTTAAAGTTGTTTTACCATGATCTACGTGACCAATAGTTCCGATGTTTACGTGTGGTTTTGACCGGTCGAATTTTTCCTTTGCCATTTGTATCTCCTTACTTTAGTTAATTAATAAATATTGAGAAATTATCCCTAAAGACTATTTCACTGACAAGTAATATAATGAAACGATTGAATTTATTGATGCTTATTGATTCTTATTTGTGCTAGAATTTTCAACTTCTTTCACATTACATTGATTAATAAAGCTTAAAATATCTGTCCTAGAATTGGAACCACTATAACGGCCCTTGCTAGCTATAGGATCCCAGTTTGAATTCCAGGGATCATTCCATAATGTCACGCTAGACTTAAACTTTTTAGTCTTGTTTTCATCCTCTATTTGGCCCAAGAAGTATTTATAATAACTATTTTCCTTCCCAAGAGAAAATTCTCCAATCGAGAAATTTTTAGATAATTTTTTTATTACCTGATCAATTTTATTATCAAAATTATTATTACAGTTAGCTTTTACCTTTAAAAATTTTCTTAATTCTTTGAAGTAATTTTTCTTTGTTTCATAATAACTTGGTCTTTTCTTTTTATCTTTTTCAATATGGCCATACTCAAAATACATTGAGGGAGCAATATAATCTATTTCAGAATAAAACTGAAGAACTTCTTTGCATGAAATTGACCCTCTCCCAACTCGATGAAAGTCACCATTAGGATTAAAAGAAATGCTTAGGTTTTCATACTTACTTTTTAATTTTTTTACTAATTCAGTATTCTTTTGAGCATACATAAATACACTCTTATCAATCTCAGCTCCTATTGATATTGACACTTCCTCGTTATAGCTGGACTCATCTAAAAACTTCAACAATGGTCCATAAAGTGCTTCTTGAAACTTTTGGCTTGTAGTATCTAGTTCAAATTTCATTCTCCAGAATTTTTCCCCCTCGGTCATCATTGTATCAACATGTTCCAGGTGAGGATGCCATTTAATCTTCATACCTTTAGATTCTATATACTTTAAACACCTAAGAGTTTCTCCTTCTGTAGGAGAATTTTCGTTAACAATTACTCCATTTTCAAATGTGTGAACAGGATGAAAGACTGAGATAGAGTTAAATCCTAAACCAGAAAACTCATCAACTTTCTTTTTACAAACTTGATCATAGTCTCCTTTTTTGTAGACAATTATTGATGGAGTTATAGTCGATGATACTTCACATGTTTCGTTAAGTTTGTCTTTTCCAGAGTGGTAGTCTTCTTTTTTTTTATAAAATACTTTATCTAGTGAATTGAATACATATTTAGAATATACATTTAATTCCTCTCCAGACAGCCTAGATTTTCTTGACTCATACTCTTTTATGAATTCATTAATTTTTCTTAATTTACTTTTACAATCTTTACTTTCACAATCACTGACAAGAGAGTCTTTTAATACTTTTATTGCATAGTCAGTCTTGTTAGTCTTAAAGTTTAGAGTATTTACTGCACTACTAAGTAGTACATTATTTTTCAATTTGCTCTTTATTTCACACACTTCATTGTTATTGTCTTTACTTATAACTTTAAAAGCTAATCCATTTGAAATTTTATTAACTACTTTGTGAATCTCTTCACAATCTTTTGCAGACCCTGAGGTTTTGCCAATACCTAATCCAGCAACGGCCAAAGTAGACATAGTAATAAACAAAAGATACCTTATCATTTACTTACTTTATCATTATTGATAATTGAGTATTTTAAGATGGAATTATTTGCTCACGTGGCTCAGTGGTAGAGCACTCCCTTGGTAAGGGAGAGGTCACGGGTTCAATTCCCGTCGTGAGCTCCATAAATTTGATTAAACTAAGATTAAATACTTATCAGAACTTTTTATTCATTCCTCGATAGGTCTTATATTCAATGTTTTTTTCTCTGATCCAAAATGAATTGAAATGCTCTAGCAATTCACCTGCTTTGGCATGACGAAAGATTACTGGGTCTCCTAGTTTATACTCATATGAAGATTTAAATGGAGTTTGAACTTCTCCACACATCTCAGTAGAGACAAGCTTTACATTTAAATCAATTGGTTTGGGAACTTTTTCTAACCCAATAGAACCCGAAGCAACATAACCTCCACCATAAAGAGTATATATCCCAGGTTCTGGATTCCTTGTAACTTCTAGAGCAAAAAACAAAGATGGTTTTAACTTTAGGTTTTTATATCCATCAAACAAACCAGGAGCATAAAAACCTGACCCTATTGTAATCTCCGTCACAAATTCTTCCTCTACTGAACTATCAATACTCCCTGTACCTCCAGCATTCACAAAGTCTAGCTTCACTTTTTTTTCATTTAACCAAGTTATTATTTCAGCTCTTATTTTCTTTAATTTTTTGATTGACTTCTTCTTTAATACCGGAACAACTAAATTCTCTATAAAGCTAGAACTCACATCTCTAACTCCAGCTATTTGCGCTTCATAACCCATTACAGCTTTGACTGAAAGTTTTTCAACTTTTTCGCAATATGAGAAAAGATCTTTAAAGTCGTTTAAATTTTTAATACTAGATCTATAAACACCAAAGTTTAAACCAGGTAATTTCATAGAGAGGTCAATATCTATACATATATTTATCTCTTTTTGAGTGTTAGATAAAATATCAACATGTTCCTTGGAATCAACCATGAAATATACTTCATCCGAATTTGGATGATTTATAACTTCTTGAATTTCATTTTTATTAACAACTGGATAAGCAATAAGAATATTTTTAAAGCCTTCTTCTAATAACCACAATGCTTCAGATGCACTATAGCACATTAAACCGTTAAACTTTGCACCAAGTTTTTCTCTTAATAGTTTTAAAACCTCTAAAGATCTTATCGATTTTGTAGCAACACGAATTAATTTATCACCAGATTCCCGAGCAAAAAACTCAACATTGTGATTAAAGTTTTCCTCCACAAGGAAAGCTAAAGGAAATTTTCTTCCTTTTAATTCTTCTTTCAGTTTATTAAGTCCGTTAATCATTATATTATATATTAGCTTATGTTAGAGAAAAGGCACAATCAACATGTCTAATGAATTTCATATTGGATTAGGGAAAAGTCATATTACCCCAAATGTAAAAGATGCTATCTTTTTAGGGTTTGCTAAACCTGAACAAAAACTTATTGATGTAAAAGAGCATTTACATGCAAGATCAATTATTTTCAAAAACGATGAAACATATTTTATCTATGTGAATCTTGAGATAGGTTTTGTGACTGACAGTGTTTACCAAAATGTTTTCAATGATCTAAGTGAGGTTCCTGAATTTAAAGGAATCTCTAGAGATCAACTCCATATTAGTGCTCAGCACACGCACTCTTCTCCTGGAGGGTTTGACTATTATCCATTATATAATATGCCAAATAGTGGTCACGTTCCTAAGATTCTTAAATCCATCACTAGTGGAATTATGGAATCCATACATAAAGCTTTTAAAGATATTTCTCTTGCAACTCTTGAATATAAAGAAGGAAGCTTTCCGGAAGATTCCGAAGTTTCATTTAATAGATCATTAAAGGCATATTTTAAAAATCCAGAAGTAAGCAATAAACATCTCACTTCTAAACAAGCCGCTCCAAAAGAAGTTGAAATGCTTGTTATTAAAAAAAATAATACTATTAAAGGATTTATTAACTGGTTCCCTGTTCATTGCACATCAATTGGAAGCACAAACAGATATGTGCATTCAGATAATAAAGGAATTGCTTCCAAGCTAAGTGAAGAGGGAAATGATAGGGTATGCATTTTTGCTCAAGGAAATGCTGGAGATATTTCTCCTAATTTTATTAAAGAAAAACAAGGACATAGAGATTTTAGAGGAAAATTTAAAGATGATCTAGAATCGACTCACTACAATGGAAAACTTCAGGCACAACAGGCATTAAAAATATTAAATAAAAGCTCTTCTATTGCATTAGACTCAATCATTGACTCTGAGCTTATCTATTTAGATTTTTCAAATATGAAAAGCAAAGATTTTACGGAGTCTAACCAAAAAAGAACATCTAATGGAGCAATGGGGGTAACTTTTTTATCTGGCTCACCAGTAGATGGAAGAGCTTTTCCTGAAACAATTACGGTTGTTTTTAATTTCATTGCCTTGATTTTAAATAAATCTCATCAAACGAAAAACTTTTTTATTAATAGATCGAAATATAAAGTTCGAAAATATCATGAAGATCTTCATGGAAAGAAAAAAATCATACTAGATACAGGGTTGAGAAAATTTCTTTCTAGCTCTAGAGCACGATGGCTTCATATTTTAAGACATGTCGATCCATTGATGAACACTTTTGCCGTTCAATTCTTTAGCGGAGCACTCTTAGAGAACTCATGGTTACCTGAAGTACTACCTGTTCAAATCTCTCAACTAGGCAGTATTGCTATTATTTCAATTCCTGCTGAAACAACTACCATTGCAGGGAAAAGAATCAAGAAAGCTCTAGAGCCAATTCTTGAAAAAAAAGGAATCTCCAAAGTTATTATTGCTCCTTACGCTAATAACTACTGTGGCTATATTACAACACCAGAAGAATACGAGTTACAGCTTTACGAAGGAGCACATACTCTTTACGGAAAATGGACTCTCCCTTCACTTATTTATCAACTTGAAAAATTTGCCACTGAATTTTTAAAAGAAAAACCACAACGAGATCTTGATAAACAATCTATTCCACCTAAGTTTTCACAAAGTGAAATCTCTAAAAGAACAAATACAATCCTATGAATTTAGAAAATCAAAACTCCCAAAAACACTTCAAGGAAAAATCGATGAACCCAATAGCAAAAGCTAGAATTGAACAAAAAAAATTAAAATCACTCTCCCTCGATCAAAGAATCTCCTTAATTGATAATTTTAGAAAATATATCCTTGAAAACGATGATCTTATTGTAAAAAACATTCAAGCTGATACAAAAAAATCTAGTGGAGATGCTTATATAAGTGAAATATTTGGTGTTTTAGAACATCTCGATTTTCTACTTGGAAAAGCCAAAAAACATTTAAAAGATAAAAAAGTCCATACACCAATTGCTATGATGGGAAAGAAATCAAAGATTTATATGGATCCCTTAGGAGTAATTCTTATTATTTCACCTTGGAACTATCCATTTTATCAAGCAATTGTCCCGATAACCACTGCAATTATTACTGGTAACGCCGTTGTTTATAAACCATCAGAGCTTACTCCAATGACTGGTTTTTTAGAAGAAGTTCTAGAAAAAACGTTGGGAGAATTTCGAGATTGTGTTCAAATTATTTATGGAGATGGTCAAATAGGTAAAGAATTAATTGATCAAAGACCAGATAAAATTTTCTTCACCGGAAGTGTTAGAACCGGAAAAATAATCATGAAGCAAGCAAGTGATTATTTAATTCCTGTAGAGTTAGAACTTGGCGGGAAAGACCCGATGTTGGTTTTTGAAAACTGTGTGATCGAAAGAGCCGTTCGTGGTGCTCTTTGGGGCAGTATGACCAATTGCGGACAATCTTGTACATCAGTTGAAAGAATTTTTGTTCATGAAAATATATACTCAGAATTTAAAGAAAAACTAGTCATCGAAAGTAAAAAGATTGTTCAAAAAGTTGATAGTGATGGAAGTTCTGATATTGGTATCATGACTAGCCCTGCTCAAATACAAATTATAAAAGAGCAATTAGAAGACGCTCTGTCTAAAGGAGCTGTTCAGTTAAGTGGCCATGATTGGGATAAAACTAATCCAGCTATCCCTCCAATTATTTTAGATAAAGTTGATTCTTCGATGATAATCTATAATGAGGAAACTTTTGGACCATTGGTATGGATAAAATGTTTTTCCACCAAAGAAGAGGCCATTGAACTAGCCAATAATTCTAAATATGGATTAACTGCAAGCATTTGGAATACTAATATCGCTGAAGCTCAAGAAATCGCTCATCAATTAGAAGTTGGAGGAGTTTCAATAAATAACGTAATGCTAACAGAGGGAAACCATGAACTCCCATTTGGAGGCACTAAGGATTCTGGAATTGGGAGGTATAAAGGTGAAATAGGTCTTTATTCTTTTTGCAATATCAAATCAATCATCATCGATGGTGGACATAAAAAGATAGACCCAAATTGGTACCCATATACAAATGAAAAATATAAGTTATTCAAATCTATGACTCATGGATTGTTCGGCGGTGGAATTGGAAACTTTATAAAATTTGGATTAAATGGACTTAAACTTGAATCACTAAGTACTAAACTTGGAATGAAGGGTCGTCATAAATAATTTATAAAGATTCATTAAAATCATTATTTTTTATTAATTCAGTTAACTCTTTATCATCAACAGAGTCCAAACTTTTAGGATTCCACTTCATAATATCCATAACTCTTGGATGAGATGAATCTAATTCTTCAAGACCTGAATAATATAAAGAGCAACTCAAACCTTTAAGACCCATGTTTATTAACCTGGTTGTTGGTTTAATAAAACCTGGATAATTCTCACTGTTCGATGCCATTTTCAATGACCAAACTAATAGATTCTGCGGAAAAAATGAAAAGAGACTTAAAAGAATATTCAATCCAAAAATATCATCTTTTTCCATATTTTCTAATTGTCGATCTATATACTTAATAAAGCCTGACTCAGAAAACGAACTTAAGTCCTTATCTCCAGGGATATACACATCTCCACTTTTTTCAAGTCCTCTAATTGCAAATGAATTTAAATATTTTGATTTCATTTTATAAATTTCTCTACTGCCATTTTTGATAAGGCCATAATTGTTAAAGAAGGATTAATTCCGGGGGCATTAGGAAAAATGCTAGAATCAGCACAGAAAATATTTCTCTCATCATGTATTCTAAACTCAGGATCCACAACAGAACTTTCACCATTTTCACCTATAGCACATCCACCCATCAAATGAAGACCTATTCCAAACTCACCTTCGATTACTCTTTTAGCACCTTGAGAATAAAATATATTTTTTATAGCATCATAACCAAGGTTTTTTCTTCTTTGATCAACACTATCTAATTCTTTATGAACAATTGTTTTATTATATTTCCCTACCTTAATCTCCCCAGGATTCGTATCTCTTATGGCTACTTCTATACTCGCAAAGCGCCTGAGATTTTTCATACAATAAAAATGTTCTTGCTGAATCCCTTTAAATAACACCGACATTGCAGCTGGTGGAGCAAATACATTTTCTAATTTAAAGCCTTTGTTCCTAAAGTTTAAATCATCTGATTTATAACTCTGCAGGGGGCCTTTAAAAGCATCGATATCATAATCAAACTCTGCCATAAGCATGTATTGAGGGTGAGTATAAAACCTTTTTCCAATATTAGGATTTTTAAAGTTTGAATTCATTAATAGTTTTGAATTCCCTATAGCTCCAGAAGCTAAAACGAGTTTATCAGCGCTAAAGCTCCATTTCTTATCTAGCCTATCTTGACCGTGAATTTTCACTTTTTTTCCGGGTTCTACTTTCTTAACTTCAAACTCGGAAAAAACCTTTAACCCTTTTTTTAATGCAGATCTTACATAAGTAATCATTGTGCTTTGTTTACTATTTATGGGACAACCCGCCAGACACTTTATACAATCCATCCCTTCGCCGTTGCGACAATCTGTTTGCCCTCTATCTAATGGATTACAAGTAAACCCATTGGCCTTAAAACCATTTCTAAATATATCTGCATTTTTATTAGCAAATTGTTCGGGAACCTTAACTATAGATGTATTTGTTTCTACTTTATCAAACCAAGGTAGCATATCTGTATTATTAAAAAATCCAATCCCTGATTCATCTTTAAACCCTTCAAAAGCCAAATCATCAAAACGGTCCAGTAGCCCACCATTGATAATAGATCCACCACCAATCATTTTTGGTCGAACTAAACCTATCTCAGCATCACTAGTTAATTCGACTCCCCCGTTCCAATACATTTGTGAATTTGAATCAATATCAAATTTTGGATAATTATTTGAATAAAAAAATTTTCCGGCTTCCAACATTAAAACTGAGTGACCTTTAGAAACTAATCCCTCAGCAATAATCGAGCCTGAAACTCCCCCACCTATAACTATAAAATTAAAATGGTCCTGCATAAGGTTTAAGTTTATGCAGGACCACATCATTTGAAAATTGTATTAAATTACTCTGATTTATTTATTTCATCTAAAAGAACTAGAGCTTCATTGTTTCTAATATAATCTCTATAAGAGCAAACATTTTTTCTATGGTTCTTAGCTGAAGTTGTAAGAAAGTGATTATAAGATAGTTTTAATCTTCTCTCCTCTACATCATCTTTTGTATAATGAGCATCAACATATGGATTTGAAATCTCTGAACCTTTACATATTGAAGCAATAAACGATCTATTTTTAATAAAAGATAATGATTGAATACAATACTTACTCTTTAGCCATTCATATGATCCATCTCCACCAACATCAGTTAATAAAACAGCATCTGGATCCCACTGAAACTTCCACGGGTATCTATCTTTATGAGCAACCATATTTCTGATACTTCCAAAGAATCCTTTAAATGTTTCCCAAGGCTTAGTTGGCATATACGCTTGTTTATTTATATATTTTGTCGTAGCTTCTGCTTTTAAGTTCGTAAATCTTTCTTTCTCAGCTTTTGTTAAGTTTTCATCTGTAGTGTCATACATTAAGATTGCATCTTGAAATGCAAATTTTGCTCTCACATAAGAGTTTTCATTCTTAAATAGTTCTTTAGTCATTCTCCATATGTATTTACCTCTACCATAATCACCTTTAATAACAGCATCTAATGAGTATATAGCTCCTACAAAGTGATCCTTAACAAAAGTTTCCATGACACTTAAGTTTTTATTCGAAATTGCTAAAGCATTTTTGATGTCTTCATTTTTTAATGCATATGAAACATTAAAACCGCTGTTAATACTTGGATCCATTACTTCTGACATAACTGAAGCACCTGAAACAATCATCCAGTTTTTTAAATAATCACTCATTTCATTGTCTCTAACAAGAAGTCTCATATCATACATAGCAAAAGTTTCAATTCTTCTTTTGAAAAAATTTGATTGCTGTAATAAAACATTGAATTCTTGAAATACCGTTTTAATAACCTTGGCATTAGCTATTCTTTTTTCCTCTTCAAAGTTTTCTGATTTTTTCTTGCTAATTTTTGATTCACTTTCTAGTTCACTAAAAACTCTATCAAGTTTAGGGAGTAATTCTTCAATATTTCCTAGCATGTTTCGAGCAGCTAATAAATCCTTCTTGATTTTAATTTTTTCTTTTTTAGTTGTTTTACGAGATTTCATAGTTTTCTGAAGCTCACCCTCTATCAAAACAAGTCTTTTCTTAAATTTAAATAGATAATTATAAATATTGTGCATAGATTCATAAACTGAAATACCTACGTCTTTGTATAAACTCGAAACAAGGTCTATCTTATCAATTACTAAAAAGTCATTCATATAATCTAAAAGTTGACTTTTTGCTGTTAACATTATTTTTCTAAAGTTATAAGTGATCACATTTAAAACTTCATCAGGGTTATCAAGGCTACAGTGAAACTCACCAGAATTTACAAGAAACTTCTTCCAACTATATGGAATTCTTGCGTTATATGAAGTTCCACACTCAGGGTCAATCCAGTTATCTTTCCCTTCAAAGTCACTGCCATAAATACCTGTTACTGGTGGTGGCGCGTTCTTTTTTCCAATTAATAAAAATGGAAGCTGTGTTTCAGGGTAATTTGATGTAATAAAGTTCACCCCTTCCCATTGACGAGTCAGCTCAGAAATCACAAACCCTAAGATCTCTATGATCTTTGCTTTTTTACCATTGTCTCCTGAAGCATTTTTAAAAATTGTTTCTATTTCTATAACTTTTTCATTAATCGTTCCAATTACTTTGTTTTCATCTTTTATTAAGTTGATAGCTGTTTCCCATACTTCGTTTTTTCTTTCAGCTTCTTTAGTGGTAACTGGCTCATTTCCAAAAAGAACATCTAGTAACCATCGTGAGACATTTGGAACGTCTCTTCTTAATACAAAATAGGCCTCAAGTGGATTATATTTTGAATTTTTTTCAATTTTCTTTTTAGCAATATTGTTATACTTAGTAATTTGTATATTAAGATCTTGAGCATCTCTTATTGAACAATACGAATCTGTAGTACTTTCAATTAAACAAGACAAATCATTCCAATATTCGAATGTTTTATCTTGATTTAATGCCTGGCTTATAGAATCATTCTTGATAAGGTCTAAAAAATTTCCAACCAAATTATTCGAACTCTTAGCATTGGCAAAGTTTGATTTATTCAGAGAGTTTCCAAGTTTAACACTCGACATTAAAAGTTGAGCAATTGGAGCTCCACCACTTGAAATACATCCCGCAAACTCAGGATCTCTAAGATTTGCACTTACTGAGCTCATGACTTTATTAGAAAAATTTATTCCTGTCTTAACTGATGATTTAATTTTTTCAGCTGCTGCTGAATAGATACTTGCTGAACTTAAAGTTTTAGTCGCAAGAGCTATTGTTGCTGCCTTTGTAACAGCTGGGTTCATTTGACCAGATTCACCAGAAGTAAAATTTCTTAAATTTTGGATATCATCAAATGTTGTAATGGGCTCGGCTTTGTCAGGATCTTTTAAATCCTGATCTTTAAGCCTATTAATTTTATCTAAATCATCTAAGTTGAAAGCATTTACAAAATTTGTACATTTTGCTTTTGATCTCAAACTTTCAATAGCAGATCTGATAACAGAAGTTTGCTCAGTTGCAATATCACTCCAATGTCCAGATTGCGAAGCACAACTACTTCTACTTTGAGAAAAACTGTCTAAAGATAAGACAATTGAAATAAAAAAGAACACTTTTTGCATTGATTCCTCCTGGAATTCACTGTTTTTTAATGGTTACGAGTTATTAGTTGCAAAGCAGAGGCCAATAATGATGAATCATTTTGATGGAAAGCTCATCGATACCCAAACTCAGCTTAAAAACTATCAAGACATTAAGATTAATCCTGTAATATCAGACACTTAGGCTCTCTTTTTAATCAATTTCTAGATTGCTCACATAAAGTTTGATACTTTAATAACTAATGAAACTTATTTTAATACTTTTTATTTTTTCCTGCTTTTCTTTCTCACAAGGACTAGATAATACCTGCAACAGAATTGCTTATGTAAATTACCAAAAAATACTAATCGACTCTAGCTCCACTATAAAAGGAGATGGGTTAAGATATTTATTAAATAAAGACCCTGTCTCTAAGTCATACCTAGATATTTATCAAAAAAACGCTCTACCATCATGGAAGACTGCAATTATAAGTACTGTAGGAATTGCAGTTGGTGCATTTGGTTTACTTAATGATAGTGATTCTGGTCTAACAAATAAATACCTTCTTATGGGACTAGGAGTAGGAATAGTTGGGACCAATTTTTATGTATCAAAAAGAAGATCTTTAAAAAATGAAAAAAATTTAAATCGTGCAATCCAAGAATATAATAAAAGAAATTTCCCTAAAATTTATCTATCTCCAGAAGGCAATAAGAGCACTAGATATAAACACTGGAAATTTGGATTCAAATTTGCGAAAGTATTTTGATGGAAACTAAATGCTATAAATGCGAAACTCCGATGACCTTTGATGGCATCAAAGTGATGAGATCAGATGAATGTCCTAAATGTTTTGCTTATGTAAGAATTTGCAAAATGTGTGATTTCTATGATCCCCATTCTTATAATGAGTGTAGAGAAACAATGGCCGAACGAATTGTTGATAAAGAAAAGGTTAATTTCTGTAATCACTTTACTCTTGGTGTTCCAGATAAGAAATCAAAAGATGATCTTCTAAGTGCAGCTGAAGCATTGTTTAAAAAATAAGGACCTATTATGAATTTTCCAATGACTACCTACGGAAAAGAAAAAATTGAACAAGAATTAGAAGGGCTTATTAAAGTTGATAGAGAAGAAATTAAAGTCGCTATTGCAGAAGCCAGAGCCCTTGGAGATTTAAAAGAAAATGCCGAATATCATGCAGCCAAAGAAAAACAAAGCCATATTGAAGGAAGAATTGGTGAACTTCAAAATAAACTCGCTAGAGCAAATGTCGTAGATGTTGCTAAGCTTAGTGGTAATAAAATTTTTTTTGGTGCCACAGTTACAATTTTTGATCATGAAAAAGAATCTTCTAACACTATTCAGATCGTAGGGGAAGAAGAGGCCATGGAATCTAATAAAAAGGTCTCTTATAGCTCACCACTTGGAAAGTCTTTGATTGGAAGTGAACTAGGAGATGAAATCACAGTAAAAGCACCAAAAGGTGATCTCGTTTACGAGGTTGAAGATGTCCAATACATCTAAATTATCTTGGTCAAGTTCTATTAGTGAACTCAGTAAAACTAAAAAAATTCCTAAAAGTATTGCAAAACTTCAAGAAATAGGAATTTCTACCTTAAAAGATTTATGCTGGATTTTTCCAACAAAGTTCTATCAAGTTAAAAAAGATCCTTCACCCCAAGATTGTCAAGACAAGGATTATATAAGAGTAACAGGTAAAATGGTTAGCTTTAATGCTAGGCCTATTTTCAAAGGAAGAGTTCGACTTTTTCAAATTAAATCTAGTATAGAAACCAATAATGGTATCTTTTCTTTAATTTGGTTTAACTCTTACTCAAGTTTAAAAGAGAAAATCAATACACATTATCAAGATGAAAAGATCATTACTTTAGAAGGCAGCGTCTCTCAAAATGGACCATGGACCCAAATGGTAAACCCTAGTTTGAAATCCAATGATTCAGATACTGTGATCACTTATCCTACTGTTAATAAGGTTAGAGGAACATTTATAAAAAACCTTATTGCAAAAATACCATCTGAACTTTGGAGTGAAGTTCCAGAATTAAAATTTATAGATATAAGCTTATCTGAGTCTTTAGCTGCTATTCATAATTTCAACAATATCAAGTTTCACAATGATCATCTTGAACGAATTAAGTATGAAGAGTTTCTACAAGATCAACTAAAAATAAAACTACGAAAGAGTGATAAGCTATCAAAAGCTGTCTCTCCATTTAAGTTTAATAAAAGTGAAGTTTCAAAATTTACTAAACTATTCCCATATACACTGACTAAAGATCAATTATTATGCCTCGATGAAATTACTAAAGACCTAGAGTCAGGACATACACTCTCAAGATTAATCCAAGGAGACGTAGGGTGCGGAAAAACAACCATTGCGATTATTGCAATGAAACTTATCCATTCAAAAGGAAAACAAGTTGCTCTAATGGCACCAACTGAAAACCTTGCCTTTCAGCATTATCAAACCATCCAGAGTTTTTTTGAATATTCAGAGATTGCTTATCTTTCAAGCTCTGTTAGCCAAAAACAAAAAAAAATCTTGAATGAAAAAATTCTCAATGGAGAAATTAAAGTCATCATTGGTACTCATAGCTTATTTCAAGATAAAGTGATCTATAAAAACCTTTGTTTATGTATTATTGATGAGCAACATAAATTTGGAGTTGATCAAAGAATCAAGCTTTTTAAAAAGTGCGAAATTCCACATTGTCTTCTTATGAGTGCAACCCCTATTCCTCGTACATTACGATTATCACAATATGGAGACCTCGATGTTTCAGTTATCAAAGAAATGCCGGCTCATAAAAAAGGGTTTAAAACAAGAATTGTAAAACAAGAAAACTTTGAAAAGTTTTTAAGTTTTTTTAAAACTCGCTTAGATCTTGGAGAGCAAGCTTATATTGTTTTACCAAATATTGATAAAACAGAATTCAGAGATACTCATTCTATTGAAGAAATCAATAATGAATTCAGCTCCTATTTCCCTAAAACTAAGATAGAAACTCTCCACGGTAAAATGGATAGTGATGAACAAAAAAAAATCATCAAGCAATTCCGAGATGGGACTACAAATGTTCTTATTAGCACTACAGTTGTAGAAGTTGGGATTCATGTACCAAACGCAACCTTAATGATTATTTACCATCCAGAATACTTTGGACTGAGTTCACTTCATCAATTGAGAGGAAGAGTTGGACGAGACTCCAAACAAGGGTTTTGTTTTCTTATCCCTACTAATACATTAGGTCAAAGCCAAAATGAAAGATTATTATTTTTTGAAAAAGAAAATGATGGCTTTAAAATTTCCGAACAAGACTTAATCTTTAGAGGTGAAGGAGACCTCTTTGGTAAAAATCAATCTGGTAGCATTAATGGTCGAAGAGTTACTAGTATAATAGAAGATATTGGTATTTTTAATAATGTTGTAAGTGATCTAGACAACCATGATGATCTTTTACTTTTCAGCCAACATATAAAATTTTATGATTTAATGAATAATAAATATATTGGGAATCTAATATGATTAAAATTGAATTCGTTAAAGCTCCTGATTTTAAATATCTTGGTTCAAGAATTATATATTCTGACACTGCGATCTTGGGTAACGATGGACACTTTTTTATTAAATCAAAAGATCTTTTCTTACCACCTGTCTTGCTTCACGTTCAACCAGATCATATTACTTTTAAATCTGAATATAATTATAAGATAGACTTTATTACAAGTGATAAAAAACTCAAATTTCCTTTTAACTTAAAAAAAGATGATGTCTTAAATTTTGGTAAATTCTCAATTCAAATTTCAGACTTTTCTCTTGAAGAAGATACATCTAAATACTCTACTATCACAAAAGATAACCTCAAAAACATTGATGAAAACTCATACAAAATGAAACTCATTAAGGCACTTAACGAGCTTTCAAAATAAACTTCAGTATCACTTTGACCCCAATACTATAATTTTTCCTTACTCTTTTAGTAAAGCTTTGTGTAACTCTTATTTTGTAGTAACGTTTTTATGAAAAAGGGAATGAACCCTAAAACAAAGGAATTGTTTATGAAAAAATTTATTGGTCTACTTTTCTTCTTCTCCCTCCATGCTAACTCTGGAACTCTTACAGATCCTGTAGAAAGAACTCAGGGCACACTGTTAGTGCAAATACAGTCTGCTTTAAAAATCATAAAAGCCGATTCACTTTCAGGCCTAGACCAAGACGAGCTTAAGCAATATACCCTAGCTGAAATCATTGAAATCGCTAAGGAAAGCAAAGCAAGCTCTATTTCAGCTGCTGATATACTTGGGTTTACTGACCCTCCTGGAATTATCGATGAAGATGATAATGATTAATTTATTTTTTTAACAAAGGAGCAAAGAGTCTATTCATAGCTGAAAATAATTGAGATTTTTTATATTCGTTATGACTAGATTCTCCTTCAGTATTTATCACATGGCTTGCAATATCTGTAATTTGAATTTCATAAGGGTAGAAAAACTTAGAATCTTTTGTAATGCTGGAAGTATCTAAATCTTCCAATTTTTTTAAAACATCTACTTTTTCTTTCAACTCATTTTTTAAAATATCAAACTTCGCATAAAAAGGGTTGGTATAATTGATTAATTGCCTACAAGTAAAATGAATCGCCTTATACTCATCTGAACTATGCTCATTTTCTGCAATTTCTTCTTCTTTTATAGCAGCATCAGTAACTTTATTTAAAAGTGCTAAAGTCATTTCCCCGCCACTGCTTAATAATTCATTATAACTAGATTTGAACTTTTTTATATCAACCAAACTATTGTGGGACCTGCTAGGTTTTATATTATGTGGAACGATTACATGGTTTTTATGCAAAAACTCTATCACTCTTATACAGTCATATTTATTCTTTGCAATTAATCTAAGTCCAATTCTATCAAATAGTTCCTCAGCTACATTTTCCTTCTTATGTAATAATTTAATCACAACACTTTCTCGTGTTTTCTTAGACTTTGTTTGAAATTCAACTAAAGGAATTTTTTCATCTTTAGATTTTAAAAATAATGAGTCCCCTTCTCGCTCTAAATATTTATAATACCTATCAAAAATCTGAGTCTGAATTAGATTGAAATAATTTTGCCGAAGATCTTTATCTATATGGATTAATGTATGAACGACTTTAAGAATAATTCCAGCCCAAATCCCCAATTCACTTTTATCAGTACTTGATAATTTAAACAGCTCAGCTACATTAGTTATCGATATGATTTCATTAGGAATCTTTAAGTCCAAGCCTTCATCATTTCCTTCTTTTAAAAAATTTCTTCTTACAAAAAGCATTGCTTCTTGAAATTGCCCATAAAGCTCCGAACTCTCAATTGGATCATCAAGGTTAATTCCATAGCCTTTTAAAAAGTCAAAAACATCTGATTCATTATTAAATTCAGTTAAAAAAGACTTAGAATCAATCGCTGATTTATTCTCTAGAATTACATCTAAAGCATCAAAGTTTAATGGCTGTAGTGTATCAGAGCTTTTCATTGAATCTTCATTATTAGATAATTATGGAGTTTTAACAAGGATGCGTTGGTGAAGAGTTTGCAAACTACATTGCTTAGTTTTTTTGGAACAGGTTACGCTCCTATAGCTCCTGGTACTGTCGGTAGTCTCGCTACACTTCCATTAGTTTATCTTGCATGGAATTACTCACAAATAAGTATAGATATTGCTTTCTTTTTCATAACGCTCTTACTTTCTTTACTCTGTATAAGAAAAACAACACTTGATCGAAAAGATCCTTCCTGGGTCGTTATCGATGAAGTCCTAGGTATGTTTATCGCTTATATTTGTGTCTCCTTTTTTAAATACTCTTTATTTAAACTATTTATCGTTTTTCTTGCCTTTAGACTATTTGATATCGTCAAACCTCCGCCTATTTCTAACATTGATAAAATGGATTTTCCTGATGCAATAATTTGGGATGATGTAGTCGCAGGAGTTTTTGCAGGAGTGCTATCAGGCATTATTTTTTATTATTTTCCACAAATTTAAATAGTATTTCCACAATGTCAGAGTTCTAAGCAGCACTTAAAAATCATTTCATTTACGAAAGATAGTATTGCTAGCTCTCACATAGCCTGTTAGCGTTGTTAGTATCATTTTCAAATTTATATTTAAGGAGAAAGAATTATGAAAACTACTACATTTGGAAACACACCGGACAAAACAAAGGCCCTTGATTTAGCACTTGGTGCTATCGAAAAAGAATTCGGTAAAGGCGCTATCATGAAGCTTGATGGACAAGCTCAAAGAAACATTCCTGCAATACCTACAGGTTCATTACAACTTGATCTTGCTTTAGGCATTGGCGGTATTCCTCAAGGAAGAATCGTAGAAATTTATGGTCCTGAGTCTTCAGGTAAAACAACTGTAACTCTTCATGTTGCGGCAGAATGCCAAAAGATGGGTGGAACTGTAGCATTTATCGATGCTGAGCATGCACTTGATCCACAATATGCAAGTAAGCTTGGAGTAGATATTCCAAACACACTTATTTCTCAACCAGATAGTGGAGAACAAGCTCTAGAGATTGCTGACATGTTAGTAAGATCAGGAGCGGTTAATCTTTTAATTGTAGATTCAGTTGCAGCACTAACTCCAAGAGCAGAGCTTGAAGGAGATATGGGTGCAGCTCATATGGGATTACAAGCAAGACTGATGTCTCAAGCATTAAGAAAACTTACTGGTTCTATTTCTAAATCAAACTGTACTGTTATTTTCATTAACCAATTAAGAATGAAAATTGGAGTTATGTTTGGTAACCCTGAAACAACTACTGGTGGTAACGCTCTTAAGTTTTACGCTTCTGTAAGAATGGATATTAGAAGAATTGGTGCTATCAAAAATGGTGATCAAATTGTTGGTAACAGAACTAGAATCAAAGTTGTTAAAAACAAAGTGGCTCCTCCATTTAAGAGCATTGAATTTGATATCATGTACGGAGAAGGGATTTCTAAAACAGGTTCATTACTTGATATGGCCGTTGAAGAAAAAATCGTTGAAAAAGCTGGAGCTTGGTATTCTTTTGAAGATGCTAAAATTGGCCAAGGACGAGAAAACTCTAAGAAATATTTAGATGAAAATCCTGAGACATTTGAAAAAATTAAAAAATTAGTTTTACAAAAGCATAACTTAATTCCAAATACAGAAGTAGTTGCGACTGTAAAAGATGAAAAACTTGCAAAAGTAGCAAAAGAAAAAGCTACAAAGAAATCGTCCAAAAAACTTCAATAACTTTTACTATAGATCTGACCTAGAGCAATCTAGGTCAGCCTTTTTATTACTCACAGATATTTAATTTTAATTCTGTAAAAAATCCTCTTTTGTTAATTCCAGTAATTGATAAATTAGCGATCCCTTGTTCTCTAGATGCTTCATAGAAATCTAAGACTTCAGTTTTTAGTCCTACTTTTCTGAGCTTCTTATTAAGCTCTTCAGTCATTTCAGTTAATTCAGATAAACTTAGATCACTAGTGGCTTCTACGCAAAAATCTTCTTCTATAGATCGTTTTAAAGACTCAACTGCGCCAGCTGGATTTTTTAATCTCTCTAAAGATTGAGAAAACTCAACAACAGTAATCACATCATCAAAGCCATAACTTTTATACTTAAATGCACTATCTCTTTGAGAAAATGAATTCATACTAAGCATGAAGATTAGACTAATTATTACTTTCATAAAACAACCTTTTTAATGTAAAAAGGCAGCTCTTTAACGAGCTGCCAAAATATTTATGCAGTCCAAATCAATACAACCAAAAGGACTATTATACTTTCTACCATCTTTACCTCCGTAAAATTTATTCACGCTCGGCAAAGAGCAAAACTCTTATTCCTATATATTCAAAAGCACCTTAGTGCTTCATTATTCGCTCTTTACCTTCACAGCTTCGTCTTGGAGACATTTTTAATTTATCCCCTGCCATCAAGTAACTTATTGTTTTCTTGTTACTAAACCCTTAAAACCACCCTATTAACAATTAGTCGTTGCTTGGTTATAAAATGGGTAACTCACAATACAATAATAGATACCTAAGATTCCTAAGACCCAAGTTGGTATTAATCTCACCATACTTTAAGTCTAAGATATGCATTGCAGTATCTTTGTTTTCGAAGCAAGGTATAACACAGTTTTGAGGTCGAACAATATTTTTTGAAATAACTATATAATAATTACACATCGCAACATTTTCTCCTATTATTAAGTATTTTTCATGCTATAACGCATCAAGACATATTTTTAATATTTAGGAGAATATCTAATGAACAAGTTTTTAACCTTAATGACTATAGTTGTTTTTGTTTCATGCAAAAACTCAGGGAAAAATGCTCAACGACTATTTGAGAATGATTTGAATAGATCAACAAGGAGCGAACCAGCTAAAAGTAAGACTGAAGACAAAAAAGAAGATGATACATTCTCATATGTTAGTGATGAAGTAGTTATAACTGCTCCAAGAATTACTACCGATGATAGTCCCTTACATTCCGCTGAATGTGGTGACCTTGAATATTCTGGAACACTTGGTGTTATAGAAGAGATTAGTAAAAAGAAAGTTGATTCTAAAAAAGTCCAACCAGGTGATCCTGATCATGACTGTTCGATTGCAACAGAAGAAGAGAGACAACTTTGTAATGAATTAACTATCCATAGAATTGCACAGAATATTAAGCAACAAGATGAGATATTCGATGGTGCTCCAAGGATTAAGCACCCCTTAGTTGAACTTGAAGAATCGCTTAAAGCTGAAGCAAGAAAGGTATCGATTACTCCTATAGAAAAAACTGAGATTAAAGAAGTAACTAGCAAGACAGAAAAAACATTGCCTACTCCAGAGCAAACTCAAGATGAAAAAGATCTATCTCAAGAGGAGCAAAGAAAAAACTTTATAGCAGTTCTTTCTAGAATTCATCAAGAAATTAGAAAATCTAAAGATCAAGAAGTTGACCCATCATGTGTAGATGAAGTTGTTGAAGATATTACTGAAGAGCTGAATGAAGACTGTGAAGAAGGTGATGAAGAATGTGAGTATACTGAAGAAGAAGTTAGCGGGACACTTTCAGCTGATGATATCTTAGAAATCCTTAAAGAGAACTCTAAAGATGATAAAATTAAAATTACAAGCCCTGGAGATAGTGATGATATACTTAGGGGAAGAAAAGAACCACAGACAGGTTCTGGTACAAGTGCAGTTAGCATGCCTACTTTTAACACTAGCAAGTTAGTTCCTGAAATCAATACAGAAAATTCAAAAAAATTAGTTAAAAATGTACTTGCTTACACTTACATTAAATACTTAGAGCTTAAATATAATTTTAATCTTACAAAATAATCTATATATAGAAAGCTTTACTGAATTAACTCATTAAAGCTTTCTCTTTTAATAATCATTCCATATAATGCTTGTATGGATTCAAAGTCCTCATACTTAATATCATTACGACTCCTTCAAAGAAGAGATTATAGCGAACATGAATTAAGACAAAAACTTATCAAAAGAAAAATTGAATCAATAATTATAGATGAAATTGTACAAAAACTCATTGAACTAAATTATCTAAATGACAAAAGATATATTGATGGAAAAATCAGATACTTTATTAAGCAAAAAAAGTCTCCTTCCTATATTCAAAACAAATGTTACAAAATGGGTGTTCCTATAAGTATCGAAGATATTGATTTTCACTTAAATGATCTTAAAGTTAACATTAATGATCACCTTAAGTACCATGTTAAGAAAAAACTTGATTTCAACAGAGTAGATCTAGAATCTCTGGATGATCAAGAGAAGTATAAACTTTCATATAAGCTTTCTAATCATCTAAATTCAAAAGGTTATAAAGATTTTAACATTCAAACGATTTTAAAAGAGGTCTCATGATTCAACTAATTTGCAAATTTTCAATCTTCTTATTATTAGTTTCATGCTTTAAAAAGAAGAATTCTGATTTTTCAGATCAAATAAACTTTGCCTTAAGCAGTGATATCAGCTCTCTTGACCCCGCCATCGCTTTTGATGAAGTATCCTTAACTATTATCTATCAAGTTTATGAAGCATTATTTGAGTACGATTATAAATCTCCAAATCCTACACTTGTCCCATTACTAGCAACGAAGATGCCGGAAGTTTCAAAGGATCTTTTAACTTACACATTTAATATTAAAAAACATATTTTATATCATCCTCATCCAGATTTAGCTCAAGGCAGAACTGTTAAAGCTCAAGACTTTGTTACACAGATAAAGAGATTGGCATATACTCCTTTAAAGGGACAAGGATTTTGGTTATTTGAGGGAAAAATCGAAGGTATTGATCAATTTAAAAAAGACACACAAAGTTTAGACCAACTACTTAATAATTCCATTTCTGGTGTTAAAGTTATTAACGATCATAGTTTTAGTATCAAGTTAATAAAGCCATATCCTCAAATGCTTTATGCTATGGCCATGGCCTTTACTGTTCCTGTACCAGCAGAGATTTTAAAGAAGAATAATAATTTACTTGAAAATTTCGAAGTAGGAACTGGTCCATTCACCCTTGATACGTTTAAAAGATCTCACAAAGTCGTTTTAAAAAAATATGACAAATATCATAACCCTGCTCTTCCCAAGGTAGAAAAAATTCATTTCCCATTCATGAAAGAATCTCAGACAAGATGGTTAAACTTTTTAAATAATAAAATTGATTTCTTTGGCATAGGTAAAAGTCATTTTAATTTAGTATTAGATAAGCAAGGTCAACTCAAACAAGAGTTAGAAAAAAAAGATTTTAAATTAATCAAAGCTCCATCTCTAACCTATTGGTGGTTTTCTTTTAACATGGGTGATTCTATTTTTTCTAAAAATAAAGATTTACGACTTGCCTTTGCTCACGCCATTGATAGAAAGAAATATATCGAACTCTTTACTAACAATACCGCTCAAGTAGCTAATTCAATTTATCACCCAACTAACTTTGGATATAGTTCAGATAATTTCAATAACTTTAACTTTGATATAAATAAGGCAAAAAGTTTTTTAAGCTCTGCTGGCTACCCAAATGGAGAAGGTCTTCCAGAAATCACTCTAGACACAAGAAGTTCAGCATCCGAAGCACTACACCAAGCTGAATTTATAAAGTCACAACTTAAAAAAATTGGAGTCAATCTAAAGATTGAAACAAATACATTTGAAGGTTTTCTACGAAAAGCCAGGAAAGGAAAGCTTGAATTTTGGTTAGATGGTTGGCATCTTGACTACCCAGATAGTGAAAACATACTGCAATTATTAAGCTCTAAAAATCACCCTCCTGGAGTTAATGCCAGCTATTATAAAAATTCAATGTTTGATAAGCTGTTTGAGGAATTAAAAATAACTCCTAACAATGATAGAAAAATTGAATTGATGAGAGAGCTAGAAAAGATTGTTCAAACTGACCTACCTTGGTCTATGCTTTTTTATTCTCAAAGCTATTCTGTTTTTCACAAGCGAGTAAAAAACTATAAGTCTCATCCAATGGCTACAAATAAGTTAAAATATTTAAGCCTCTAGAGATTAACGTATATATTCTCCAAATCTTTAGATTGAACTAAATCTCCATAAAGAGTATTTTTTGAAATTGAAACAAATTTTATTTTCAATAGGTATTCATTTCCAATAATCAATTCATCTTCAGTATTGTTTTGAATGATAATTTTTTTGATTTTCTCACCTTTATATACTCCTTTAAAATGAAACTCAAAGCCCAGGTTAAAAGAGCTTCTCCTAACTTCTTTGACACACCTTGACAAAACAATGATTTCACGATCCATATAAGCTTAATTGCAAGTTGTAAGCTCAATCAAATTGTCCTATCTACTTGAAATAACTTGACATAAATCTTAAATAATTTTATTTAATAATACTTATTATCTTTTGATTAGAGGTTTAATTATGGCAAGAGTTACTATTGAAGACTGTTTAGAAAAAGTTGAGAACAGATACGAGTTGGTTCATTTAACTGCAAAAAGAGTTCGTCAATTAAGAGATGGTGAATCTGCTGTATTACATACAAAAAATAAAGAAGTTGTTACTGCTCTCAGAGAAATTGCTGCTGGAAAAGTTAAGCACGCATTAATCAGTGAGTATGAAGACGACGAATTCTAGAAAAAATCTATTATATTCAACACTTACTTATTATTGGATTTAAAAACCCATAACTTCATTAAAGTAAATGATATAAATGGCAAAACGCATACATTAAAAGCAATAAAGTAATAGGGATGAAATTTCATACTATCTATTAAAATATAACTAACCAATGAACTTACACCTAAATTTAACAAGGCCGTAGTCACAAATTTAAAAAATGATTCACCTGTTGAAACTCCTCCTTTTTTTCTAAAAGTAATGAGTCTATGACCCCAGTATGATAATTGAACACTTATAGAAAAAGCTAAAAAGTTACATATTGTAGAACTATACCCAAGGAATCTAAAAAATGAGAGATATAAAACATTATGAATAACTGTAATTATAAATCCAACTATTAGGAAACGAATAATTCTAAGTTGAGAAGGCTTAAGATTTTTTAGAATTTCTAGAATTTTTCCCAAAAAATACTCCTGCTCCTAAAACACCAATCGCAACAAATAAAAACAAGAAAAATGGATTTAATGCCTGTTTCTCTTGAGCAGAATCATCAATTGAGGCAAAGAAAAAATTTGAGGCAGAATATATTCTATCCTGATAATCTCCTTGAGCCAGAATAAAAACTTGATAATTAGATTTATCTCTACCTGAAAGATTCTCAAGATCTAATGAGAATTTTTTACTTTCTCCAGAGGCTATCACTAAGTCCAACTCTTTACTATGATTAAGTTTTAATCCTATTTCATTTGTAGAGAAAACATTTACCTTTTTTATTTTAGCTTCTTTTGAAATCGTATTTCTAATAGAGAACTCTACCTTACCCTTATCCGATAACGTTAGTTTCTTATTTTTAAGATTTACAACTATAGAAACTGGAGATATTCCACTTTCAAGATGAACATATTTTAATAATTGAGGAGAAGTATAAGTCACATGATTTAAGTCATCATATACAATTCTATAAGGAGATAGATATTCTCCAGGTTGAGTTAAGTTTAGATCTTTTTTTGAAAATTTAATAACTTTCTCAACAGATTCATTAGGGCCTAATTTATCCGCAATTTTTATTTTCTTATTAAATTCAATAAATTCTAGAAATACATCAAGCGAAGTATCGTCACCCTCGTTTAAGATTGTTGTATTTAAAACCATCGCTCCATCTGTTATAGAAGCATTGTTTTTAACATTCATTTTTATAAATTTCGCATGAGCAAGAGGTAGTAGAAAAAAAAGAAAGACTAAAGCTTTATTCATCTTCTCTTCCTAGGGAAAGCAATTTTTAAAACTTCATCAAAATGTTTAACAGGGTAGAACTTTAAACCTTTTCTGTGTCTTTCTGGAACTTCTTTCAAATCTTTTTCGTTACTAAATGGTAAAATAATTTCTTTTAAACCAGCTCTCTTAGCTGCTAATACTTTTTCTTTTATTCCACCTACCGGAAGTACCTTACCTGTAAGACTTAACTCTCCAGTCATTCCTAGAGTACTTCTAATTTTTTTCTTATTTGCAAGACTATATAAAGCTAAGGCCATCGTTATACCTGCACTTGGTCCATCTTTTGGTGTTGCTCCTGCAGGCAGATGTAAATGAACTTCGTGCTTTGCTAAAAAGTCAGCTCCTTCTTCGTCTTCTTCTTTAGCTTTTTTTGATTTCGATTTAGTATCTTCAGTATCCTGCAATAAAGATTTTACATAACTATATGCTAAACTTGCTGACTCATTCATGACATCACCAAGTTGGCCTGTCAGCTTAAACCCCTTCCCTAATAAAGGAATGGATTCTACATGTAAAATATCTCCACCATAAGCAGTCCAAGCTAGGCCAGTAACTACTCCCGGGCTTAAAGCTTTTTCTAACTTCTCACTCTGAAATCTCTTTGGTCCTAGATATCCTTCCAACTCTTTGATGGCCGGACTGAATTTTTTAATTTTCTTAGACTTCCTTTTAACTTTTTCCAAAACTGCAACTCTACAGAGTTTTGCAACAATTTGCTCCAAACTTCTAACCCCTGCTTCTCGAGCATAATCATGAATAAGTTGTTTGATAATAGTTGTCTTTAATTGAAACTCTTCTTTTTTCAAACCATGTTTTTTTAATTGTTTTGGAATAACCCATTTATTAGCAATTATTATTTTCTCTTCCAACGTATAACCACTTAAGGTAATCAATTCCATTCTATCCAATAATGCTTCCGGGATTTCTCCTACATAGTTTGCAGTAGCAATAAATAAAACTTTTGATAAATCAAAAGGAAGATCTAAGTAATTATCAATAAATGTTTTATTCTGCTCTGGATCTAAGACTTCTAGTAAAGCTGAAGCTGGATCTCCTTGATAGGATTGTCCTAGTTTATCAATCTCATCTAACATTAAGACAGGGTTATTAACCTCTACCCTTTTAAGAGCTTGTAATAACTTTCCAGGCATTGCTCCAACATATGTTTTTCTATGACCTTTGATTTCCGCTTCATCTCTCATTCCACCGAGTGAAAATCTATAAAATTTTCGACCTAAGGCTTTCGCGATACTTTGGCCCATTGAAGTTTTACCAACTCCAGGAGGACCTGCTAAACATAAAATTGTCCCATCATAGTCTGATTTAACTTTACGAACAGCAAGAAATTCTAAGATTCTCTGCTTTGCTTTTTCTAATCCATAATGATCTGAGTTTAATATTTTTTCAGCTTCTTCAATATCGATATCTTTTTCTTCAGTCTTATCCCAAGGTAAATCTACTATCCAATTAAGATATGTTCTTGTTACCGTGTATTCTGGAGAGGTTTCAGGAATAGATTCTAGTCTTTCCAATTCTTCTTTTGCCACTTTAACAACTTCTTCTGGGATATCTCGAGACTCTAATTCTTCATGGATTCTTTTGGCTTCTTTCGTTTTTTCATCATCATCTAAGCCAAGCTCACCTCGAATTATTTTTAATTGTTCTTTAAGATAATATTCTCTTTGATATTTATTAACTTTATCATTTACTTCATCTGTGATTTTTTTCTGAATATCAGCAACATCTTTTTCTCGTCTTAAATACACTAATAGTTTTGCAAATCTTTTCTTTACAACCAAAGTTTCTAAGAAGTCCTGAGCCTCAAGAACATCTAAAGAAAGAGAGAATGCAACTAAATCTGCCAAAGCTCCAGGAGATGGAGAATTTAGCATGGCTAATTTCATCTCTTCATTAAAATATGGATTAATCTCACTCAACTTCTTAACTTGATTAATAACTGATCTAGTATAGGCATCTAATTCTTCATCTTGATTAAAGATATCATCGTAGACTTCTGTCTTAGCTAAAATTAGTGATGACGTGTCCATAAACTTAGTTGCTCTATATCTTTTTAATCCATGAACAAGTAAGTTTACTGAGCCATCAGGAAGTTTTACTTTTTTTACAACCTTACAAACAACCCCAACTTTATATAGGTCCTTTGATTTAACTTCCGAGTTGTCATCTTCAGTAAAGACGTCAGAATTAAAATCTAATTCAGGATTAAATTCTCCATCTTTATTATCTTCATCTTCTAATTCATCTATTTCATCATCTCTGTATTTCACAAGATTTAAACTTATATAACCAACCTTAGAAACATAATCGTCTAACTCTGATGTATACTTATCTTCAGACATAACAACTGGAGCAATCATTCCAGGATAAATTGGTGTATTCATTATTGGTATAACAACACACTCTGATGGAATCTTAGAAGTTAGATCTTTTGGGTTGTCGTAACGCATGCTAATCGAATTTTCGTTGCTCATAAATATACCTAGTTTATATGTAGTTTCTTTTTATACTTAAGAATAATTCACCCAAGAAAACTTGTCTCTATCTTTCCCTGACTATTAAAAGAGATTTCATAATCAGCAAAAAACAAGAATTCTTTATTGTGATCTAACAGGATAACTGTAGAGCCTAATGTTGATAAGTCTTTGATAAATTGACCTACTTTGTGAATCTCAAGGCCAGAGAGTCCAAAGGATAAGTTTTCAAGGATAATTACCTGATTTTTCTTATTCCCTATCAGCTTAGAAAGTAAGTATATTCGCTGCTTTTCCCCACCTGAGAGGCTTCCAACCTTCCTATCAAGAGATAGATAATCTAGATTTAGTTTCTTGAAATATTCATAAATACTTTTAAACTTGGGTGTTAATGGAATCCTATCCAGGATCAGTCCCATAGGACTAGCAAGAGCTTCAAAAATTGTTTGCTCACCGTCTGTAATTTCTGCAAATTCAAGTTTTAAACCTTTACCTTCACAATCATCACATCTCATTTTAATGTCATCAAGATAAGGCATTTCTATTAATTCAAAACCACTCCCATTGCATGTTTCACATTGACCAAGTTTCGAATTTGAAGAAAAATGTCCAGTCTGTAATCCCATGATTTTAGATATTTCTAAATTTGAATAATATTTTCTAACGACATTTGATAAGTCCGTTAAACTTCCCACTGAAGATCTACCTGTAAACCTTGTTAAATTAGCATCAATTAACAAAACATCTGATGGTAAACTTTTTGGTAGTTTTTTTATTATTGATACATCAAACGGATTGTTCAAAAGGTTTTCTGAATGTATTTCTTTGTATAATTCATTAGCGAAAATATTCTTCAATATTAATGACTTACCAGAACCAGTTGGCCCTCTCACTAAATTAAAAGAGGAATTTGCCACCTTAAAGTCACTATAGAGTTTATTATAAACTTCAACTTTTTTACATTCAAAGAAGTCTTTAGTTTTTATTTTTTTTACTTTTTTTGTTTTAAATTTTTTAACTGGTTTATATTTCCCAACATGAGTGATCTCTCCTCCTAAAGGCCCTCCACCGGGACCAAGCAATACTAAGTGGTCTGCACTTTTTTTGATAATTTCAGAATGCTCTACAACAACAATGGTATTACCTTGGTCTTTTATTGCTTTAAGACCTGCAATTAACTTTTTCTGTTGAGTCTCATCTAGGCCAATACTTGGCTCATCAAATACAAATAAAGAACCTGTCCCATCAAAAGATAAGAATTTTACTAATTGGATTCTTTGATACTCTCCAGCAGAGAGAGTTTTACTCTTTCTGAGAAGAAGAAGATGGCCAAGACCAATATCTATAGCAGTCTCCAATATAGTTCTTATTCTTTTCAAAATTAATTTCGAAGAATTAGAAGATCCTTTTATTTTATTAACTTCTACCAAACACTCATCCATCGAGAAATTATGAAAATCTTTTACAGATGAGAGCGAGATTTTATAATTAAAGTACTTATTCTCTATTCTAACCATCTCGCAATCATCACAATTTACTTCAACTTGAAGTTTTCTTAAAATAACCCTAACTCCAGGTTTATATCTTTTTCTATTTAAATAACTCTCAATTTTATTAAAACCAACCCAATCACTTCCACCTTCATAAAGTAGATCCCAAAAATTTTCTCCCAATTCAGATATTGTTTTATTAATACTGATCTTTTTCTTCTTAGCTGCCTTAATGAAGTCAGATTCCATTGTTTCATAGCGCTTTAAATTAAATAAAAGGATTCCACCTTCATTAATACTTTTATCAAAGTCGGCTAATTTTTTTCTCGTAATCTCTAAGTTTGCTCCAAAGCCTTTGCAACTTGAACAAGCACCTAAAGCATTAAAAGGAGAGAAAAAATTTTCAGATTTATATAACTGCCCTTCAAAGTCACACTCAGGACAAGTCTTACTTGATATAGGCTTAAAAGTTTTAAACGTTTTTTTTTCTATTTTATAATAAAGTGATTCTACCTCATACCCAAGTGAGTCTAGTTTAGAGATAGACTTACCTTTAATTCTTAAAATTTCAAAATATGGATCTTGTACATCGAAAGCATGAATGTCTCCATCAACATCACAACTCCTGGGAGGTAGAATTGATCGACCTACTTTCTCAATAAACTCTTTTTTTGAGATAAAAAAATGAATTTTATCATCATCTTTTAGTTTAATTTTTTTAGAAAACTGTTCAGCAAGCGAACAACTTTTAAGCTCTACACTATGGTCCGGACAATATTCTCTGGCCTCTTGGTAAAACAATGATTGAATTAAATGAGTCATCCCAAGACTGTCACTAACTGTCGCCCGGGCACCTTTGACTGGATTAATTTGCTGTAAACCAAACACAGGAAGCACAGGGCTTAGCCTATCAACCTCAACACTTGAGGGCTTAGAGCTGAAGAAGCTTAAATTATTAGGATAGCAATTCATTAGCCTTCGCTTGGATTCAGCTAAAAGAGTATGAAAAGCCAAAGAAGTTTTACCAGATCCAGATGGACCAGCAAAACAAGTTATCTTACCAATAGGTATTTTAAGATCTAAATTTTTAAGATTATTTACCCGCACACCGTTTAGATGAATATAACTCTGCTTAGCCATATATAAAAATCCAGTGTGCGAAGATTGTAAGTTCTATCTCTTAGAGAATTGAAATGATTTACGAGCTCCAGCAAGTCCGTATTTCTTTCTCTCAACTTTTCTAGCGTCTCTAGTTAGAAATCCTGCTTTTTTAAGCTCGCCTCTATTTTCAGGATTAATTTTTTCTAACGCTCTAGCAATTCCAAGTCTGATTGCTCCGGCCTGACCAGTTGATCCGCCACCTTTAACGTTTACGTTGATATCGTATTTTCCAGAAAGTTCTAAAAGATTAATTGGCTGATTTACAACATATCTAGATGTTGCTTTTGGAAAGTAATTTACAAACTCCCTTTTATTAATAGTGATCTTTCCAGATCCTTCTTTAACATAAACTCTAGCGATAGAAGACTTTCTTCTACCAACAGTATTTGTAAGATAAGTTTTTGTAACAGCGCTCATATTTTAATTCCTATTTATTTTTATTGTATCTATCTTCTAATTCGTAAGCTTGTGGCTCTTGAGCAGCATGAGTGTGCTCAGATCCAGCGAACAATCTTAATTTTTTCATCTGCTTTTTACCTAAAGCGTTTTTTCCAACCATACCTTTAACAGCATGTCTTAAAACTTCTTCTGGTTTTCTTTCCATTTGCTTTTTAGCAGTTCTTTTTTTAATCCCACCAATATAACCAGTATGCCAAAAATAAGTTTTCTTTTCTAACTTATTTCCAGTGAATCTAAGTTTTTCACAATTAGTAACAACAACAAAGTCTCCACAATCTAAGTTAGGTGAGTACTGAGGATTGTTTTTTCCTCTAAGTATGTCAGCAATTTGTGTAGCAAGTCTCCCTACTACCTGATTGTCAGCATCTATATGAACCCACTTAGCGTTTTCGCTAGCTTCTTTAATAGTTGAATGTGATGTGTTTTGAGTAAACATAATAACCTCAATAAATATAATTCTAAGTTATGAATATATAAACGTATTGGCCATCTAAGTCAATTTATTAACACTAATTACGCAGCGCCTAAAAGAACCCTATACTTAAGCGAAATTCACCAGGGGACTCCTTCCCGTATACCGTTGTTCTACGCCTAAGTTTTACCCCATAATCAATGTCAATTGTGCCAACAGGAGTAAGATATTTTAGTGATAACCCAACTGATGTTCTTAAATCAAAGGGCCTGAATCGATTAACCTGTATGCTTCCAGCGTCAAAGAATCCTGCAAGAGTTAATGAGTCCGTTAAGGAAAATCTCGATTCAAATTTGAAATTTGTTAGATAGGCACTATTTGAAATTCTTTCTTGTTCAACATCATTTGAAAAATCAATCAGATTGATATCCCTCTCACTATAACCTCTGACAAGATCAATTCCACTCAATCTAAACGCCTTAATTGTTGGTATATAGCCTTCTGTTTCAGCAACACCAAAAGAATCAACCACAGTATTGCCAGAAGAGTCTACCTTGATTTTATCTGCTCCATTATTTGCATATCCAAAAGCAAGAGAACTAGCCAGATATAACTTTTTCGTTATTGGGTAATAGAACTTAGATCTTGTTACAATTTTTCCAAAATCCACCTTTGGTGGACACGAATTTGTGTTAAAACTACAATCTTTATCCCCAACCATTGAACCTAAGAATGATTTTGATATTTCATAAGAGAGTTGAATATGAAACCCCTTACGTGGAAAAATAGGATTATCTCTATAGTCAAAAATCAAACTAGGAATAAGACTACCAATTCTAAACTTTCCATCATCTGTATTTCCCGACCAATACTCTGTAGAGTTTTCTTGCTCTATCCATTCAAATTGATAAGTTCCTGTAAAACCAATATTTTGATTATAGTTTCGCTTTATAGTGTTAGAAATCCTAAAAATATTCGCATCAAAACCATAGAATCTTGATTTAGAAAAACTTAGATTAGAGAAGTTATCCCAATTCGTTCCAAGGAAATACGGATAGGTATAAGAAGCCTTCAATAAGTATTCAAGAAATCTTTTAGGTTGATGGAAAATTGTAGGCTGTCCGGGAATGTTCTGTTGTTGTACCTCCTGCCTAAATAATGCTAAATCGTTCAAATGCAACCTGTAATTGGACTGAACTCCAACGTCAAGGATTTGCCCTTTACCCATTATATTTTCTCTTAGATATCTACTCGATAATTTTACGCCCAAGTCAGTTCTAAAACCTGGTGAAAGCTCCAGAAGTCCATATTTTTTTTCTTCAAGTTTAACCGCAATATTTGCATTTTTTTTATCTTCTGATAGCAAAACGTTAACTTTATAATTTTTAAATAAGTTTAAATTCCCTAATCTTCTTCTAATTCTTTTTACCAATAAAGGAGTCAACGTTTTATCCCGAAAATGACCCAAGGTCTTTTCCAGCATTACTTTTTTGGTTGCCTCTAAGCCGATATAAGTAAATTCTTTCAACATCACTTTCTGGCCTACATTAAAGTTTAAATTAATATCAACTAAAGAGTTATTTGGATTAAAGGTTACAATTTCTCTTTCCGTACTTTCCATTACAGAGTAATAATAACCTTTAGTTAAAAGACTTTGTTTGAAGTTCTTTAGCGCTTTTCCAAATTCAATAGGATTGAAAACTTGATTTTTTTCGTATTTATAAAACTCAAAAAATCCCAATAATGGTATTTTGTTTTCATCTCTTACCTTAAAGCTTCGAACTCTCGTACGAACGCCTTCTTCTATACTGTAAGCAATTTCAGCTTTCTTTTTATTGGTAATTACCTTAATCCTTGGAGTCAAAAAACCTGACTGTATATAATGATCCTTTAATACTTTCTGAAATGATTTAAAGTATGCTTCATCCCAAAGATTTTCAGCAATTAGCATTGAATTAGTTTTATAAAATAATTTCCCTAAAATTCGATCTGAATGAAAGCGATTTCCTTTAAAACTTAAATCGGATATTTTTAGTTTATCACCCTTTTTTAAAATTATTTTTATATGCTCTAAATTATTGTCTTCAAAATCTACTTCCCTTTCTAAAACAAATTCTCTGTCTGAATACCCTTCTTTTTTTAATATGTCTGAAACGACTTTTCTTAATAGATTCTCAGAAAACCCCCTCCCACTACTAGCTAGGTACTTTCTAAGACTCAGGTACATTTTCTCTTTATTAAACTCTTCACCTTCATCATTAATCTGCAATGCTACTCTTTTCAAACTACCACATTCAAGCATAAAGCTAGAGCTGTTTTTTAATTGCTTAAATACTGGACGAGCAAAGTAATATCCTTGTGAAAGCAGGGCCTCTTGAACTTCATCTCTATACTTAGAAAACAGTACTCTATTAAATGCTTTATTCTCTACTGGTTTTATAATGGACATAACCATTTCGTTTACTTTCTCATTGCATCTAATAATTACACCAGACACTTTTCTTAGTTCTCCTAGATTAATATTTAAATCAATATCTAATGTTTGCTCTTGCTCTTTTAGTGTAAAGTCTAAACTTGCGTTTTCATAACCTCTAGATATCAATTCTTTCTTAATTTTTGCTAAAGATTTTTTCAGAGAAGAAGACTTATAAAAGGTATTTCTCTTTATTTCTAATTTTTTAAGTAAATTCTTTCGTAGTTTACCTTTGGCTCCAATTAAATTAATTTTTCGTATTTTCTTTTTTTCCTTAAGAGACACCGTAAGTTCGCTTTTAAGAATCTTATATTCAAAGCTTCTAAAGTTCTCCTTACTGAAATATATCTTAAAAATAGACATAAACTCTTCAAATGAAGAATATTTTCTAATCAACTCGCTCTTATTTTTTTCATAATAAGAACATGCTTTTTGACCATCACAATAAACATCCACTTTCTTGATTTCAAAAGCAATTGCATAATTCATGCAAGCCATTATGATAATTGCAAACAACCACCTCATTCGAAAGTCCACCTAAACTTTAAGTCAGCTCCAAATGAAGAGTCTGTTTGGTTACCAGTTGTCGTTTGTCCTTGAGATTCTTGAGATGATTCATAAATCGCTTCTAAGGCTATATTTTTTCCAAGTTGATAATCAATATCCACTTTGTTTGCTTGACCAGAGTCTCCAAGTACTGTTTGAGATAGGTCGACTTTTATTTTATCAGTTAACTTACGACTAATTTTAATATTTGTTGCAGTTCTTACGTTTGACCTTGAGGTTGTTCCTTGAGATCGCCCACTTAAATATGAGTCTGTCGACTCAATAAATTCCGTGTCTAAATTTAGACTGAGACCCAATGTTTTCTTCAAAGTTTCATTTATTTTCAGAGTATTAAAAATAAAGCTCCCAATCCCAGCTGATGCAATTTGTTCTCTCTGGTCATCACTTAAATCCTTAGTAGTGCTATCATCAGCATAACCAAAAGCAATCAATGATAAAATACTAGATCTTTCTTGAAAGGGATCAGACTTGAAATCAAAAGTTAAATCTTCAAAGAGCCCATAAGATGAAATAAAGATTTTATAATCTGAAATCAACGTCTCTCCTTCATATTCAATATTAGGGTTTGTATAACTATTCTCACTATCAAATTGCATCACAAGTTTGTTTGTTACAATTTCATTATTATTTAATAAAACAACATTGTTTTTAGATTTATCAACTTCAACTCTTCCTTCCAATATAGGATCAACTTCATTACCTGTAATTCTAAAACTTCCGATCAAATACTTTTCAGCTACGGAGTTTTTTATATGAATCGGCTTACCTATTGAACTATCAATACTAAGTTCAAACCATGAGGGCTCTAGGTTTTTAATATCATCTGGTAAAAATTGAATCTTTTTAGCGATGATTTCACTCTCTTCACCTATGAATTTTTCAAATTCATCAAATATTTCACCACCTTCAATATTTACTCTTCCACTCATTATAAATGGTCTTTTCTTTGAAATAATCCCTGTTTTACCATTTAAAACAACATAACTTTTCTCATTTATATTTACTCTTGAATTATTAAACTCTAACTCCAAGTTAGGACTAATATCGTATCCAATATCTACATTTCCCTTTAGGGTAATATCCCCTTCACCGAAATCACTCTTGAACTTTTTAATAGTTAGCTTTTCATCTTTTAAATTAATCTTTAACTCAGCGTTTTTGATACTATCTGGCCAAGAAATATTTCCACAATTAAAACTATCTGCCTCAATATCTGTACTCATAGAATATTTGAGCATCTTTCCTTTAAAAACATTTGTAACATCTACATTTCCAGAAAAATCCAGATCACTATTTAAAATCTTAGAAACCTTGTTGAGGTTAATTCTTGCAGTATTAGAAATCTGATATCCATCTTTATAAGAACCCTTTCCTTTTGACTCCATAAATGGCAAAAAATCATCTTGTAAAATAATTGACCATTTATTTATATTTCCATCAGTTATTTCAATAACTCCAGGTTCTCTTAGTAAATAATTAATATCTCTATGACTGAATGTGAATTCATCAAATCGGCTACTTAAATCAAAAAGATTTGGATCAGTATAATCAAAGCTTACTAAATGCTTTGATCGAAAACTTCCCTCAAGATATGGATAACTAATATCATAAGTCGCAAATAAGTTTAAAATGGGATGCCAGTTTTTTATATTAGTAAGTATTTCAATTTTTGAATTCTTTGAACCACCTGCTTCAAAGACTTCCCCAGAAGACTTAACAATATCTTTAGCAAAATTTAAATTATAGTTATAGACCCCATTCTTGTAATTAATCATAAACTTAGAATCATCAAAGGGCTTGGAGAGCATTTTGGAATCTACAAACTTCATATCCAACTCATAACCACTATTTAAGTCATCAAAACTTCCATTTATACCAAAATTTATCCTAGAAAAAAACCCACTATTTAAATCATTATAAAATGTTAAATCTTTGGTTGTGAAATTCTCGGCGTTAAAGTTGAAAGAAAACTTATTTGAACGATCTATATACTTCATCCCTCCAACTATTTTTGCTTTACCTGTTATTGCTTCCACCTGATTAATATCCAAGTTTAAATCTTTATATAACAAGCTGGACTTCACATCATCAAAGTCTTGAAAGAAAAATTTTAAATTCTTAGATCTATATTTACCTTTAACAACTAATTTTTCTAAACTTAACTTTCCAGAGATATCATACATCCCACTTACTTTTCCAACCGTATAATCCCAATAATATTCCGGCACGGCTTCAAGAACAGGTGCATGTGATTTTTTTAATTCATTGATACTAAAGTCTTTAATATTGAAATTACCTGCAACTGAGTTATCTAATAGATTAATTGTCGCGCCTCCTTCATATGCTCCTTTGCCAACAAATCCACTTACCTTAGGGAACCTGAGTTTATTACGATTTAGATCAATTATTATTTCACCATCATTATTTCCAAGATAAAATCCTGCAAATTTTAAATCCTTAGACTCAGTCTCAAGCTCTATGATTGGCCCTGAGGTCGTACCTCTTACAAAGAGATTAACTTTAGATGAACCTTTGATTGGAAAATCAAGAATATGATAAAAGTCGTTTAGATTTATTGAAAGATTTTTTGTTTTAATATCAATTTTTTTGGGTGACATATAGCCATAAATCTTAGACAGACCTGCTCCTTGATCAATCGACCCTTTTACTACTAATTTTTCATTTTCAAAGTTATAGTCAAAAAGTGAATTAATTAAATATAATTTTTTAATTTTTAATATTTCACCGTCTATGTCTAAACTGAGGTCATGAAAGTTTCCTTTCAATATCTTTACAGTCACTCCTTCTGACTTCACTCCTATTTGCAAAACACCATCAACTACACCATCAAGCTTGTCTCTTACATCCGGGATTGACTCTAAGGCAGCCTTGAGAGGCATCTTTTTTAATTTTAAAACAATTTTCTCTGGAAAGACTTCGCCTGTATTAATATCGTATAGCTTTTGTTTCTCATTTGTATAAACTTCTCCTTCTTGGTTTTTAAGAAGAGCTTTTTGAACATAGACAATCTTATCTAGAACCTCAATATCAAAATATGCTTTTTTAGTGTTTAAGTATTTTGACATAGTCTCTTCTAAAATTAATTCAACTGCTACTTTAGGATTTGTCATATCTCCCGATGCTTTAGCATTAAACTTCATAAGACCAGATAGGCCATGATTTGATATATCTTTTAGTGGCAGCAATTCATCAACTAATGCTTTACCCACTATATTAAAACTTAACTCTGGATTTTTACTAAAAATTTTCTTTACCTTCCCGGACATTTTCAACTGACTAAAATCTCTTCTAACTCCTAGTTCATTTACCTCTAATGTATTTGACGCAAGTTTCCCAGAGGTTTTAAAATAATTAATTTCTTTTTGATCAGAAAGAATAATGTTCTCAAGTTCTATATCATAATATAGTCTATTTCTTCTCGACTCTATCGAAAGATCTTTAACAAGTAGTGACTGTTTATTAGTGAAGTTTATTTGAGTGTTTACTAAATGTAGTCCATATAGATAGACATCTTTACTTACCTTCATTCCATTTAAATGCTTTGATAATTCTTTTTTCCAATCTAACTTACTTTTTTCTTTTTTATCATTGTTTAATTCCTCTATTTTCAATACAGCATTTTTCAAGTTTATCTCTGAGATATTAAAGCTTTCTTTATGATAATTTGAAAAAAAACCAAAACTTACTCCAAGCTCTTGTGAAAATATATCTAGCTTTATGTTTTTGTCTTGAAACTTTAGTTCTACATCTTCAATACCCAATATAAATGGAAATCCAATAACCTTTACTCCCTTGAAGTCAATCTTCTTAACTTCTTCAGAATTTATTGAATTGATAATTTTGTGTCTTAAATATGTATTGAAGTATGGGCTTGAAATTATATTTGATACTACATTATATATAATCCCTAAGATCACTAAAATAATAAATATAACATATATTGCTTTTCTTTCTTTCACTCTATTTTAACTCTCGCCTATATCCATTAAGGTTTGCTTTTATAGATTTTTCATTTTTCAAAATCTCACATATTATCTCTGGATCTTTAAAATCATTTATTATTATTTCAGCTAAATTTTTGTAAAACTTTTTTCCATACCCTCCGAATTTATGCTTTTTTTCAAGTTCGATCCCGATGAATATTGATAATAATTTTATTGTTCTTTTTTTCTTAAATGTATCTATGGATTCATAGATTTTTAATTTCTTTTCTAGATGGTCAAAATCTAATTGGGTCAAGCTAATATCAAAAAAGTTAAAGCCCTCAACCCAAATTCTTTCAAAGTTTTCTTCATTTAAATTTTTCAGCAATGTATATAAACTATATAAATATCTTGTTTTAGGAGTTCCAACTAAGTCTAAATCAATTTTTATCTCTGGAAAATTTCTATACTGTCTTGAATATTTTAATAATTCTTCAATTCCAATCTGAACTCTCTCTAGGTTTTGAGACTGAGCTCCCCTTTCTATCTCTTGGATTTTCATCGTTAAATATTCGTTTTTCATACTACTTTTATTATATCAATCTTATGAAAAATTAGGGGTTTATAAATTCTTTAGAAAATTAGTAGAGTATTGATTTGAAAGAAAATTTTCATTATTTAGTATTACTGTATGCATTTCTAGATTTGTAGAAATCCCACCAATAATTGTTTCATTTATCGCTCTTTTCATACGACTAATACAACGATCTCTTGTTTGATCATGGCATATTACTTTAGAAACCATTGAATCATAAAATGGACTTACTTTATATCCCGTATAAATATAGTCATCTACTCTAACCCCAAGGCCGCCAGGTCTGTGATAATGATCAATTTGACCAGGTGATGGCAAAAATGTCTTTGGATCTTCAGCATTAATTCTACATTCAATGGCATGACCAGAAAACTTAATATCATTTTGTTTAAATTTAATTTTTTTATTTTGAGCTATCATTAATTGTAATTCAATTAAATCAACTCCGGTCACCATTTCAGTTACTGGATGCTCAACCTGTATTCTTGTATTCATTTCAATAAAGTAAAACTTCTTACTATCTAAATCGAATAAAAACTCCACCGTTCCAACGGAGTTATAATTTACTGCCTCTGCTATCTTGATTGCAGACTGGCAAATTTCTTCTCTCAACTTTGTGCTCAAAACCATCGAAGGAGATTCTTCCAGAACTTTTTGATAGTTTCTCTGAATAGTACAATCTCTCTCTCCAAGGTGAATAATATTTCCAAAATTATCACCAGCAATTTGAACTTCAATATGTCTTGGTCGTTCAATAAATTTTTCTATAAAAAGAGTACCATCACCAAAAAATGATAATGCCTCAGATTGTAATTTTTCAATTTTCTTATCTAACTTCCCTAGGTCGCGAATGACTTCCATTCCTCTTCCACCACCTCCACTTGAAGCTTTAATTAATACTGGCAATCCTAAATCACTTATTTTCTCTATTATTTCTTCATGACTTAAACCATCTAAAATAATCGATTCTAGAGTTGCAACTCCTGCATTTCGAGCGATTTCCTTAGACTTTATTTTACTCCCCATAGATTTTATTATTTCTGGTTTTGGTCCTATAAAGTTTAAAGAACAATCATCACACATCTTAGCAAATTCTGGGTTTTCAGATAAGAAGCCATAGCCAGGGTGAATTGCATCCGCCCCGGTAATTTCAACTGCAGACAAAATCGCTTGAGGGTTTAGATAACTTTTAACTGCCTGAGCAGGCCCGATACAAACAGATTCATCTGCCATTTTTACATGTAAAGAGTTTTCATCAATAGTTGAATGAATACTCACTGTCTCAATTCCAAGTTCCTTGCACGTTCTAATAACTCTAATAGCTATCTCGCCTCGGTTTGCAATAAGAACTTTTTTAATTTCCATAATTTATGCTGATGTTATTTGAAATAGGTTTTGCCCAAACTCAACAAAGCTTTCATTATCAACAAGTATCTTTTCAATAATTCCACTCTTTTCAGCTTCAATCTCATTCATAATCTTCATTGCTTCCAAGATACACAATGTATCTCCCTTGGAAACCTTATCTCCGACCTGAACATATGCTTTAGCTCCTGGGCTAGGGGCATTATAAAAAGTTCCTACAAATGGAGCTTTGATATAGTCTGCTTCGTTAGAACTTATTTGATTATCTACATTTTCATTCTGGTGAACTGGTATTGCAGTGGCTATCGAACTAGTTACTGCGGCATTTATTGTAACAGATATTTTCTCTCCGTCTTTTTCATAACTTAAAGAATTTATTTGATTTTCTTTAGCAATATCAATCAATCCCTGTATCTTTTTTTTATCCATTACTCTTTTACTCTTTCAACATACTCTCTAGATCTTGTATCTATTTTTAAAAGTTCGTTATTCTTAATAAAGAGAGGAACACTCACTTGTAAGCCAGTTTCCAAGATTGCCTTTTTTAACCCACCAGATGCTGTATCACCTTTTAGTCCTGGATCGGTCTCGGTAACTCTTAAACTAACAAAGTTCGGCAACTCAATTGAAATCGGGCGATCATTATAAAACATTACATCAACCTTAATACTTTCTTGCATAAAAAACTTAGCATCACCTACAACTTCAAAATTTATATTGATAGACTCAAAAGTTTTTTGATCCATGAAATTAAAACCGTCTCCATCAGCGTATGTAAATTCCATTTCTTTCTCATCAAGATCTGGTCGCTCAAATGTATCAACACCAGACTTATAAGTTTTTTCTAACAATTGTCCTGTTTCTAAGTTCTTAAGCTTTGCCTTAACAAAAGCAGATCCCTTACCTGGGTTAGTGTGTTTAAAGTCTATTATAATAAATGGTTTCCCATCAATTTGAAGTTTTAAGTTTTTTCTAAAATCTGAAGTTTTATACATCTATTTATTCCTTTTCTTCCGATCAACAAGCATTTTACATGCAAGGTAATACGTCTCAAACCCTAATCCACTCATTATGAAATTTGCTCCTCCTGCCGTCAACATTGTCCCTCTAAAGTCCTCTCGAGAATGAGTATTTGTTAGATGAACTTCAAAAACAGGTATTTTGGTTAATTCTAACGCGTCTCGAATACTTACACTTGTATGTGAATAACCTGCTGGATTTATTACTAATCCATCAAATTCCTGTGTTAACAATGATTGGATTTCATCTACAATTTCACCTTCAGAGTTTGATTGAAACCAATCGAGTGAAACCTCACTTCCTAATTTTTTATTAGTGTAATCTTGAATTTCTTTTAAAGATTTTTGACCATATATACTATCTCTAAATTCCAATAAATTTAAATTTGGTCCATTGATGACTTTGATTTTCATGATCATCATTTAACAAAAATATAGGATTAAGTTAAGGAAAACTTCTCTAATATCTCAGCAGCTCTTTCTTTTATGCGTGTTCTAAATTGCATAAACTTTCTCTCTAATGCTTTATCATCAGTAATATGTCCATAAAGCTGTTTTTCAATACGCTTTTTCTTCATTATAGATTTTTCATCATTTGGGTCGGCACTTAAGATTTTTTCTAGTAAATCCAAGGCCTTATCATAATGCTTTTGCGACATATATATATCAACCATTGTATGAGTCATAATCGGAGACTCATCTCCTGCCTCTTTCTCTGGTGGCTCATCTTCAATCTCAAAACCTTTTCTTACGGCTTCAATATCAATTTCAACACCCGTGTGATCAGAATTACTTATATTGTTAATAAGATTATCTTCAAATGTGACATTGTTTGATTTCTCCATACTCCACATATCAGCATCTTCAAGATTCACTTCAAGGTTTTCAAGCTCAGAGATAATTTTCTTCTCGCTCCAATCCTCCGGTTCATTCTTTTTTTCTTCAACATCATCAATTGAATATGAATATTTCTTTTCAGAATATAATTTACTCTCTAATTCAAAAGTTCTTTCCTGGGCCTTAATATCAGTTGGATTAATAAAAAGAATATACTTATAAGACGTTAAAGCTTCTGCGTGCTTTTTTAATTTATAACAAACTTCTCCATTAAGACTTTGCATTTTTAAATTATCTGGCGATGAACTTACAAAAGGTTTTAGTAAATTGTAGGCTTTAATATATTCTTCTTGATCATAATAACAATTAGCTAATACTACATAGCCAAGTTGATAGTCCTTGTGGTTAGTAATTCCATCTTTTAAGACTTCAATTGCTTCTTTTAACATACCGGCTTTTCTATAACTTTCAGCAAGAGGAGCAAAGACACGACTACTAGGATCTTTTTGATACTGGTTTAGGTATTTTGAAAGTAAAACGTTATTTGATGTCATACTTATCAATCAATCACTTTTGCATAGTTTGAGTCTTTTTGATTGATAACTCTTGGAGTTAAAAATATCATTAATTCTTTTCTATTCTTTCTAGGTCTGTGTCCATTACTAAACAACCATCCTATTAATGGAATTTTTCTTAGCAACGGAACACCTGATTTAGTTTGAGTCTCTTCAGTTTGATAAATTCCACCTATCACTATTGTTGAACCATTATCTACAACTACAGTTGTTTTTAAGTTGTTAGTAGTTTTGTTTGGTGGTTGACCTTCAAGCCCGTTCGTTAACTCGATAAAGGTTTCTTTCTTAAGATCTATATCAAGTTCAATCGAACCATCATTTGTTATCACAGGAGTAACGTTTAAACTTAAATCAGCATTTATAGGTTCAAATGACCTCTGAATATCATCACCACTACCTGTAGTAACTACTTGCGACCTCTGATCACTTGTTGCAATTGAAGCTGTTTTCTTATTTAAAGTTACAATTTTTGGAGAAGAAATAATTTTTGCCTTAGATTCTTCTTCTAATAATTGAAGGCTCGCATCAAGACCAATTAGTTTTCTAAATGCAGTTAGTGTAACCCCAAACAGACCATTACCAAATGAGCCAGAATTGAAAGTAAAGAGTGCTTGTTCAGCACTTTCTCCAGTCCCGCCTGTATCATATCGACCGCCAGCACCAGCTGTTATAGTGTCACCGCTACCAGTCCTGATACCAAAGTCTTTCTTAGCTCCTTCATTCATCTCTACAATCCTTGCTTCAATTAAAACTTGAGGATTACTTTTATCTAGAATTTCAATTACTCTTTGCATTTTAGCTATGTTTTCAGCTGTATCTTTTACAATTATTTTATTTGTTCTATCATCAACGCTAACCATTCCTTTTCCTCTGGTTGTATAATGATCTATGTTTTTCTTAATATCTCCAGGCTTTGCAAAGCTAACTGAAAATACCTTTGTTTCCATCGGCTCTTCTGTTTTTAATGCATTCTGCTCATCTCTCACTTTTTTTGCATCAGCTAAAAATTTCTTTTTTGAAATTATTTGCAATACATTAGAATGTTTTTTAGCAACGAGGTCATTCAAATTCAAAATTGAATCTAATGCTTCATCCCAAGGGACGTTTGTAAAACTAATTGTTAGAGGAGGCTTTTTAAGCGCTTCTGCACTCAACGCTATATTAAATCCTGATGTTTCGGAGATTAAATTCATCACTTCTGCAAGTGGAACACTTCTTACATTTATTGTAATTGGACTTCCAATATAACGCTTCTCTCCCGATTGAGTAAGGTTATTGATGACATCATAAGTTGGAGCACCTGTTCCAGTATTTTCAAATCCTCTCTCCTCAATTCCCTGATCATAACTTCCAGTCACAGGAGTTTGAGCGACAGGACCGTCAATCACGCCATCTTTAAAGGCACCAAATCTATTTTCAATTAATAGTTGAACTTGATTCCCAGTTTTCTCTATTCTCGAGCCTACATTATCTCTAAGTTGAACAACAATACGAACATTTGAATCATCTTGCTTATATGCTGAAACATAAACTGTTCCTCCAGAAAATTCAGAGGTATTAATTGGCCTCAAAACATCAGACCTTGCACTAGCACCTTTCACATCTAAAATAATTTGCTGTTCATTTGTTTTATCGCTTTTAACTACTTCAACATTTCCAGTCGTATCAAGAATTAATCGACTGACATCACCAGTTTGCACAAACTGCATATCTGTAATTTGCTCTACAGGAAACAGGTTAAAAGAAATTAAGCTGATAAATAAAATAATAGATTTCATGATCTCTTCCTTAAGTATCAATGAGTATATTTTATTTTATAAAAGTTATTGTAAAATAGGAATAACCGATTCAACGTATTCGGGTTGACCGTATACATTAGTAATTTCCTCAACAAATAAAAGGGCCTTAGGCAAAATCTGCTTTAAAACGATCTCTTGCCTCTTTATTTTCATTCCTTCTCTCAAAACGAATAATCTTTTAGACCTTCCGCCTTTTTCTTTAACTAGAGCTTTTTTGTTAGTCTTTGTATAAACGATTGCATGAACTGCAAGTTTTTCAAGTGGAATATGATTTCCAGGAATCTCGTTTGTAAAAACACCATTTTCAAAACGTGATTTTTTTTTGGTTTTACTTTCTCCATCTCCAAGCTCTGGAGATTTAAATGGATCACGAAGATCATAGGGATTATCAAGGTTTAACACCTCTTCAAATACTTGTGTTTGAGAAAAAGAATAACTAGATAAAAGCAATGTCAATATTAAATATTTCAACTCTTACCTCTTTTTTTCTTTTTTTTCACATGATCTTTATTGTAATGGAAAGTCTCTATGATTGTTTTAAAATCAACAATCACGTGTTTACTTTTATTTATGATTGAGCTTGAAGTAACTTCAACAGCACTTACATTAAAAATCCTATCAGGCTTTTTCATTTTCTCAAAAAACACTAAAAACTGTAAATAAGTACCTCTTCCTTCAAATTCAATTCCATTAGTAATATACAGCCCACCATGATTTTCTTTTTCATACTTCGGTTTAAAAGAAATATTTTTAATATTCAGACTTCTGGCCACTCTAGATAATTCATCTAAAATTGCTGTCTTGCTACTTATTGGTGGTATAAAACGTCCAACTTTCTCTAAGTCTTGCTTAGATTTTTCAACCTTTCCCTTTAGATCTTTAACATTATCTTTTACTTCTTTAATTCTCTGAATCGCTTTTTCAATATCATCGTTTTCTTTTTCTAGTCCAGGAATTTTTGCCAGCTCAGATTCGATTGTTTCATTTTTAAGGTTCCATGTATCATACAAGTCTGAAATACCAAGCAACATTAAAACAATAGGAGCTAACATCATTAATAATTTCAAAATTTAACTACCTCTGATTCAATAAAAAACTCTTCAACTCTTTTACCTGAAGGTTTTATCGTCTTGGTTACATGATTAATAAGTTTTACTTTTTTATAAAGAAAAGTTGAAGTGTTTAACTGTTTTATAAATCTATTTAGCTTGTCAAAACTTAAAGCATACCCATTTATTTTTACTTTCTTGTTCCTCAAACTAATATTTTTTATCCAAACTTCTTTTGGAATATTCTCAGAAACGTATTTCATTATTCTCATTGGATTATTTTTCTTTTCAAGAACTTCTTTTACGATTTGAGTCTTCTTTATAAATTCTGATTCTGCTTGCTTAAATTCCTCTAGTTTTTTCTCTTCTGCTTGAATTCCTTTGGAGCCTCTTTTTAGCCTTTTATTTTTAAGTAAAACTTCAGTTACTTCAGTTTTTTTAACTTCTACTTCTTCGCTCCACTGACTCTCATAATAAAATTTCGGTCCGTATCCAATTAAGATACAAATTGCCCACAACGGGATATTCAAACTTCTAACATCAACATTTTCAGAAATCTTACTTCCTAAAGATGCCTTCTTATTATTCTCATTATAATTTAGATTAATCTTAATCATATGCTCTTAAACCTAATCCCAAACATACTGCGCCTGAGTATGTTAAATACTCGACGATTCCATCACTAATATTTCCCTTTGTGGAAATACTAATCTTTCTTAAAGGGTCAAGAGTTTCAACTGATATATCTAATCCCTCAATAAGATCTTCAATAATTCCTGGCTGTCTAGAACAACCACCAGTTATAAAGCAGTGCTTTATTCTATCTTCCGAGTTTGAAGAAGTATAAAAAGCAACGGCATCAACAACTTTGCTAACAATAGACTTTGAAATTTTCTTAATAGCAGCAAGAACTTCATCAGGGTACTTTGTATCTGTTTGATTCATCTTCTTTAAATCTTCCGCTTGATTAAAATCAATTCCAACTTCTTTTTGAATTTCTTCTGTAGTATTTACACCACCCATAATGATAGTTTTCACAAGCAAAGGTAATCCATTTCGATACACAATAATTTTCGTGCTTTGAGCACCAAAATCAATAATTAGTGTACCGTCTTTATACTCGTGCAGATAATCACTATAATTATGTTCAAAGATATTTATTAAAGACAAAACCTGTAAATCAACAGTCTTCATCTTTAGTCCTGATGCAAAGATAATCTCTTGATATCTAGCAATGTCTTGAATTTTTGCAGCCGCCATAACTACATCACGACTCATTTCATTTTCTTTTGGCATAATATGAAGTGAGACTTCAGCATTTTCCATTCCAAATGGAATGAACTGTTCTGCCTCCCAATGTATATGGTCTTCAATATCATCTCTTGACCCTTCAGGAGATTTCATTGACTTAACTATTGACCCACTTCCAGCAAGTCCAAAACAAATATTTTTATTTTTAAATCCACCTTCTTTGAAAGCAGATCTGATTTGTTCAATGATTTGAGTTCTATCATTTATTTCTTCTTCAAGAATTGCTGACTCCGAAAGCGGAGCAAATGAAAATGACTTTAATGTATAAGTACCTTTTTTTCCCTGGCCTAAAGTTGCTAACTTAATAGCACTCTGCCCAATATCTAAACCGATTAAAGGCTGCTTTCCTAATAGATTATCAAACACTAACTATCCTTTCTTACCTTCTATAATTATAAACTAGGTAGCCGTGAATACAAAAAAAATTTAGATCTATTAGACAATTTTTAGGAATAAGCTTTCCAAAACACCAGGATAGAAGAGCTGAATACTTGAGATAATTAGTATGGAAGGTCCAAATGGAACAGGAACCTCTTTATCTGAAACTTTTCCTATGGCCATGAGAGCTAGAATAACCAAAGTTCCAAGCAAGGAACTAAAGATTATTGTATATAAAATCTTAAATGGTCCAAGATATATACCAAGCATCCCAAATAAAACAATATCTCCACCACCTAGACCTATTTGACCTCGATACTTTTCATAAAGATATCCCAATAAAAAAAGTGGAACAAATCCAATAATGAAACCAAAAATATAGTGCTGCCAAGAATAATCTCTAATTGCTATCACTAACAAGCATGCTCCGATTATTAAGTTTAGACTATGAGGTAAAATATAGTGTTCAAGATCTATAAAAAATTGAACTATAAAAAGACAAATCACAACTGAGAACATAATCATTTTCAACTGATCAATCTCAAAATACTTTAGATAGACAAAGCTACCCAGAACAGCTGTAAGTAATTCTATAAAAGGATATTTAATTGAAATTTTTTCTTTACAGTTTTTACACTTACCAAATAAAAACAAATAACTAAAGATTGGAATATTTTCTTTCCACGAAATAAGTTTTTTGCACTTTGGACAATTAGATCTTTTAACGACAACATCTTCTTCTCTTGGGATTCTATAAATCAAAACATTTAAAAAACTTCCAATTAATAGAAATAAAATAAAGACACTTGATACTATCAATGAATATCCCTTGATTTAAAAACACTGAAAGTAAGTGTAGATACCACTAAAAAATAAATGATCCCATAAATTAAAATCTTAATAAAAAGCATACTCTCCAAAGGATCTTCTCCTACATGATTTGATAAATTTAGCTTGTAGAAATTTGGTAGGGCTAAGTTAATATATTCTAGAACCTTAGCTCCAACGCCCTTAATAAAAAACCTTGAAGAGCTTATACCTTCAAATAATGAAGTAAATACAAAGATTGAAAAACATAAAAAATAATTTAAATATTCATTGATAAAAAACGAGAACAACAAACTCATTGATGAGATAATTAAGACTGACACAAAAAGAGTAGTTAACGAGTAGATAATATTTACATCAAATATACCACCAAAAAAATAATATAGACCAACGACAAGTGAACTCAAAAATATAAAAATCATTGCCATAATAGCCGCCTGCCCAAAGACCTTTCCTATAAAGAACTCTAATCTACTCACACCCTGACTCAACACCAAGGGAAGTGTCCCATTTTCGATTTCATTTTTTATACTACCGGCACTTATAAATAAAGATGTAAAAATTAAAAACATATACACCACTGTTTGGCCTATATCTATTATTGTTTTCGCTACAGTCTTATATGTAAGTTGAGCACTCACAAAAGTTAATAGAAAAACAATGGCTCCAATAAATAATGTAGCATAAAAAGACTTTCCTTTTAAAAACTCTTTTACTGTTAATCCGGCAATACTTCTTATCTTTTTCATAGAATGCTTTTCTCAACTTTAATAATATTCAACAACTTAAACTCTTTATTTTTTATCTCATTTATTGAGGAACCCAAATCATTCTCATCTGCCATTATTTCTTTAATATCATTTCCTTCAAGATATTTAATTCTATAGTTTTGATTTTTAGCATAAAAATATTTTTGACTTAGATCATCAAAGTCTATTTTTCCTTTTACAATTTTGATAATTCGATGACTCAAATCTGCAATATCTTGCATATTATGACTTGTTATCAAAAACGACTTATCTCGCCTAGAAAACTCTTTGATAATATCTTTAATAGTCTCCCGAGCATTAATATCAACTCCAGAGAGAGGCTCATCTAAAATGATTAGTTCAGGATCGTTAATTAATGATGATACAAATCCAAGTTTTTGTATCATACCTTTTGAATAGTTTTTTATTCTTTTTTCTTGGTCTTTTTGAATATCTAGTTTTTCAAGTAAATCAATAACAGATGATCTCTTTAGTGAATTTGAACTTAAACTTGAGATAAAACTCAAAAACTCACGTCCTGTTAATTCTTTATAAAGCTTTGTTTTTTCAGGCAAGTAGCCAATAGATTTTGTATTTCTTGTAATTGCACCAACTTGAATTTTAATTAGACCTAAAATAGCTCGGATAGTGGTTGATTTTCCACTCCCGTTTGCACCAATAAAACCGATTATTTCACCCTTATTGATACTGAAATTGATTTTATCAAGAACTTTTTGATACTCTTTACTTTTATTGATAAAATATTTCTTAGTGACGTTATTTAAATCAACAATATTCATAGGTTTGTTTTCATTTTTATTTTATTTCAACTCAATTATTACAATACCAGAGGTTCAAAAATCTTCAAATATTATTCTTAACAATAATATCGTTATATTTTCGGGAAAATTCACCAAATTTCTTTCATCATCCTTGTGGATTAATACTCTTTTAAGTTCAGATATTGAACATTACAAAGGAAAGGATTTACATTCTTGGCATTATAATCGCTTCGATACGATAACAGACTTCGATCCATTTTTTTTAGAAGCATATAAATATGGCGGATTATTTCTTTCAGTTATCATAGATGATATTCCTGGAGGATCTAGTCTCTATAACAAAGCATTAAAATATTTCCCTTATAACTTTGACCTAAATTTATTTGGAGCCTTACATTTTCTAATAGAAGAAAACAATAAAACCAAGGCATTTGCAATGCTAGATACAATTAAAGACAGTCCTAATTTTGATAAAAGAAACTTAGCTCTATATTTTAGTTTAAAATCAAACATTGGAAATAAAGATATGGTATACGAAGAAGTATTAAATCAAAAAATTCCTGAAAGTATCAAATTATTTATTTTAAAAAAATTAAAATAATAATGCCTACCAACCAGCAGAATGATGATCTAATTTCTTTATTTCATTTATAGTCCATTCATCTGTTTTTCCATCTGGACCAGAGATTTTCGCAGCAGAGGCTGCACAAAAGCCTGTTGTTTCGGCTGCACAATTACTTACTGTTGGTGCTACACTTACTTCTTGTCCTGCTAGCTTTTTCAATCCTTTATATCCAGTTGTATTTGCTACACAACCACTAGGAATACCACTATCTCCACTTCCTCCCTGAACAGTTGGAGATTGTGTAACATTTGTATGATAATACATATTCCCTAATTCTTTCTCCGAAGGTTCAAAGCCCATAAACGCAAGACAGTTTGAATAAGTACCGTACTCAGCATTAAATGCAGCCATTGCTGAATATACTGAACCTAATGTAACCTTCGCTTCCGAAGATCTCGCTTTTGCCTGATATTTTTGATAGTTAGGAACTGCAACTGCACTCAATATTCCAATAATTGCAACAACAACTAATAACTCAATTAATGTAAAACCATTATTATTTTTCATAAACGTACCCCTTAATAATAATATAATTATACCCTAAGTATTGATTTTTTTAAATGAATCTTTGATAAGTTTTATCTTGTTTAAGCGCCACCGGCTTGAACAAACATCGGCATATACATAGCTAAGAGCACTCCGCCAACCATAATTGCCAATCCTACTATGAGTAATGGCTCTAACATTTGTGTCATTGTCTGGATACTTCCTTCAACTTCGACTTCAAACACTTTTGACACTTTCTTTAACATCTCATCTAAATTACCGGTAGATTCTCCTACATTGATCATTTGAGTGATTAAGTCAGGAAAATATTTTATTCGACTAAGTGGTTCTGCAATATTTCTACCACTCACTACTGAAGCCCTAACCCTCTTAATATCTTTAGCAATAACTGTATTATCAATTGTATCAGCACAAACTTCGAGTGCATCAACAATTGAAATTCCTGCTCCTAGCATTGTTGCTAGAGTTTGAGAAAATGAACTTAAACTTCCTTTAATAACAACATTTCCAATCACTGGCATTTTTAATATTAATTTATCAAAAATTTTCTTTCCACGGTCTGTTTTATTAATACAATGATGAATACCAAAACCAGTAATCAAACATAGACCAATGATTTTAAAAATATGATTTTGAAAAAACTCTGAAATATTTATAACAAACTGAGTAATCCAAGGAATTTCATTACCACTCTCTTCCAACATTCCCACAAAAGTTGGAACTACAAAAGTCATTAAACCTATTATAACAATGACCCCTATTGTTAAAACAATTGCAGGATACATCATTGCTGATTTAATTTGTGCTTTCAATGCTATTCTTCTTTCAATAAAAAGATCTAGTTTTTTAAGAATATCATCTAATATTCCTGCCATCTCACCAGCTTTAATTAATTGGCAATAGAGTTTTGGAAACCCAGGTTCTTTACCCATGGCCTCATTTAATGTCATCCCTTCACTTACTCCTCTAGAGATACGAGTTAGTGCTTTTTTTAGTGGTGCTTTTTTTTCTTGTTTTCTTAAAATATCAAGTGATTGTAAAATTGGAACTCCAGCATTTACCAGTGTTGCTAACTGCTTTGTAAACCTTCCTATATCCTTATCTGAATATCCACCACCAACAGATTTAAACTCAGACCACATTTCAAACAGATCAACTTCTGAGAGTTTATTTGGTTTGGTTAACTTTCTCGCACGAATTCCCTTCCTTCTAAGAAGTCTCTTGGCATCTTGTTGATCCTTGGCCTCTATTTCACCAAGAACTCTTCTACCAGTTTGATCTAAACCTTCGTACTTAAAATCAGCCATTTACTTAAGCACTCCTTCTCATTTTTTCTAACCCAAGAGCTTTTAACATCTCCTCGGGTGCATTTGAGTAATCAATTGCAGATTGTTTAGTGATTAATCCCTTATCCACTGCTGAGATTAATGCTTGATTCATTGTCGACATACCTGTTTCATCTTGACCTATCTGCATTTGAGAATAAATTTGATGAATTTTATTTTCTCTAATTAAATTTCTTATTGCTAATGTTGGAACAAGTATTTCTTGAATTAACTGTCTTCCTCCATTTATTTTTGGTACTAGTTGTTGTGCAACGACACCTTGTAAAACAAATGATAAAAGACTTCTAATTTGGTTTTGCTTATCCGCTGGAAAAACATTTACTATTCTATTAATTGTTTGAACTGTTGAGTTTGTATGAAGTGTTCCAAAAACTAAATGTCCCGTCTCGGCAATTGTTAAAGCCGCTTCAATTGTTTCCACATCTCTTAGCTCTCCAACCATAATTATATCTGGATCTTGCCTTAATAAACTCTTTAAACCTCTTCCAAAACTTGTTGAATCAACACCGATCTCTCTTTGATTTACAATGCAACCTTTATGCTGATGAACAAACTCTATAGGATCTTCTAAAGTAATAATATGGCCCGAATGTGTTTGATTTAACCTATCTATTATTGATGCGAGCGTTGTAGATTTACCAGAACCAGTTGGACCAGTAACGAGTACTAAACCATTAATAGCAGAAGTCATATCCAATAAAATCTTTGGTAACCCTAAGGCATCAAAGTCTGGTACAACTGATGGAATTAATCTAAATGCTGCTGAAATTTTTCCTTGAGCATAAAAAACATTTACCCTAAATCTAGCAAGGTTTCTAACTCCAAATGAAAAATCTAATTCAAGGTTTTGCTCCAATTCTTTTTTCTGCTTATCAGTTAAAATCTGATAGATCATCTTTCTTGTTAATTTATCTGTTAATGGAGCCACTTTAATTCGAACAACTTCTCCATTCATTCTTAATGCTGGAGGTGAACCTACAGATAAATGTAAATCTGAAGCACCTTGCTGGACCATCAATTTAAATAATTGCTGTATTTTAACTTGCCCAATATCTGTATGAGTTGATTTTTGTGTTCTTGTAACATCTGCACTTATGATCTGAGTAGCATCCGAAAGATCACCTTCTTGCTCTCCACTCATAACCTCTGTAACAGCTGTTTGATCAAGCTCATCTAATTTTTTTTCTTCACTCATAAAATTTCCTTATTCCTATTCATCACTAATCGGCTGATGAATTTAAAACCGCTTGTTCAAGAGTAGTGACCCCTTGAGCAACCTTTATTAACGCACTCATTCTAAGTGTTCTCATTCCTTCATATATTGCCATTTCTTTAATTTCATCACTCGATGCTCCATCAAGAACTAATTCTTTTATTGCCCGAGACATTTCTAATACTTCATGAATTGCTACTCGACCTTTATAACCAGTTTCATTGCAATGGTGACAGCCTTTACCAATATATGCTTTTACTTTTTTTGCTGAAGTAGGGTGCATTCCCAAAGATACAAATTCTTTGTCAGCATCTTTAACTTCTTCTTTGCATTTCTCACAAATTCTTTTACATAACCTTTGAGCAGTTACAATACTTAACGATGAAGTAACCAAAAATGGTTCTATCCCTAAGTTTAATAAACGAGTAATCGTTGATGGTGCATCATTTGTATGCAGAGTTGAGAAAACAAAGTGACCAGTTAATGCGGCCTCGACTGCCATTTCACCAACTTCTGTATCTCTTATCTCACCAACCATTATAATATCAGGGTCTTGTCTTAAAAATGATTTCAAGGCCCTCGCAAAGTCTAATCCAATATCTTTACGAACATTTACTTGGTTAATTCCTTCAAGATTAAATTCACAAGGATCTTCTGCAGTTGAAATATTTGTTCCTTCTATATTTAATTCCATTAATGAGGAATATAATGTTGTAGTTTTCCCGCTACCAGTTGGTCCAGTGACTAAGGCCATTCCAAATGGTTTTTTAATACCATCTTTAAAAACTTTTAACTGTGGAGCCGTAAAACCAAGTTTTGTCATATCCAGCTCAAGATTAGTTGAATCTAGTAGTCTTAAAACAACCTTTTCTCCAAAAAGTGTAGGGATTGATGATACCCGGTAATCAATTGGACTTCCACCCATCACTAGCTTCATACGACCATCTTGAGGAAGTCGCTTTTCAGAAATATCAAGCTTAGACATAATTTTGAATCTAGAGATAATTGCAAGGGCCAAAGATTTAGGTGGTGTACTTATTTCAAATAATGTTCCATCGATTCTAAATCTAACTCTAAATTTTTTCTCATATGGCTCAATATGAATATCGGAAGCACCTCTATAATATGCATCTCCTAATATATGATTTACTAATGACACGACATCACCGGTAATATTATCTAAAATCTGCTTCTCACTCTCTTCTACTTCATCAGTATTTACTTCTTCTAAAGTATCAACTAGTTCCTTAACAGAAATTTTTACTTTATTAAACAGACTTTCCCACGTTGAAATATTACATAATACTATTTCACAGGTTTTATCTAAAAGATCACTAATATCTTTTAATTGATTTTTCGCAAGAGGATCGAAAGAGGTTAAAATAATTTTATTTTCAACTTCATTTACTGGTATCACTCTATAACGCTCAACGAGTCTTTTTTGAAACATTGATAATCGCTCAATAGGTATTTCAGAAACATTTAGTTTCATGAGAGTATAATCATGAGCTTCAGCCATAAGATGCATGAATCTATTTTCATCAAAGTTTTCTAAAGCCGTTAAAAAGAATTCAGCAAATGGATGCTTTTTGTGAGTAACATCAATGATCTTTAACTCTTTTTGAGTCGCCATCCCTGTTCCACTTACCAATGTCATAAAGTCTTCACTAATCATAATTTAACCTATTGTATTGATCGGTAAATCTTCAAGAATACTTAAAACGTAAAAGCGATTGGAAATATTAGGAAATTATTACTATTTATTGGATATAATTTATAGATTTTGGAAATATTTTTTTACTTCAAGGATATCACGATTAATTTGCTCAACTAACCTATTAACGGATTCGAATTTTTTCTCATCTCTTATCCTAGATATAAATGAGACCTCAAGAACTTCACCGTATATATTCTCATCAAAGTCTAAAATATGAGATTCAACAATAGCTTCTTGGCTATCTTTAAAAGTTGGCTTGGTCCCAACATTAGTAATTGATTGATAGGTCCTATCAGAACACTTCACTCTTGAGATATAAACTCCATTTTTCGGAATAAGCTGATTTTCAGGAAGTTCAATATTAGCTGTTGGAAATCCGATCTTTCGACCACGGCCATCACCTTTTACAATAACTCCACTTAGAGAAAAACTCCTTCCAAGCATTTCATTTACTTTTAAAAGCTGACCCTTAGAAATGAGTTCTCTTATTTGGCTAGAACTAATAACACTATCACTTACTTTATAAGATATTGAAGATTCGACTTCAACTTCAAGGTTCTTTTCTTTGATGTATTTTTCTAACTCTTGCTTTCCTCCAGACTTATTTGATCCGAAAGAAAAGTCATGGCCCAAAAGAATAAAGCTTAAGTTTTTACCAACAAAAATATATTGATTTAAAAACTCAATTGGAGTCAAAGTTGAAAAATCTCTATTAAATGCCATCTCTATATAAAAATCCATTCCCAGAGAACCAATAACTTTCTTTTTGTCTTCATAAGAAGAAAGAAGCTTGAAATCTGCGGGGTTTAGTATTTCTCTAGGATGAGGGTTAAAAGTTAAGAGAATACTTTTTAACTTTCTACTTTTTGAGATATCTACTAATTTATTTAAGACAAATTGATGACCTAAGTGAACTCCATCGAAATTCCCTATGGCCAGTGCATAATCATGCTCTTGTGGGAGGTCCTTCAATGATTTCAATTTCATCATAATTTTTATCTTCTTTAATTAATCTCTCTACTTCATTAAAATATTTTTTCTCAAAAGTCATCTTTGATTCTTGTTTTTTGACGGAATAATTAGCATTAGACTTAGAATCAAGTAATTTTAGGAAATATTGTTTTGCCTCTTTACTAATAGAGGACATCTCTACTTTCTCCCTAGCTGTTGTTCCTTTGACATCCAGCTTATCTAAATATCTATAGACTAATGGATAACTAAGTTTTGATTTTTTAATTTCTTCAATTTCTCCTTTGGCAAAAAGAGATTCAAATTTTGCAAATACTCCCAAAATCCAAACACTTGTAATAATCAAGCATAAACCCAAGAATAAATTCAATAATTTATGAAAACTACTAAATAATGAATTATTTAAAGATAAGAATGGACCAACTATAGAATTTGGATTAATTTTTATCGCTCGCTGAGGTACCCCTTGATCATTGTTTGTAACTAACTCACTACCTCCCCTAACAATAATCTTTGGCATATCAATAAACTTCGTAATATATTTCTTCTGACTTGGATCAAAGAAGCTCAATGGTATTTTCCTAGCATCAACTTCAGCATTATATTTAGGGAGATAAGTTAAATTAAATGTTTTAGTTGCTTCAAAGTTTCTATGAGATTCTATCTTAGAACTACTTTCAAAACTCTCAAATCTATCTTCATCTAATAAAGTTGGAGCTTTATAAACTTCTAAATTCCCTCTCCCTCTAATAGAAAATTTTATTTCAATCGGCTCATTTACCAATACTTTTTCTTTGTTAATTGAAAATTCAATCTTATGATCCCCTACTAATCCTGTAAAAGACTCATCTCTACCTTCAATTGGTAACTCTAATACTTCCAGAGCAACTTCTTTACTTGCATAAGTTTTCTTACGCTTATCAGAAAACCCAAATCCAAAACCACCAAATCTAGAATTTTTTGATCTTACTGGATATGTAACTTCCGATATTATTGGGTCTATTTTAGCATCTAGGACATTTGGATAAACTGCTCCTGCATATAAAGTGAATCTCTCATATTGTTTCCCTTTATAAGTTGTCTTAGATTTTGTTTGAGTATCTTTAGAAAACCGATTGAAAAAATCATTTAGTTCTGGAAATTTTAAAATATTGTAATTAATAATTTGTACTCTTCTATATAGAAAGTATTTCAAAACAATTTGCTCTCCAATATAAACTGATGTTTTGCTAGGAGTTGCCATAACGAAGATATTTTCATCTTGGACTTGATCTTTGACAACCTCGAAACTAACAGTCTCAGAATATAACTCTGTATCATTACCTGCTACTGCGTGAAGATTTTTAATAGATCCTTTTCCTGCTTTCAAGGCCTTAAAAGTATACCTAAAGTTATGACCTTGAGTCTTAGTCATTTTTCCATTGATAACAGTAATATTTGAAGAATAACCTTCTTCATTTTTTGCAACTAACTCTAGGTTCTCTAAATTAAAATTCACTTCAGGCTTTGAAGAGCTTGAAACTTTTATTGAAACATCAAAAACCTCTCCTACTCCAACTGGCGACTCAGGACCAGATACTGAAATTTCTATTCCCATTAAATTAAAGCTTAAAAAAAGTAATACTAACTTTATCACCAATCTCTCCTTGAACGACCTTTTCTATCGCCTGTTTTGGTATCCATATATTTTTTTTGCATATTATTATCTTCATCAACTAATTGTTTTAAAACAGTTGGAAGATCTTTCATTTTATCTTTACTCTTGCCTTTATTTTCTTTTTGATCTTTTGGATCCTTGCCAGAGTTTGATTGCTTTGGGTCATCGCCTTGCCCTTGGGATGGTTCTTGCTTCTCATCACCTTTACCACTATTATTCTTTTTTTTCTTTTGATCTTGTTTTGCTTTTTTCAAAGCCAAGAGAGTGTTTTCTCGTACTTTCTCTTTCAATGCTTCATACTGAGGACCATCTTTATCTTTTAAATACTCATTGACCGTATTTAGCTTATCTAGAGCATCTCGAAACTTCTTGTCTTTTAAATCGGTAGTTGCCCAATTAAAATAATCTTCTTTATTACTTTCTTTAATTCCTTTTAAATTTTCTTCGTAAATACTTCTGGCTTTATCATTATTATCAGACCTCATATATAACTGAGCAAGATCTAATTTTTCGTCTTCATTTATTCCACTTTTTTTCCACTTCTCTAAATACTTTTCTTGTTTTACTTCTATTTCTTTTTGCTCTTTTTGTTTCTTCTCATCTATCAAGTTTTTACCTTGGCCCATATCATTTTGAGCTTTCAAATTGATTGATAAGAAAAACATAGCTGAAATTACTAAATAGGGATTAGTCATATTTAAAAGATAACCAATAATTAAAAGCAGCACTGCTGGAATCATTAAATATTGAGATAAAACTGGTCTTGTACTAACTGTATCAGTCACTGATTTAAACTTATCTGACTGATCAAAAAATCCTAAAATCTCTTGAGTGGGTAAAGAATAACTTGTAGCCAACCACGATTTTGAATACTTACTTAGTTTTTGAATTTTCTCTAAATTCTTTTTATCAAGTTTGCTTGTAACTGCCTTGCCGTCTTTCTTTTTAAAACCCGATCCTCTCCCAAATCTATTTTTCAAAGGAATCTTGGCACCTTTCTTAGTTCCAATTCCTACTATTGCTAAATTTATATCACCAGATACTTCTCTTAATTCATCATCTGAATCTTCCACATCAGTATATAGAACAATATTCCCGCTTCCATTACCAACAACTCGTAGGTATTGAACTGCTTCATCTATGGCCTTCATAAGACTGGTACCACCTCCAATGGCTTTTCTTTCTTCAACTCCTGAAATCCTAGCATCCAATAGGTCTTGATCGGCCGTGAAAGGAACAATTCTTTTTGTATTATCAGAAAATAAAATTACAGAAATTCTGTGTCCAACAGCATTTTTTACAAAATGCCTTGCAAGGAAAACAGCTTTGCCTATTCTATTAGGTCTTACATCTTCGGCTTGCATACTAAGAGAATTATCAATTAGTAAGATTGTTTTCTGTTCAGATACTTGGTCTTGTCTACTTGATTGAGCTCCACGTAGATCAAGAAGTGAAAAAGCCAGTAATGCAATCCCTAACATTATAAAAATACTAGAGAGCTTAGATCTAAAGTTTCTCTTGTAAAACCAATGATCGCTAACCCAATTAAAAAATTTACTTTCTTGCTTGAGTGCAAAAAACACAAAAAGAGCACTCAGGATCAAAACAAATATAAAGTAATTATTATAAATAAAGCTCAATACGCCTCCCTTAATACAAATCTTTTTAATAGCTCTGCAATAAAGAAAAACATAAAACCGATTAATAAATAGTGATGATAAAGCTCTTTATATAGTCTTTGGTTTTTTATTTTTATTTTCGTTCTCTCTAATTCTTCGATTTCATTTAAAATCTGCTTTAACGCTGACTTATCCCTTGCTCTAAAGCTTTTAGCTCCCGTTAAGTCTGAGATTTTCTTTAATGTTTTTAAATCAATCGATCCTCCAGGAATTCTTTGAAATCCAGGTAATCCTCCAAAACCAGGTAATGCAGCATCATGATCTGAGCCCAAGCCAATTGTGTAAACTTTGATTCCATAATTTTTTGCTTGTTCGGCTGCTTCCATTGGTGAGAGGTTACCAACATTGCTTACTCCATCAGTTAGCAAGATTATTACTTTCTTTTTAGTTTCACTAGCTTGAGATCTTGCAACAGCTAGTGCAAGGGCATCTCCAATATTTGTACCAGAACCAAGTCTGCCAACTGAGATATCTCCCATGAACTTTGTAATTATTGATGTATCAGTAGTTAGTGGCAGTAATGTAAATACTTTCTCTGAGAAAAGGATAATTCCAATTCGATCATTAGGCCTCATCTTAGCAAACTCAGCAAGTTTTGCTTTTGCTACTTCCAATCTATCTGGTTTTAAGTCTTGAGCTAACATAGACCTAGATACGTCTACGACTAAAAATATATCTTTTACACTCTTTGTATTGTTAGAATAACTAAGCGGTTCTCTTGGAAAACTTAAAGAGTAAGTTATGTAAGATAAACCTACTAATCCTAATATATATATTAATCCTTTTCCTATCAACAATGTATCTGACTTTTTGCTCTTTTTAAAAATCAATCCTTTTTGAAAAAACTTCCAAAAGCTAAGACTCCAAATAATAATTAGAACTAGTCCTAAAATTGAATAATACCAAGATTTATATTCCACTAAAGATTTCTCCTAAATGAATTAAAGCTTTTTGTTATTTTTTGCAAATCAGTTTCATCCCAGTTTTTTTTATACTGAACTTTATTAAGCTCATCAAAGAATGAACTCTTTTCAATTTTAAATAGTTTTTTTATGCTTTTTTTTCCTTTGTATATTTCTTCAAAGTCTTCCCTGGTCTTTGCCTTATCTAAACTCAATCTCCATTGTTTTTTGAGTTCATTTATCTCTTCAAGGCTCTTTCTGTTTTTGTTATTTTTAAATAAATATAATCCAATAAAAAGGCCTACTATTGTTAAAAATGAAAAAACCATCCAAGGTTTTAACTCAAACTTTGTCTCTTTTTTTATTTTTTTCTGAAACACATGAAATTCTTGAATCTTCTTAACTTGTTCTCGACTGTATAGAGTAGGTTCATTAACTTTGAAAATATTCTCTCCAACCTTAAATTGTTGAGAATTAAGAGCAGACTCATAAATACCAAAAAGTTTAAATTTTTTCTCAGAGTGTTTTTTTACTTCAAGAATATAGAAACTTCCAAATTTTGATTCAATCTCATCAATTGTCTTGCGCAACTCTTCTACTTCTAAGTCTTCACTTGTTTCCAGATTAAGCTCAACCTCGTCGCCAACTTTAACGACATTGCTCCCGACTTTGTATATTTCTCCTTCATAGGAAAAAATATTTACACTCAATAATATTATTAAATACTTTAACTTTCTCAAACCATCTCTTTTATAAATCTCTCCAGATATTTACTTTTTATATTTAATTTTTTTATTTTTTGATGATCTTCTTTTTCCACTTCAGAATTTCTAAAAAATGTTAAAGCACTCTCTTTCAAATTTCGTGTTTTAAAACTAAAAGGAAGGCTCTTTTCATTGTCTAAAGGACTCACTAAGTTAAAGCAATTAAAGTTTTTATGCCCACAAAACCCTTCTATTGTTTCAGTTATTTCCTCATCATAGAAGTCAGTTAAAAAAATTGTTTCTTTCTTTTTTGCTAAATTTGATTTAATCATTTTTATTTTCTGTTCACTTTCAAGTCGAACAAAATTTGAATCACGTACTAAGATTTTTCCATCATTGGATAAATATCCTTTCTTTTCTAAAAATGAAACCAGATTAACAATTCCTTTTTTTCCAGAGTTTTTAGGCAATTGAATAACTTCATCAGTAAATAATACAACTTTTTGATAGTCTTTGGTTTCTTCTGCTATCAAATAAATCATACATACCAACTCGAGGGCCATTTGAAGTTTTGAAACACCTTTATAACCCGTAAACATTGTTGGACTAAAGTCTACAATAGTTACAATTTCAACATTTCTTTCTTCTTCAAATGTTTTTACATAAGTCTTCCCTACAGATTTTGCTGAAAGCTTCCAATCAATAAATCTAACATCGTCACCAGGGTTATATATTTGATGTTCTCTAAACTGAATTCCACTTCCTCGAAACTTTGACTTAAATAATCCAACTGTATATGAATTAGCTTTTTTGAATAAATTTGCCTGGAGTCTTGAAACAACTCGTTCTATTTCAATTAAATTCATTTTTTATAAGCACTTACTTGCTATTTTTGTTACAACTTTTTCTACATCCATATTATCAATAATCGCTTCATAGGAAAGTACAACTCTATGTCCTAACACTGCCGGGATAATTGATAATAAATGTTCCGGTCCTACAAAGTCTTTTCCATCTAAAAACGCTTTAAATCTAGATATTTTATACAGCCAAATTGAAGCTCTAGGAGAAGCTCCCGCCGTTATAGCTCCATCAAATTCTTTGATAAAGTGATCTGATCCAGGTCTTGTAGCATGAATAATTTTTACGATTAAATTTTTCATTTTATCATCTACATATACTGATTCAACTGATTCTTTAATTGTACTTAAATCAGAAAGAGTTAATACAGGATCAATCTTTCTGTGAAATTCTTTTTTAAGATCTAATACTTTTATCTCAGATTCAAAGTCTGGGTAATTTACATTGATTTTCATCATAAATCTATCCAATTGAGCTTCTGGAAGATTATAAGTACCTTCTTGTTCAATAGGATTCTGTGTTGCTAAAACCACAAATGGTTTTTTTAACAAATGAGTATCATCACCGATTGTGACTTGTTTTTCTGCCATCGATTCTAAAAGAGCAGCCTGAACTTTTGCTGGTGATCTATTGATCTCATCTGCTAACAATATCTGAGTAAATAATGGACCAAATTTTGTTGTAAATTCTTCTTTTGATTGATTATAAACCATGGTTCCAATCAAGTCTGATGGCAACAGATCTGGAGTAAATTGAACTCTTTTAAAATCAAGATCACAAAGCTTACTCATTGTTGAAACACTTAAAGTTTTACCAAGACCTGGCATCCCTTCGATTAATAAATGCCCTTCACTGACAAGAGCACATAAAATTCCTTCTAGCATATTATCTTGTCCAAAAACTATTTTTTTTGCTTCATTAATTGTGGTGTGTACTTTTTCTAAAATTGCTGACATTGCTGATTCCCTCTACATATTTATGAGTAATTTGTTCATCAATTATAATTTAAAATTTTTGAAAAGTGGTCAAGTGATCGAGCAAAATGCTCACGTATTTCTGACATATATTTGATATGAGTTGAATTTATTCTAACATTGTCCCGATTCGCCAAGGTCTAAATACAAACTTAGGATCAAGGTCTTCCCAGGGCCAATTAAATGGAAGGTTCACAGAAAACCAAACCATTGAAGCACTACCTTTTATATTTTCGAACGGAACAAAACCCCAGTTTCTAGAATCATATGAATAAGATCTATTATCACCAATCACGACATACTTCCCTTCAGGGACAATAACTTTGTTTTCAGCATCAACTAAAACTCTATCTTCAGGACCACCTTCGAAGTTTTTAAAATCATGATCTCCTCTAGCGGCATCAATTTGAATGATATGATCTTTTCCACCTGTGTCTACTTTAAAAAAGTCAAAACTCATTCTTGGATCTAGATATTTTTCGTCCATATCACGCATAATAACTGTTCCATCATGAGGAACCTTTTCTTGAATTTCACCATTTATATACAAAGATCCGTTTTTATATTCCAAAATATCACCTGGAATTCCTAAAACTCTTTTTACATAATTGGTTGTTTCATTATGAGGATATTTAAAAACAATAATGTCTCCACGCTCAACTTGATGAGGTCCAGTTAAATATGTTGGCATCCCATCTTTTAAATGGCTAAAAGGTAATTTAAGACCGTATTTAAATTTGTTCACTACGATAAAGTCACCAATTAGCATTGTTGGTATCATGGATCCAGTTGGAATTTTATATGGTTCAAAAATCGAAGCTCTGAATGCAAGAATTAATACAATAATAATGAACGTTTTCATAAACTGTATCCTGACACTATAAAGGCGTTTCGTATAGCTTAAGCTCTGTTAAATCTTAGTTTTTAGGCTTTAAAACCCTTAAAAATAGCAAAATATTCTTTGCTTACTTTCCTTGTCGACTTAGGCCTAAAAAAGACCATTTTTTCAAATCTTTTTTGTTCAGTTTTAAAAAAGTTTTGTGCATCTTGGCTTTCAAATATTTTTACAACCAAGTTTCCACCTTTAGCTAAGAAGAGATCAATTTTAGAAAAAACTAACTCTACAAGAGCTAAACTTCTCAACTGATCAACTGATTTTATTCCAGTAGTTTTTGGAGCCATATCCGAAAGAATAATATTAAATTTTTTAGCAACTTCAACATCAGCTAGTTCATGAATATCTTCAATGCTTTTTTCAAATAAATTGATGTTTTCATTACGGCCAAGACTTTCATTTACAGCTTGAATATCAACACCGGTAATTTTTCCTTTGAAACCTTTAAGGCCTGATACATATTGGACCCAAGATCCCGGGAAGTAGCCAAGATCTAAAACATGATCATTCTTTCCAATAATCTTATATTTGTTATTAATCTCTTCTAGTTTAAAGGCACTACGAGCTAAATAGTTTTTCTTTTTAGCTAAGTTGAAATAGTGATCTTTTACTTTGAAACTCATTTTAATTGCTTTAATCCTATTTATTTACTGCTTTGTACACACAAACACCTTAGTTTATCCACAATGGTTTATAAACTAATTTATTTTAAAGCCTCTCTCAAGCTCGTAATTTCAGGTAGTTATCGATTTTAACAAAAAATCGTCAATAATTTGGTATGATGTCAGGTCTTTTTTCCACACGTTTTTGCTAAAAGTGCTTTAAATACCATATTAAAGCAGTCCTAACATACTCTTAACTCTATATTCAATACTGGAGTCCATCATACACATTACTACATAAAACAAAATGATGAGGTTTTGGTGGCTTTTATTGATACTTACCTTTGATAGAATTTTATCTAAAGTCAGCATACATATAAATGAAATTAGTGCCACTATAAAAAATGATCTTACGGCCCCAACTTCAAAAATAATCCCCCAAATAATTGCTAATATAAGAAATATTGAAATTTTTAATAATTCAGAATCCTTAATTGAGAATAAATCAAATATGAAAATTACTAATCCCGGGATTGCTAAAATAAAAAATGATTTTGAAATGAAAATTATTTTTAGTTGATCTATAAATTCATAATAATTATAAGTCGTAAATGAAACTTCAAATCCATGATGTAATAAAAGAGTTAAGATGGTTAATGTTGCACCAACTAAAGTATACCGAATAAACTGTTTCAAAAACCAAAAAGAACTTTCTTTAAACTTATAAATAACAAATGCAATAGTTAAAACCGCATGCAAAACAAGCATTTTAATATTTACTAGAAGACAAAAGTACCCAATCAATCCCATTAATAAACCAGATCGATAAGTTGAAGATTTCAAAGACCATAAAAAAACCCAACACAAAACCATCATTGTAGCCGAAGGCAGTAAATCCGAAACATGATTAAATAGTAAATAATATAAATGTCTAGTACACACTATTGAGAGTGTTCCTATTAGAGCAACTTTTCTTGTAAACTTAAATCGCAAGATGCAATAGAAGCTAATAATAAACAATCCAAAAAACAAAAGGTAAGTAAAATAAAAATAGGAAAGATTATTAGAACTAGATATCTCTTTTCCATGGAAAAGAATCAGATCATAAAACGCCCATAATTGATCATGAACTAACTCTCCTGGATCTAAATAGACTTTAATCGCATCAGTACCATGAAAAACTGGAAAACTGGGAACTGAAACAAGGAAAATAATCAAAGTTATTCCAAAGATAACTTTTTCAAATCCATCCATAAATTTAAGTTCTGAAAATTCAAAGGATATTTTTCTATCTATAATCCTTCTCTTGGTTGGGTAGGAAAAAAAAAGTGCGGCCATAGACCAAAATCCCCAATAAAGAACCATTTTATCAACAAAGGAAAACATTGAGATACATGATAAAATAAAGATACTAACCACACTTCCCAACAATACTCTTTCAAGAATTCTATCCACTGAAGAGTTTGCTCGAGCATAGACTTTAAATCGATAATTTATCTCTTTACCCCACACATACCAATTCATTACTATAAAACAGAAGTAGGTTAAGATTACTAAATACCCATAAATTTTATGTAGAGTTGTAAATTTTTCAAAATAGAGAGGTAGAAGTAATGCACAGCCAAAGAAAAGTATTCTAGAAACAAAGAAGAGTATTTTTTTTATCGCCCAATTATTTATTTCAAATCCGTTCATAATTTGTAACTCATCTATACATCTCTTAAGATATCCTTGATGAGCATACATCAATTAGCACATTCATCAAAGGCTCTTGTTTTCAGTGACTCTCCTCTTGAGCTTAAAGGTTTCGCTCATCTAAAAGAATGTAAATCAATGAAGGTTGCTGATATTTCCATAAGTAAATTGTCTGAGAATCTATACTCGCTTTGTGATAATTCAATTACTGAAAATTTCTCAAAAGATAATCTTTTAAAATTTTTTAAATCTTTAGACTTCTTTTTCCAAACTAATATAGATAGAAAAGACAATCTAAAAAAAATACAAAAGCATAATGTTTACAAGTCAAAGAAAAAAGATATCTCACAGTTTTCAAATAAATTTTCCACAACTTACCAAAACATTATTAAAGAACTAATAAAATCTGAAAAACTAGATGATATACCAAAAAAATTATCTCAACTTGATGAATTAAAGTCTTATTCTTCTTATATCATGCTTACTCTTCACAAAGGAAGATCCCAAGCATTTGTTACGGACTATGAAAACAATGATGCTAAGAAGTATTATTTTTCTTCAAATTCTTTTAATACTATTTTTAATTCAATAAAAAAAAGCAAGGGTAATTCTTTTTCATTTCAGAAGTCTCTCTCTGAAGAGTTGAAACTTGTTGGTAGTTTTTTAGCTCATACTTTTATTTTAAATAAAATGACCATTATCCTCATAGTTTCGAGAAATGACTTTATCGAAGCCACCCAAACTGAACAAACAGTTTTTGGTAGTTTTGTTACTCAGCTAGATCTTGCCTTTAATTATATAGAAAATAGAAATAGTCTTATTCAAGATGCAAATTTTTATTTAAAAATTTTTGATTTTGTTGGTTATAAAATCCAACTTGAGTCTCCTGATGGAATCTTTATTTCTAACGCCAAAGAACATCAAAGCTTCAATCTTAGTTATTCAAGACCTAATGCTCCCATGACTCTGCGCTACCATATGACTGAAAACTCATATTTCACAGCTGATATCTTTCACTACCATAGGATCAGATTATTAGGAGAGCTTTTTAATATTTTAAAACATGAATTATCTAATCCTATCCTTGGAATTAATTTAGCCTTAGACATTTTATCTGGAAGTAAAAACCTTGATGCTTTTAGTGATCTAACTCATGAAATAAAACTAGCAAGTAAAAGAGCTCAAGGCATTTTAGAAAATATGACAAATTTATTTGTCGAAGATCAGAGCAAAGTAGAAATTACAATCTCTGAAGTGATTGAAACACTGATCGCGATCTTAAAAAGTGAATTAAGACTAGTGAAGTACACCGTTGAAGTTCAAGAAGATATTAAAAATATTTCATTACAGACAAATATCTCATCAGTTATTCAAATTCTTTTTAATCTTATTCACAATTCAATTCAAGAATTAAAAAACAAAAAAGATGAGAAGCTAGTTAAAATACATGTCTTCAAAGACTCTAAAAATATCATCTTCGAAATTAACGATAATGGCGCAGGACTACCTGAAAAAATCTTGGATAATCTCTTTAAACCGTTTTTGAGCTTTAAAAAGGATGGAAATGGCTTAGGTTTATCAATCTCAAAAAGTTTAGCAATTAAAAATGGCGGTGATTTGTTACTAATAAATAGTGACAACACTGGAGCAACCTTTCACCTTTTAATACCATTGCTTAATGGAAAATAATTCTAAAAACATTCTAATAATCGAAGACGAGGTTTTAATACTAAAATCTCTTCAAATGATGCTCTCTAGCAAGGGTCTAAATGTTCAAACGACCACTATGGGTACGGCTGGATTAGAACTGATTTTAAACAATAATTTTGATCTAATAATCTGTGACCTCATGCTCAATGACTTGAGCGGCTTTGATGTTCTAGAGGGAAGCCTAAAGAAATACTCAAGAGAAGAGATTAAGGATAAATTTATTATTATGAGTGCTTATAACTCAGAGCAAATATTAGAAAAGGCTAAATCTTATGGCTGTTTTTTCCTTAGAAAGCCATTTGAAAATATACATAAGACCTCTGAAGAGATTATAATAAAACTCAATAATCATGGTATATAACGTAGCAATTTCCCTTAAGCCCAGCGGTGATCAACAGTTTATAAATACTGTAAATCACGTCATCACTTGGCTTTTAAATAAAAAGATTTCCATTTCTTTTTTAGAAAAGGAAAAAGAACGTTTATCAAAAGCAACGGATTTTAAATCTCTTAATTTTATTAAAGATTCTGAGTTAGAAAATGCAGATTTTATTATCTCTCTTGGTGGTGATGGTACTTTAATAGGTACCTGTAGACGAGTAACTGGGGACACTCCTATTTTAGGTGTTAACTATGGCAAACTTGGTTTCATCACAGAATTTAGTGCTTCTGAATTATTCGATACTCTGGAAAAGGTTATTAAAAACGACTTTAAAACGAAAGATATTAATATCTTTCGCTTAAGAGTAGTTAGAAAAGAAAAAACAATTTTCGAATCACGTTTTATTAACGATGCGGTTTTAAGCAAAAATAATATTGCACGGCTGTTTGATTTGCAGGTAGAGTCAAATAACGATGTTTTATTTAGTGTCTCAGGAGATGGGCTCATTGTTAGTACACCAATAGGATCAACTGCTTACTCTTTAGCCGCAGGTGGGCCAATTGTTCACCCAGATGTTGGTGCTTTGAATTTAACTCCAATTTGTCCTCATGGCCTTACTCATCGACCTATTGTAATTCCTGATACTCAACCCTTAAGTTTAAGATTAACTGACCACGAAAAAGATGTATGTCTTACAGTTGATGGCCAAGTTGCCTTTGAAGTTGGACCTGATGATGAAATCATTATTGAAAAACATGCTGAAGATAGTGTTAAATTTATTATAAATCAGGATAAAAATTATTTTAGAACTCTTAAAGAAAAATTCTATTTAAGTAAAAAGGTTTTTTAAATGTCTAAAAATTCACTTTGTTTAAAAAAACTCTCAATTAAAAACTTTGCTACATTTAAATCCGAAGTTATTAACTTTGATAAAGGATTTAATATCATCACAGGTGAAACAGGCTCAGGTAAAAGTTTAATCTTCGATGCCATTCAACTTGTTTTAGGTGGCAGGTCTGACAAATCTTTAATAAGAAGTGGGTCCGAGTTTCTTTGCATTGAAGTATTTTTCGATCTACATGATAAAAAAATATTGCGATATTTTGAAGAACAAGGCTATCCAAGTGAAAACGAAGAGGCAGTTCTTAAAAGAATTGTTTATGCTAATGGAAAATCTAAATCATTTTTAAATTATCAACAATGTAAGCTCTCTACACTTCAAAGCTTCTCTCATTTATTTATTGATCTTGTTGGTCAATTTGAAAACCAAAGACTTTTATCAAACAAATATCAACTCAACCTAGTTGATAAGTATGCAAATATTTTAAGTGATGTCGACTTATATGAAGGATATTTTTCTCAATATAAAAAACTACAAATCAAGATTACAAGTATTCAACAGTCTGAACCTCAATTAAGACAGCAATTAGATTTTCTTTCCTACCAACTTAAAGAAATTGAAAACTTGGATCCTAGTATAGAAAAAGAAAATGATTTAAAGACCCAGAAAGAATTTTTATTAAAATCAAATACTTATAAAGCGGTCTTAACAGAAATAGATAATACTCTTAATTCATCATCTCATTCTATTATTTCCTCAATTCACATGGTTATAAAGAAGGTCAAAGATAACCCTGAACTCTTTTCAAGCATAAATACAGAAGCTCTTGATCAAGCTAAATCAATAGTAGAAGATTTTAGTTTTGAAGTTTCAAGTATTTCACTAGACGATGATAGTGAAGCATCACTAGAGTCCATTGTTGATAAGCTAGATATTTATCAGAAGCTCAAAAGAAAGTTTGGAGGAACACTTCAAAATGTTCTTGAATCAACTACTAAATTAAAAAATGAGAAAAATGAAATTGAAAATGATTTAGATAATCTCAACTCATATATTGAAGAACTTAATTCAAAATTTGAAAAATTATCTACCCTAGCACTTGATCTGCACCAGTCTAGAAAAAAGTCAGGATTAATTCTATCTAAAAACTTAACCTTACTTATTAGAAAACTAAATATGTCTGGAGCTACTATTGATATCAAACTTGATGTTGATAAAGAGCTTGGACCTAAAGGGATCACAAATCTTGAATTCTACGCCCAAACTAACCCTGGCGAGGGTTATTATCCTATTTCTCAAATAGCCTCCGGAGGAGAGCTATCCAGAATCTTACTGGCAATACGACAAGTTTTTAGTGATAAAGATACAGTCTCTGTTTTTTTCTTTGATGAAATCGATACAGGTATTGGAGGAGAAACGGCACTTGTTATCGGCAAGTCCTTAAAAAAGGTTTCAAAAAACTCTCAAGTAATAGCGATAACTCATTTACCTCAAATTGCTATCCATGCTGATAAAATTATCAAAGTTGATAAAAAGATTAGAAAATCAAAAAGTGAAACGCGAACTCAATCAATTGTTCAAGAGATTTCAAGTAACGCTGAAATTAAAGATGCTGCTATTGCGATGAATCCTTTATTAAATTAGATCTATCAAGTTTGCTTTGCCATCAAAGTACAAAAACTTTTTATTTACTTCTGGAAATCCAAGGTTGATATAGCTATCGGAGTTTTCAAAGATATGGCTATGACCTAAAACCACAAGATTAAAACCTTTTAGTTCTGATACATATCTTAAAAATTTATTTTTTTCTTTTTGTTTATCAAAGCTTTTCTGCATTTTCTTAGATTGATTCGAGAACTTTTCCTTTAAAAACTTTAAGCCACTGTAGGGAAGAAAGTTTTCAATAATAAATCTTGCCCAATTAGATCTAACAATCTTTTTGTATTTCATATAACTCGTATTTTCAATGTCTAGATGATCTCCATGGGCAAAATAAATCTTAATCTCATTAATTAATATTATTTTTTCTTCAGTTATATATGAAAATTTCTCTAGAAGCTCTTTTTTCAAAAACCTAGGCATCAATTTTTTAAAATGGAAGTCATGATTACCCTCAAACCACCACACTTGCTTTTCTTTTAAAATCTGTTTTAATTTTTCAAAAAACTCATCATATTCACTTAAGTATTCTAAATGTGGGCCTATGAGCAAATCAAAAATATCTCCTAGTAAAATAATGGTATCAGAATTTTTCACTTCTTTAGAGTTTATAAATTTCAACAAGAGTTCATATCTAGGATCTTCGGCAGATTTAATATGAAGATCAGAGATAAGACTAAATTTCATTTTTTATTTTCTCTATAAGCTTAGTGGTTGAGTAACCTTCCAAAAATGCTAGAGACTTAACTTCTCCGCCATTTGCCAGAACTTCAGTGGAACCAACAATCTTATCAATTTCCCAATCTCCACCTTTGACTAGAAAACTAGGCATTATTTTCTTTATTAAGTTCAATGGTGTTTCTTCTGAAAATATTTCAACATGGTCTACAAATTTCAATGCTTGTAAAAACTCTTTCCTTTCTAATTCGTCTTTAATTGGTCTTGAGTCACCTTTAAGAGTTCTAACACTCGCATCAGAGTTTAGACCAACAATTAAGAGATCACCCAGCAATCTAGCTTCTTCTAAATATTTCAAGTGACCTAGATGCAAAAGATCAAAGCATCCGTTGGTAAAAACTATTTTTTTATTTTTATTTTCAGATAAGAAAACATCTAAATTCATTTATTAGTAATTTTGGTCCAAGAGATTGCATTAGAAAAACCAAGTATCTCTAAAATTCCTGATGTAAAGATTGAGATAAAGCTCATTACAGATCTAAGGAAAGTTTGAACAAATGTAATTTCATCATTTCTAGTTGATTCAATTTTTAAATCTAAGATATTCATTCCTAATGTTTGATTCGTTGTTTTCCAAAAGATTGAAAAATAAAACAAATAATTCATGATAAACATTGGAATTAAGAAGTTAGTTATAAAGTCTAGAGATTTCATAAAGCTTAGATTCACATCTCCAGTTATAAAATACGTAACCATAATTGCTGTAATAGCAGTTGCTCCTGCAACAACAATAACATCCATCAACCATGAGAAAACCTTTTTCATAAAGCTAATTTTCTCAGTTTCTGACTTATAAGTGGTATGAACCTCTGCTGAACTAGAAACCTTTGGAATGTTCAAACTCATCTCTGGTGTTTTTTCAATAATTTTTTCTTTGGGTGTCAGTTTTATTTGATTAGTCCCTAAACTTTCTGTGTTAGATTTCAGCCTTGAATGTTTATTAGATTTTATTGATTCAATGCTTGGCTCTAAATTTTTTTTAATTTTATTATATTTTTCTTGATTAAAGCCTAGGCCTTCAGTCACTGGAGAGAAGTCAAACTCTTCAAGTATGTTTTCAAACTGATCATTGTTCATATTTGCTCCCTAAAAAAACTAAGTTTAGGTTCTCATATTTAAAAGTGACTGTACATGTCCTTTAGCATAGCTACATGCTGTAGGAGAGCGCATTATATTAGCCTCAGCATGGATTTCTACCAATTGCTCATATTTTTTAAACTTCTCTATTTCTTCATTTGAAAAGCCGCCTTCTGGCCCTATTACTACTAAACATTTTCCATTAATGTGTGGTGTTGAATTTTCATTTTTAAAAGAATTAAACAACACAATACTTTCATAATGATCTAAATCTATTAATTCAAAACTCTTATATTCTCTAATTTCTAATTCATATTTTGAATTTGATTGCTCATATGAATTTTTTAATATTTTTGCTAGTTTTTCAGGTTTTAGTGTCGACTTTTGTGAATAATCGGATTCGAAAATATGCATTGCTCCATAACCACATTCAACGACTTTCTTTATAGCTTCAATTAATCCATCTTTTTTTATAGAGGCTAGAGCTATATCAATAGAGAAGTTGTTTTTTTCTTCTTTAACTGTTTCAGTTTTCAATACTAAATGATTTCGATGAATTGAAGTGATCTGGCTCTTAGTACTTTTTCCTTGGCCATTTAAAAGAAGAATCTTCTCTCCAAGCTTTATTCTTAATACATTTTTAAGGTGGTGAAAGTCTTCATTTTCAATATATATTTCAGATTGTTCTAGGAATTCATAATTTTTTAAAAATAAGGCCCTCATAGTATTAAGACCGTTTCATTAAAATGGCGACCCAATCATTTTCAATTCTCTCAGATACTTTGATACAATTTCTATTTGAAAAATAATCGATAATCTCTTGTTTTTGATCAATTAAAATACCTGAAAATATTATATAATCAGTTTTAAGATCAAGTAGAAATTCAGCTTCTTCCAAAATCACATGTTTTAAAATATTTGCAAAAACAAGGTTGTAAGAGTTTTTTAAAATTTCTTCTTTTTGCTCGCTTTTTAAAATTTTATAATCAGTGAGCTCGTTTAACTCTAAATTAATAGCAGTATTTTCAACTGCAGCATTATCTATATCATAATATGTTCCATGACTAGAAAATTGCTTTTGATGTCCGATTCCCAAAATCCCAGAACCACATCCAAAGTCTAGTATTTTTTCTATCTTCTTATTTTCAAGATCAAGTAAAATCTCTAAACATTGACGACTAGTTTCATGTGTTCCTGTTCCAAAGCCTTGTCCTGGATAAATATAAATCTCATCTTTGTTGTTATGCTTTTTTTCCCAAGAAGGAACAATTTTTAAATTTCTAAATTTTAGATCAATTGTTTTATAATGCTCTTTCCACTGCTGAGACCAATCAACATTTTCTTCATTCTTTATCGAATAGATCCTACCTGTCTTGTTCCTTAAATATTCAGTAAAATATTGGGCCTTATCTATATCAGTAAAATATATTTTCTTATTCTTTGAATCAATAAGACTTTCTAAGTCCTCTAGTGATTGTGGATCTAAATCACCTCCACAATAACTTAAATTGCCTAATTCTTTATCGATCTCAGCTTCAGTAAGTTCACCTTCATAGACAAACTCTATCCCGAACTTTAAAAGATCAATATTAAGCTCATTCAAGCGAGAACTCTCTAAATCAATGTAATAGTAGTTATCCACGTTGCCATCTTGCTTTAGAAGCTATTTCTAGTCAATTTCCACTTATTCAAAAGGTATAAAATTTATAGTAAATCACTTTCGAGCTGGATAATTTTTGAAATATATACTACATATTCCTTATGTTTATAGTAGGGATTGCTGGAGGTTCGGGCTCTGGAAAAACCACATTTACTAAAAAGGTTATAGAGCGTTTAGATTCTAAAGATGTCGCTATCTTATCTATGGACTCTTACTACCTTCCAGATCAACCGGAATCTAATCAAACTGACAGTGGAAAAGCTAACTTTGATCACCCAGAAGCGTTTGATTGGGAACTATTATTTAAACATCTTTTTCAATTAAAATCAGGCAACTCTATTCAATCTCCAATTTACGACTTCAGTATGAGTAAAAGAGTCACAAACGATTCGACTACAATTGCCCCAACAAAAGTCTTAGTTTTTGAAGGGATTTTTGCTCTCTATGATAAAAGAATTCGAGAAATTAGTGATATTAAATGTTTTCTAAATGTTGATGCCGATATTAGATTCATCAGAAGATTGCATAGAGATATTCAAGAAAGAGGTCGTTCAATGAACTCTGTCATCTCTCAGTATTACGATACTGTAAGGCCCATGTATCAAAAGTATCTTCATCCTCAAAAACAATTTGCTGATTTTATAATTGGTGAGGAGTCTGATACGGCTGCTGATATTCTATGTGCTAAATTAATTGAACAATGCAGCGGTAAGTCAGATATTTCCAAGCTTAAACCACAAAACATTAAATTAGAGACTGAAAACCTAAGAAATTTCCTTTCATAACCGTTTTGATACATTTTTTTTTAATTGAATCCTCACTGCTTTAATGTCACCTTCTAAGTATGAAAGATATACAAAAAAACTTTGATTTATGTTTTACACCTATTGGAGGAGTAGGTCAGATTGGTGGCAACATGAGTCTTTTTGAAACTGGTAATACTGGACTTATTATTGACTCTGGAACTTTATTTCCAAGAGATAAAGTTTTAGGAATTAACTATTTAATACCAGATTATTCAGATGTTGATTTTTCTAAATTTAAGCATATTCTCATTACTCACTCTCATGAAGACCATATTGGAGGCTTAGATCTTTTACTCCAGTCTGCTCCTCATTTAAAAGTTTACGCCTCACCATATACTTCTGTCGTTATTAAGAACAAACTCAAAAGGTCAGTAGATATTCAAGTTATAAGACATCTTGAAAATTTATCTATTGGTGATTTTGAAATTATTCCATTTGAAGTCGATCACTCGACTGCCGACACTTTCGGATTTTACTTAAAGGCAAACTCACAATCTATTGTTTTTGCTTCTGATTTTAAATGCCATACTGATTCTCACAATACTCTAAAGGCCTTAGATAAAATTTCTGATTTTTCTAAAGGTTCTAATAATTTCTTGAGCTTACTAGATAGCACAAGTGTAAGAGCAAAAGGTTTTACAACTAGAGAAGTTGAAGTCTATGACGATTTAAAATATTTACTTTCAAAAGATACTAGATCTCTCCTTACTATGTTCTCTTCAAATATTCATAGATTAAAGACTATTTGCGAGATAGGGAAAGAAATCAACAAAAAAGTATTACTCTATGGAAGGTCTATGCACTTTAGCTTCAAATGTGCAGTTGAGGCCGGAATTTTAACTCCAAGTCATGCAGAGGATATTGAAAATTTCTCTACTATCACGAGTGACCATATTGTTCTCGCTTCAGGTTGCCAAGGAAATTTCAGATCAACTCTAAAGAATATATCAAAAGGTGTTTCTAAGTTTTTTAAAATTCAAAAAAATGACCAAGTTATTTTTAGTTCAAGTATTATTCCAGGTAATGAGAAAGAAATCCAAGGTGTTTATAATGCTTTTGTTGAACAAGGTGCTGATATACATACATATAAAGATTTTACGATACATTGCTCAGGCCACGCTGCCCAAGGTGACCTTGAGTTATTAATAAAAAATCTACCTATAACTCATCACGTTCCTATTCATGGTGAGACATTTCTTCTAAAAAAGAATTTTGAATTTGTTTCAGAAAAATTTAAAAACATTAAGACAAAATGGATAAGAGACTTTGATAAACTCTATTTAAAAGGTGAGACTCTTTATATTCATGACTACCCTCCAAAAAAGCCATTACTTATTGACTATGCAAAGCACACTATTCCTCGAAGTATTATTTCTCAAAGAAGAAAAATCGCTGAAAGTGGCGTAGCAATTGTAAACATAGATACACTAAAATTCAGTGTTTATGGGGTTAAGATTAGTGAAAAGCAATCACATAAAATTGAATCATTAATCAATAAAAAGTTTTCAAGAGATAGAGATAATGAAGAGCTGAGAGTCTACACCCGTCAGCTTCTTCATAAGACTTTAGGCTCAAGGCCCGTCGTTATAGTTAATTAGCTATTTTTTCTCATAAACGATGGCGTATCAAATTCATCCTCATCAAAGTTCATAAAACCTAGTTTTTCAGCAATTGATCTAGTTTTAGCCTTTGAACTACTTTCTATATTTGGATTATTGATATTCTTTAAAGACTCTAATCTTGTTGTGATAGTTGGCTTTTCTTGTTGAGCTATCACTTCAGCATTATTTTTTTCATGTTCCCTTATAGATTCAAATGCACCCGATAAGTTTTCTCTATTTAATACTTCTTTTGTACTTCCTGTTCTATCCATTGCTTCATTTAACCCAGTAGCAATCACTGTTACTTGAACTTCCTCAGATGGTTCATCAGCAATAACCATTCCAAAAATTATTTCAGCTTCTTCATCAGCACTTTGCATAATATAACTCATTGCTTGATTTGCTTCACTAGTAGTTAGATTAGATCCACCAGAAATATTTACTATCAATCCTTTAGCTCCATCAATACTCACATCTTCTAGAAGCGGAGAATGAATAGCTAATTTCGCAGCATCAATTGCTCTTGTTTCACCAATACAGATTCCAGACCCCATTAAAGCGATCCCTTTATCTTTCATTACTGATCTCACATCAGAAAAATCAGAATTTATTAAACCAGTATTATTAACAAGATCAGAAATTCCTTTAACTGCATTTAATAAAATTTCATCTGCTTTTTTAAACGTATCAACTAAGCTTAATTCCTCACCTGCTAATTCTAAAAGTTTATCATTTGGAATTGAAATTAATGAATCTACATTCTCACCAAGCTCTTTGAAACCTTCCAAAGCCTGTCTCATTCTTTTCTTACCTTCAAAAGCAAAAGGTTTAGTAACAACACCAACAGTTAGTATTCCAAGTTCCCTACAAAGCTTTGCAATAATTGGAGCTGCTCCTGTTCCTGTTCCACCACCCATACCAGCAGTTATAAAAACCATGTCAGCATCTTGCAAAAGAGCAGACATCGCTTCGTAATCTTCAAGTGCTGCTTTTCGTCCAACTTCTGGGTTAGCTCCAGCTCCAAGGCCTTTAGTGATTTCCTTTCCTAACTGCACTTTAACTTCAGATAAGCTTGCACTTAATGCCTGAACATCTGTATTAGCGACAATATAACTTACACCACCAAGACCTGAACTGATCATTGTGTTTACTGCGTTACATCCTGCTCCTCCAACTCCCATAACAATAATTTTGGCCGTAGGTAATTTTGATAAATTTTCTGCTATTTCAAACATGAGTACTCCTTAAAATATTTCTTTAAAAACTTTTTTTAGCGATTTACTAAATTTGGAAATCACATCTTCTGATGGACCATTTTCTCCAAATTCAATTTCTTTATATTCTTCATCTTCACTTTTTGATTCTAATAATAAGCCCAATACAGTTGATAGTTTTGGATCTTCCATAACATTTGTCATTCCACCAAAAGTAACTGGATATCCAACCTTTGCAGGCTTTTCTAAATAGTATTCAGCAAATGGAACGAGATCATTTAATAATGCTCCTCCACCTGTAATAACAAACCCTGCATTCATCTTATCTATTAATTGATTGTTTTCTAAAATCCTCTTGACCACACCTAATAATTCTTCTGCTCTTGCATTTAAAATCTTAGAGATGTATTTTATTTCAACTTCTCTTGGTTTTATTCCAGAGACACCTTGAACTAAAATATTTGAAGAATCGTTTACCTTATCTGGCAAAACACTCCCATGATTAATTTTTATTCTCTCAGCCTCATCACTTGTTACTTTTAATCCTACAGCCAAATCATTAGTAAAATGATTTCCTCCAACAGGAATAATCTGTGACCAAATTAAGCAATTTTCTTTCCAAACAGCGATATCAGTTGTCCCGCCACCAATATCAATCAGCACAACACCTAACTCTTTTTCTTCGTTTGATAATACCGACTTTGATGAAGCTACCGGTTGAAGAATAATTTCATTTGCTTTAAGTCCTGCTTGATCGACACATCTTATTAAATTTTGAATCAAAGTTGTCTGACCAGTTACTATATGAACATTTGCTTCTAGTCTTACTCCATGCATTCCAACCGGGTCTTTGATACCTCTAGTATTGTCTACTCTAAACTCTTGAGGTAATACATGTAATATTTCTCTATCAGATGGTATTACTACTGCTTTTGCTGCATCTAAAACTCTTTCAACATCTATCTCTGTTACTTCTTTGTTTTTTGTAGCTACAACACCTGAGCTATTGAATGAATAAATATGATTACCTGCAATTCCAATAGTTGCATTTTCTATTTTTGAAATTCCGGCCATTAGTTTAGCCTCTTCTAAAGAACAACTTATTGACTTAACGGTTTTATCAATGTTTATAACGCAACCTTTTTTAAGTCCATAGCTTGGATGTGATCCAACACCTAGAATTTCTATTTCTGAATTTACAACTTTTGATATAATTGTACAGACCTTGGTAGTACCAACATCTAAAGCTACAATAATTTTTTCATTTTGACTGATGGATTTCATGAGATTCCTTTCTCAAACTTTTATTGATTCCTTCAACTAAATACATTTTCTTATGATTAATTACAAATGGCTAGAAAAATTCACAACAACTTTCTGTGAATTTAAAAACTTGACGAATTTAGGGTGCTTTTTTTTCCGATCAAAATACTCAATTGTCTTTAGTAATTTCGATGATTTATTCTTCCAATCCGATTTTCCAAGGAATGCACTGATGGCATGGTTATGATTACTCATAACAAAAACTAACTTCTGTTCAGAATCAAAAACAACATCAGATATTTTATTTCTTAATTTTTCATCGATGTTTTTTAATAAACGAGTAATGTCTTTTAATTTTTGCTGAGATAATTCTGAATACTCCATTGATACAACTGGCAAATCTCTTGTGATTTTTTTTTCGTTTCTTAATACATTTTCATAGTTAGGATCTATTCTCATTCCATTAATTGAAAGTATTGAATGAAACTGTTGTGTACCATCTTTCTTGAATACTTGCACTCTTGCTATAGGGACTGGACAAGTAAAGTTTAAAGCAACTTTCTGTGTTACTGGGTTAAAACTTATGTCATAAGTTTTTAAATAATATTTTTCTCTTAATTTATTTTTTTCAATATATTTTTTGGTTTGCAAAAGTGATTTATCTTTTCTAAAAACTTCTAAAATTTCTAACGCTGCGCTGCCTGTTGTTTTAGTCGGGCAATTACCAAAATTTGTTTTATAACTTAATTCGTGAAAATTTTCGACAAGAGCTGACGCACTTAGAGTAAATAAAAATATAGAAAGTATTCGTAACATACTTTAATTATAGGAATATTGAACCTCACATTCAATTATTAGTCCTGTTGCCGCCAATACTTGAGCTTTAATATCTTCTATGAATTTATGAAGTTCGCTTAAATCACCATTTCCGACGTGTTCTATAAAGTTTGCGTGTACTTCACTAATTTTAAAGTTTTTCGAACTTTTTCCTTTCATACCTAATTCGTCAATTATTTTTCCTATTGATTGTCCTTCAGGATTTTTAAAAACACATCCACAATTTTTTGATCTCAGTGGTTGAGAAGTTTTTCTATAGCTTAAGTAATCATTAATAATTTTAGAAACTTCTACACTTTCCTCAGCATGTTTTAAAACTGCACCAAGAATTATTTCTCCAAATTTTAAAAAATTATTTTTTCGATAACTAAAACTTTCATTTGTAATCATTTCGTTTCTTATACTTCCATCTGTTTTCATAATCTCCACAGATTTGACGAGACTACTTATTTCCCCAAGTCTTGTTCCTGCATTCATAAAGATTGCTCCACCTAAACTTGCTGGGATGCCTGTTAACAGTTCCCAACCTTTTATATTGTTTTTTAGTGCTAATGAAATTAATTTTTGAATACTTATCGAAGCTGGGAAATATGAACTCTTTTTTTCCATCTTAAATTCATTTTCATCATACTCAAAATCAAGCTTTATATAAACTTCCGTTGATTTCATTGGTAGCAATTGATTTGCTCCCCAACCAATTAAACGATAACTTCTTCCTCGTAAGCGAAGTTCATTAATGAAATCTCTAATGGCATTTTTATCTTTTATTATTGCTAAGTCGCCTTTAGCTTTTAACCTCATTGTACTTAGATGAGTAAGATCTATATCTTCAAAATATTCAATTGAATTATTATTACTAAAGAGCTGTATCAAAGATTCTTTTTTCATTTTTCTTAATATATAGCGAAAAGAAGACACCAAGTAAAAGTGCATTAGCCAACAATGAAGAACCTCCATAGCTAATCAATGGAAGATTTAGCCCCTTGGTAGGCAAAAGACCCAAAACAACTGACATATTTAAAATTGCCTGAAAACATAAAGTTAGAATTACTAATACTGAAAAGCTTGATTTAATTTTATCTTGATGAGCAATTGCTAATTTTAATCCAGAGTAAGCAAAAACTAAGAATAAACAAATAATTGCAAAAACTCCGATAAATCCTAGTTCTTCTCCAATAACACTAAAAATGAAATCATTATGGGCCTCTGGAAGATAAAAAAGTTTTTCTCTACTATTTCCAATACCAGCACCAAAAATACTCCCATGAGCAAACGCTAAAAATGATTGTATTATTTGAAATCCTGTATTGCTTGGGTCACTCCATGGATCTAAATAACTCATCAATCTCTTTACTCGATAGGGAGCTAAGACTAATAATCCAGACATAAAGACTAAAGAGCCGGCCAAAAAGCCGTAAAACCATTTACGTGGAAAATTACTTAAAAAACATGCAAATAAAATATTACTAAAGCATAAAAAGAACATTCCATAATCTGGTTGAAACATTAATAAAGCCAGCGGGAAAAATAGTATAATCCCTTTTTTAATAACTTCTTCTTTTTTCCAAATATCAAAGTGATGAAAAAAGGATATCCCAGTTAATAAAGTAGAATATTTAACAAACTCACCAGGTTGAATATTAATAAATCCAAGATTAATCCACCTTGAAGCACCCTTAATTTTCACTCCAATCCCAGGAAAAAATGTAAGCAGAACTAAAAAAGTGAAAAACATGTGAAGATAGAAAATGTTTTTATACCAAAATTCAAATTTGGACTTAGATATTATAAAGATTGCTAAACTACTGATTATTACAAAAACTAATTGTTTAAGAAAAATATAGTTTGATGATCCATACTCTTCCATAGCATACATATAACTAGCTGAATAAATCATACCCAAACTTATTAACGTCAATGAAACGATTGAAAATAAGAAAATTTTTAAAAGCTGATCTTTTTTAAGAGCATCCATACTCTATCCCCAAAAAAGCTATAATTGATAAACTAGCTTTTTATAATAATTACCTTTTTCCACGTAATCTCTAAAAACATCTGTAGAGCTATTACCTGGACATAAAACAATTATATCACCGTTACGAGATTTCTGATAGGCAATTAGTACCGATTCATCAAAAGATCCGACTAGATAAGTCTGGGTTGCATCACCAATAGATCTATTAAGAGCTTCTTTACACTCACCAACGATAACTAATAATCTTGTCTTATCCTGAATGATGTCTTGATAGCCTTCAAACTCTTGTTCTGTATCTTTTCCACCCGCAATGACGATTACTTGCTGTTTAAATGATTCTAAAGTCTTTCTTAAATCATTCATTGATTCAGATTTAGAGTCGTTATAAAATTTTACTCCATTTTTTTCAATAATATATTCAAGTCTATGTGGGATCCCAGGAAATTTAATAATACATTCTTGGATCGCCTCATCAGAAACCTTCAATGCCTTACAAGCAGTAATTGCTGCCATTAGGTTTTCTCTATTTCTTGTTCCTATAATGCGCATTTTATTAACTTTAAATTCTGAATGATAATGAACATTCGAATGGATTCTCTTCTCATGAAAGTGAGTTCCACGAACATCTGCAATAACTCCCATCTTCACAAATGACCTTCTTGAATACCAACAAGTTTGCGCCTTCATATCTTTAAAAATTCCAAGAGATGCGAGTTTATCAAAGTTTAAAATTAAATGATTTTCAGGACCTAGCGAAGTAGCAACAGATAAACATGTTTCTATATATTCACTTACCGATCTAAACATTGGAGGAATTCTGATTTCATCTAAATTTGGATAAACTACTAATATTGGTTTTAAATATTTAACACTTTTAATTTGCTGTGGTGAAAGTTCAACGATTACATAATCTATTTCATCTTTATTTTCCAATAGATGATAATTAATAAATGGCTCTTCACTTGTTCCACCAACGAAAACATTTTTCTTATCAACTTTTAAAATATAAGAAATCATATGAGCAATTGTTGTTCTTCCATAACTACCACAAATTGCAATTACTGGTTTGTCACAATACTTAGATGAAAAAGTAAATTCAGAATATACTTCCTTGCCGTGATGTCTTGCAATTTCTAATTGAGGCATATGAGGATCAACTGATGGACTATAAATAATCAAATCAGCTTCTAAAAAATCTTCTTCCCTATGTTCACCTAAAACAAGCTCAGGTGCTGGTTGAATTTTTCTAACCCTTTTAACTGGTTTATTTAAATCAAAAATAGGTCTAATATCAGTTACTTTTACTTGGCATTGTAATTTATTGAAAAAGTTTATTAGGACAAAACTAGTTTTACCTAGACCAACTATAAGAACTTTTTTACCTCTATAATTTTCCATGACACCTCAATTTAGGAGTTTGCTTTATCTAATTTTTAGACTTATCAAAGCTAATACCATAAATAACAAACTAAGTATCCAGAATCTTACGATAACTTTTGGCTCTTGCCATCCCTTAAGCTCAAAATGATGATGAATTGGAGCCATTTTAAAGACTCTTTTTCCTCTCGTTTTAAACGAAAAAACTTGAATTATTACTGAAAGTGCCTCAACTACAAATATCCCGCCGAATATGATGAGTAGAAACTCATTTTTGCCCAATACAGACATAATTCCTAATGCACCGCCAAGTGATAAAGATCCCACATCTCCCATAAATATTTGGGCCGGGTAAGTGTTAAACCATAAAAATCCAATACAAGCTCCAATGAGAGCTGAACAAAGTACGGTCACTTCTCCAAGCCCACTTATATATGGAATAAAAAGATATTTAGATGTTTCTATATTACCACCCAGGTATGAAAAGATTGCAAGTGTTATAAGACTCGTAACTACTGGACCGATTGCCAATCCATCTAGCCCATCAGTCAAGTTCACGGCATTGCTTGATCCGACAATTACAAATGCTCCAAAAATCATAAAACCAACAAGACCTAAGTTCATTACTGAATCTTTTACAAAAGGTAGGTAAAGATCTGTAGAAATAATATTAGAGCTAGCTAGCCAATAACAAACTATGAAAGATGTTAAAAATTGCCACAATAGTTTAAACTTTCCACTCACGCCTTTGTTATTCTTCTTAGCAATAATTGTATAATCGTCAATAAATCCCAGAATAAAAAATGAAGTGATTATTATTAAAGCTGCAATTAATGGAAGTGAGTTGAAGTTACCACAAAACATTACCCCAATAAATGTACAAAACATGATCAAAACACCACCCATAGTAGGTGTTCCAGATTTTTTCTTATGTGACTCTGGCCCTGCTTCTCTTATAAACTGACCAAATTGTTTTTTCTTAATTAAGTTTATAAAAGGTTTTCCTAAAAAAATTGCTAAAAGCAAAGAAATTGCAAAAGCAATAAATGATCGAGTTGTAATATACTTGAAAACATTTGCAAGTAATAGCGAATCCCTTAATGGATATATGAGATGATATAACATTAGTCTTTATTTATATCGAAAATACTTTCTAAATGCAAAGATCGACTCGCTTTCACAAATATATTTTTATATTGTTTCAATTCTATTTTCCAATCAACATCTTCAATTTTTTTGAAACATTTAATTTTTCTGTCTATTCCTTTAAGAAATTGTTCAAAAAATTGACCAACATATATTACATCCACTTTATATTTTGAAACATACTCTCCAAGTTCTAGGTGATACTTTGCTGATTTTTCACCCAACTCATTCATCTGGCCTAAGATTAAAACAGATGAATCTAACCCAGCATGATCTAAGTAAGAACTAATTGCGACTCTCATTGAACTTGGATTTGCATTGTATGCATCTAAAAACACCTTTTTATTTTCCCATTCCAACCATTGAGATCGATTATTTGTACTTTTGAAACTTTTAGCAGCTTGAATCAATTCTTCTTTTTTCTCAGGAAAAATTGAAACCGTTAGCTCAAAAGCATTTGCTAGATTTGTAAAGTTATAATCACCAATAATATTTTTGTTTTCTAACTCTATTGTTTTAAAAGAGATCTTACTTCCAGTAATTTTATAAAAAAGTTCTGAGTTTTTTGTACCAAAAGTCTTACTACCAGCACTGGTTAGCTTTTTTAAATACTCATCATCATTATTGATTAAAAACAATCCTTTTCCTTCAGTCAGTCCGTATATCCGATGAAAAATCTTAGATTCTTCTTTAAACACCTCTTCAAGGTCCTTAAAAAACTCCATATGAGTAAACCCAATATTGGTTGTAACTCCAAGGCTAGGATGAGTTATTTTGCAAAGCTGATCCATTTCTCCCGGATGATTACTACCATATTCAAGGACTATCGTTTTATGAATATTTGGATTAACTCTAAACATGGTAAAAGGCACACCAAAGTGATTATTATCATTTTTCAAAGTTGCTATAAATTTCTCATTAATTTTTTCTAAAAAATGCTTCAACATTTCTTTGGTTGTCGTCTTACCATTTGATCCTGAAATAGCTATAGTCTTCACTCCCATTTCATAACATCTTTTAGAATGCTCATAACATAAATGAAATATAAACTTTTCAATCGAATCAACTCCTACAAGAGTTAAGTCTGTTAGGCTTTTTGCTAATTCATCTTTTTCAATGCTGGATTGATAAACACAGAACTTAGCTTTTTTTAATTCTTTTACAAACTTAAATCCATCATGTCTTTCACCAACAATTGCAATGAAACAATCAGTCGATTTTTCTTCTCTAGAGTTTGTAGATATTGTGAACTCGCTCGATTCAAGCAAGTCTTTATTAAATACAGATTTAATATTTGGATAAGAAAATATATTTTTAGCCAAAACCATACTTGATCATATCTTAATTTTAGATTTTATCAAAAGAACTTTCTTTATTTATATGTCTCTAAGAACTTAAGGTCGACTCTACAATATCAAAATCACTAAAGTAACTTCTTACTCCCTTGATTTCTTGATAATTTTCATGCCCCTTACCTGCAATTAAAAGAATATCACTGCCAATTTCTTTTAATGCCTTCTTTATTGATTCTTCTCTGTCTGGTTCAATATTTACTTTCTCTAATTTTTCGAATCCAACCAGAGCATCATTGATTATTTGCATTGGATCTTCACTTCTTGGGTTGTCACTCGTTAAAAATACTTTATCTGCATATTTTTCCACAGCTTCACTCATAAATTTTCTCTTTAATCGATCTCTATCTCCGCCACATCCAAACAGCACAATCAACTCTCTATCTTTTGATATTTCTTTTAATGAGCTGCAAATTTTCTCGAGGGCATCTGGAGTATGTGCATAATCAATAACTACTAGACCTTCATGGAATTTTATAAAATTAAATCTTCCTCTTGCTGGAATTAATTTGACTAAAGGACAGTCTGATTCTTTACTCATTACTTGTTCAAACAAACCATAACTTAGCTCAATGTTTTTTCTATTAAACTCTAGATTTAAGGCCAAGTTTTCTTGTTTATCCTCGATAGAAAAATTCATCTTTTTAGTTTTTTTAAAAACTTCAGGATTCTTTTTATATAAAACTTCTTCACTCGTTAAAACATGCTCAGCTTTTAGATGTTTTTTTATTTTCATTTTCGATTTAAAGTATGCTTCCATTGATCCGTGATAATCTAAATGATCTTGAGTAAAATTAGTCCATCCAGCAGCAGCAAACTCCAACTTATAGAACCTTTCTTGTTCTAATGAATGGGAACTAGCTTCAAATACCGCAACGTCATATAAGTTATTTGCTAATAATTTTCTAATATCTATAAATGATGGCGTCGTCAGGTTAGATTCACTTATCTTTTTTCCATCTATGTGCTCACCTAAAGTCCCAACTCTCAAGACTTTTTTTCTATCATTTATAAATAATTTCTCTAAATAATAACTAACGCTCGTTTTTCCATTCGTTCCTGTAATAGCAATAATTGGTGATTTTTTTAAAGGGTAGAGTTCATCTAATATAATTTTTTGAGCTTCTAGCCATTCTTTTTTTGAAATTAACAATTTAGACTTACATTCACTTTGATCATAAAGTTCCTCGTCATCAAAAACACCAATTTTAAACTCTTCTAATCCATTTACATATTTAAAAGAATTAGATGTATGTTTAAAAAACATAGTTGCATTTTTATTTGAAAAATCTGTCTTCCAACAAACCTCGTCAGTGTAAAACTCTTTACCAGATTTTTTTAAGATACATTTATTAAGAAGTGCTTCAACATTAATCATAACTTGGTTTTTTTAATACAAGCTTAACCGTTTTGTCTTTGGATATTTTTGAAAAAGCCTTAGGTCTTTGAGATGTAACAATTCCAAATCCATTTAATTGAATTCTTATATTTAACTCTTCTCCTAACTCTAAAACAGATTTTCTATCTAATCCTACAAAATTTGGAATTTTGTTCTTTTTAAATCTCTTCACTGATGAAGCAATTAAAGAAATTGAATCTTCTGTTTTTTTATTATCCCCACTTTTAGCAATAGCATGATATTCATTATTTCTAACTAAAATCGCTCTTGCTATCTTTTTAAAGATAGGAGCTGCAACTTCACTACCATAATGACCCTTTTCACTAGGCGCATCTACATAAACATAGACAATGAACGGTGACTTCACTTCTAATGGGTAGCCTACAAAGCTTGAAATAAATTCATCTTTAAGATATCCACCTTTTTTATCATTAGGCTTTTGAGCTGTTCCAGTTTTTCCAGCTATCGTATATCCTTCAATTTTAGCGTTATCTCCAGTTCCTTCTTCTACAACCTCTACAAGCATAGAATTTATCTGACTTCTTACCGTGTCACTTATTACAGGTATTTTCTCTGTTTCACCTGTAGATTTTAAAATCGTAGGTCTAAGTTTATATCCACCGTTAGCAAGAGGGGCATACATATTTAAAACTTGGAGCCCGGAAACAGCTATTCCATGACCAAAGCTAAGATTACTCAGTCGAATTTTTTTAAGCTCTTCATCATGTTTAAATATCCCTCTTGATTCATAAGGAAGCTCGATATTCGTCCTCTCTCCTAAACCATAATTTGTAAAAGTATTTACTAAGTTTTTTGAACCTGTCTCAAAAGCAATTTTACTTGTACCAATATTAGAACTTTTTGAGATAATCCTATTTACAGAAAGCCACTTAAACTTATGTCCCGCACTTTCTTTAATTGTATATTTACCAATTTTCATTTTTCCATTTTCACAATAAAACTGTGAATTTGGTTCTATTAAATTATTTGATAGCCCAGAAATAACTGTAAATGGCTTTATGACTGAACCTGGTTCGAAAGGGTCTGAAATATAGGATAATTTCCAATTCTTAGACTTAGATTCACTTGGTTTATTCGGATTAAAGCTTGGGTAATTTGCCATAGCAAGAATCTCACCAGTATTGGCATTCATTACGGCTGCTCCAGTCAACTTTGCTTTATGTTTTTCATAACCTGCCTTAATTGCAGTTTCTACAATATCTTGAATATCTTTATCAATACTTAACTCAATATTTTTAGGTTCTCTGCTTTGAGTTAAGTTTTCAAACTTAATTGCTCGTCCTTTAGCATCTCTTACATAAGATATTGTTTTTTCTTTTCCAATTAGTATTTTATTAAACTGCTTTTCAACTCCAGAAATTCCCGAGTTATCAACATCAACAAAACCTAATAATTGAGCCGCTAATTTTTGATTAGGGTAATATCGACCTACAAAAGGCTCAACATGAACACCATCTATTTTTTTTAATTTTTCTATTTGGTCTTTCTTTAAATCTATATTTCTTTTAATCCATGTGAATTTATTTCTCTTTTTAATGGATTTATATAATTCTTTAAATTTTACTTCTTTTATTATTTTTGAAACTTTTTTTGAAATGCTTTTTCTATTATCCATTTCTTGAGGCATCCCAAAAATATTATATCTATTCACGTTGATCGCCAGAGAGTTTCCATTCCGATCTAAAATCTTCCCTCTATTTGGATAAACTTTTGTTGTTCGAATAAATTGTTTATCCCCATACGCCAGCAATTCATCTTTTTTTACAACCTGGAGATAACCAACCCTCAACAAAACACTGGAAAACCCAAGACATATACAAAAGAATACAAAATATATTTTAACTTTAAATGATTCGTTATTTTCCATACTTATTTTAAAATTATAATTTGATCTCTTTTTGGTTCTTGAAGTTTATTTTTCTTTGCATAAGACTTTAATTTATTTGGTGATAAGTATTTTGCTTTCTTGGCCTTCAATTCTTTATTTGTTAAATTGTGCTTATTAATCTCTCTATTTATATTTGTTACTTTATAATCTATTTCCACACATTGCATTCTTGCATAAATATATGCAAAACAAATTATTGCTACTAAAAATAAATATAGATAGATCGGACTTATTCTTACTCTTCTCATACCTTAATTGTATCATTTTTTTTCTATGACTCTAAGTTTTGCACTTCTTGACCTCGGGTTTTTTGATACCTCATCATCATTTGCTACTAAAGGCCTTTTGGTTAATATTGCATAACTATCTTGATCATTTTGATAAGCTTTTTTAAAACTGTGTTTTACTATCCTATCTTCTAATGAATGAAACGATATTAAACCAAGTCTACCGCCAGGTTTAAGTGCTTCTAGTAATTTTGGAATAGATTGCTCAAGTATATTTAGCTCATCATTAACATAAATTCTAAGTGCCTGAAAAACTCGTGTCGCTGGGTGCGGTTTCTTATGCCTCATATGTTTTGGATAAGCCAAGAAACAAATCTCTTCTAATTCACTAGTTTTAATTATCTTGTTCTCTTTTCTTTTCTCAACAAGCCTAGCTGCAATCTTTCTAGATAGTCTTTCTTCACCATAATGATAAAAAATATCAGCTAAATCTTTCTCATCTAAACTATTTAATACATCAGAAGCTTTTTCTCCCTCTGTTGTATTCATGCGCATATCTAGGTCAGCTTCTCTTTTAAATGAAAAACCTCGCTCATCACTATCAAAATGATGAGAAGACACTCCAAGATCACCCAAAATAGAATCATACTTAACTTCATTACTTTCTAAGAAGGATCCAAAATTTATATGCTTAATTTTCGCTATTTTAGAAAAATCTGATTCTTCAATTCTTTTTTTTCCATTGGCGTAAGCTTCTATGTCTTGGTCTAATCCTTGAGCACTAGATAATTGGCCAGATTCTAAAAACGAAAAAAAATGACCTCCACCACCAAAGGTAATATCAAGATAATCTATATTTGATTTGTGTAAGAGATACTCTTTGCACTCATTAAGAAGTACAGAAATATGTTCTTTATACATTTATTTTTGAAGGTCTATAGCTTCACTATAAGAACGAGATTTTTTAACATACTTAACGTTTTCAATCTTTTCAGATTCTTCTTTGCAATTAATACAAAGCTCAGCTGTGGGTCTAGCATTTAACCGTGTAAACTTTATTTCGTCTCCACAATCTTCGCATAATCCATACTCCTGTGAATCAAATTTTTTCAATGCCATAGCTAATTTCTTAACATAAAAAGATTCTCTATTTCTCATTCGAATGATTTGAGAATTAGCAAGATCAACTGAAGCAACATCTAAGTTATCACTTTGCTTATTATCTTCCATTATTCCACTTGCATCAGTTTCTTTCTGATTTGTTTTAATTCTATTTATGTCTGTTGAAATTTTTTCTTTTAAACTTTTTAATTCTCTAATTTTTAAATGATTGAACCTTTCCATAAAATCTCCTTACTCAAGACCACTTTTTACATTTATTAAAACTTTCTTAGTAACAAGCTTTAATGTTTCAAACACACCTTGACCCTCCACTGCAATTGCCTCAATTTCTGGAAGACTACTGTGGTTTAATTTTCCACTTAGCTCCTTAACTGGTGCAATATTAGGAAGATCTCTTTTATTCCATTGCAAAACGATTGGAACTTTATCAAAAACATATCCTTGTTCTTCAAGGTTTGTTTTTAAACCGTTCATACTTTCAATATTTGCTTCCATTCGACTCACTTGAGAATCTGCAACAAAAACAATTCCATCAACTCCACGAAGTATTAATTTTCTACTCGCTTCGTAAATAACCTGACCTGGTACTGTATATAAATGAAACCTTGTTTTAAATCCTTGAACCTCACCAATTTCTAATGGGAGAAAATCAAAAAACAATGTTCTTTCATTATCAGTATTTAAACGAACGAACTCACCTTTATCTGCTTTTGTCTTCATATAGACATGTTGGATATTTGTAGTTTTACCACCCAACCCTGGACCGTAATAAACTATCTTGCAGTTAATTTCCTTCGTGTGATAATTCACAAAGGACATAAGCTTCCTTTAGTTCGTGTATTCGTTCTCTTTAAATATTGATAAACACCTTAATTGTCGTGCGAAAAATCCTTACAATTACTATAAAGAATATTTTATTTTATTTATGTGGATAAACTCTAAACTAAGAATTACTAATTAAATTTATTTTTACATCTGTGTGCTGTTAGTAAGCGCTGTTGAAATTGTACGAGCATCTAGAAACTCTAAAGAACCACCCATAGGAACTCCAAAACCTATCCTCTCCACAGAGCAATTACCTTCAAGTACCTCTTTTAAGTAAGAACAAGTTGCTTGTCCTTCAAGGCTTGGGTTAATTGCTAAGACAATTTTCTCAATTGAATGTTCCAAGATTCTTTCTTTTAATTTTTCTATAGATAAATCACCTGGCCCAACATTTAAAAGAGGATTAAGTACTCCTCCTAAAATATGGTACAGCCCTTTGTACTCTCCACTTTTTTCAATAGCTATATAATCATTAAAGCTCTCTACTACGCAGATTACTTTTGATTCTAAACGACTCTCGCTACTACAAATATGGCACAACTTCGATTCTCGTTCACAATAAACGCCACATTCCGAGCAAGTATTTAAATTATTTAGCTCTTCAATTGTTTCAGAAAACTCAGTTATCTCGTCTTGGCTTAATTTTAAAAGTTTCAAAATATTTCTCATCGCAGAGCGCTCACCCACTCCAGGCAAGACTTTAAATTTCTCTATCGCATTTAGAATTTCTTTTGGAACTAAACTCATCTTTTTAGAATAAACCAGGGATATTCATTCCACCAGTTACCTTACTCATTGCTGAGTTCACCATCTCATTAGACTCTGTTACAGCTTGATTAACAGCTGTCTTTACAAGGTCTTGCAACATATCAACATCACTTGGATCAACACATTCTGGATTAATAGTAATATCTAAAATCTCTTGCTTTCCATTAACCTTAACTTTAACCATTCCACCGCCAGAGCTTGCTTCTACTTCTCTAGTTTCTAACTCTTTTTGTAGTGTTGCGATTTTAGCCTGCATCTGTTGAGCTTGCTTCATTAATTGACCCATGTTTTTCATATCTTACCCTTTACTTAATTGTGTAATCAGTTACCTTCTCATTAAACATCTTCTCAGCTTCTAAAATTGTTACATTCTTTTTGAAAGCTTCTAGTTTATTTGTTTCTACTTCATCTTCCTTTGATTTATTAATATTAAACAATGGAGTGAATTTTTTCTCTTTTATTTCCTCACTCGTTAACATTTTTGTATCAAACTTTACTTTAATGTCATCTAAAGCAATAAATTTCTGTAATTCTTTCTCTATAGCGAGCTTTGTCTCTTTTTCTTGAAAATAATCAAAAATCACATCTGATTCTTCCTGAAAACCAATAATAATTTCTAATGTATCATCAACTTTTTTTAAATTATAAATATTTCCAAATTCAAGGTTTGCTGCACTGGCTGGTCTTATATCTTTTAAATAATTTAAAAATGCTCTAAAGCTAAAGCTTCTTTTAGGCTTAGGCTTTGAACTTAATGGTGATTTTGCAGCAATAGGTTCTTTTTCTACTTCTGTTATTTTTGCAGCAGGTTCATTAATTTTCTTTTCTACAATTTTTTCTACTATCTTCTCTTGAGGCTTAGCTCTCACAGGTTCAACTGAAATAGATGTATGTGTATTCATTGATACGGATTGCATTTTTATTAAAACCGCTTCAGTTGGAGCTATTGAGCTCAACATCCAAGAAAAAGATTCACTTAGATCTTTATAAATTTCAATAAGCTCTAGAGGCGATTTATTCTGAATTAGCTCACTTTGAATACTTTCATTTAAAACTTCTAATATTTGAAAACAAAGAGACTTTAATTCAATGTTTTCTTCTATGATTTCTTCAAATTTTTTTGTTAACTCTCTTTCTTGCTTGCCAAGCATTAACTGAACCAAACTCTCAACCTGAGACTTGCTAGCAAGTCCCAGAGAATAAAAAAGATTTTTCTCTGTTAATACTCCATCAGCATTAAAGTTTTTCAATTGCTCAAGTAAAGTTAAGCTATCTCTAATTGAGCCTCGAGAGCTTTTTACTAGCTTTGCTATCACGTTCTCATTTTCAAATTTGATATTTTCTTTTTCAGAAATATTTTTAATATGGTTTTTTAAATCTTTAGAATTTACTGATCTAAGATCATATCTCAAACATCTTGAAATAACTGTCTCTAATAATTTCTCAGGATTGGTTGTCGCAAATATAAAAACTACATGCTCTGGCGGTTCTTCTAATGTTTTCAATAATGCATTAAAAGCACTATTTGAAAGCATGTGAACCTCATCAATCACATATAATTTATAAGTACCCTCAGTTGGTAAGTACTGACACGTTTCCACTAAAGATCTAATATGCTCGACACCATTATTAGAAGCACCATCTATTTCTTGATAATTTAGAGAGTTACCTTCTTCGATTGATGTACATGAATGACATTTTAAGCAAGGTTCAACATCATTAACTTTTTCAGAACAATTAATGGCCTTAGCATAGATTCTTGCAAGAGTTGTTTTACCAACTCCTCTTGTCCCAGTTAGTAAATAAGCATGGGCAATATTTTTATTTTTTATCGAGTTTGTTAAACCTCTTACAACATGGTCTTGACCTACGACATCGCTAAAGCGCTTGGGTCTATATTTAATTGCAAGAACTTCATAACTCATGTGTAAACTTTTGGTAATTTGAAAAAGTGATCCCAACCATCAATGCAAAGCGTTAGTGCTACCGTTGCTTCGTTCCCGACCTGGCGGAGTTCGCATTCACAAACCTCCATCAAAGCTGAGATCACCAACGCCATATTAACATATTTATTGAAATTGATAAAGTGAACTAAAAGTAAGCTTTGTACTCATCTGGTATTTCTTTAGAAAATTGGCCCAACTCAAAATCTGGATAAATCTGATCAAACCTCTTCACACTTGTTTCAGTTAACCTTCTGAAAATATGCGATCTTTTTAATTGATTTACATCTTTAATTCCAGCAGCTCCAAGCATTTCACAAAATGCATGAATTGTTCCGTCATGATAAGCATGAACTCTTTTTGCTTTTGCATGAACATCTAAACCTTTAACAAGGTGAGACTTATGAGTCGTGATACCTGTAGGGCAATGATTTGTATTACATTCTAAAGCCTGAATACAGCCTAAGGCCAACATCATCGACCTAGCAGAATAAACAGCATCTGCACCAAGAGAAATCATTTTTATTAAATCAAAAGCCGTAATAGCTTTACCGCTTGCAAATATTTTAATGTGCTTTTTAATATCAAACCCACATAAAGTATTGTGAACAAAAACAAGGCCATCTATTAAAGGCGTACCCATACTATTTGAAAACTCAACTGGAGCTGCACCGGTTCCACCTTCTCCTCCATCTACAGATATAAAATCTGGATAACTATCTGCCGCAATCATGGCCTTACATAAATATACAAACTCTCTTCTATCACCCAAACATAGTTTTATACCAATTGGTCTTCCACCAGAGAGTTCTCTTAGTTGTTGAATAAACTTTACTAAGGTCCCAAAATTATTAAATGCTTTATGCCCTGGAGGAGATAAAACAGCTGTATGAGGTCTTACGCCTCTAATTTCTGCAATTTCTGTATTATTTTTAACTGCTGGTAAGATTCCACCATGACCTGGCTTTGCACCTTGAGAAATTTTTAATTCAATCATTTTTACATTTTCATGATCAACTGTTTTTTTAAACTTTTCAGGATCAAAATTCCCATCCTCTGCTCTACAACCAAAATAACCTGTTCCAACTTGGTAGATTAAATCACCATTATGTTTTAAGTGATATGGAGAAATTCCTCCTTCTCCTGTATTATGAGCAAAGTTTCCATCATGAGCTCCTAAGTTTAGAGCCTCAATTGCATTTTTACTTAAACTTCCATAACTCATTGCTGAAATATTATAGATACTTGCACTATAGGGTTTTTTACAATCTTTATTTCCAACTACCACTCTAGGATCATTAATAACCAAATCATCTTCGAGAGCGTTAATTGAATGATTCATCCATTCATAACCAACTTCATAAACATCTAATTGAGTTCCGAAGGGAATCGTGTCTCGAACTTTTTTAGCCCGCTGATAAACAACTGATCTAGAAATTCTATTAATTGGTCTACCATCTAAATCTGATTCTATGAAATATTGATACATCTTGGGTCTAAGTGCCTCGAAAACATATCTCAATCTACCAAGAACAGGAAAGTTACTTTTAATCGCATGTTTAGTTTGAGTTAAATCTAATATTCCAACTATTACTGTAAGTAATACTAAACCAACTAGAATCCAAAAAAGTCCGTGAATATATATACTCAAACCTACTGAAACAATAATTGAAATAATTGATACGATCCAAAATTCTCTTCTCATAGTCACTATGGTATTAATTCAATCCTATGAAGACAATCATTAGCTTTTTCAATTCACCTCTTGGTCCTATAGAAATTGTTTGTACTGAAGATAAAATACAAAGTATCTCTTTAAAACCTAACTCTCTCAAATCTAAAGAAAACCAGCTAACAAGATTAATTAAAAAAAATCTTAAAGCATATTTTAATGGAGAGTTAGACGCTTTAAACTCTATTCCCATAAAATACTTTAATTTAAATCAAGGTACACCTTTTCAGATTAAAGTTTGGAAAGAAATTGCTAAAATTAAAACAAGTAAAACTCTTACTTACAAAGATATCTCAATAAAAGTAAATTCACCCAATGCCATGAGGGCCGTTGGTGGAGCCGTCGGTAAAAATCCATTTTTAATATTTTTTCCATGCCATAGAGTTCTTGGACAAAATAAAAAGATTACAGGTTTTAGTGCCGGAATCGACAATAAAAAATTTTTATTAGACTTAGAATTTATACCCTACATAAACTAATGCGTTTAAATGTGGCATCATCCCAGCTGCTGCCTCTCCCGCACCTACAGGACTTTCAGAACTAGCACTTATAAAATTAGAAAATCTATAAGTTAAATCAACCTTAACTGCTAAGTTTGTTCCAATATCAATTTTAACGCCACCACCAACTCCAAGGTTTACACCAAAAAAGCTATCTTTATATGGACCGATTGCAGGATTAATATTTCCTGTTTGTGGATCTGTATTTGTATGACTAGCAATGTCTCCTTCATAAGAAAATGAAGTCACCCCAAGAGCGAGCTTTCCATAAAACATTTCTGCAAAAGGATAAGCAATATCACCATTAACCATGAGCATCGATGTAGTCCATTCAGGATTATTAGCAGGAGTGTTTGGATATAACACCTCTGCACTACCAGAAAAATTCATATTCGCACTTAACATTAAGATTAAATCTTTTCCAAATAATTCTATTGGCAAATCAAAACCAAGTGAACCAACCATTAATGAACCAAAGTTTATATCTTCTGAAGATGATGGCAATATCATTCCTCCACCAAGATAGACTGCTGGGCCCCAGTTCTTTGAGCCTCTTCTAGATCTTTTCTTTGAAGATCTTCTAGACTTGCTCCCTTTTAAACGATCACCTCTGTTTGCATCTCCACTAACAAGCCTTCCAATACCAAACTTTCCTTTAAGTGATGTAACTTTAATTTTACCAACTTTATAGCTTCCATCATAAACTCTAAAAATTTGTCCTTTTTTTGCACTTATTCCTTTTCTAGAAAAGTACACTTTCTTTCCTTTCACTTTTAATATTTTCTTTGGCAGAGCATTAAAAGATAGTAGGAGTGAGAAACAAATGAGTATTAATTTAAAATTTTTCATAACATGTTAATTATACAAGGTTTTACTCTTTTTCTTTTTAAGCTAAACACATTTTACCCTTATTACCCGAGTAAATAGATCTTAATAATTTCAAATTAGGTTTATATTAAGTATTATTTTATTCGTGAGGGATTTAAACAAGAATATTAATTATAAAAATGGTTATAAATATGTTTTATTCCTTATCCTTTGTATCGGCTTTTTATTCTTATTAAACTTATCTTTGGAGCTATATAAAGGAAGACTTAGTTTTATTGAATTTGCAATTATTTCCATTCCAACATTTTTTCTTTTTAAGTTTTATTACGATGCTTTCAAAAGATTGCTTTATACTTTTTGGGGACTAAGTATTTTAGTTTTTTTATTTATTTTTTATTATTTTCTTACGTCTTTATTAAGACATACCTACCCTTTTCAAACTCTTTTATTTTTAACTTCTTTAGTGCTTTTATTTACTACTCTCTATTTAGCCTCTTCGCCTGTTTATTATACAAAGGTTGCTTGGTGGGAGTTTGATTATAGATATCGAGCGGACATTGAAGCGGAAATTTCTTTTGAAGATAAAAGGTTTAAATCTAGACTTACTGATGTCAGAAGAAGAGGAGGATCAATTGCTACTTTTCAAGACTTTCCTCTGGCTACTAATTTATTGATATGTTTTAAGATTGATGATCAGGAATTCCAATTAGAATCTGTTATTGGTTCTAAATCTAAATCAATTGTAGGGAGACCTTATTCTTATGGAATTAAATTTTTAATCCAAAGCAAAGAAAACAAATCTCAATATAAATTATTATCTAGATTATGGGATTCAAAAGAAGAAATTAGACTTAATCAAAAATTTGAAAAAGAAGCATAATCAAGCGTGAAATATGCAGATCATTTATGGATAATGAATAATGCTCACAAGGAAGCACTGCTTGCTTTTAACGAGGGTGAAGTTCCAGTTGGAGCAATTGTGACCGACTCCTTTGGGAAAGAATTATCAAGGGCCCATAATACTAAAGAAAAAGATCTAGATGCTTCTGCTCATGCTGAAATTTTAGCTTTAAAATTAGCTGCTAAAAAACTTGGTTCATGGAGACTAAATGATTGCAGTCTCTATATAACGCTTGAACCGTGTCCTATGTGCTTAAGTGCAATTTCCCAATTTAGGATTAAAAATGTTTTCTTTGGTGCTTATGACAGTAAGGGCGGTGCTATTTCATTGGGATATAATATCCACAAAGATCCAAAACTTAATCATCGTTTTAATATTATTGGAGGGCTGGATCAATATAAAAATTCGAATTTGTTGTCTGATTTTTTTAAATTAAGGCGGAAGAATTAATAGTAGAACTCACATCTAGAGCTTTGTGGTTCTGACTTATATAATTTCCCATCTATCTCAACTGTATTGAAAGCATGTCCTGTTTCCAATCCATCTTTACCTTTAAACCTAATAGAGTCGATAGATTTCGAATTTACTCCGTTCTTATCAGCTAACTTTTGATATAAAACAGAAAAATCAAAACAAACACCAACTCTTTCTTTTAGCATTAAGCCAAATGAGCCATGTTCCTGAATTCCTGTGCTTACCCCATCATCTCCTCCGTAGCTAAAAGCTACCATATCATCACCTGCATAGTATTCATGTGTTAAATATTCTGAGGTCGTACACTTTAAGAGACAAGCTTTTTGGCAGTCATTTAAATTCTTATTATTAGTAAAGTCACTGATATCATCTGATATTTCATTTAAAATACTAACTCCATCTTCTTCATATTTTGCAAACTTTTGATTTATTTCTTCAGGTGTCATTGTTTTATCAGAGAGATCAATGATTTCTTGTTTCCATTTTTTAATGAGTTCTTTTTCTCGAACAATATTATCTTTAGCGATTAATATGTCAGAATTAATTCTTTCAATGTTTTTTTCATGAGATTTTATTTCTAGCTTAAGATTTTTAATTGCTAATTCTTTCTTAGATTTTCTTTCTTTTTCGCCATCATTATATTTAGGAAGATTTATTTTTTTTACAGTGTCTAAATCATTTTCTTCTAAATATTTATTTAATTTTATTCGTGCATTTTCAAAACTATCTCTAAAGTCATTATTCCACCATCTAGAAAATCTTTTTTTCATGTCCGCATAAAAGCTCTCTGTTTTTGTTGGAGTTGAAGTATCTTCAATTTCATAACTGGCCAATACTTCTTGAAGGTCTTTTATTTTATCTTCAAATATTGATATATTATTTTTATATCCCTTAATGTTTGATTCATAAATATCAAGATTATTTGTAAATGTTTTAATGTTTCCACGATGATTTTCGATTATGTTTTCATTTCGTTGACGTTCTGAATTATTAAACTCTGAAAGCTTTAATTCCTCTCTCGCCTGGAATGCTTGAGATTTATTTTCTCTAAAACTACAAGTAGCCTCTTCCCAATTTCTTCTCTCAAAGCAAGGATTATCAAAAGATAACAAATTCATAGACATCATTAAAAGTAGTAGTTTATTCATGGCTTAATAATACTTGTCCCCTGAGCTAGTAAGCTCTAAAAATATAAGATCTACATACTATGTCTAAAATCTATACGATTTCAAGTATTTAGAGTAATGTGTAGAATATTATCAGGAGAACTGACCGAGTGGCTGAAGGTGCACGCTTGGAAAGCGTGTGTGCGGCAACGTACCGGGGGTTCGAATCCCCCGTTCTCCGCCATTTACCATGGTACATTTGTATAACTTAAAAGAAAATCTGCAAAGATAAGAAAATGCTTCCAAAACTGGTTTAAATCTCTATTTCATTTATAATATTCATAAATCAATTTATCACGGAGGAAATATGAAGTTTTTCATCTTATTATTATTAGGGTTAATGTCTTGCTCTAGTTACCAAGTTTCTGGAGATCGTAAGATTGCAAATAATATTGAAACATATGATATGATCTGTAGCCATGATAATATTGTTTTGGCGATGCTTCGTGCAGATAAATTATTTGTAAGAGGAACTGACGTAGAAACTACTCGAAGGACTTTGAAGAGTTTAAAAAAACCTCAAATATCAACTTCTAAAGCAAAATGGCAACCATCCAAAAAAGACAATCTACTCTACTCTGTAGGTTTACATCAAGTAAGCATACCATTTCGAACTCTTAGATTTTCAGATGATGGAAATGGCATTATTTCTTTTAACGAAGTGATAGAACATAAAGATGGTATTCGTGAAGAACTAAATATTTCCATAGATACAATCTCCAAAACTGGTTCAATGACTTCTTATGGAATGGTTTTGGATGGTAAAACAAGAGAAGCATCTCTTACCTGCGAATAAGTATTTTTTTCTTAGTTTGAGAATTCAGTAAATTAACACTTAAATTTACATAGATACGGAGATACGGAGATAAACGCCCTCTATGGCCCTAAGTCCTAAAAAGCTATAAATTGATGTCTCAGAGGTCTCTTTTTAACCTTTTCATTTCCATTAACTAATTCATCTAGTGAGATGATACCCTTTGATATAATCCCTTGTAAGTATCCATGAATTGTAGATTTTTTAACATGGGTTATATATTTGAAAATTCAGTTTGAGAGATCTCATATTCTATTAATCCTATATCAACTTTATAGTCATCTAATACTTCAGATGTTAAAAGTGCACAATGAGTTTAAGATTAAAATTTGCTAAAGACTTTATAGAGAGTCTCGAAAGCGAACATGGACTACTCGCATCCTATATAGGTGGCTCTGTTGCTAGAGGATTAGAAGATGAATATTCAGATCTAGAAATCTGTATGATTTGGTCAACTCAACCTACTCCTCAAAGAAGAATTGATTTTATCAAAAGCTCTGGAGCCGAGTTTCCATTCAAGATTAAAAATCAACTCATACCTGAAAAATCTATTCTTGCAGATAATATAATTTATAAAAACAACAGGGTAGATATAATCCATGCAACTGAAGAGACACTAAAGCATTGGTTAGACCTACCAAATCAAAGAAGAGCTCTACAAAATTATGAACAAGAAGTAATAAGTGTTCTCGTTAATTTAATTCCTTTAAAAAACAAAGACTACCTATTAAATATAAAGAAAAAAATCTCTCCTTATAGTCTAAAAATGCAAAAACTTTTAATACAAGGTGAGATCTCTCTCTTGGGCCCAGGCACTGTAATAATTCATCATAAAAGAAAAGATTACCATTTATCCTATGAATTCATTTCAAAATTTCAAAAAAGGGTATTTAAAGTTCTATGTGCGATAAATAAAGTTTGGTTTCCGGGTCATAAACATCTTTCTAAATCCTTAAAATCGCTCAAAGTTAGTATTCCCAATATTGAAATACGGTTTTCAAAAATGTTTATTGTAGCTCCAAAAGAGGTAGATGAGATGATCTTAGAAATCATATCTGAGTTATTAATGATTATTAAAACTCAACCTATAAATCTTGACACAAAAACTCTTGATAATATTCTTAATAACCGTAGACAAAAATGGAAGCATTGCACTTCTAGCTCTTAAGCTCAATAGAATAAATTCCTTAAGTTCTACTCAAGCTTTTATCTTCGTTTATCCTAAGCATCAAAATCAGTTATTTGCAGATATTAACAAGTAAAATTCATTTTTTTACCAAAATTACTTTTCCCCCTTAGAAATAATTTCTTGATTTCATTATAATAAATTATCAATTCATTAAAGGTAAGAATATATGAAGTATTTAAAATTTTTTTTACTAACTAGCCTTCTCTCTTGTGCTACTAGCCAAAACAACAGAACAATTGCAAACAAAGATAGCATAAATAATAACCAAGTATTAATTTGTGAAAAAGATGGAATCATTGAAAAAGCAGAAATGCTAAATATTTCTTATGCTAAAAACGAACAAGGCATTACTTTTAATGAAAACTTAAAAGAGGAAGATTTATTAAAACAGGTTACCAATAGGTTGGTAGAAGTTTCGCCTCTTGTTGGAGAAATGTTTGCACATTTATATTTAAAAGTCACAGAAGAAAAAAACTTCAATCTAGGAAAATTTGTTTTCCCTAAACCAAAAGTTAAACAACTATATCGAATTTGTAAAAATCCTACTCAAATCCCTGAATTAAGAATAATTGCTGAGCAGGATTCTACCTTTAAAATTGATGAAATTGTCTATGACAAATTTAATGACATTAATAAAATGTCATTGATTTTAGGAGAAGTGTTAAACCGCCTTAATGTTTTTTCTGCAAAAAGAGAAAATTTCTATCGCTACCAAAGCACATACGAGAGCACTGTGCTTACAGAAAACGACCTTAACCACTTAAATTCATTGCTCTTATCTGAACAAAAATCGACAAAGCTTAAAGAACTGTTAGAAGCTTTTGATCTACACTTAGTTAGAAACAAGATAAAACAAGCAGCAGTTGAAATTAAAAATAGATATAACTCTGCTTCAAGTTTTGAATCAGCACAACAGGCTTTAGTAAATCAAACAATTGATTTAGGTCACGGGGTAACTAAAACTTTATCGATCAAACAAACAGATCTAGAACCTCATGAATTAGCAAAATTAAAAAATGATGGAATACCAGTAGATCCATCTGTAGTTTTCTGGGGTATTCCAGGAAGCTTCATTGTGACTTCAGCTATTGGTGGAATATCCAATGGAGTTGGAGCAATAATGTTTCAAAAATCAATATCAGCAGCAGCATCTACTGTTATGCTGGGTGTTGGAGTAGGAATAGGGACAGCTATTACAGTTTATGGAATTATTTCTAATACTATCTATAAGAGAAAGCTTAAATTACTACAACAATCTTATGATCTCATAAATGGTTCTAAAGAGAATCATAGGTTTTTCAATAGAGCTTATAAAAAATTTAAACGTAAGATCTCTGGTGTTAGTAATATTGAATACGCTCAAAGAGTAATAGATCTAGCATATAAAAATTCTTTTACTAATGAAAAAGGTAAGTTTGTTAATTTTAGAAAAATGAAAAAAATTATAATTGAATCTTTTAAAGTTACAAAAGCTCTTAAGTAAATAGCCTTGTTTTTTAAAGCTTATAAAAACTATTTTATTCCTAACCAGTCTGCCTAACTGAATTTTTAGGCCTTCTCATATCCCAACATGAAATATTCAATCTAGAAGAAATTTGAGAAGCAACTGTTCGGGCCTCTTCATAATCTCTGATTTCAGCGAGGTTTATTCTTTTAAAATCTCTATTTAGAACAAGATTTATTTCATAACTATAGTAACTTCTCTTTTTCTTCTTAATATACTCTTCTACAACTTGGACTCCCAGGACTTCAGATATTAAATATTTATCTTTTCCTATGATAACTTGACCAGTCATTGAATGTAGTTCAATTTTTTTTCTAATGCTAATAATTGATTGATAGAAAGCATAAAATATAACAACTCCACCAAGGTAAGCTATATATTTATATGCTCCAGGAGCTTTCTCTAAAACTCCTTGATAAATTGCAACAGCAAAAAACGAAACAAAAGTTAATAGAAAAAACAATTTGGTAAACTCCGATTTCTTAACCTTTAAGACTAAACTCGTTGAAGATTCTATTATCTCTCTGTTTGTACCTATCCTTATGCCCTTTAAAAGAGGAGACCAGTCCAATCTTGTAGCAATAGGGTCATTAAAAACCTTGGGATCAAATGATTTCATCTTAAATATTTTTAACATTTATACCTCTTATTTAAGCTACTCTTGATAATTTTTGATTTGAATCAACTTTTTCAAGTCGACTTATAAATTTCTCTACATTTATAACAACATCGTCACATCCAACCATATCAAATGGGTTTTCTAAATGTTCTTGAATATTGTCTAAGCCAACAAAAATAATACTAAACAATAATGGCATTACATAATGAAGCGACGAGTGAGTTTCTTGGGCCAAATGAGCAAAATATGGTCCATAAACTACTGGCAGTGCATGAAGAAACAACACACTATAAGCTCGCAAATTTCTAGGAGTTCTATATTGATAAATATGTTTAATATTTTCAAAAGCAAGAATCATCTTACTTAAATATTGGTTACACCTTGAAACTTCTCCTGAAGCTAGTCCATTGTTTTTTAGTTGAACTATTAATTTTGAAATAGCAGAAAAAGATGCATAAACCTTTTCTTCTTTTTCTGACATTTTTGCTACTGGTGTTAAAAACAGCTCTCTAAGATTAGCAAAAAGAATCTCTAATTCATTTTTAAGATTTTCTGTATGCTCAGTACTCGCATTATCTTGCCCCCAATCTCTTGAAGCAAAGTATATTGATCTCCCAAGAGCTTTCAATGATCCATAGTGAGATAAAACTGTCTCTCTTCTCTTAAAAGCTGAATTTATCGTAAAAACGATAGGAAATATTATTGCGGTTCCAATTAGAGTTAGTGGAAAGTTTGCATGAAGCTCATACCTAATTGATAAATATGTTGAAATAATAGCCATAATAGAAACTGCTACCGTCTGAAATGAAAAGATCTTAAACATACTCCTAAACAGCATATTACCCCTTTAATTTTAGTGATATATACTTATCGGTTTAAAGACTAATAACTTTAGCTTTTTAATCTACTATATTGAGTACCATACACATTCTTTATCCTCTCCTGGAAATTGTTCAAATATTCTTTCACTATCTAGCCTCATGCCTACTTTTTTCAATACTTTCTTAGCCTTGAGTTCTATAAAAGCTTTGTTCAGAATATCTTTTGTAATTTCAGTAACAATTCCTCTATAAAAAAACTTTCTCTTGAGCCTATATCCAAGTTCAAGATTTTAGAAATTAAAAATATGTTATTCAAACTTAAATTTTACTATGACTCTTACTGTTATTTCCCCTTCTTCGTGTCGACCTAGGCACATAATAATTCCTGAACCTTAAATATTTGCTCTATTTATATCAAAATTTAATAATGTATTATGAAAAACTTTATCTTTATTATCATTCTTTTTGCTTGTTCGACACCAGGAACAAAATATGGTCCCTCTGAGATCAACGGCTTAGGCTTAAGCATAAAAGAAAACAACCATTGGATTGAAAGTCACTTCAAAGGCAATCATAATACTAGTTCAGTTACATCTCGTAACTATGCTAATCTAGGGGCCATTGACCATTGTTCTCTTAAAAATAAAACTGCATTCATCTCAGAAACTATTGATAAATCTAAAAAGCATCAATATAACTCAGTCAGAACTCGAGTTAATTATGTAAGAAACCCTTACTATAATAATAGTTATGGCCGCTATTACAATAGTCCCTTCTATGACAGTTATCACCGTCATCAATTTGGTTACAGAAACCCTTACGGTGTTAGTTTATTTATTCCATTGAGAAGTTATTATAATCACCCTGTCAGAATTCAGTATCCTCACTTTGTTTCAAAATTTATTTGTATAGATAAATATAATGACCTTGAAGCAGAAATAGAGTTTGAACCAATTGCCAAGGAACTAGTACATACTTTTACAAGTGACTTCAAAGGCGGATTATTAGTAAAAAAATCAAGTCATCCAGATTTAAAAGTTGGAGACTTACTACTAGATATTAATAACTCAAGAATTGAAAATAAAGATGAACTTTATGCATTAGGTTTCAGAGACTCTGCATCAAACTCAATTATGGCTAAAGTCATTAGAAACAAATCAATTTCAAATATTACAATTAATTCAAAAGATATTACTGAGCTTATAAAAAAGACTAATTCAGAAATAGTTCAAAATACCTGCAAGTTAATAGATCCTAAAAATACCAACTATCCTAAAGTTTGTAGTAAATAAGCCTAGTTAGTTGACTATTTTACTTGTTCCTTATATCAATTTAATTACGCAGCCGTAGCTTAGCTGGATAGAGCACCTGACTACGAATCAGGAGGTCGTACGTTCGAATCGTACCGGTTGCGCCATTTAATTCTTATATAATTCTTAACAGTAAACTCAAATTATAGGTACTTAAAGTTTTGCCTTCAGTAACATTTTTATAAAACATATTTCATAATGTATTTAAAGGAACTATTTATGAAATTTTTTATGCTTTTACTATTCTCTTCTTGTTTATTTGCAAACAACCTTCAATTAATTGCAAGTGAATCAAATGGTTTTGCTCTTTATAGATCAGGAAAGCCTAAAGCAAAAGATATGAAAGAGTTTTGTGATAAAAACATAGAAGAAATGATGGTCTTAAGTGGAACTGCTGATGATCATGAATTTAAATATCAAGAGCATTGCCCTACCTTAGAAGTAACTTTTAATAAATCTACAAATGCTAGAATTCCTCTTACGTCATCTTTCCTAAAAGATTTTGATAATTGGGTTGATGAAGCTAGAGAAAAAGGTAAAAAAATTGTTTTTAGATGTGAATGCGGATGTCATAGAACTGGTAGATTAGCTGCATATTTTCAAATGAAATATCAAGGACTATCTAGTAAGGATGCTATCATCATTATGAAAAAACATGGAAAGCATATGTGGCTGCACCCTCAACTTCCAGCACAAGTAAGATCACTTGAGAGTTTCATTAAAAACCAGCCATGTACAGAAGAACAGAAACATTGTGTTCAAGAAAATCTTTAATCTTTGTAATGTATTAATCAATTATTTGTTAAGAATCAGTTAAGCTAAAAACTATCTACTGTAATGAACGTCCTATATTCCAAGGAGGTTCATTATGAACAAATTATTAATTTTTCTATTTCTTTTATCTTTTTTCAGTACGGCCCAAGAAGTTCAATCTTCAAAAAATCAGACTTGTACCGAGGTTCTAGATTGTTTAAAGATCTATTCAAGTTTAACCGGTAAAAAACTTCTTTTTGATAAAGATATAAATGGGAAGGTCGCATTTTCTGAAAATTTAAAATTTACAAAACAAAACAGCGAAGTTTTAATCAGTGAACTATTGTCTATGGTAGGTCTTGCAAAAGTAAAATTAGGTTCTGACATCTGGAAAATTATTAACGCTAGAGATATCAGGTATACTCCAACTCCCATTATTAATGGATATACCGATCAGATCCCAGAAAACAGTGACTATATTCAAGCAATATTTAAATTAAAAAATGTTGATTTTGCTAATGAAATAGTAAGAAATTTTAGACCCTTTATGACTCGTTATGGACGAATTCTTGATGTTAAAAGATCAAACACCATTCTTGTAACTGATACAGGAATCAATATTATTCGATTAAAGAACTTAATTTCTTTTCTAGATGTCCCAGAGCCTAATATTTCAAAAGAGATCTTAAAAGCTAGAAAAGAGAAAAAAGAATTTAATCAAAAAATAGCTCTACTAAAAGCTAAAAATTGTACTGCTGAAGACAATTATTTTAGAAAAAGCTCTAGGGCTCAATCAAGTTCTAGTCCTTCAAAAAAATAATTAAAAATCACTTATACTTTTAACCAATTCAGGGTGATCAATAAATGGATTTCGATTTCCCTGAACTTCTTCTATAATATCATTTCTTCTTTTCTCCATCTCATCAGGAGGATCTTGCTCATGCCATGATTTTAAAAAAGTTTCTTCATAATACTCTATTGGTTCATCGTATCTAAAAGAATAATAAAACATTGCTCTTGCAACATTTCCTTTACTTACTGGTGGTGGTTCAAAAAATAAGCTCCTAGATATCTTCCCCTCAAGCCTTGCTTTTCCAATTTGTGCTTTAGAGCATCCAATTTTTTCACTCTGCATATCATCAATCACTTCTCCAAATTTATAGCTTGATCTTGTAGAGTTTACAGAAGAATCACTTGGATAAAGGATATGTAAATCAGCTTCTCTTATTTTAAATTCATAGCTTTTATATCTTTTTCTTTTCTTTTTCTTGCTCCCAAAAAACCGACTTTTGGGCCACACATGTTCTGCGTTTAATATTCGATGATCTGGTATTTTATTTTTTCCTAATTTAAATTTTGTAGAAATATCAGAGTTTTTAAAATCTTTAACACAATAGATGTCTTTTATTTTTAATGAACCCCAATTGCCTTCAAGGTGAATTCTCCCAAACAAATGCCTCCTGGCTTCTTTATAACTTAAATGCTTTTTTTGTTTTATGTTTTCTTTAAGACTCTTTAATTTTTGAGAATTATTATTATCTTTAATATTTGAGTTAGAATTTGAAACCTTTATATTTTTCACCTTTGGAGAGTCACTTTTACAGCCCAAACTCATCATTATTAGCAGTATACTTAATTTGGTCATCTATTTTCTCCATATTTTATTTATATATAGAAATTTATTATAGCAAAATGTTATAATTTACTAAAAGGATTTTAATGAAATATTTCATCATATTAATTTTAACGACAAATTTGTATGCTCAAAAAATTATTGCTGTTAAAGGATCAAAGGCTAAAATTGCTTTGAATCATCTTAAGTTAAAAAAAGGAAAAAAGTATACATTTTCTACAACTTCAGGTGAAGATATTTCATTTTTAGTTTATAAAATAAAAAATAAAAAGGCTTATGTTAACATCATTGAAGGTAAAGCAATCAGGGGTACTTCAATTAAAGATACCGGTTCAAGAAAGTTCAAAACAACTTATTTAGAAAAGTTCAAACATGAGGTTTCCTTAAATCCACTTGGTGCTGTTTTTAGGGCGATTAATTTAAATTATAATTACTTTATCTCTACAAACTATTCTGTTGGCCCTGAAATTTCCTTCATTGTAGGAAGTTATGAAAACACACAAACAATTCCAATTAACATCGCCGGTCAACTTGATGGAACAATTACCGTTGATGAACTAAGCGACCTAAGTGGTTTTGCACTTGGTGTTCGTGGTAATTATTATCTTAAAAAAAATACAAGAGGATTTTTTATACCACATGGTCTTTCTTATGTTTCTGGTAAGGCAGCTCCTTTTGCCTCTTTAAGCATTGAGATTCCAGCTCAACCAAGTGCTAATATGGACTTTCCTAATATGAGAATACCTGATCTTTCACTAACTGGTGCAAGTGCTTATGCTGGCTTCGGATATGCTTACTCACTTAATTCTTTTATTTTTAAAGCTGCAGGTGGAGCGAGATTTAATATGTTAACAAAAGAAGTTGATATTAAGGTAGGAGATATTCCAGGGGTTGAAGCTTTAAGTCAAGACCCGCTAATTAAAGAACTAGTACTTAATTATGATACAAGTGCCGCTTCAGGTATTTTTCCTTATGCTGAAGTTTCAGTTGGTTATAGATTTTAATTTTTTTATAAAACCCGCGCGAATACTATTCAAACTAGAATATGATTTTTTGTTTGAGTTTATAAAAAGGGTTACTACTAAATCTTTTGAACCTTTATAAACTCCAGTTATTGAAGCTACTCCGTTTATATATCCTGTTTTTCCAATAAAGTTTGATCTTTTTATTTTCTTCAAGGTTCCATCTACGCCCGCAATAGGCATGCTAGCAAAAAGAGTGAAGCTATCTACTCTTTTCTTAGATTTGTTTAATAAAAATGCATTCATGGCTTTTGCAGTTGTCTTGTTATTTGGATTCAATCCACTCGGGCTCACTAAACTTAAGTTTTCTGAGCTAAAACCATTTTTGAATAAATATTTTTTGAACTTTTCCACACCTGTGCTCATTTTTCCCTGAGAACTATCAAGTGAGTCTATTTTTTTTATTAAGGCTTCTGCTATTAAATTATTAGAAAACTTATTCATTAGCTTTATAATCTCACCAATTGGCCTTGATTCAACTGAGACTATTTCCTTGCAACTCTTGCTTATATTACCTTTTGTTGTTGGCAAATTTATTTCTAGAATTTTTCTAAATGTTTCGGCAAAATTCAATGATGGATTTTTAGCTTTTATGTATTCAATATGCTCACTTTTTGAGCGAGGAAAATTTCCATAAGCTTGAATTATATCTCCATCATATCTTAAACCAATATTTTCACTGCTACTAAAAGTAACTTTAGAGACATTAGCATTAGAAATATTATCAGATTTTATTTTCTTGTTTATATTGAATAAATGAACTGGAATTGAATTATAATTTAAATTCAAACCTCCTACATGTGCATTATATGCCCTTGTACTGCTAAGTTTTTTTCTTCCAGTTTTAATTGAATAACTCTCAAAAATTGAATCGTCATAAAAAAGATTTTTAAATTCGCTCAAACCGCCCCTAATTTTTAATTTGTGAGCAAGTAAATACAGATTCTCAATCACAAAACTAGGATCACCTGAACCTACAATATATAAACCCTGACCTTTTTGGCACAACTTTGTCTTAAATTTAAAGTCTACTCCTAACTTTTCTAATGCATATTGAGCAGTAAGAATTTTCACTGTAGATGCTGTAGGAAAGAGTACATTCTCATTATGAGATTTGATAACCTCTCCAGAGTTTAAATCTTGAACAATATAGGAGTATTCGCCAGCTTTTAGATCTTTTATTATATGATTGGCCGTTTGGACTTTATTGCCATAACAATTAACATAAAAAAGTAAAAATATAACAATTTTAAACATCTTGATAATTATAACATTCATCCATTGAAATTATAGACGTTTCTCAGCATAATCTAGCCTTATTTACTGGAGGAAGTATGTGCGGTGTATTCTTTATTGGTGGTTCAAATAAATCTAAGTCTGAAATAGAAAAGGCATTTAACTCTTTTGCCTATAGAGGACCAGACAATCATCAATTAAATGAAATTAGTGATAATGGTTATATCGGCTTTCACCGCCTCTCTATTATGGATCTATCTGATAATGGTAATCAACCTTTTAAAATAGACTCCAGTCAACTTATTTGCAATGGTGAAATTTATAACTTTGAACAACTGAAATCAAAATTCTCTTTTAATTATTCATCTAATTCCGATTGTGAAGTTATTCTTCCAATGATTAAAGAAATCGGCATAAAAGATACAGCTATTTCACTAGATGGTGAATTTGCCTTTATTTACTTTAATCAATCATCTGGTGAAATCTTCGCTGCAAGAGACGCAATAGGAATAAGACCACTCTTTTATGGATACTCTGATTCAGGCTCGATTTGCTTTGCCAGTGAAGCTAAAGGATTGCTTGGAATTTGTGAAGAAATTAACCCTTTCCCACCCGGACACTTTTTTGAAAATGGTATGTTCCACAAATTTATAGATTTCAGAGAGACTTTAGCTAAAGATTCTTTCGACCTCGATTTAGAACTTAAAGGAATTAGGGATTTATTAATTTCTGGTGTTAAGAAAAGACTAACATCTGATGCCCCTATTGGCTTTCTATTAAGTGGAGGACTAGATTCGAGCTTGGTTTGTGCAATAGCTGCAAAACATTCCAACAAACCAATAGAGACTTTTTCTATTGGGATAAACGATAGTGCCATTGACAATAAATACGCTAAAATCGTTTCTGATCACATTGGTTCAAATCATCACGAAGTAATCTTCACTAAAGAAGATATTTTTAAATGTTTAGATGATTTAATTTTTTACTTAGAAAGTTGGGACATCACTACGATAAGAGCTTCTGTAGGTATGTATTTAGTTTGTAAATATATTAAAGAAAAGACTGACTTAAAAGTTGTCCTCACAGGAGAAGTAAGTGATGAAATATTTGGATATAAATATACTGACTACGCTCCAAGTCCTGACCAGTTTCAAGAAGAAGCATACAAACGAGTAGAAGAGTTATATCTTTTTGATGTCTTAAGAGCAGATAGATGTATTAGTTCAAATTCATTAGAAGCTAGAGTCCCATTTAGCGATACAGACTTTGTAAAACACGTTTTTTCAATCAATGCTTCCAAGAAGATGAATATCTGGGGACAAGGTAAATACTTATTAAGAAAAGCTTTTGACGATGGAAGTTACTTACCACCAGAAATTCTCTATAGAGAAAAAGCTGCTTTTTCAGATGCTGTCGGCCATACATGTGTTGAGTATATAAAAAGGCATGCCGCTGTCATGTATTCTGACGATGAAAACTATGTGAAATTGTGTAATAAATATTCGCACAATAAACCATTTACCAAAGAATCTTTAATGTATAGAGAGATTTTTCATAAGCACTTCCCAAATCATCAAGAACTTATAAAAGAGTATTGGATGCCTAACAAGAATTGGGAAAACTGTGACGTTAAAGATCCTAGTGCACGAGTTTTACCAAACTATGGAGAAAGTGCTAATTAGTTTTTTCTTTAACTTCTATATTTGAAAAATCTTTGAATTCTTTAGAATCAGAAATACATTGAATCTCAGGATCATCAATAACTTCTTTTTGTATTTTTAAGAGCACACCTTCTTTATCTAGGCTAATTGCATGATTAAACAATCTAAGGGCTTCTATTTTATTTTTTCTCCCACATTGAAAGCAAGCTAGATTATAACAACCAATTGGCTCTTTACCCTCACATGCTTTCGTTGCCATTTGCTTGGCCTTAGCTGGAAGTTTAGCTACATGAAAATTATAACTAGCGTTTGTACAACTTGCTACATCACCTAACTCACAGGCTTTTTCATAGCTATAAGCAGAATTTTCATAATCACCCCTGTAAGAAAAATATGCTCCAACATTTTTACAAGACTCCATAACACCAGATTTACATTCTGACAAAAACTTTTCTGAAGCATCATAAAGTGAATTTTGATACTCTTTCATTTTAACAAAGTTTATCTTTGATAAACGCATCTGATGTTTAGAGATTTCTCCAGAGTATTGAGCTAATCTTTTTTTATAACTTTTCTGCTCTGGAGTTAAACTTTTACTACCAGAACAGTTCTCACTTATTGTTTTTTTAAAATCTGGATACGTCTCAGCAAATCTTCTGTTTACATCTTCGTCAGAATTATGTTTTTTAAATAAGTCTTTGTACTCAACCATCCATTTTAAATATTCTTCTTCTGTTTTTATATCTTTTATTTTTTGATTTAAATAATGTTGATCAAGAAGATATTCTTTATTTCTTAAAATTTCGGCACTTTTTTGAAAATACTTATTAAATAATAGATCAAAGGTACAAGATTTTTCTCCTTCAAACGATGAAAATGTTTTTGTCATACATTTATCACCCTTATTAACGATATCTAAATAGACATAACTATTGCTTGCTCCTTCAAAAGCATATGCTTTTGCTAAAACATCAGAATAGTCTGTTTTACATCTAGTATTTATACATTTTTGGAGCCTAGATTCTGTATCTGTCCCACACAGAGCTACCCCATCATTTATAGTGATTTTTTTAGCCTCAATGCTCTTGTTAGATCCACAACTGACATGAATCGTTACAATTAAAGAAAATAATATTATATTTTTCATCTATTTCTCCCTGAACCTATTTAAGACTAACCACTACATCCAATCAAGTTACCTAACTTGAAATTTACTATATTGACTCAAACTAAATAATTTAAATTTCATATTAATTGAATTATATTATTAACCTATGAAGACATCTGAAATTAGAATTAAATTTATCAAGTTTTTTGAGAGTAAATCTCATGCTCACCTACCCTCAGCCTCACTTATACCCTCAGGTGATGCAACGCTGCTTTTTACAAATGCAGGAATGGTTCAGTTTAAGGATAACTTTACTGGCAAGGCAAACCCTAAGAATAAAAGAGCTGTTACAATTCAAAAATGTGTAAGAGCTGGTGGTAAACATAATGATCTTGAAAATGTTGGATTCACTGCTAGACATCATACCTTTTTTGAAATGTTGGGTAATTTCTCATTTGGTGATTATTTTAAAAAAGAAGCAATTTCATTTGCATGGGAATTTTTAACAAAAGAGTTAAATATTCCAAAAGAAAAACTTTATATCACATGTCATCATACAGATACAGAGTCAGCCGATATCTGGCATAACCAGGAAGGAATTCCTAGAGAACGAATATTTTTTAAAGGTGATAAGGATAACTTTTGGGAAATGGGTGAAACTGGACCATGTGGCCCATGTTCTGAAATTTTCTTTGATCATGGGAAAGATCATGCTGATGCATCCGTAGATACTTCTGAATGCTTGCTCGATGACGAATCAAGATATGTAGAAATCTGGAATCTTGTATTTATGCAATTTGAAAAATATAGAGATGGTTCTGAAATCAAGAAAAAGCTTTTACCAAAACCCAGTGTAGATACTGGTGCTGGTCTAGAAAGAATTGCAGCAGCCCTTCAAGGTACTTATAATAATTTTGACTCTGATGGCTTTCAAGTAATTATAAAGAAAATAGAAACTATTAGCTCTAAAAAATATTCTGATTATCCTCAAATGATGAGAGTAGTCGCTGACCATGCCAGATCAACAAGTTTGTTATTATCTGATGGTGTTCTCCCTTCCAATGAAGGTCGAGGATATGTTTTAAGAAGGATCATTAGAAGAGCAGTAAGGTATCTAGATCTTCTAGAAGTAAAAAATACGTCTCTTTACACTTTGGTTGATGTTGTTTTTGATTCACTTGTTCAAATTTTTCCTGACATTAGAAACAACCAACAATTTGTAGAAAAATATTTAAGGCTAGAAGAAGACTCATTTAGAAAAACTTTATCTAGTGGATTAAAACTATTAGAAAAAGAAATTTCACTTCTAAAAAAATCTTCTCAAACTAAACTCAGTGGTAAAGCTGCATTTGACTTATACGATACTCATGGATTTCCAATAGATCTAACAGAAATGATCCTTAAAGAAAATGGACTAACTCCCGATCTTGATGGCTTTAATTCTGAAATGCAAAAACAAGTTAAACGATCAAAAAAATCTGGAAACTTTAGTGCTAATGAAAATGATAATGAGTTATTCTATAAATCTTTTGAAAAAAATGGTGCTACTAATTTTATTGGTTATGATCAACTCGAGAGCGACTCTAAACTTTTAGATATTATTAAACTCAAAGATCAATCTGCATTAATTTTTGATAAGTCACCATTTTATGCTGAAGGTGGTGGTCAATTAGGTGATATTGGTGAAATCTATTCAGGCAATGATCTAGTTGCTTTAGTTGAAAACACCTTGAAACCTGTTGATGGTTTACATATTCATTTAACTCAAAGTAAAAATGAGTTTAAGTTAGGTAATACTTATAAACTTCTTGTTAATAAGAAAAATAGGAACTTAACAAAGTCTAACCATACAGCAACACATCTACTGCAAGCTGCTCTGATTAGCGTTCTTGGAAATCATATTAAACAAGCCGGTTCTAGCGTTGGTCCTGATAGATTAAGATTTGATTTTACCCATCCAGAAAAATTGTCCAAGGAAGATATTTCTAAAATAGAAGGAATTGTTAATAAAAAAATTCAAGAATCAATCAATGTTATGCCAAGTTCAGTAAAAAAAGATGAAGCAATTAGCATGGGAGCCATGGCTTTGTTTGGTGAAAAATATGGAGATATTGTTAGAATTATTAATATTCCCGGTTTTTCCCTAGAACTTTGTGGAGGAACTCACGTTAAAAACACCTCTGAGATAAGTTTTTTTAAAATCCTAAGTGAAGGCTCATTAGCTACAGGTGTTAGAAGAATTGAAGCCATGACAAACATTGGTGCATTTAATTTTGTTAATCAAAAGCTCTCTACACTTGAAGAAATTGAAACTATTTCCAATACTAAAGATCAAAAGCTAGTAGAAAAAATTGTTAAAATGAAAGAAGAAATTTTGAGTGCCAATAAAAAGATTTCCCAACTCGAAGAAAAAATTCAAACAATTAATGCTCAAGATATTTTAGACTCAGATATTATAAGCTTATCAAATGGATTAACATTTAAGCATATTCATGCCACTTCAGATATGGACATTAGGAAACTTGGCGATCTTTTTATTGATAAGCACCCAAAAGGTCTAGTTTTCATTACTGCTAATAAAGGTAATAAATCGATGGTTCTCCTTAAGACTTATAAAAACAATGAAAATCTTGATTGCTCTAGCTTATTAAAAGATATTGCTTCAAAATTTGGAGCTAAAGGTGGTGGAAAAAAAGCTATGGCCCAAGGATCAATTTCCTCTACTGACCTCGATAGCTTTACGCAGGAAATGAATAACAAGATTTTTGATTTATATAATTCTTAATGTGTTCTGCTGGGATCAGTAACAGAAAACTTTCTATTGTTTAATATATCATCTATACCGCTTGATTTATTTCCGCTAAGTGTCCCAGTTGAACTACCAAAGTTTATGCATCTTTTTTCAGTTATGACTCCTATTAAAGAATCATTTTGTGAGCACTTTTTTTGTGTTGGTCTTCTCATCTTTACAACTTTTAATTTCTTCCCTTTTAATTCAACTACAGCACACTTTTTATTTTTCAATTGAATTAATTCACTCTCACAACTATACATAAAATGATTTAACTTCATTCCATATGAAATATTTAAAAATATTAAAACTAATATATATTTCTTCATTAATTCCCCTTAATTCCATTAAATCGTAAATTTTCAAATGGTAAAAAGACATCACAATCATCAACTTTTCTATTGTTTTTAAAGGCTTCTTCCCAGCTTGGAAATAATCCTAGAATCCATTTCCTCATATTTACTAAATCAACAGCTGAGACTCTTCCATCTCCACTATTATCAACCATTTTACCACCAAATATATTTATTAAATGTGCTTCGTTGTTTGGATTATCAGCCGGAGTACCAACCAAAGAGATCCCTAAAATATGCTTTTGTAATAATACAATATCTACTGCACTTAGATTAATACTTGTTCCAGCAGCTTGATTTAGATCAAAATCACAGACTCTAAACCCTTTTACTTCTATGTTTTTATTTCCTGAAATATGATTACTTATATTATTATCAACATTGTTTTCACCCAAACTTAATTGCGATTGCTCTAGTTTTATTTTCAGTAATTTATCATTAATTGCTTCAGGCGTAACACAGCTATAACTTAGAGTGACTGACCTTTGAGGGTTAAGGTTATTTATTTTCCATTGACCATCATTTCCTTGTGTTGAGACACTTCCGTTATTAACTGCAACTACAATTGGTCTAGTATTTAATTGTTCTGGACATTTTACAGTATAAACTATCTCTTGAGCTATTTGCGGACCAAGGTTCTCGATGTCTAGTTTTAATTGAATTCTCTCCCCAGCTTTGATTTGTGGATTAATTATCTCTAATGAAGTTTTTATATCACTAACTAATTTATCATTTGTTTTATCTTTAACTACAAATTCTAAAACTGTGCTGTTATTTGATCTATCATTATCGTTTTGCGTAACAAACACTTGCGATTGCTTTACTTCAAATTTTAATTTTTGACCGCTAGTTCCTTCGTTAATTTTACACGTTATTTCTTGAATTTTTGCATTGGCCCTATCACCTTGGTCGATATCTATAGAACCTAATGTCCATAACTTAGAGCTTTGTACAGAAACTGATCTTTTTATCTCTGATGTATCTTCAGGACAAAATGCAACAATTGAAGTAATTCCTGCTTTATCTGGACCTTTGTTAACAACTCCCAACGTTATGATAACTTCATCTCCTTCAGATGGTGATGAATCATTTATAGAGGAAAAGACTTCTATATCACTTTCTTTTTGTTTTTCTTTAATTCTCAAATTTATAGAACTATTTTCATTGCTTCTATTTAAGTCTCTTTGATCAGTTAAAATGTCACCTTCATTAACTAAAAACTCTATTGCTTGGCCTTCTTGGTCTTCATTAATTCTACATCTTAACTCTATACTCTCTTTTGTATTTGGAGCAATTGTTCCTATAACCCATAGATTATCTGATTCACTAAAAATCCCTGCTGTAATAGCTGGATTTCCAATTTTTTCAGTTCCAGCTGGACAACTTAAATTTACTGTAACTGAAGTTGCTTGATTTGAACTTACGTTTGTTAACTCGACCTTAAATGGAATTTCTCTCAATACTTCAACACTTTCAAAACCAAAAGGAATAACTTTTGCTTCGATATCTATTATTTCACCTTCTACTTCTTCTTCCTCACAGGAGGCTACAGAGAGTTGAAATTCTAATTCATTTTCTCTATGAATAAGATCTTCTTTTAAGAATTCGCTCAAACTTCCATTAAGTGAAAAATGAACAAAAGGAGTACTTATTCCTCTTATGTCAATTGTCTCAAAACCACCTTCACTTCTTGGTCTATTTTCATCTAGTGTATTTTGTGAAAATGGAATATCACCAAAACCAAGAGCTCTACCAGCATCTAAAAATGATGGTAAAAAATCTGCATTTCTAGAAGTAAAAGCATCCATATGACATGAACTACAAGAATTAAGAGCAAATCTATACTTAATCATTGTTTTTTCATTATTTGAAATAATTGATTCATCAATATTATTAAAAGGTATAGCTATTGATTCACCATCAGGAATAAAGGAAGGTGTTCCGTTATTAAACTCTCTTCCCCAATTTGCATTTGGACTATAAGTATTTTGCCATCCCGTTAAAAGATCCGGTAATTTATAAGTCTCATTTAAATCAGCTATTTTATCTTTTTGAGCAATTACAAAATCGATAATTTCTTTATTCCCATTTGGGTTCATCGGTTTTCCTAAAGAGGCAATCGGTAGGCCTACTGCTCCGCTTGGAGATGTAACAAAATTATCTTTTGGAGAATTTTCCATTCTATGCCGAACTAATAAATTAGGTCCCGGCCCTTTTTCTAATTGATTTTCAAATAATGCCCAAGGAGACCCAAAGCCATTTATAAAATCATTGACTCTTACTTGGCCGATTGAACTTTTATTACTCCACTTAGAATCATTATAATCTACTAAAGCAACTCTATCTAAAACTTTTTCTAACTGATTTCTATATTCTGAAGAGTTGATCTCTAAACAACTTAATCTTGCCCATTCTTCATTCCATTTTTTTCTATCCCAGGCATCGACACTATTTAGTGAATCTCCAATTCTTAATGATCCATCCCCCATAGCAAGTTTATATTCTAAAATCACAAAGTGACTTACAGGTGCATTAAACTCACCTAAAAGTTGATAGATAAATCTACCTTCTCCTGCATGTTCTAAGTTTCCTGCTTCATCGTTTTCTATGAGATCTGGTCTAAATACAACAGCTATGAGTTTATAAGGAGACCCTTCAAGAAATTTTTGTTCTTGACCCTGCTCAACTTCTGACTTTTCCCAACGTGAAACAATAGTTGAATGAGTTGTATTTAATGGCTGAATATCATTTAACTCACCTTCAATTTTTTGATCTTCAGGAATATCTGTAAGAATCATATTATCCAAATATCTTTTAATAAATAAATGAAACTGCTCATCTGGATTTATTCCATTTGACCTAATTAATAAATTTGGATCATTCATATTCTTTAGCAGGTTGGAAAAACTATATTTAGATGAATCTAGAGCGGTCAATAGAGTTTGATCTGTGATAAATAGTGATTTTGAATGATTAATATCTCGAGCATTGGAATCACTCTCACACAAACAAGAATCAAGAGTAGACATAAATTGCAACTCTTTTTTATTTGTTTCTTCTTTCTTGGGAGTAGCTACTTTTTTTGACTCAAAACATGAAATCAATATAAAGAGAGATAGTAATACTTTAAAAATATTCATTGTTTATTTATCGGTAAAATCTTCTATTTCTTTATCATTTTATATTTATCAGTAATAAGTAATTTTGATATAATTCTTATTATGAAAATATGTATTCAAATTACTATGGCTGAAGAAGCTAGACCTTTTATAGAACTTTTAGGTTTCAAGCAATCAGATCCCCTAGAAACACCTATACCTCATAATCTTTATCAAACTAAAATAGACAATAAGGAAGTCTCTCTTATTGTAAATGGAAGATTTAGTGAAAATGTATCTTATGTTGGAACTGAATTTGCCAGTTTAATTTCCCAATCTGTATTGAGCTTTATAAAACCTGATTTATTAATTAATGCAGGAACCTCAGGAGGTAAAAGTACTCATGGACTAAATATTGGTGATGTCACTATTTGTAAAAAAGTATATTTTCATGACCATCGAATTTCTATCCCTGGATATAATGAATATTTTAAAGGTGATTTTGCTCCATCAGATAAATATTTTAACATCCTATCAGAAATTAAAAATTTAATTCCTGTCATTGTTTCTACTGGAAATTCATTTGAAATGAATGAATCGGACAACAATTCAATCATAGAGTTAAAATCTAGTGTTAAGGAGATGGAGCTTGCAGGAATTGCTCAAGTTGCAAGTTTTTATAATTCTTCTTGGATTGGAATAAAATCAATAACCGATATTATAGACAATGATAATAAACCTACATCTGATCAGTTTTTTGAAAACTTAAATCTTGCTTGTTTAAATTTATCTAAGTCGTTAAAAGAAATAATAGAATTTCTTTAAATACTTCTATTGAATACTCAATTCATCTAAACTTAATGAAAAACTATGAAGGAAGTTTTTAATAAAATAACTAACTTCTTCTAATTCCATTTTTAATAAAGAGCTTTCAATTGTTATTTTAGCTCTATTAAACTCTTTATTCCCTGCAGCCGACTCTTCAACACACTTAATATAGGCACATAAACTATCTGCAGCTTTTACTATTTTCCAAGATTCAAGGTCTCTGTCTTGCTTTTTAAAAATTTTAGAATATTCATCAATCATTTCACTTGGAAGATATGATAAAAGTTTATCAGTTGCTAATTTCTCAATCTCTTTATAAGCATTTTTTATTTCCGGATTAAAATATTTTACAGGTGTAGGTAGATCACCTGTTAAAACCTCTGTTGCATCATGAAAGATTGAAAGAGTGCAAATTCTATCAGCGTTATAATTTTTATTGAAATATTTATTTCCTATTGTGGCCAATGAATGGGCAACAATAGCAACCTGCAAACTATGTTCTTGAACATTTTCTGGTCTAAGATTATGCATAAGCGACCATCGCTCAATTAACTTCATCCTACTCACATATGCATAAAAATGACTCATTAAAACTCCTCACTTAAAATTTTAGTTTAACTTTATCTGCTGTTTCTATAAACTTAGTAAGAAGCTTTATACAACCATCAAGATCTTTTTTATGAAGCATTTCAGTTGCACTATGAACATATCTAGTTGGAACTGAAAGTGTACCAACAGCACCTTTACCTAATAATTGAAGACCCATTGCATCTGTTCCACCAAATGGAAGAATTTCTGGCTGGTGCTTTATTTTGTTCGAATCTGCTAATTTTTTAAAATGGTCGATAATTCCTTGATTAGTGATTGATCCATGGTCAGATATTTTTATAGCAACACCCTTTCCTAATTCACTAACTCTATCTTTAGCTCCTATTCCAGGCACATCAAGCGCTATAGTAACATCTACAGCAATGCCTATATCAGGATTTATATTCTTCGCAGCAGTTTTAGCTCCTCTTACTCCAACCTCTTCTTGAGCAGAAGCCAATACATATAAATCAACATTTAAGTTTTTCTTAGCAAGTTTTTTTAAAACTTCTCCAACGACATAACAGCCAACCCTATTATCTAAGGCTTTTGAAAAAATAATATTTTCTTGTTCATAATATTCACCAATCCTAATGATCGGATCCCCTACAGAAATTATTTTTTTTACTTCCTTCTCACTTAAACCAGTATCAACAAATAAGTCATTAATCGTGATCTTAGCTTTTTCAGGTGGGCATCCAGCTATGAAGTTAGTTGGAGTTTTATTAATAACTCCCATAATATTTTTCTTACCCTCTATCCAAACTCTCTGCGAAATTAGATTACTGGCCATATTTCCGCCACGAGAACTTAAATACAAAAATCCTTTATCATCGATATGCTTAACTACAAATCCAATCTCATCCATGTGCCCAGCAATAACAATTTTCTTAGCATTTTTCTTTTTTGATTTTTTTATAGCGATTAAGTTTCCAATTTCATCAACTTCAACGTCAGCATACTTTGACCATTCTTTTTTTAAGATTTCAATGATCTTACCTTCTCTGCCCGAAATACCATTTTCAGTACATAACTTTTCTAAAAGACTCATTTTTGCCCTTTGTTTATTTAAATATTTATGAATTATAGTCTAAGCAATTTATTAACTATCACCGCGAGTGTAACCAAGTTTAATTCTCATCTCAGCTCTTTCTTTCTTTCTTCTAAACTTGATAAGTTCAGCATCATTTTCAACAGCTTGAGCTAATTTTTTCTCGGCCTTATCAAGAGCAGCTTTTGCTCTATCAACATCAATCTTCTCAGCAGACTCAGAAGTCATTGCTAATATTGAAACCCTATCACCTAGAATTTTACATGTTCCATGAGTTACAGAAAAATTCCATTTTTTATTATCTAAATCAATTGCTGTAACGATACCAGTAGATAGTTTTGTTAAAACGTGCGTATGATCTTTTAAGATATCTATCTCCCCACTAACAGTTGGAACTAGGACTTCGTTACATTGGAAGTCCTTAACAACAACGCCACTAGGAGTAAGTATATCTAACTTAAACATTTCTACGCCTTCGCTTCTGCAGCAAGTTTCTCTGCTTTTTCTCTAACCATATCCATTCCACCAACTAGGTAAAATGCTTGCTCGGGTAAATCATCAACTTCACCATTTAAGATTGCTTTAAAAGCAGCAATAGTGTCTTGAATCTTTACGAACTGACCTGTAATTCCTGTAAATTGCTCGGCAACAAAAAATGGTTGAGATAAAAATTTCTGAACCTTTCTAGCTCTACCAACAATTTTCTTATCTTTTTCTGAAAGCTCGTCCATACCAAGGATAGCGATAATATCTTGAAGTTCTTTATATCTTTGTAGGATTTCCTGAACTTCTCTAGCAGTATCGTAATGCTCATCTCCTAAAATCGCTGGAGATAAAATCGTTGAACTTGAAGTAAGTGGATCAACAGCTGGATAAATTCCAAGCTCTGCAATAGATCTATTTAGCTCTGTCGTTGCATCAAGGTGAGCAAATGTTGTAGCTGGAGCTGGATCGGTATAATCATCTGCAGGCACGTATACGGCCTGAATAGATGTAATAGATCCATCTTTAGTTGATGTAATTCTCTCCTGCATATCACCCATCTCAGTTGATAGTGTTGGTTGGTAACCAACGGCAGATGGAATACGACCAAGAAGTGCTGAAACCTCAGAACCTGCTTGAGTAAATCTAAAAATATTATCTACGAAAAATAAAACGTCTTGCTTCTCTTCATCTCTGAAGTACTCAGCGATACTAAGACCAGTTAGAGCAACTCTTGCTCTCGCTCCTGGAGGCTCGTTCATCTGACCGTAACAAAGAGCAGTTTTTTCTAAAACTCCCGATTCCTTCATCTCGTGATAAAGATCGTTTCCTTCTCTTGTTCTCTCACCTACTCCAGCAAAAACTGAGAAACCACCGTGTTGAGTAGCAATATTATTAATAAGCTCCATAATTAAAACGGTCTTACCAACTCCGGCACCACCAAATAATCCAATCTTTCCACCCTTAACATAAGGAGCAAGTAGATCAATTACTTTAATACCAGTGTAGAAAGGCTCAAGCTTCGTTGATTGGTCTTCAAATTTTGGAGCAGCTCTGTGGATATCATAAGATTTCTTATGACCAATAGGTCCTGCTTCATCAATTGGATCACCAATTACATTTATAATTCTTCCAAGGCACTCTCTCCCAACTGGAGCTTGAATTCCTTTACCTGTATCTTTAACTTTTAAACCTCTTGCAAGACCTTCAGTTGAATCCATTGCAATCGTTCTAACAATATTGTTTCCAAGATGCTGAGCAACTTCACATACTAAATTCCACTCCTCATCATTAATCGCTTTATTTGTTAATCTTAAAGCGTTTTTAATTTTTGGTAGAACTCCAGATGGAAATTCAATATCCACAACTGGACCCATTACTTGTTTTACTAATCCCATGTTCTCAGACATGTCTAACTCCTCGCTAAATTACTTAGCCGTTTAATGACTCCGCTCCAGATACAACTTCTATAAGCTCAGTTGTAATCGCAGCTTGTCTTAATTTATTCATCTTTAATGTTAATTTTTTTATTACATCGTTACAGTTACTACTGGCATTATCCATCGCAACCATTCTCATTCCATGCTCACTAGCAATAGCATCTAATACAGCTGTATAAATACTATTGGCGTAAACTTCAGGTATCATCGTATCTAGAATATCTTCCGCACTCGGTGCGTATTTAAAATCAAATGGAAAGTCTTCCTTAATTTTTTCTTTATCATCTTCAGGCATAGAAAATGGAAGAATCTGTGTAGCTGTTGCAAAGCAACTCATTGCAGACTCAAAAGAGTTATACAATATATGGACACTCCCAACTTCACCTGTTTCAAAAGAAGTACTTAGCTCATCAGCAATATCTAAAATTTCATCATGAGTCGGTTCTACTTTTTCAAACTTATAATGATTTCCAACGTTCACTTCTTCAGCAATTAATTCTTTAACTTTCTTTCCGATAAAATGAACCTTAAATTCTTTATCATCATTTGCTGCCAAAAACTTCTTTGCCTCTTTGTATAATTGGCCGTTATACCCACCACATAAACCTTTATCAGAAGAGATAATTAATAAATGTGCGTGCTTGTTTTCTAAATCACCTTTAAAAAAATCATGCTCATAATCACTGGTAACAGCTGCTACCGTTTTTAATGTAGACATTAATTCATTTGAATAAGGTTTAAGACTTAAAATTCTCTGCTGTGCTCTTGCAAGCTTAGCAGCAGATACTAGTTTCATTGCACTAGTTATCTTGTATGTACCTTTGGTACTTTTAATTCTTTTTTTAAGGTCTTTTATATTTGCCATAATTTATTCGTATTTATTTACTTCGTTAAAACTCTTAATCGCATCAGTTAAACTAGTAACTAACTCACCAGTCATTTTTCCACCGCTAGATAATTCTTTCATCACTCCAGCATGTCTATTATGTAAAAAGTCTAAAAGATCTTTTTCTGCATCTTTTATTTTTGAAACTGGAACTTTATCAAATAGTCCTTTTGTACCAGCAAATATTGAAGCAACTTGATCATAAACATCAACAGGAGCGTATTGACCTTGCTTTAAAAGCTCAACTAGTCTCTCACCTCTGTTTAGCTGATTTTGTGTCGTTTCATCTAAATCAGATCCAAATGCAGCAAAGGCCGCAAGCTCTCTATACTGAGCAAGGTCTAATCGTAGTGTACCAGCAACTTTTTTCATCGCTTTAACTTGTGCTGAACCACCAACCCTTGATACCGAAAGACCAACGTTAACCGCTGGACGAATACCAGAATTGAAAAGATCCGACTCAAGATAAATCTGACCATCTGTAATAGAAATAACGTTTGTCGGAATATAAGCCGAAACGTCACCCTCTTGAGTTTCAATAATTGGAAGAGCCGTCATTGAACCATTTCCAAGATCATCATTTACTTTACACGCTCTCTCTAAAAGTCTTGAGTGAATATAAAATACATCCCCAGGGAATGCTTCTCGTCCTGGTGGACGTCTAAGTAAAAGTGATAATTGTCTATAAGCTTGAGATTGCTTTGTAAGATCATCATAAATAATTAATGAATGTTGACCGTTATTTAAAAAGTACTCACCCATCGCACAACCTGAATAAGGTGCAATAAATTGAAGTGGAGCAGATTGAGAAGCAGTTGCCGATACAATTGTTGTATACTCAAGAGCACCTGTTTCTTCTAATTTTTGATAAACCTGACGAACTGTAGATTGCTTTTGACCAATGGCCACGTAAATACACTTAACGTCTTTACCTTTTTGATTAATGATCGTATCGATTGCAACAGCTGTTTTACCTGTTTTTCTATCTCCAATAATTAATTCTCGCTGACCTCTACCAATTGGAATCATGGCATCGATTGCTTTAATCCCCGTTTGAAGTGGCTCATGAACCGACTTTCTAGCGATAATCCCAGGAGCCTTTGTTTCAACTCTTGAGCTATGTTTAGCATTAAGTGGACCCTTACCATCAATTGGCTCACCTAATGGATTAACAACTCTTCCTAATAATTCAGGTCCAACCGGAACTTCAACAATTGTTTCTGTTCTTTTAACTTTTGAACCTTCTTTAATTTCTTTATCATCTCCAAGAACAGCAATACCTACGTTATTACTCTCAAGGTTTAAAACCATACCTTTAGAACCGTCTTCAAATTCTACTAACTCACCAGCAAGAACATTTTTCAGTCCAAAAACTCTGGCAACCCCATCTCCAACAGTAAGAACTGTTCCGATTTCACTTACATCTAATCTAGATTGAAAATTAGCAATTCGATCTTTTATGATCGAAGTAATTTCTTCTGGTCTAATAGCTGTACTCATTTATACCTCTTTATATTTAAAACATTATAGTTTTTTTAAATTCATCAAATTGATTATCTAGACTTGCGTCCATTAGATAGTCTCCTGCACTTACTCTATAGCCGGCAGTTATTTTTTCGTTTTTCTCGTAACTTAAATTTACTTTTTTATTTAGCTTCTTCTCAAGATGCTCAATTATTTTTTTCTTAGTCTCTTCATCAATTGAATCAGTGGCTCCTTGAATTGAACCTTTTAAAAATCCTTTTTCATCATCGTCCATTATAACAACTTCTTTATAAATCATATTTATAAGACTCATTCTTTTCTCATTCACTAAATACTTCATGAAATTTTGAACAGTTTGATGAATTCCTAACTTCTTTGATAGATCTTCAAGAACACCTGTTTTTTCTTCCTCAGAGAAGGCCTCAAGAAATAATACTTGTTCAAGATCAGTAGAAACATTTACAGCACTATTAAATTTAACAAGCTCAGCAACAGCATCAAAACCTTCATCCTTAGATATAGACCTAATGGCTTGAGCGTATGTTTTTGCAATTACTTGTTCTTTCATTTTATAGGCCTCGAGTTATACTCTTATTTAATTTGGCAGCAAGTTCAGGATTATTCTTAACCTGATCTTTTGCTTTAGCTATAACACTATCAATAAGTTCTTTATTTATAGACTTAACCATTTCCAATTTTTTCATTTCTAATTTAGACCCAAAGTCTTCTTCTAACTTAGAAACTCTAATTGTGTTTTCTTTTTCTTTTTCTTCTTTAAAACTAGCTACTTCATTTTTTGCATTCATTTCAATTTCAGCAATAGTATCATCGAGTTTATCATTTTTTTTCTGCTGCTTCTCTAAAAGCATCTGAGCTTCAAATTTTTGAGTCTTGGCTCTTTCAGAGATTTCTTTAATTTGATCATATTTACCAGTGAAGTATGAGCTAATTTTTTTTCTTTGAGTAAAGAATATTACTCCAACTAAAAGAGTATTTATTAATCCAGGAATTAAAGATGAAGGTCCATACCCACCACCTGCGGCATAAGCTTCAATGCTAATAATCAAAAATAGTAACTTATCCATGTACCCTCTTAATTAACTCGTCAGCTAAGTTTTTACTTTCACCCAAAATATCATTTTTCTTAGATAAGTATTCCTTCTCAACTATGTTTTTCTGTGTATCTAATTTGTCATTAATTTCACTTTCTTTATCTTTAAAGCTGTACTCAAGTTCTCTTTCTATTTCTTTTTTCTGATTCGTTTTATTTTCTTGAACACTTTTATGAGTCCGCTCTAATTTTTCATCATATTCATATTTTAAATTTTTATATTTCTCATTTAACTCGCCAGCTAATTTTTCAGTCTTTGTTGTTTTTTCAGCTCGTAAATCTAAAACTTTTTGAAGTGGAACAAATAAAAACTTTGATGAAATAAAATATAAAACGCAAATTATTGCGAATTGATAATAGAAGGTATTGTTAACACCTAATTGAGTGAGAATTGAGGTGACGATTTCCACGATTTTCCTTTAAATTCATATACTTAATTTAATTTTTATTGATGTTTATACTCTGAGGTTTTGTTAGTCAATTCTATTCATAATATTTTATTTATTGGTTAATCTTTTTATTCTTGTCTACTTGTGTCAACTTTTAAGAAAGTCTCTTTTTTCTTCTAAATATATCTATTTTAGAATTTCAGCCTATAACACTTAAATGCCTATTTTTCTTGCTACTTATTTACTTGATTCTTCTCGTAAGTACTTAGAAGTATAAATATTTACTCTAAAGTATAAGATAAATTAACCGATATTTGTATTAGAAGGAACTCGCTACCAAATGAAATATTGTTTTTATATTTTAATACCTTTTTTATTATTTTCTTGTGGAAAGAATTTTGATTCTTCTCTGGCTTCAGATACAAGCGACTTTAATGCTGCAAATAGTTCAATCAACCGAGCAAATGGAGACCCTGCACGAGGAGGAAATTTATACTCAACTCATTGTATGAGTTGCCATAATTCAGATGGCTCAGGAGATGGCATAATTCCAAATATTCAAGGTGCTACAGATGCTGATATTCTTAATGCTGTAGAAATGGGTTATGGAGATATGAATCCAGTTTTAGACTTAAGTATTGATGATATTGAGGATATTTCTAGTATCTTTGATTCCTTTTTATAATCCAAGACTTATTGTTAATCGTAATTTATTAAATGAAGGCTTTTCTATCTCTAGATCTAGAGGATTATCAGACTGAGCATCTAATGTTTTTGTTAAGTTAAATCCAATGTCCACTTTGATAGATTTATTTTTTTTAGTTTTTTTTATATAACCAAGTCCAGGTCCAAAGCTTACTCCTAGAAGTTTCTCATCATAATCTCCTATATATGGAACTGGTCGATTTCGACTATCTCTATTAGAATTATGTGATTCAATTTTACCTTTATAATTTAAATACGAAGCTCCTACTCCAGCTCGAGCATAAAAGTTCTTTGTAATTAAGTACCCTAAATCTGTAGTAAAATTCATTGAATAGTATGACCACTCCTCATTATTGGGAGCATTTTTGGGTTTTGCTTTTGTAGGGAATAAATTGGAGTTTAAATTAACCAAAAACAAGAAATCTCTTTTAAACAATTTTAAAGGAATATCAAGCCCTAAGTTTACCCTAAAGTTTGGTGAAAAACTTATTCTTTCATCGTCAGCATTTGTTTTAATTTTACTTACAGACTCTACTCCAAGACCTATATTAAATTCAGTCTTGTTTTTTTTATTACTTCTATTATTGTTGAACATATAGAAGCTTCCTTTTTTAACTTTGTCTGTAAATTTCGGGACACCTTTTACAATTCTTCCAATAATCATATTATCTTGAACTTTGTTAACAATAATGTATGAACTTTTTTTTCCATTTCGAGTAGTTACTAATTGATCTGATACTTGAATCTCTTTTAGGTTTTTATTTGTAATTGTAATTACGCTTTTATCTAATTTTATTGATGTAATACTCTGAGAAAAAGCTATATTACAAACCAAGATAGTTAACGTTATTAATAATTTCATATTTTTACTTCTCTCAAACTTAAATTTAGTAATCACTAGGTTGATTTTTATGTTATCTTACCCTTATCTGAATCTTTTTTCTATTTTCTGACTATTCCAATCTTATGAATAATTATTTATACTCGAGTGTAGAATAAGGTTTGTTTTTACAAAAAATTTGATCCACCCTTAGGAATACTTATGCTTAAATGGTTCAAGAAAAAAGAGAAAATTATTGACTTGGGCGTCTATGAAATCGAAGATTTCTTGGATGAAACTGAGTGTAATCACCTAATTAAACTTATTAAAAATAATAAAGTCCCTTCTGGAGTAGCTTCATCTGAAGGTAATTACTTTACTGTTCAACGCACTAGCTCAACTTGTTATTTTAAGAATAATGATGAAATCGTTAAAAATATTGACCTAAAAATATCTAAAGAACTCGATATTGACACTAAGTTTGGAGAGCCTATCCAAGGTCAACTCTACCAAGTTGGTCAGGAATTTACTGATCATAATGATTTTTTTCAAGCTGATACATACGATAAATATTGCTCTGAAAGCGGAAATAGAACTTGGACGCTAATGATTTATTTGAACGACGTAACCAAGGGAGGCTCGACTGATTTTCCCAGAAAGGGAATATCTATCAAGCCTAAAAAGGGAAAAGCAGTTTTTTGGAATAATCTGCTTTCTGATGGAAGACCAGATGACTCAATGCTTCATGCGGGTAGACCAATCTTAGAAGGTGAAAAGTTTATTATTACTAAGTGGTTCAGAGAACTCCCCTATAAAGATGCTAACCCTAATGCAATTTCAAATACAGTTACTAAGGCAGAGTTCAGTTTTGGAAGAACAGATATTACTCACTTCTCCCAATTAAGGAAATTTTTTAAGAAGGGTTATGCAAAATTAGAAGTCCCACCTCCTTACTTCAATTCTATTCAAGAAGTCTATAACGAAGTTAAGAACTCTTTTGTAGATGAGTATGACCCATCTGATAAACTTGGACTTGGTGTCTATATTTCGAGTAATCAACATAAAATAGCCTCTGAAATTTCTTTTTTCAGTGAAACTGATCAAGCAAGCTTATTAAGTGGCATTCAAGAGTTTGTTGAAGATGAGGTCCAAGCTGAAATTAGACCGACGTTTTGCTATGGTTTTAGATCTTATAAAAGAGGATCTGTATTCAAACTTCATAGAGATCGACTTCAAACTCACATTATCAGTGTTACAATTTGTATTGATCAAGACATCGAAAAACCTTGGTCTCTAGATATAAAAAATCATCAAGGGAAAATTGAAAAAGTAATATTAGATCCCGGTCAAATGTGCATCTATGAAAGTGCTAGATTAGAACATGGAAGGTTGGAAAGACTTAAAGGAAACTTTTATAGAACACTCTTTCTCCACTATGTTCCTGTTAATTAATTATAAATCTAATAAAAATTGATAAATTGTATTAAATTCTTCAGAAGAATTAAATTTAATTGATATCTTACCCTTATTTTTGAAATTTGATTTTATATCAAAATGAAATCCAGTTTGCCTCTCTAATTTATCTTTTAGAAGCTCAAACTTTTCATTTTTCTTTTTTGACTTACTAGATGTATTTTTTTTAACAATTTCATCTTCACCATTTAACTGGTTAGATAGTTCTTTTACAGACCAACCTTCTGTTTTGGCAAGATTCGCTATAGATATTATTTCCTTATCATCTTTTAAAGAGATTAATAGTTTAGCATGCCCAAAACTTAGTTCTTCTTTTTGAAGCATTTTTAAAACCTCTTTTGGAAGTCTTAGTATTCTAAGAGTATTAGCTATACTCGATCTACTTTTACCAATTGTCTTAGCAACTTGTTCTTGGGTTAAGTTAAACTCATCTATTAATTGGAAATATGCTAAGGCTTCTTCAACACAATTTAGGTCTGATCTTTGAACATTTTCAATAATAGCCATCGCAAGCTTTTCTTTTTTAGTCACCCTTTTTATAAAAACAGGAACTTGTTTTAAGCCTGCTTTTTTGGCTGCACGATATCTTCTCTCACCAGCAATGATTTCAAAATTTTTACTTTTCTCATCAAAAGACACAATCAAAGGCTGTATTATTCCATTTTCTTTAATTGATTGAGATAATTCTGCAAGATCAGTTTCCTTGAAAACTCTTCTTGGCTGATCAACGTTAGGTTTAAGCATGTCCATATCAAGCATAGTCATTTCTGAATTGATTACATTTTTGTTTTCTTTTATTTTTTTACTTTGTCTTGTTGGATCTATTGATGTTCTCATTTTTACTGTATCTGGGGTTGCAATACTATTGTTTAATAGTGCTCCTATACCTTTACCCAACACTGATTTTTTTGTCATTTGCTCTCCTGCAAAATTAAAGTTCTATTTCCGTTAAAAGGTCTTTTTGACCTTCCTTACTTTTCATATTTTTTATTAATATTTCTTTAGTTAAAGATAAATAACTCACGCTGCCTTTAGAGTTTATATCATATAAGATTATTGGCTTACCAAAACTTGGGCACTCACTCAGTTTTACATTCCTAGGAATAATTGTTTTAAAAACTTTTCCAGCAAAATGTTCAGTGATTTGAGAAGCGACCTCTTTTGATAAACTTGTTCTTGCGTCAAACATCGTTAGCAAAATTCCCTCAAGCTCTATTTTTGGATTTAGAGAATTTTTTACAAGCCTAATTGTATTTAACAATTGTGATAACCCCTCCATTGCAAAGTACTCTGTTTGCAAAGGTACAATATAACTATCACTAGCGTTCAATGCATTTAAAGTTAACAACCCCAAAGATGGAGGACAATCAATTATGATAAATTCATATTCTGATCTTATTCTCTCAAGTGCTATTTTTAATTTGGATTCTCTTGCAATCACTCCTACTAGTTCAATTTCAGCACCAATTAAATTATTGTCCGATGGACAAATATCAAGCATAGGAAGATCTGTTTTATAGATTGCTTTTGTAATATCTTTATTACCGATAAGTGCATGATAAATATTGCTTTCTCTAAATATTTCCTTATCAACTCCAAGGCCCGCACTTGCATTTCCCTGAGGATCAAGGTCAAGTAATAATGTTTTACGCTCTGCTGCAGCTAAGCAAGCTGCTAAATTTATAGATGTTGTAGTTTTACCTACTCCACCTTTTTGATTACTAATTGATATTATTTTTGCCATGCGTTATATGTTATTTCACCTTTGTTCCACGTGGAACATTCTTATAGCCAACAATAACTCTTTCGTCACCGTTGGATAGACTGTATTTTTCTAATATTATCTTCTTCCATTTTTTACTGATTGTCTTCAATATTGGCTGCTCTTGGGTAAAATATTTAGGACCTTTGTAAAATATTACCTTTATTTCTTTTCTTGTATCCAATGCATTTAAAATATTCACGATGCTTCCCATTGCCTTCGTCACAACCAAGTCCCCATTAGTGTATTTATACTCCTCAAACCTAGAATGAATAAACTCTGTATTATTTATTCCTAGCTCTCTTGATATCTCTCCCACAGTTTTAACCTTTTTATTTCTCGACTCTAATCCTAAGAAGGTTTTGGTAGGTAATTCATTTGCTAAGGGAAGTATTGGAAAACCTCCACCAAATCCTATATCAATAATTCTTTTAGCTTTTTCAATGTCTTGTTTGATTAGTGATATGATTGAAACAGAGTCTTCGTATTGCTTTATTTTAAAGTCTTCTAATTCCGTTATTCTGGTCAGGTTGATCCCTGAATATTTATTATTAATTAAGTCTAAGTACTTACTACAGAAGTCACTTTGAAGCATTAATAACTCCCACTGGCTACAAATGCTAAGGTTGCCTGTCTTATGCCGTTAATATTCTTTAAATCATTAAAGGTTTCAGGCCTTACTTTCTTGATTCTTTGCTTACATTCAAAGGAAATATTATTAGAAGCAAGTAATTTATTATGATCAAGCTTCATTTTATCCACTCTTGATATTTTTCTAGTGTAATTTGAGTTCTTATCTATATAGCCAAGGTACTTTGAAGAAATGGCACAAGTTCTTATTGTTGGAAAACTACACTTAATATTTGATTTTTTAAGTATATATTTCAAGAAATCTACAGGATCAACAGAAGGAACCTTTAATATGTCAGATACAAATATTCTTTTTTCTAATTTTTCTAGAATTTTATGTGTTTTATCACAGTAATCTAATACTTCTCTTAAATCTAAACTAGTATTTTGAATAAAGTTGCTCAAAAATTCACTTTCTTCCTTTAATTTTTTTAAATATTCATCAAAACTATCATTTATATTCATTTTTTCTCTATAGTGAATCATTCTAAGGTGAGTATTATCTTCTCTTATTGATAATCTGTTCTCACTTCGGGAAGTAAATAGCCTATATGGCTCATCTCTTCTATTTGTAATCAAATCTTGGATCATAACACCAATATATGAATCATTTCTCGATAAATTAGGAGCAACTTTACCCAAAACTTCCATAGAAGCATGGATCCCAGCTATTAATCCCTGCCCGGCAGCCTCTTCATAGCCAGAAGTACCGTTAACTTGTCCAGCAAAGTGCAATCCTGGTATATCAATATATTCTAATCCAGAGTTTAAATTAGTAGTATCTATAACATCATACTCAACTGCGTAACCATATTTTACAATTTCAGCGTTTTCTAGCCCATTTATAGTATTAACAAACTCAAGTTGGACATCTTTTGGTAAAGAACTAGAAATACCACTAGGGTAGTATAGATCAGTAGAAAGTCCCTCTGGTTCTACAAAAATGTGATGATTATCTTTATCAGGATACCTAAAAACCTTATCTTCAATACTGGGGCAATACCTTGCACCCGTACCCGAGATTTGACCATTATACATTGGAGATTTTTCTTTATTTTCACTGATAATATTAATTGTATTTTCGTTTGTATGAGTCAGATAACATGATTTTTGCTCAATAATCCTATTTTGATCATGTAAAATGTGAAAATTTACAGTTTCAGGATCAGACTTTTGCTCAATAAGTTTATCGAAATTTATTGTAGATTTTTTTATCCTTGGTGGAGTTCCAGTTTTGAATCGTACATTTCTTATTTTGATATTTGAAAAGATATCTACTAATCCATCTGATTTTTCCGCATCTATTCTTCCACCTTCAAAGCTCTCATTGCCACAGTGAAGCTTCCCATTAAGAAATGTTCCAACAGTGATTATTAGCTTTTTAGATTTATAGATATCTTCTCTAGTAGATACACAGAAGTGTTCATCTTTACTAATAGATAAAACTTTATCTCTTATTATACTAATTCCTTCTATTGACTCCAAGAGTTTGGTTGCATTTTTAGCGTAGAGCTCTTTATCAATTTGTACTCTAGTTGATTGAACAGCGTAACCTTTGGAATCATTTAAGATCCTATACTGAATCCCAGACATATCAGCGATCTTACCCATCAAGCCACCAAGACAATCAATCTCTCTTACTACCTGCCCTTTGCCAATCCCGCCAATAGAAGGATTACAGGGAGCAGATCCGATATCGACAGAGCTTAATGTAATAAGCGCTACTTTTAAATTAAATTTAGAGGCAATATGACAAGCTTCAATACCCGCATGGCCCCCACCAACTACTATTATATCAAACATAATTTATAAAATTGTTCCACGTGGAACACTACTTTCCTATGCAGAAATTTGCAAAGATATTATCTAATACATCATCAACTCTTACCTGACCAATCAGCTCTTCTATTAATGCTCCCATATTAGAAATTTCAGAAGATATAATTCCAAAGTCTTTTTCTAGTTCTAATAAATTGGAAAAATCATCTATAAGTAAGTTAAGCTTCGAAATAACATTTCTATGTCTTGGAACTACTATAGGACTATTTAATATAGATTGTTCGAACTTGAAAAAGATTAATCTTTTTATAAATTCATCAAAATCATCATTTATATCAGTTAAATCAGCCTCCACTATAAAGCGTGAAGATTCAGAATTAAATATAACTTCATTGAATTTTGGTCCTATAGGACCAGAGGGGCTTGGTCCTATAGGACCAGAGGGGTTTGGTCCTATGGGACCAGAAGGGTTTGGTCCTATGGGACCAGAAGGGTTTGGTCCTATGGGACCAGAAGGGCTTGGTCCTATGGGACCAGAAGGGCTTGGTCCTATGGGACCAGAAGGGTTTGGTCCTATGGGACCATTATTTATTGGTTCTATAGAACCATAACTAGAGTGTGACTTGATAACTAAATCAAAAACCGAGATATCCGAAGGTACTTCTTTACAGAGGCAAACTCTATAAAAAGATCTTTTAAGTAAATTATTTGAAAAATCTATACCTTTAGATTCTATTAAATTATCAGTCTCACGAATTCCAGCAGTATCAATAATTTCAAAATTAATATCATTTATATAAAGATTTTCAGATATATAATCACGGGTTGTACCTTCGATCTCTGAAACAATGGCCCTATCTCTTTTAAGTATTCTATTAAAAAATGTACTTTTACCAGAATTAGGTTTTCCGTACAAAACAACCTTTGGCTTTATTAAAGAATCTCCATCTACAGAAGATCGACCTTTTAATAAGTGAGCATAATTTTTAAAGTTATAAAACTCTACTTTAAATAAGTCTAAAGACTCTTTTTCTCCAATATCATCAGAGAAATTAATTACAACTTCTAATAAACTCACAAGCTTCAAATAAGATTTTCTTAAAGAATCATAATCTGTATCGATATTACCGGATAGAAGCTCTAGCCCTGAATCAATAGCAAAACCTGAGTCAGAATTTAAAACTAAATCTAGTCCTTCAATTTGATTTAAACTAAGCTTTTTATTTCTTAAGGCCCTATAACTAAATTCGCCTTTAGCGGCATCTCTTAAATCAAGTTTGTCTATTAAGAATCTAATAATTCTTTTAATATTTAAAGGATTCCCATGTACAGAAAGTTCATAAACATTTTCGCCAGTATAGCTACTTGGAGCAGCGAAATAGGTTAGAACAACTTCATCTAAAAGCTTATTAGACTCATCATATAGTTTTGAAAAATAAGCTCTTCTTGGTTCTATAGGACCATTAATACTCAAGTATTTAACTAGGATACCTGGTTCTATAGGACCAGAAATACGGATCACTGAAATAGCGCTTTTTCCTAAAGAACCTGAGCTTAAAGCTATAATTGAATCAGAAGAGTCGAAATAGTCTTTCATTATATAAATTAGAACAATTTAATAACATGCTTGCCCCCATAGAACCAGCAATAATAAATGACTTATAAGTTCATAAATTAGATCAAAGACTCGATTTCATAGATAACTTTAGAATATTCAGTATCAGTTTTAATAAGGCCTTTAACTTTATTCACTCCATGCATAACCGATGTATGATCTCTTTTTCCAAAAAAGTCACCAATTTGAACTAGAGTAAATCTGCCTATGTAGTAACAAAAATACATCGCTATATGACGGGCCTTAGTTATATCTTTTTGTCGGCCCTTAGATCTAAGATCAGCTACCGGAACACTAAAAAACTTAGAAACAGTTTTAGAGATAGTTTCGATGTTTACAGTTTTCTGATGATCATCTGGATTAATTTTTAATTGTTCTTTAGCAGTTTCAAGATCAATATCCACGTTAAAAACTGATGCATATGCACCAAGTTTAATAAGAGACCCTTCAAGCTCTCTAATATTACTTTTTACACTTGTGGCAATTAGCTCAATAACATTATCAGGAATGAAGATATTCTCCTCAGCAGCTTTTTGCTTAAGAATTGAAATTCTAGTCTCATAATCAGGACTTGAAATATCTACGACTAAAGAAGAACTTAATCGAGTCTTTATCCTATCTTCTAACCCTGTAATCTCTCTAGGTTCTTGATCTGAGGTAAAAACTAATTGCTTCTTTCTTCTCTGAAGCTCATTGAAAACATTGAAAAACTCTTCTTGAGTTCCTTTTTTGTCTTTAAGCATATGAACATCATCCACCATTAATACATCAACATCCTCGTAGTACCTTTTTCTAAAACTAACAATATCGTTATTTGAATAGGCAGCCATCATATCGGACATAAAATCAGTGGCTGAAGTAATATCAATTTTTAGATTAGGTTTAGACTCTAAAATTTTATTAGCAATTGCATGTAACAAGTGAGTCTTTCCAAGTCCAGAACCACCGTAAACATACAAAGCAGAGTAGGCATTACCCGGGTTATTAGACACTGCTGTAGCAGAGGCGTGTGCTAGATTATTAGAAGGCCCTACAATGAAAGAATCAAAAGTTTTTTTTCTATCAATGACATGATGAAAAGTTTTAACAGGTTTAGAAGATTCGATAACCTTGGAGTTAATTGAATCTAAAACTTCATTACCTGCTGGTCTTAAATCATTAATTGAGAAACTCATTTTTTTAACAGTAGCCGCTTTATTTACAACATAGCTATCAGGAAGGGATGTATCTGATACACTAGCCATTGAAAGATCTTTATCAATTACAGAAAGATAAATTTTGTGGTTAGAACCAAGAGTTTCATTTACTGAATTCAACAAGAGATCCATATAATAATCAGTAATCATTTTTTTATTAAAACTTGACGTAGTGCACAAGAAAACTTCTTTATTTTTAACTTTTTGCAACTTTAATGAATTAGCAAAAAAAGCATTAAATTTTTGATTAGGGATATTTCTACTTAAAGACTTAAGTATTTCAACATTTATTTCGGAAATTTCGGCATCACTGAAACAATCTTCAGTTTTTTCCAGACTAGAAGTAAATTCAAATTCCTTCTTTTTCGGTATTAAACCCTGTAAAGCACTAGTATCGAGGAAATTAGATAGAGGAAAATTTTCATTACTCATATAGGTAGTGCCTTTTATAAATGTTTTTTACCAAATTTTTAGTCTGTGGATAACTAACTTAGCAGCGTCAGTTTGACTCGAAAACTTAAATTTGCTAACTTTTTGCATCAACAAATGATGACTAGTTAGGAAGAAATTATGAAAAGAACATATCAGCCAAAAAGATCTAAAAGATTAAAGACTCACGGTTTTTTAAAAAGAATGGCATCAGGTGATGGTCAAAATGTTATCAAGAGAAGAAGAAGAAAAGGCAGAAAGAGACTTACTGTTAGCGTTGGAAAAAAATAATTACCCAAAAGCTAATAGATTAAGATCTAAGAAAGATTTTTCAAACCTTAGAGATAATTCAAAAACATATTCAGATAAATATTTTAGAGTTTATTTTAAAAAAAATAATTCTAATTCATCAAGACTTGGAATAAGTGTTTCAAAAAAATGTGGCAATGCAGTTTTTAGAAACAAAGTTAAAAGAATGACCAAAGAATCTTTCAGGGTATCTCTATATAAAAAATTGGGCCATGACGCTCTAATTGTTATAAATTCTAGAACAATTAATAAGGACAATCTCAAAGAATACAAAGCAAAGCTTAGTAGATTCTTAGAAGGAAATAAATGAAAACTGATCAAACAAGAGCGATGATAGCAGTACTACTATCTGGATTAATTTTATTCGGATGGCAGTTTTTTTTCGCACCTAAAAAAGAGATAGTTCAGCCTCAAAACACAAGTTCAAACCAAATTCCAGTAGAAGATAATAATCAAGATAAAACAGCACAAAGTGCTATTAACACTACAGTCCCTACTGCCCCTATAGAACCGACAGGGGAAGTATTTGAAATCAGATATGGTGAATTCAAATATAAAATAAGCAGCAATATTGAAATAGTTGGAGCAATTTATAAAGACAAAAATGCTAACGAGTTATTTAATCAACCCAAAGTATTACAAGAAGTGTTATTCGTAAGCAATAACCAAGCAAAAAAAGTAAATTTCAACGTTGCAAAGAATTCTGAGAGTTCTTATTCATTAACAAGCCAGAATTTGGATATAAATTTAAACATAGAAAACAGTGGAGTTTTAAAATTTGATATAACAAAAAATAATGGCTTCAGTGCAATTAAGCATATTGTTCACTCAAACGTTTTAGAAAAAAATGGTGTTCAAATAAGTCAGTTCACTTATCTAGATAACAAACATAATCTTGAAACAATTACAGTTGGATCAGAAGAAAAAGCAACAAGTGGAGCTCAGTGGTTTGGATCAGATTTTTATTACCACACACTAACAACTATTCTAAGCAGAGAAAATAATCAATCAACAATCAGTACAACAATAGATAATAAATTAAATATAACGACACCAATTAATAATGGTTTTTCACTGATTTTTGTTAAGAAAACTTATGATCAATTAATAAAAATTGGAAATAATCTACATTTAGCTGTAGATTTTGGATTTTTCTCTATTATTGCAGTGCCGGTTTTAAGAGGTTTGCAGTTTTTTTATAGCATTATACCCAATTGGGGCTATGCAATAATATTATTAACTCTACTAATCAGATTTTTAACTTTTCCATTGCAATATATTTCAACTAAAAACATGAAAAAGATGCAAACTATCCAACCAGAGCTTACCAAAATTAAAGAAAAATATAAAAATGATCCCGCAAAGGTTCAAAAAGAAACAATGGCTTTGTTTAAAAGAGCTGGAACCAATCCGATGAGCGGCTGTTTACCTATGATCCTTCAAATGCCAATCTTTTTTGCATTCTATAAAGTCCTTTATAATTCAGTAGAACTAGTAGAGTCACCATTTATAGGCTGGATTACTGACTTAAGTGCCAAAGATCCATATTATCTATTACCAATCTTAATGGGCCTAGCGATGTTTGCTCAACAAAAATTAACGCCTACAACAGCAGCAGATCCAACACAACAAAAAGTGATGATGTTTTTACCGTTGATATTTGCATTTATAATGAAAGATCTTCCAAGTGGATTAAATCTTTATATATTTATTTCTACCTTATTTGGAATTGGAATTCAGTTTTTAGTCCTAAAGAGAATTAAAGTATAAATTTGTAAAAATTACGATTATCAACATTATCCACATGAATTAATAAAAATTTCTATTTATAAATATTAAACTTATTAACATTCATGAAAAAATGTTAAAAAATACGATGAATTTTTATCCAATTTTCGTAAAAAAGTACCATTTGCTAGATATTCAAATTTGAGTGTTGAAAAACAATAATAAGATGGGATTTTAACTTTCAAGGTTTTTCATATCCGAAATTAAGACATTTATAAAATCAAACTTATAAATAAGTAAAAAGTATTTATACTAATCAAGTGCTTGAAATTGTTAGATTAATAAAATTCCACACAGTTTCCAAGGTATAATTATTAATTTATATATATATAGATTTAAATAAATAGGTAATGTGTATGAAGTTTACTCTAAATTCAAAACAATTCTTTGATTCTGTTAATTCAGTTGCATCAGTAGTAGCAAAGAAAACTTCAAGACCGATACTATCGAACATATTGTTTGAGATAAAAGATAACAAGTTAGCAATAGTAGCAACTGATTTAGATATATCAGCTAAGGCAATTTTAAATGTACAGTCTGAATCTGATACTAAGTTTTGTCTAAATACAAAAAATATACATGATATACTTAGAGAATTACCAAACGATGAAATTGAAATAGAAATTAATGAAAGTGAAAACCTAATTAATTTAAAATGTAAAAACGTTGAGTATTCATTATTAGTAGTTCCAACACAAGATTTTCCAATCTCATCATTTAATCATAATGAAGATCAAAAAATTTGTATAAGTTCTGAATTACTTAAAGAAATAATTTCTAAAACTTCATTTGCTATGAGTAATGATGAAACAAGAATGTTTCTTAATGGAATATATTTTCAAGAATTCAACAATAAAATAAGAGCAGTAGCAATAGATGGTCATCGGTTAGCACTAATTGATAAAAGTATAGTTACAATGAAAGGTTCTGATTCACTTTCTAAAGGAATTATTATTCCAAGAAAAGGGATAAGTGAGCTTAAAAAAATGAGTGACTCTGGAGAACTTCAAAATATAAACATTAGTTTTAATGAATCTTTTTTAATAGCAACAAATGATGAAGGAAAATATTTATCTATTAGATTAATATCTAGAGAATATCCTAAGTACGAATCTGTTATACCTGCTAAAACAAACTTCTCAGCTAATTTTAAAAGAGTAGATCTATATGATGCTATTAAAAGAATTAAAATTTTATCTAATGAAAATACTAAGGGTATCAAGTTTAGCTTTAGGAATAATAAAATAGAACTAAGAGCTAACAATGAAGCTTTCGGTGAAGCTTATGAAACAGTTGATGCTGATTACACAGGTGATGAATTAGATATGAATCTTAATGCTGGATATGTACTAGATACATTATCAGCTCTTGAAGTTGGAGATATATCTTTTGAGATTAATAATTCACTAAGTCCATTAGTAATTAAATCTCAGGCGAGTCCAGATTTTCTAGGAATTATAATGCCTCTTAGGATCTGATGATTCTATGTCAGAAACTTATCTAGAAAATATATACATCGAAAATTTTAGAAACCTAAATGAATCTAAAATAGATTTTTCAAAAAACATAAATTGTATATCAGGTAATAATGGAAATGGTAAAACAAATCTATTAGAAGCTATCTATTATTCTATTTATAAAAAATCATTTAGAAAAAATACAAAAGAAGATTTAATTTATAAAAGTGAAAATGAAAATTACTTTGTTTTAAAAACAGATTTTTATAAAGATGGTAAAAAATTCAATCACTCAATGAAGATTCAAGATGATGAAAAACAAGTGTATGTAAATAATCAAAAAAATAAAAGATTAGAACGTATAAAGTCAGTTCCTATTAATCCTTATGATTCACATATATTTTATGCTAATAAAAAAACGAGAAGAGACTTAATTGATAGCTTTATCAGTGACTATGATTCAGTTTATAAAAAATGCTTAAGTAATTTTACAAAGGCGTTAAGGTCTAGAAATTCAATTATTCAAAAATACCTTGGGCCTGAATCAGAATTTTTAAGACAAATAAAAGTTTATGATAAAATTATTTCAGAAAATGCTCAGGTTTTAATAAAAAAACGTTATGAATTTATAGAAGAATTAAATCCAATACTTACTGAAACTTTTAATGAAATATTTAGAGAACCTATAGATCTTAAAATTAAATATGAATCAATATTTGAAAAAGATGTGGATAAAGAGCAAATATATAATTTCTATCAATCAGATATTTCTAGAGACCGAATGGTTAAATCAACAAGACGTGGAATTCATCTAGATGATATAAATATATTACTAAATAATAAATATTGTCATGAGTACGGCTCTATAGGCCAACAAAAAGTTAGTTTTTTAAGTCTTTTGTTTTCATATGTAGGGTACCTTCAAACACATGAAAAAATCACTCCAATTCTCCTAATAGACGATATTTCAGGGGAATTAGATAGCCTATGCCTGGATAATTTATTAAAATACCTCGAACGCAAACATGTACAGGTCTTTATAACGACTGCTAATGAGCAATTTGCCAAGAGATTAAATAATATTCTTGGATCTAAACATTACGTAATCGAGAAAGGAAAGATCACGGAGTTACACTAAATGAGTCAAGAACAAGAAGAAATCGTATCATCAGAATCAATCTCAAAAGTTAATACAGAATATACAGCAGATAAAATTACCGTCCTTGAAGGTCTTGAGGCCGTTAGAAAAAGACCGGGAATGTATATCGGTGACACAACTCTTAGAGGATTACATCACTGTGTTTATGAAATTGTAGATAATGCAGTTGATGAAGCGCTTGCTGGTTATTGTACAAAAATCCAAGTTACAGTTCATTTAGATAATTCAGTTTCAGTTTCTGATGATGGAAGAGGGATTCCAGTAGGGATTCATCCAGTTGAAAAAGTAAGTGCCGCTGAGATTGTTTATACAAAACTTCATGCTGGTGGAAAGTTTAATGAAGATGGTGGAGCTTATAAAGTTTCAGGTGGTCTTCATGGTGTTGGTGCCGCAGTAGTAAATGCACTATCAACAGTTGTTAAATTAAAAATTAAAAAAAATGGTAAAGTGCATGAGTTAACTTTTAATAGAGGTAAAGCAGTTGAGCCTTTAAAAATAATTGGTGAATGTCCTGCAGATGAAACAGGTACAACTGTAACTTTTAAACCAGATAATGAAATATTTGAAGTACATGAATTTAATTATGACACTTTGGTTAATAGATTTAGAGAGATGGCTTTTTTAAATAGAGGTTTAAAAATTGCTATCCTTGATGAGAGAAATGAAAATAAAACTGAAGAATTTCATTATGAAGGTGGAATCTCAGAATATGTTACTTATTTAAACAGAGCAAAGAGTCCGATTCATAAAAAAGCGATCTATTTTCTAGATAGTTCACGAGATGATTATGAAGTAGAAATTGCAATGCAATGGACTAATGCTTATTCAGAAGTTTTAACAAGTTATGCTAATAATATTTGTACACCAGAGGGTGGAACGCATGTTGCTGGTTTTAAAACTGCACTTACGAGAGTTTTAAATAATTATTCTAAGAAAAATAATTTAGTAAAAGGTAAGTTGAATTTAACTGGTGATGACATGAGAGAAGGCTTAACTGCCGTTATTTCAGTTAAGCTAGCTAATCCACAATTTGAAGGTCAGACAAAATCTAAACTTGGATCTTCAGAAGTAGAGGGGATAGTAAATTCATTAATTGGTGAAAAGTTAAAAACTTACTTAGAAGAAAATCCATCAATTGGTAAAACAATTGTTAGAAAATCTATAGATGCTGCTGCTGCACGAGAAGCTGCTAAAAAGGCCCGTGAGTTAACGAGAAGAAAAACAGTTTTAGATATATCCGGACTTCCTGGAAAAATGGCTGATTGCCAAGAGAAAAACCCAGAGCTTTGTGAGATTTATATTGTCGAGGGTGACTCGGCCGGTGGTTCAGCAAAACAAGGTAGAGACAGAAAGTATCAAGCAGTTCTTCCGCTAAAAGGTAAGATTCTTAATGTTGAAAAAGCAAGAGATGATAAAGTTTTAAAAAACGATGAGATAAAAATGCTTATTCAGGCCATGGGTACTGGAATTGGTGAAACTCACTTTAGTCTTGAAAAACTTAGGTATCATAAAATTGTTATCATGACCGATGCCGATGTCGATGGGTCCCACATTAGAACTTTATTACTCACACTATTTTATAGAAAGCTTCCAGAGATTATTGAAAAAGGTCACTTGTATATCGCTCAACCGCCACTTTATAAATATAAAAAAGGTAAGTCTGAGAAATATTTAAAAGATGATAATGAATTAGAAAATCATCTTATGGGTGCCAGTTTAAAAGGTGTTGAGATATTAATTGATAATCTAAAAGTAGATAATAAAGACATTGAAAAAATTATTAAAAAATTTGGTCAATATAGCTCAACTATAAAGCATTATGATAAGCAATACGACAATGAGTTATTAGGTAAACTTATAAATGATGATAATTTTGGCGAGACACTTTTTGACAGTAAAGAAAAAACACAAGAATATTTTAAATTTTTAAAGATAGCTTTAGAAAAAGAGCATATTGAAAGTGAAGAAGTTAAAGCATATACCTTTGATTTAATTGAAAATGCAGAAGAGTCTTCTTATGCAATTATGGCTACAATTAAATCAAGTCTTAAAACAAAGAAATTTAAAATATCAAAATCATTTGTAACATCTGGTCAATATTTAGATTTATTAAATCTTCATCAAGGTGTTAAAAAATATTTAACATCAACATTTAAAATTAAAAGAAATGATAAAGAAGAGACAGAAGAATTTTTTCATGGATTAGAAGAATTTTCAATCAATGTACTTGAGTCTGGAAAGCACGGTGCTTATATTCAACGATATAAGGGTCTTGGAGAGATGAATCCAGAACAACTTTGGGAAACAACGATGAATCCTGAAAATAGAACCTTATTAAAAGTTGAAGTTCAAGATGCGCTTGCAGCTGATGAATTATTTTCAGTTTTAATGGGTGACGCTGTTGAACCAAGAAGAGAATTCGTTGTGAAAAACGCACTAGATGTTAAAAATCTTGATGTGTAAAAATTCAAAAAATAATTAGGAAAAAATATGAGCGATAACGACAATACTGAAAATAATCAAAATTCTGGAAAAGATATTCAGATACTTCCAATAAGAAAAGAGATGAAGGAATGTTATCTTGATTACGCTATGTCGGTAATCATTGGTAGAGCACTTCCAGATGTTAGAGATGGGTTAAAACCAGTTCATAGAAGAATTTTATATGCAATGCATATGTTAAATAACTATCACAATAGACCATTTTTAAAGTCAGCAAGAGTTGTTGGTGATGTTATTGGTAAATACCATCCACATGGAGATAGTGCAGTTTATAATTCTATCGTTCGTCTAGCTCAAGATTTCTCTATGAGATATCAAATTGTTGATGGACAAGGAAACTTTGGATCTATCGATGGTGATAATGCTGCGGCAATGAGATATACAGAGATTAGAATGCAAAAGCTTGCTGAAGAGCTTTTAAAAGATATTGATAAAGATACTATTGATTGGCAGCCAAATTATGATGATTCATTAAAAGAGCCAATTGTACTTCCTACTAAAGTTCCAAACTTATTAATCAATGGATCAACAGGTATTGCTGTTGGGATGGCGACAAATATTCCGCCACATAATTTAACTGAAATTATGAATGGTTTACTGCAATTAATTGCTAAGCCAGATATAAGTATTCCAGAACTTCTTGAAATTATTCCAGGACCAGATTTTCCAACTGGTGGGTCTATCCACGGAACAGCTGGTATTAAGCAAGCTTATCATACTGGTAAAGGTATACTTCAAATTAGAGCAAAAGCTGAAATTGAAGTTTATGGAAAACAAGAAAGAGAACGAATCATTATCAATGAGATTCCATATCAAGTTAATAAATCAAGACTAATTGAAAAGATTGCCTATCTTGTTAATCAAAAAGAATTAGCAGG
>CALIJZ010000003.1 GCA_938017795.1 uncultured Bacteriovoracaceae bacterium
GATTATATTCATGTTGAAGATTTGGCTGAGATTCATATTCTTGGACTGAAGTACCTATTAAATGGTGGAAAATCAGAATTATTTAATTGTGGGTATACTCAAGGGTATTCAGTCAAAGAGGTCGTAAAGGAGTTTAAGAAAGTTTCAGAAGTGGATTTTAAAGTAATAGAGGATCTAAGAAGACCTGGAGATATTGGCTGTTTAATCGCAGATAGCTCCAAGGCAAAAAAGACTTTAAATTGGGAGCCGAAATTCGTAGATATTAGTTCAATTGTTCAGTCTGCCTATGATTGGGAAAAAAGCATAATGCAGTGAGTTTTAAACTATAGAATATATTCAATTTATAAAAGCTAGGATATATTTATTTTTCATGAAAAGAATTATTCACAAAACAAAAAAAGCCTTCAAATACTTTCGGCTTGGTGGACCCAAAATGGTCTATGATATGGCAAGCATTAGGCATTGTCAGAGAACAGGAATCTTGTCTAAAAGCTACCTTAATGAAGTTCGATATAATGTTGTTTCACCAGATATTGTAAAAATTCGGACATTCAAAAATAAATATAAAGGTAAGAGATGCTTTATTGTAGGTAATGGCCCTTCTTTGAATAAAGTTGATCTTGGAAAATTAGAGAATGAATACTCTTTTGCAGTTAATGGAATTTTTTATAAAACTGATTCTTCAGGTTACCGACCAAGTTTTTATATGGTTGAAGACTCTCATGTAATTAATGATAACCTGGAAAGAATTAATGAATATAAAGCAAAGATTCATCGATTCTTTCCTATAGATTATTATGATAAAATAACCAATAAAGAAGATACGAGTTTTTTTAGGATGAATAGAAGCTTCTATGAGAAAAAAAGCACTAACTTTGAGGTGCCTCAATTCTCAACAGACTTCTCTTTACAAGCATATTGTGGTCAATCTGTTACTATGATTAATCTGCAACTTGCTTATTATATGGGCTTTACTGAGGTCTATTTAATTGGAATGGACTTCTCTTATGATATTCCTAAATCAGCGATTGTAGAGGGAGCAAATATTACATCTACAGAAGATGACCCAAATCATTTTCATCCTGATTATTTTGGTAAAGGCAAGAAATGGCATGATCCAAGGCTGGAAAACGTTATGAAGAACTATCAGCTCCAAAAAACAATTTATGAAACGAGTAGCCGGAAAATTATCAATGCAACAGTTGGTGGAAAGCTTGAAATTTTTGATAGAGTTGAATTTAAGAGTTTGTTCTAATGAACTTAATTGAAGTTAACAGTGTAACCAAATTTTTTGACAAGTCAGAAAGAAAAAGTGCTTTAAAAGAACTTTTTAAAACGATCTTAAGAATCTTAAACCTTTCGAATAAACAAGAGCTAAAACTTAACTCAAATCATTTCGTAGCATTAAAAAATATTTCATTTGAAATTAAAAAAGGTGAAGCCGTTGCACTCATTGGAAGTAATGGAGCTGGTAAGAGCACAATGCTCAAGATTATTAATGGTCTTTATGGTCCAACTAAGGGATCAGTAAAAGTCCATGGAAAGATTCAGGCTTTAATTGAGCTGGGAGCTGGTTTTCATTACGAACTCTCTGGTCGAGAAAATCTAATTTTCTCTGTTTCGATGATCCCAGATCTTAATAAAGAGGAAAAAGAACAACTTATGCAGGAGATTATTGATTTCTCTGAACTAAATGAATTTATTGATTTTCCTGTGAAAAAATATAGTTCTGGAATGAAGGCTCGATTAGGATTTTCTGCGGCTATTTTTGCAAACCCAGATATTTTACTAGTAGACGAGGTTTTATCTGTAGGAGATTTTAAATTCAGACAAAAGTGTTTGAGAAAAATTAATGAAATAAGAGAAAAAGCAGCAGTGATTTTAGTAAGTCATAATCTACAGACTATTAAATTGTTTTGCTCGAGAGCAATTTTATTTGAAAAAGGATCAATTCTATTTGATGGAGATGTTCAGCAGGCCATAAATTTATATAGACAAGCAGATTCTTCAGATAAGGAAAAACCTATAGCAAAAGCCCACTTGGGAGAAGATTTTGTAAGCAATGAATTGATCTCCAACTTAGAAGTTTTTTGGTGCGACAAGACAAAGAAACCAAAAAAAACGTTTAAACGAGGAGAACCAATTTATCTTTCTTTTAAAATTACTTTTAAAATTGAAGTAGGGGAAGGTCTTCTCTTTTCAATGCCCTTCTGGAAAGATGATATAAATATATCCTCAATTAGTTCTGAATATAATGAATGTAACCTTTCTCTCAAATCATTAAGTAAGGGAGTATTACTCAAGGTAGATAACACTTTCAATTCAGGAGCCATTGACTCTTGTTTCATTTTAACTTTGAAATCTGAATACTTAATAAGAAAAATTTTAAATCCATTTGAAGTGACCGAATACGATGCTCGAATTCATGGTGTTTCACTTTGTTCCTTTGAAGAAGTGAAGTTTGTAGGCAATCATTAATGAAGGCAGTCTTGTTAGATCTTTATCGCTTTAGAAGCTTTATAGCTTATAGTTTTTTGAAAAACATAAAAAGTTCATCTAGGAACAATCTTCTAGGATGGTTGTGGGTAATTGTTATGCCTCTTATTCCGATTTGCCTATATATTTTCCTTCAAGAAATAGGATTTTTGAAAAGCTCAAATCAGATGGCCAGATCGTTTTATGTAGTCTTTGGAATTACTTTTTGGGAAGTTTTTTCTGATTCGACCCTAAAAGTGATGAGTGCTCCAGTAGATAATCGAGATATTCTAAAAAAGAAAAAAATACCTTTTTTCCCTATCTATATCGCCGCATTAGGGCAGCCATTTTTAATTTTTTTGATTCGCTTACCTCTAATGTATTTTCTTGCATTTAAATTTTCAGCTTTATCTCCTTTTGCACTTTTACTTCTTCCATTAACTTTTTTACCTTTTGCAGGGATTGGTTTAGCTCTTGGAATGTTTTTGTCAGTGTTCTATTGCTATATAAGAGATATTAAAAATGTTTTAGCAATATTTTTTAAATATATGATGTTTTTAAGTGGAGTTATTATTCCAGTTCCCTCTGTGTTTCAAGGATTAAAGTTTCTGGAGTTGAACTTCATCTATATTTTAATTGATAACATAAGACTTTATTTATTTAATGGGCAAGGGAGCTTCAGATTAACTTTTGTTATTTTATTCTTCTTAGGTTTAGGGATATCTACTATATTTTTGGCATATAAGGTTTCCATAGAAGAAGGAAATTTAAGAGAAAGGCTATAAAAAGTAATATTGATCAAAAACTGAAGTTAAAAACATTACATATAAACACTTAATGTTTATCGCCAATATTGAAGACCAATAATTGCTTCTTTTCTGCTTATTCTATTATATTATCCATAAAACTTTAAGCGGGAACAAAATATATTTCTATGAAAGATTTCTTTTATCAAAATGAATCAATTGAACTGAATGAATTACAGCTAGGCTATCTAAGTAAATTAGAAGGTGATATTTTCTCAAAGAGATTGAAACTTATTGAAAGAGATAAATGCTATCAATGTAATCATGATAAATTTGATTCTCTAGCAAAACATGATCGTCATGGCTTAAAAGTAGAATCCTTATTATGTAGACAGTGTGGGTTGATATCAACCTCGCCAATATTCAATCAAGACAGTTTAGAAGTATTTTATGATGAATTTTATGTTCCCATAAATTACGGAGTTGAAAAACCTGAACATTTATACAATAAAGATCAATGCCGTAATATCTTTTTATTTTTAGATGAAGTTCTAGATGAAAAACTTTCACTAATTGATGTTGGTTGTGGAACCGGAGATCTTCTTAAGTATTTTAAAGAAAATTTAAGTGATCGCTTTCCTGCTATGAAGATGAGAGGCTGTGAGTATAATTCTGCTTTAACCAAAGAAATTAATCGTCAACTTAAAGAAGAATTAGTCTTTCATGGAGGTATAGATCAAGCATTTCCTGAAGAGAAATTTGATTTGATTATTCTTAGCCATGTATTTGAGCATATTGTTGACCCTCGAATATATTTAAAGAAACTAAAGCAAAGACTTAAGAAAAACAGTTATCTTTATATAGAGGTACCCAGCTTGTTTGGGCATTTTCAAAATTACCACAATTATAAATTAGAGTTGCAAAAGTTTTTTACGATTGCTCATATCTTTAATTTTACAAATGTCACTTTGCGAAATCTATTGGAGTCTGAAGGCTTTAGAGTCATCAAATCAGACTCTCATGTAAGAATGTTGGTTCAATATAGCGGAGAATATAATACGGATTTTACTTCGGACTATTTTCCCACAAAGTTCTATGTTGATAATACATTACCTAAATTAAGAAGAATTAATGAGGAAGACAACTTTGTAGCTCTCCAGGAAAGAGTCTTGCCATATTATCAAGCAATTCAAATCGAGAAATTATCTGAACAAAAGAAGAAAAGAATTGAATTAAAAAGAGAAGTCGATTCAGCAAATAAAAAGAATCAAATACTTAAGGATAAAATTTATCATCACCGCAGAGATATTCGATTCGGAAATTTAATAAGGAAGATTCTTCGTATTCTTAAAATAGGCTAGGCAGACTTCATTATTTTTTCTTTAATGTTTTTTATTAAATTTAAGTCTGTTGAGTCTGCTGTTTTCTTTGAGCAGTGAAACTTTGAAATCCCCTCAATTATATATCTATCAGCATCAAGGTAGTTCGTAACGTAATGTTGGTATTTCGAATCTACAAAGTCCCAAAGGGATTTTTCAACAGTGTTTGTCTGTAGAAAGTTTACGGTCAGTTCTCTTATACATCGAGAGATCTTTAGATTTAATTCTTGGTAGCGAAACCATGGTTCAGTAAAAACCTTTGAATCTTCATCTCTTGCAAATGCTTTCTCTATTAACTGATAGCTCTCATCAAAGTGAAGCAACGCTTTACTTCGGGACATACTCTTCTTTCGTTGACGGTAAATTCCAGCATAGGCCCCTGAATCAGAGAATAGAAATCCATCTCTCATAATTTTGTACCAAAAATCCCAGTCTTCAGCACCATCTAACATTGTCTCATCAAAGAAAAAGTTATTTTCTAAGAGCATGCTCTTATCTAATAGACAGGCATGTATATTGAATGGGAGATAACCTGCTACATTAACAAAGCTTAGTGTCGCTCTGTTTTTTGTATATAAAAGTCCCTTTAAGAATTTCATAGAGTCTGACTGATAGGGGTAAAGAGCAGTGTTTCTGCCATAAGATCCGATCACTTGTGGAGGCTTACTTCTGAATGCAATATCTGCTATCCAATTGTAAAGGATGAAAGCGTGTAACATATCATCTGCATCTAAGAATAGAATATAGCTTCCATTGGCATGATTTAAACCAGTATTTCTTGCAGCTGAAAGTCCTTTGTTTTTCTCATGCGATATTATTCTTGCATGCTTGGGTATCACCTTGCTTATCTCTTGTACTTTTTCTGGCTTAGAGCAGTCATCAATAATTAGTATTTCTAAATTTCTGTAAAATTGAAATTTTATACTGAGTAAACAAAATTTAAAAAAATTTAAGTCATCATTAAAGTAAGGTACAACAATTGTAATTTTGGGTTGCTCTTTTTTGGTAATAATCCATTTCAAACTTCTGGCAACTCTGTAAAGAGATGTTAAATAAGACTTCAAATAAGATTTAATTAAGCTCACCTTTATAGTTTATTATTCTTATATTAAAGAAATTTCTTCTTTATTTTATGAAAATAATTACTAATAAAGCTTCCCTGGTTAAAGAAAGTTATTTGTTTGTTGGGCCCTTTAGCCCAATGCATTTTTAAGTTATCGTAAGAATCCAAGTCTTCAAATATTCCCGTTCTTACGGCCATATTTGTTAGAATCTTGCTCGATATGACTTTCGGGTTGGAAGTTCGATTTTTTATATTGCTCTTGCTTTGGGTTTGAGAGCATTTTTTAATAATTACATTATAATGTGGAAAAGGATCCTGAGGATCATGGAAAATATTTATAAGCTCATGACCTGTTTTATTAAGAAGTAGCTCTATATCGCTAGATCTAACTTGAGCTCCCATTCTGTCACCATTAACTCCTCCCTGTCTGGAAGTCATCCAAACTTGAAAGCTGAAGTTTAAAAGACCGCCAGGTTTCAAGACTCTTAAGCCTTCGTTAAAATATCCCATGATAACTTCAATATCAGGTATATGTTGTAAAACACCACCGCTGTAGACTAAGTCAAAGCTACTTTCTGGAAAAGGAAGTGTTCTTCCGTCATTTTGTACTGTTTTTATATTTGCAGGGTTTTCAGTATAGATTTTGGCAGCATCAAGAATCTTTTGATTAATGTCAACTCCAGTAACATTTCCAAATTGTCGTGAAAAGGGCTTCAGGATTCTTCCCATTCCACAACCAACATCTAGAATTGATAGTGATTCAAGATTTTTTGCTCCAGATTGCACGTACATATCAATTTGCCTTTGGGCCAATCGATCTCCATATAATTCGAAGTCTTTAGGTGTTACGTTTTCATCAAGAGTGATTCCTGCCATTGATGATTGAGATTTTAAATCGTTCCAGTATTTATTGTCTAAAAAAGTATCATGTTGCATATTTGAGTCGCTCCAGTGTATTGCGTGTAAATAATATATTTATCAAAATTTCAGAATAATTAATATAAAAAATTATTGAGATGGATGGTTTTAGTAATATAGGTCGTTCTTGCATGCTGTGCGTTATCAAGTGAAATGTCTATACTCTTAGAAGTCCGAACTTTCAATATTGCCAATATATTTTTTTGTGTAATGTTGAGAGTTTTCTAAAAGCTTTATATATGGAATAATCTCTAGAATTGAGGAGAAGGTAATGTTTAATTTATTTGGTAATGATTCATCATTTACAGTTCATAAACGTTCAGATTGGAAGGATCATAATCTTTATAGAGTGGGGCTTTCTGAATTTAATCAAAAAGATAAAAAAATTGAGTGGTTTGATGAAAATAAATATAAAAATGAAAACTCCGAAGAGATAAAAACTTGGATGCTTAATGAGACTAGATGGCGTCATCACCATGAGATAGATTTTTTAAAAAATAGTGAGCAACTTTATTCAGCTTATTCAAAAAGAGTTGAGGCAATGTTGGGGATGACCGATGATGCTTTAAAGAAATTTAAAATTGATAGCGATTTGTCACAAAAAAGTGCTGTTGATCTTGCATGCTCAGAAGGTTTTGTTGCTTTTCATTATATGGGGAAAGGTATCAAGAGTATTGATTGTTTTGAACTTAGCTTATTGGGGATCAAAAGATTTCAAAAGATTTATGCTCATAAAAACACTAAAGGATCTGAAGTAAGGTTGGGGAGAATAGATCTTTCTCTGCCTTTTTGGTCAGATTTAATGGATAAAAAATATGATATTGTTTTTGCACTAGGTATTATTTACCATTTGGAAAACCCTTTCCTTTTTGCAAGAAATCTTTATGAGATAACAAATGAAGTATGTATTTTAGAGTCTGATACTCCTATTTTTAAAGACCCTAAAAGATTTAGGGGAGATAACGGAGTAATTTATCTTCATAAAGATCAAGTTACATTGGAAAAAGGTAATGTTCGAAAGCTTTTAGAGATGCGTTGTGATCGCAAGGCTCTTGTTGAGATAATGCTTACTAGTGGATTTTCTAAAGTGGTAGAGGTTCCAGGAACAAAGAAAAAAGATGGAAGCCGTTATTATAACACAAAAGAAAAATCTTTATTGTTTTGCTTTAAATAATTTGCACCTAAAAACTACGAATTTTTATATTTAATTATAAGGTGGTTTCACTAACACTTCGTTATAGTTATTAATGTTTTTGATAAAATTTTCCATATGAATATTAATATTTTGATTGGTAATTATGTGTTGAGAGTTTTTAATAGAATCAATAATATACTGGTTTATTGAATCTCTATAATGTCCATAGTCCTTATAGTTTGCCACATTATTTACAATTGATCTGTTTTCATCTACTGCAAAAATTTTTACATTCTTAAGTTCTTTTGTTGCTTGGACAAGATAGTACCTAAAGAATACAAGTCTTTGCAGATCTGTTTGGTCTTTAAGAGTTTTATAATACCAAGTTGAATAGGGTGGTAAAAATAGATAAAATTGAATATCAGAGTTACTTTTTAGAAAAGGTAGAATGTTTTTTTCGAAACTTGGATATTTGTAAACCTTGTGAGTTAAGGTGATTGTATTGTTTTTCTCTGTAAGTTTCTTGCTTAGTTTTTTTATATTTTCTTTCTCTGTGTATTTAGAGAAAATTGCTTCATTCATCCAGTTATTTAATTTTTCTCTTTTTTGAAATTTTTCTTTCCTAGAAAGAATTAAATTTATCGATTCTTTTAAAACGCCACTGTTGATCAAATATTTTATTTTTCCCCATATTGAGTGAGAATATAAGTACTCAGGAAAAGCATATACAGCATTCTTCTTTTCTGGATCAAGGTCAGTTAGATACCAATGTAGATCCATTATAATATTTTGTGGATCCGAGGAATCTTTTAGGAAATTCAAAAGCTTCTTTTGAGAAGAAGGCATTATTCCTGAAATAGAAATTCTAAGAGTGTTTTTCCAGTTCAGGTCACTATCAATTTTCAAAGTGTTAAAATTCTCACCCATCGATGTACCAACTACAAAGCTATTTGTTTTAATGTTTTTAATCATGCCTGGAACCTGGAATCGTTGATTAGTATGAAACTTATCATCAAGAGAGTTGTTTCTTCTAAAATACTGAAATGGATCAATAATATAATTTAAACAGCCCAGTAGTATACAAAGAATAAACGAGCAGACAATAGATGTTAAAAACTTGTTTTTAGAAGTCATAATATAGGAACTCATATACTTGGTTGGAGTTAAAAAGCAACAAATAAACTGAGATGAGAGAACAAACGAAAGTTATAAGAAAGTGGATATTAAGATTTTTTAAATTTCTAATTTCTTGAGTGTTTGGTGCAAGAAAAGTTATTGCAGCTACAGCGCAGAGGATGTAAATATCTTCAAGAGATTTTAAGCCGTCAAATTTACTAATCATACCTTTTAGAATGTTGATTGCTTGATCAAAGGTTTGAGCACGGAAGAAGACCCAGGCAACAATGCTGGCTATGAAAGTTAATAGAATAGAAAGTATATTATATACTTTTGATTTTCCGATATAAATTCTACGCCAGAAATTATTAATTACGAGATAGAGCCCATGAAGTCCACCCCAGATAATAAAATTCCATCCAGCTCCATGCCACAAGCCACCTAGTAGCATCGTTGTTAATAAATTTATATTTTTTCTAAGTTTTCCATGCCTATTTCCCCCAAGAGGAATATAAAGATAATCTCTTAAAAAACTTGAAAGTGTAATATGCCATCTTCTCCAGAATTCTATAATATTCTTAGATTTGTATGGTGAGTTAAAGTTAAGCGGTAAATTTATACCAATCATTAATGCAATCCCAATTGCCATGTCAGAGTAACCACTAAAATCGTAATATAGTTGAAAGGTATAACTAAGTGTTGAAATCCAGCTTTCCGAGAATGAAGGAATTATATCGTTCTTATCATAAATTTTAGAAACATTAGCAGATAAATTGTCAGCAATAAGCATTTTTTTTGTTAGGCCAATAACGAAAATTGAAAAACCAAAATATAAATTATCCCAACTGAATTTTTTTATCTTTTCTTTAACGTTGAATTGAGGAGTTAAATCTTTATGGTGAACAATTGGCCCAGCGATAAGTTGAGGAAAAAAGACCACAAATAAGCTATAATCAAGGAATTTATACTTAACATTATTATTTCTAAAGATATCAACAATATAGGCAATTTGTTGAAAGGTGAAAAATGAAATTGCTAATGGGAGAGCAATCTTTTCAAAATTTAAACTAGCTTGAGTAAGATAATTAACGTTTTCAATAAAAAAATTAAAGTACTTAAAATAAGCAAGGAAAGAAAGATTTAGAATTACTCCAAAAGTTAAAACTGATTTTGACGAAGATTTATTGAGAGATCGACCAATGAGATAATTAAAAACAACTGAAAGTAAAATAACCCACAAATATCTCCAATTCCAGTAAGAATAGTAAACAAGAGAGGCAATTATTAAAAAAAACTTAGAAAAATTATGACTTAATTTTTGAAAGAGAAAATATAAAACAACTACAATAGGAAGAAAGATAAAAGTGAATTGGATTGTGCTAAATATCATTAATATTTTCTCTTTCTTAGCTTAAATATGTTATATAAAGTTATACTTAATATAAATAGAGAAATAAATGAAAACACTTAAAGAAAAATTATCTAATAATGAGCTTTCAATTGGATCTTGGATATCTATTGCTCACCCTGATGTTGTCGAAATAATGGCCTCAGCTGGATTTGAATGGTTAGTTATTGACTTGGAGCATACCAGTACAAGCATTGAAACCGCCAAGACCTTGATAGCAACTTCCCAATCTAAAGGGTGTACTCCTCTCGTCAGAGTAGGAGCAAATGATGAATTAATCATTAAACGGGTTATGGATTCAGGTGCAGAAGGAATCATTATTCCTATGATAAAAAATGCTGAAGAAGCTAAAAGAGCAGTTTCCTATACCAAGTATCCTCCTGTTGGATCCCGGGGAGTTGGTTTATATAGAGCTCAAAACTACGGAACAAACTTTATGGAGTACAAAGAATCTAATCAAAAGAACTCAGTACTTATAACTCAAATCGAACACATTGACGCGGTGAGAAATATTGAGGAGATTTTACAAGTTCCTGGAGTTGATGGAACTCTTGTAGGTCCTTATGATTTATCTGCTTCGATGGGCTATCCGGGCGAGTATGATAGAGATGATGTGAAAGAAGCTTTAGAGAGGGTTAAGAAAGCCTGTTTTAAATATAATAAACCACTAGGCTTTCATGTAATTAAATCTGAAGCTAAATACCTTAATGAAAAAATTAAAGAAGGATATACTTTTTTAGCTTTTAGTATTGATTTCTTCTTTCTTGGTGATCGTGCTAGAGAAGAAATGAAAAAGGTTGTAAAAAATGAAATTTAAAACTTTAGTTATTGGTGGATCTGGCTTTCTAGGAAGCCATGTGGCTGATGCTCTGAGCGATGCTGGTCATAAAGTTACAATTTTTGATCACAAACCAAGTACATATAAAAGAGATGATCAGCAAGAAATCATTGGAAGCATCCTCGAAGAGCAAGCTTTAAGAGATGCTATCAAAGGTATGGACTATGTTTATCATATGGCGGGTATAGCTGATATAGATGAATGTAATTCAAGGCCGGTTGATACAGTTAAAATAAATGTTTTTGGAACAGCACATGTTTTAGAGGCATGTAAAGATGCAGATGTTAAGAAATTGGTATTTGCAAGTTCAGCATATGTTTATTCTGATTCAGGTTCATTTTATCGTGTTAGTAAGCAAGCTTGTGAAGGATTAATTGAAACTTATCATGAAGAATTTGGATTAAATTATGTCATTTTACGATATGGATCTCTATATGGCCCAAGAACTGATAGAAGAAATAGTCTTTATAGAATTTGTGAAGACGCTCTGACTCAACAAGAGATTGATTATGGTGGTGAGGGTGATGAGAGAAGAGAGTTTATTCATGTATTTGATGCGTCTAAGATGAGTGTTCAGGTATTAAAAGAAGATTTTTCTAATCAAAATATTATCTTAACTGGACCAACTACAATTAAGTATTCAGACTTACTTTCGATGGTTTCTGAAATGCTTCAAAATAAAGTGAAGATCAACTACAGTAAGAAAAAATCTAAGACTCATTATAAATTATCACCTTATTCTTTTAGTCCTAAGTTTGGGAAAAAATTGATTGCAAACCCACAAGTAGATCTTGGGCAAGGTCTTGTTAATCTATTGGGTGAAATTCATCAACGTTTACATCCTGATATGCAAGAAAAATTTGGTCTGTTAACAACGGATTCCAATGAGGATATTCATTGAGTTGGGAATTCTTATCTTACGAATTAAGTGAGAATCTTTCAGGTTATGGAAATGGTGATAGAATTAAAATATCAAAAGTACGGCAAATGTGCTGCGGTGACACAAGTAATAATACCGAGTTTTCTATGCCAACACACTTTGGAACTCATTTAGATTTTCCATTTCATTTTGATAAAGAAGGTGCAACTGCATCAGAATACAAATCAGAAGATTTTATTTTTAAATCTGTTTTGTTTTATGATTATCCGTTACTAGCAAGAGAGAACAAACTCTTTGAACCTAGTGATTTTGATCTTGAAGAAAACTTTGAGATTGAAGCAATTATTATTAAATCACATTATTGTGAGTATCGAGAAACAGAAAAATATTGGAAAAATGGTCCTGGATTTAATAAGGGAGTAGCAACTCATTTAAAAAAGATTTTTCCAAATTTAAGATTAATTGGCTTTGATTCGATTTCTTTAACAAATTTTCAAAATAGAGAGCTTGGTAGAGTTGTTCATAAAGAATTTTTGAAAGACCATAAAATCTTAATTCTTGAAGATCTAGACTTAACAGGCCTTAACGAAAAATCGAAAATATCAGAAATGATTGTTTCTCCTATCAGACTCAAAGACGGTGATGGAGCACCAGCAACTGTATTTGCTAAGGTAGATCATGATTAAAAATATTTTGTGGGACTTTGATGGAGTTTTTGTAAACTCTGTTCCTTTAAAGGGAAAAGGCTTTCATGAAGTTTATAAAAAGTTCGGAGAGTTAATTGCCACAGAAGTAGAGGCTGAGCATTACAAAATGGGTGGCATAAGTCGTTATGTGAAATTTAGAAAATGGCACAAGAAGTTTTTGAACGAAGAGATTTCTGATGATCAAGTCCAAAAACTTGCTCAAGAATATTCAAATTTTGTAAAGAGCAAGGTCATAGAAGAAGATTTAACTGATGGTTTGAGTGAATTTCTTAACTTATCATCTAGACATTATAATAATTGGATAATTTCAGGAACTCCTCATAATGAAATGAATGAAATTGTCGAGAAAAAAGAATTAAGTAAATACTTTCTATCTGTTCATGGATCACCAAAGTCAAAAATTCAATGGGTTCAGCATTTATTAAAAAACCATCAACTAAACTCTGATAACACAGTGTTTATTGGGGATGCTAACTCTGATTATATGGCAGCCAAAGAGTTTAACTTTAAGTTTATAGCTGTTAGCCGAGAATATAATATGGAGCAATTCCATGATGCTACCTTGAGGATTAATGACTTTATTAACTTTCAACAAAAAATAGAACGATTATGAATATTTTAGTAACCTCCACATCTTTTCAGGATAACCCTGGCAAGCATAGAAACTTACTTGATAGTAACGTTTCAACCATCGATTATTTAAGAGGACCTCTTTCTAAGGATGAATTACTTAAAGTAGACTGGACTAAATATGATGGAGTAATCTGTGGGGATGATGAATATACTTCTGAGGTATTAAGCGAGTTGAAAAAATCGGGAGTAAGTGTTTTATCAAAGTACGGAGTTGGTTTAGATAAAGTAGATTTAAAGTCTGCTTCTGAACTAGGCATTAAAGTCGTAAATTGTTTAGGAATTAATCACGAAACTGTATCAGAGCACGTTTTTGCACTTTTATTAAACTACGCAAAAAACATTTCTTATTCCTTAGAGGAGACCTCCCAGGGTAGGTGGTCCAGAAAAACTGGTTTTGACCTCAAGGAAAAATCTCTTTTGGTTTTGGGTTTAGGGAAAATAGGAAAAGAAGTCGTAAGAAGAGCAAAAGCTTTTAATATGAATGTTTTTTATTATGATCCATTCGTTGAAGGCCTTGATGGGGTAGAGCGAGTTACTAGTCTTGAAGATCTTTCAAAATTTAGAATGATAAGTGTTCATGTACCATTAAATGATTCAACAAGAGGTTTGTTGAACACAAATAATTTAAGCACTGCAAAAGATTTAGTTTTAATTAACACTTCAAGGGCCCATGTAGTTTGTAAAGATGCATTAGCGAATTTAATTTCTACGAACAAGTTAGAGGCATATTTAACAGATGTTTGGTATGAGGAGCCTTGTTCGGAGGATGACTTAATGTTAAAGACCGAGAAGATTTATGTTACTCCTCATATTGCTTCCAGAACTATTGATAATGTTGAAAAACAAGGATTAATGAGTGTTCAGAATTTATTGAGAGAGTTATAGAGATGAATATAGTTGCTTTAGTACCAATGAAGGGGAACTCAGAAAGAGTTCCAAACAAGAATTTAAAGAAGATGGATGGGGTTCCTTTATATCATTATATCGTTAAATCGTTAATTGCTTCTAAGTGTTTTTCAAAGATTATTATCAATACTGATTCAAAAAAAATACAAGAAGATGTTCAGAAAAATTTCCCTAAAGTAATTTGTGTTGAACGACCTGAAGAATTGAGGGGAGATTTTGTATCGATGAATAAAATCATTGAGCATGATATGAATTTTGTTGAATCTGATTATTACTTGCAAACTCACTCTACAAATCCCTTGTTAACACAAATGAGTATCAAGAGTGCCATTGAAGATTTTCAAAATAAAAAAACTGATTATGATTCAATGTTTTCGGTAACACGGTTGCAAACAAGGCTATATGATAAGAATATAAAGCCAGTGAATCATAATCCTAATGAATTAATCAGGACTCAAGATCTAGAACCTCTTTATGAAGAAAATTCAAACTTTTTCATCTTTTCAAAAGCATCATTTTTAGCAAATGGTAGTAAGAGGATAGGTGAAAAACCTTGTTTTTTTGAACTAAATAAAATTGAAGCATTAGATATTGATGAGCAAGAAGATTGGGATTTAGTGGAAGCTATCCTTAATAGCCGTAAAAATGGAATAAATCAAAGTCTGTAGTTCTTTATCTTTTTTAGAATATTCTCGTATCTGAAACCTGCAAACAGTAATTCCTATCAATTCAAGCATTTCATTCTCGCTCATAACATTTTTTAATTTATCGATATTTTGAAATGAGGCTAGAAACTTTTGAGCAGCTTGTAAGTTGTCTTTAAGTAGAATAAACGAATAATTAAAAATAAGCCTATTTAACTGAGCTTTATAAAATAAATTCTCATCAAAATTAGGGAAATTGCACTCTTTTCCTCTTTCGTAAGCGGACTTAATCAGAGTCAAAGCTTTCTCAAATCTCTCTTGTGAGTGACAGCGGAGCATACTTGATTTTTTTTGACGATAAAGTCCTGAAATATATCCACTGCTAAGGAAGGCATAATCATTAATCATTAAATCGTTCCAGAATTTCCAGTCCTCCCCTCCGTGTTTATAACTTTCATCAAAGGAGAAAGTTGAAAAGATTTTCTTATCTAATAAAGCAGAATGAACAGGAAATGGGATATATAAGTTGCAATTATGTAAAGATTTCCTTTGTTTTTTTATTCCGTAATAATTTAATAGATAAATATTTCGATGAATCTTTTCTCTGACTTGTGCTGAAAAACCAAAACTCCCAATGACTTTTGGATCTTTGTTCTTTTTAAGATCAATTACTCTTCTATAAATCGATGATTTTAAAATCACATCATCTGCATCTAAAAAAGTAATAAATTCTCCATTGGCATGGCGAGTTCCTGTGTTTCTAGATGCAGACAGTCCCTTATTTTCATCATGAGTAATCACTGTAAATCTTTCAGGATATTCTTGGATGATCTCTTTAAGTTGAACTGAAGAAGTTGAGGCATCATCAACTACGATGCATTCAATATTTGGATAGGTTTGAGCCAAAACGCTCTCTATACACTCTCGAAAGTGAACTTCTTCGTTGTAGTACGGTATTATAATTGATACGAGAGGAGGGTTATCTAAGGAGTTCAAATCAAAAGTTAATAACCTTAAATGATGACGAAAATTAATTCCTATCTTGGCAAAAATATAAAAATATTTATTATATAGACCATAATGAACTAGGTTCACCGATTGTCTCTCTTGGCATCTATAACTAAGCTAGTGAAATCAGACAAAATTGTGGAGAGCGAAATCTTTGCTACTTCAGATGCACTCATCAAAGAACCTTCAGGTTCAATACCAAAATTTTTAATTCTCATTGGAGTTTTGGTCCGCTCGGGGCAAATCACATTAACTTTAATGTTTGATTCAAGGAACTCTGCGGCAACTGCTTGGGCTAAATTTACAATTGCAGCTTTTGTTGAGGAATAAATACTATACCCTGGCCTACCACGAGTATAGGAACTGGAGGTAAATAAAAGTAAATGCCCACTTTTTTCCTTCAAGTATTTATAAGATTCTTTTGCGACAATTACACTGCCTAAGTAGTTTATTGATACTTCCTCATTAATGCTTTTATAATCCCTATCTTTTAAATCATTTTTTTCAAGTACGCCGGCAGTATTTATAATCGCATCAATTGGCGATTTCTTGCTGACTTCTGCAAGATAACGTCGAACATCTTCAGAATTTGTAATATCAACACCTTCTCTTCTAGAGGTTGAGAAAACCTTTGCTTCATTTTTAGACGCAAGTTGAGCTATTGCTTCTCCTATTCCACTATTGCCACCCAAAATCACAATTGTTTTATTTTTTAAGTTTTCAAAAGATTGTAGAGTAACGCTACTTTTGTTTAATTGAAATAACTTCTCTGCTAAGACTAAATCTTCAGGATAAGTTATTTTTATATTTTTTTGTTCACCTGCAATAATTTTAATTTTATCTTCGAAGTAATGTCTATAAAGTCCGCAGTCATCAGTTACTGGAAAGCTCTTGTCAGATTCATATTTGTTATGAGCTTCAAGGATTTTTTTATAATTAAAACCTTGCGGTGTTTGACCACGCATTAAAAACTCTCTTTTTGGAATTGAATCAATATATCCATCTGAAACTTTAATGATAGTATCAGCACAAGCTATTGCAACATCTATTGCATCTTGAGTGGATAGTTCGTTTATTGAGTTTGAAATAATTTCATCACTTACAAAGGGCCTTACTGCATCATGAATTAATACTTTTTTAGTATTAATTGAACAACATGCTAATAGCCCTTGATGCGATGACTCCTGCCTTGTGGTTCCACCAGAGATAATACTTTTTACTTTGGTTAGATTAAACTTTTTAGTTAAGCTTTGAAGTTGTTCAATATAAGATTCATGAGAAACAATAATGATTTTATGAATAAGTGAATTATTCTGAAATTTTTCTAATGTATGTACGATGATTGGTTTTCCAGCAAGTTTTAAAAATTGCTTTGGAGTTTCAGAGTCAAAGCGAGATCCTGATCCACCAGCTAAAATAATAGCAATATTTGATTCCAAAAGTTGTCCCTTCTTGATTATTTTGAGTCTATCAAATCAGAAAGTTTCTCGCTATATCTTCCACTAGTATCATCGAAAAAAAAGTTTTTGATGTTTTCTCGGGATTGTTCAGGTTTATATTCTAGTGAAGATAAAAAGTAATTTTTAAGGCCTTGTAGGCTATTTACCTTAGGCCCTGGCGTGTAGTCGTAATAATTAAATAAAAAACCAACTTCTTGCTCAAATAATTGCTGGTCATAGTTGTAGAAGGCCAAGCTAGTATCCAATAGAAGTGCATCAATAAATAAACTTGAGTAATCTGAGATGATTCCTTGGAACTTATTCAAACTTAGAGATAAATCTAAACATACAGAAGAATTAAAATTAAGAATCGAAGATGAGGAGAATGAAGAGTGTTCATCTAGTTCAAAGTATGGGTGATGCCGAATATAAAGAAGGATATTATTCTTTTCTAAGAAGGCAATTAATAGCTCTTCTTCTTCAGGAAGGCACGGCAAGGGATATTGAATAGAGCTTGGTCTCCAGGTAGGAGCATAAAGAAATGATCTTTTTTCTCTCGTTGCTTGCTTGATGACATCATTTCTTGGCATGCCTGTAATTAGAATATTTTCAATTTTTGTTCCATAGACTTTTGCAGTTGCAGCTCGGAGATTTTCTGATGTTGCAAGGAAGTGAGTGAAGTTTGATCTAATTAAAAAGTAATAAACAGATTTTAAAATGGATGTGTTTTTTTCACTAATACCTGCATTTTTGAAAACTATCCCATGACTAAGATTAATCACATATCTGCGAAATCGAAAAAGAACTCCAAGAATGGGTGTCTCCATTGTGGAGGTAATCCAAATGGAAGACTTTAAAATAAAGAGTTTTTCCTTTATAGACATATTTGAAATAAAATAAGGACCATGCTTGGCGATTAACTTATGTCTTTTGGATTTATCGTTTATAACAAAAAATACTTCTGTGTTTTTTTTTTGTTTTAAATAATAAAGAAAAAGATATTTTGAATTAAAGTTGAAATTGTTATTATAACTACTATTGAAAATAATTCTTTTTTTTCTAGGTAGAAAGATCGCTACAAAAGAATAGAGAAAGCCCTGGGTGAATTGTTTGAAACGAAGAGATGTATATTTGTTTTTATTTTTCAACATTGAATATGATCCAGGAGTCTCTTTGTTGAATTTCCGTCACACCCTGACATGAACTTCTTTTTAAAAGCACTTCTAGTTAAGGAAAAATCTTCTTGCAAGATAATTTCACTTAATAGATCTTGAGCGTTATTACAAATTGGACCAGGAGCTAGATCGTTATACGGGAAGAAAAACCCACGTTGTTCAGATTCGTAAGACTCTAAGTCATATGGAAAAAAGAACATAGGTTTATCTAGCAAGCAAAAATCAAAAATGACGCTTGAGTAATCTGTTATTAAAGTGTCCGCGACAAGAAGTAACTCTTGGGTTGTAACTGGTTCGTTTGTGAAGTTGAATTTCGAATCAATACTTTGAATTGTATGTGTTTGTTCAAATGGATGCAGGGAGTAAATCAGTACTTGGTTACTCTTTAGACCATTTGCCACAATTGAAATAGTTTTCATTCTTTCGTAATGTCTCTTTTTGTTAAATTCTCTATAAGTCGGAGCATAAAGAAAAATTTTTTTATCCTTAAGGTAAGGATATTTCAAATAAAAACTAGCGTTAGATTCTTTGATTTTTCTTTTGTTGAAAAAGACATCAGTTCTAGGAAGTCCAAGAGGTAGGATTTTGTCAATATCGATTGAGAAGCTTGAAGCATAACAATGTCTTATATCATTAGAGCTCACTATAACTGAAGTATATTTCGGATACATTTTAAAAAGACTTGATGGTTTACTCTTGTTGTGATGAGATTCATGGCCAAATTTTTTAAATGCACCACAAGCATGCCATAATTGAATGATTTTTTGTTTTGGATGAAAATTAATTACTCCAATGGGATTCGTTGAATCGTTTAGTATGATCAATTTGTAAAAAACTAATCTGAAAAACAAAGAAATAAAATTGATCTTGTTTCTTAAGCTATAGAGCTTATGGTTGCCAGGGATTGTTTTAATTAATGAGTCATGAAACCTATGAGAAAAATATATTATTTCCTTTCCGTCTTTTATCAATGGGAGAATATTTGATAAATCTTGAGAGTGAATTAAAAAAACTCTTTTATTTATCAAGAAAAATTTATTTGCATGACTGGTAAGATGTGCGATTTTTCCAGCAATAGAGATGAGGAGATCTTTCATTATTAATCAGAAAATTTCTTGTGCAACTTTTGAAATATAAGTTGATCGACCCATTGAATAATAATGTAAACAAGGAACATTAGCTTCCTTCAATTCTTTTGATTGCTGTATACACCATTTTATTCCAACTTCTTTTACTTCATCAGGGTTCTTGCAGCTCATGGCTTCTCTATGTAAATCTTCTGGAATATCAATATAGAAAAAACTTGGTAGAGTAATTAGTTGTTTTAAGCTAGTCAAAGGCTTAAGACCTGGAATAATAGGAACTGTGATTCCTTCGTCCCTACATTTTGCTACAAAGTCGAAGTACTTCTTATTATCAAAAAACATTTGAGTAATAATATAACTTGCCCCGGCCTCAATCTTTTTCTTTAAGTAATATATATCACTTTGCATATTAGGAGCTTCAAAGTGTTTCTCAGGATATCCTGCAATTCCTATGCAGAAGTTTGTGGGAGAACCTTTAAGATTCTCATCGAGGTATTTACCTTTATTAAGGTCTGACACCTGTTCGACTAGATCTAATGCATATGCATGACCTTCAGGGTGAGGGTGAAATCTTTGCTCACTTTTAATTGCATCACCTCGTAAAGCTAATACATTATTAATACCTAGGAAATTTAAATCAATCAGGGCATTTTCAGTTTCTTCTTTGCTAAAACCTCCACAGATAATATGAGGTACGGTTTCAACTTGAAACTTATTCATTATAGCTGCACAAATTCCTACAGTACCAGGACGTTTTCTAATGACTTTTTTATCTAATAGACCACCTTTACACTCTTTATAGACATACTCTTCTCTATGGTAGGTAACATCTACAAATTTAGGCTTATGCTCCATTAATGGAGAGATTTTTTCATATAAATCATTAATGCTTTGACCTTTTACGGGTGGTAAAATTTCAATTGAGAATTGAGTCTCATTGTTATTCTGAAAGTATTCACAAATTTTTGTCATATAAACTTTTCAACTTAACTCTTCCTTTATATCTTTTCAAGACAATTGAGGAGAGAGAGTATTTAAACCAGTAAACAGTATTTGTTTCCAGTGACTTAGATTTATTAGAGATCCCTTCTACAATACAATAGAATAAGAACCTATATGACAAAAAACTTTAAACTCTTTTTTATCGTTCTAGCTGATTTAGTAATCTTATATTTAAGCTTAATAATAACAACCTTCTTGGTTAATGACTTCAAAATAGATATGACTTTTCTAAATAAGCATATCTATGCTTTCTCCTTTCTTTTTCCACTTTGGTTAATAGTATTTTATATACAGGGTCTTTATAGTCTTAGGTTTTTAAAGGTTAAGGGTTTAGCTGTTTCCTTATTACAAGGTGTAAATATCAATACAATTATTTCATTTATCTTCTTCTACTTTTTTAAAAGTTTTGGAATAAGCCCAAAAATCAATATGATTGTTTTTATTTTTACTGCCCTGACTCTTTTATATTTGGGACGGAGGTTCATCATAAAAAGCCTCACAAGTAGTAATCTTTTTAAGAATGTCATTATTATCACAAAGTCTAATTTTGAAGAGCTACAACAAGAGCTGAAAAAAACTCCTCTTGTTGGTTTAAACCTAGTTAAAATATCTAAAACTTTAGAACTTGATGATTTAAATATTAAAGATATTGAAATATCAGTAGTAGATAATAATGTTGTTGAAGATAATAGCGAACTAAAGAAATACCTTGATACATGTGTAGAGAAAAACATTGCATTTTATGACCTTGCGAGCTTTTACGAAGAAGTAACAGGGAAAATATCTTTAAATGCTATGAATAGTTATTGGTTGTTAGAAAAACTGGGTAAAGAAATAGAGGTTAAAAGAGACTTCATTAAAAGAGCATTTGATCTTTTGGGTTGTGGGCTTATCGTAATCTTTGCTTTTCCTATTCTATTCATTTTTAGTTTTTTACAGTTAATAGTAGAGGGAAGACCTATTTTTTATTCTCAAGAAAGAGTTGGTAAAAAAGGAAAGTCTTTCACTATATATAAACTTAGAACAATGATAGTTAATGCTGAAGTTTCCGGAGCACAGTGGGCCAGCGCTAAAGATAATAGAATAACTAAATTAGGAAAATTCTTACGATTAACCAGGATAGATGAACTACCTCAACTGTATAATATATTAAAAGGCGATATGAGCCTTGTAGGTCCAAGACCAGAGCGACCGGAAATTATTAAATCAAAATTAAAAAACTTATCCCCATACTATGATTTTAGACATCTAGTCTTACCGGGAGTAACAGGCTGGGCACAAGTAAATTACAAATACGGAAGCTCAGAAGAAGATACCCTCAAAAAACTCCAATACGATTTGTTCTATGTTAAAAATAGATCTTTATGGTTAGATATTAGAATTATCTTAAAGACAATCCATACAGTTTTAACAGCTGCAGGACGTTAGTGATTTAAAACTTTTTTAAAAAATCTTCAGTTGATTTAAAAATACTATCTGGTTTAACTTCGCAATTGATAATCATTTCTTTCTTATCAGCTCCAGACTCTACAAAGACTGTATGTGCCCCAAGACTTTTCCCAATAACAATATCAGTGTTTAAGCGATCTCCTAAAAATGCTATTTCTGTATCATTTCCAATGATTTTTTTAAAATATTTAATCATCTCCTGGCTTGGTTTTCCAAAGTTTTTAATTGGCCTTATATCAGTAGTGAAATAAATCATTTCACAAATTGCCCCACAATCTGGCATGGGTCCATCATGGCTTGGACAATAATTATCAATATGAGTTTGATAAAAGGGAATCCCATTAGAGATAAATGAACAAGCTTTGCGTAATCTCTCATATTGAAGATCTGTATCAAAAGCAACAATAACATAATCAGGGGAATCATCATTAAGTTGAGCTTGAGAATACTTAACTAAATCTTGCTTGAAATCTTTAGTGCCAAGGACAAAGGCCTTAGCACCTTTTCCAAACTTATTAAGCAGGTAACTTGAAGCAACTATAGTAGGATTATGCACTTGCTTTGACGTAACTTCGATTCCTAGTTTTTTGATCTTCTCAATATAATGCTGATGACTTCTAGAAGTGTTATTTGTTAAGAAATGAAAATTTATACCCTTATTAAGGTGTCTGTTAACTTCTAAAACGACATTGCCAATAGGGAGTTTATCCAAATAAATCGTTCCATCGAGATCACAAATAATCGTTTTATACATGTGTAATATTATTCATGATTCACAGTCATTAGGCTAAAGAGTTAAAACAAATTAGGTTTACTTGTGAGAATATCTCAAATAGCTAAAATCCACTATCTAAACTATATTCTAATCAAATGCTTAAAGATAATTTCATCTATATATTTCTATTTTTTCTAGGAGTTTTAATGACTCATATCCTCTTATCCATGATTACCTTATAAGAGTATGAAAAAAGAATTCTTCAGAGTTTTAAATACCTTAGGGCCTGAGAAAAATCAGTTTTTATTTTACTTTTCCTTAGGTCTACCTCTTGGGTTGGTAAAAGCCGCTCAAGCCTTTTTGATCAAGCCATTAATTGATGAGGGGTTAAAGAAGGGAACACCATTTTCGAGTATTTTAGAAATTTGTTTTGCTTTACTTGGATTAGCTTTTCTAAATTATCTCTTTAGATATTTTAATGGTTATGGGCTTAAAGCTTCAGTTGAAAAAGTTGCATCAAATCTTCGTGAAAGTACGTTGAAAAAAATCTTAAGCATGACTCCTTCTCAATTAGAAGAAAAAAGTAGAGGAGACATCTTAAATATTATCATCAATGATATTAGTATTTATACGAATATTAATAAAGTTCTCTTTAATATCATGAAAGATTTTATTTCAATCTTCTTTTTAGTTTTTGTTCTTCTCTATCATAGCTTTGAATTAACAATGATTTGTGTGCTCGTTATTCCAGTTTATGCTTTAATTTTAAGCTCTGTTAGTAAGAAGTCTAAAAGATTAGGATCTTCAGTTAGAACAATGAGTTCTAATATTTCATCTGAATTTACTCAATATCTAGATGGTAATAAATTTATAAGGATTTCGAATTTATATGATTATATTTTAAAGAGATTTCGAAAAATACAGCGGAGATATTTGCATAAAGTGAATTTTTTATCTTATTTAATTGAATTTATAAACCCTTTTGTTGAACTAGTTGGTCTTTTTGTATTTAGCCTAATTTTATATTTTGGAGTTGCAAATATTAAAGATGGTTCAATGACTGCTGGGAGCTTAATGAGCTTTATTTCTAGTCTTGCTATTTTGATCGATCCTATTCGAAACTTTACAAAGTCGTTAATAAATTATCGAACTTGGGCAGTTTCAGGCGATAGAGTATATGATTTTCTAGGAAGTGAAAAAGAAGAAACTATTTCTCAAAATACGATAGTAAATGATAATATTTCGATCAAAGATGCGAGTTTTGATTATGATCAACGAGTTTTGGATAGTATTAGTCTAGAAGTTAGAAAAGGTAGTAAAATTGCTCTTGTAGGTCCATCAGGTTCTGGGAAATCCACTCTCATTAAAGTTCTTTTAAAATTTCTAAAGTTAACAAAGGGAAGTGTCTTTATTGGAAATATAAATATTTCACAAAATAATTTTCATGAATTTAGAGATCTCTTTTCTTATATCCCTCAAAACCCATATCTATTTAATACTAGTATTAAAGAAAATATTACCCTAGATAAAGAGTACATAAAAACAAAGTATGAACAAGCATTAAGAATCTCTGAAAGTGATAGTTTTATAAATGAACTTGAACTAAGAGATCAAACCATCGTCGGAGCGAAAGGTTCATCTCTTTCTGGAGGACAGGCTCAAAGATTAGTTCTTGGAAGGGCGATCTATCAAAACAAACCAATTCTTATTTTAGATGAAGGGACTTCAGCTCTAGATAATGATTTAGATTATAAAATTCAAGAAAATTTATTTCAAATGGATAAGACCATTATCAATGTTTCTCATCGCTTAAGCTCAATTAAAAATTATGACAAAATATATTATCTTGAGAGTGGGAAAATTCTTGAATCAGGAACTCATGAAGAATTGATTCATGCAAAAAGTAAATATTTCAAGCTATATCAACTACAAGGTTAAGAATTAAAAAATCTTCGCTCTATTTCAATACAAATTGCGTGGTAAATAGGTAGGTGCATTTCTTGAACTTCATGAGTTATTGTTGAAGGGGCCATAATTGTTAAGTCAGCAAGCTTTGAGCACTCACTCTCTTTTGATCCAGTAAAAGCGATAGTGTTTAAGTTCTTTGTATTTGCAACTTCTAGTGCGTGGCATATATTTTTAGAGTTTCCAGATGTAGAAAATGCAATAAGAGTGTCATCTCTTTTTCCGAGTGACCAAACTTGTTGAGCGTGAGCAAGTAGAGGGTCAACATCATTTGAAAAAGCACTAATAGAAGCATGCATAGTAGAGAGTGAAATTGCGCTAAAGCCACCTTGGAGTTTATTGGCAAGCTCAGAGTTTTTAAACATGGACTTGTCAGATTCAGAAAGTGGTCTTTTTAATAAGAAGCCTTTTTGAAGTTCCCCACATAAATGTTCAGCATCTGCTGAAGACCCGCCATTACCAACTGTAAGTAATTTTTTATCTTCTCGAAATGTATCTTCCAAGATATTAATAACCTGAACGATGTCAGCTTCTAGGTGAGCTAATTGAGGATATCTTTTAATTAAATCTGAAAATTGTAATTTCATGGTTTGAGTATAACTAATTATTCTGAAAGAAGCATTTGAAAATCTTCAAGAGTAATTTTACCTGAAAAGTCCGACACTGCTTCAGGGTTTAATAAATCATCAAAGAGTTCTTTTTTCTTTTGCTGTAGTGCCAAAACTTTCTCTTCTACTGAATCCTTAATAATAGGCCTATAGACAGTTAAGACTGCTTCTTGTCCAATTCTGTGGGCCCTATCGACAGCTTGGCTCTCTACGGCAGGATTCCACCAAGGGTCCATTAAAAAGATATAATTTGCCTCTGTTAAGTTAAGCCCTAATCCCCCGGCCTTAAGGCTAATGAGGAATATCTTATTCTTACCTTCCTTGAAGAGCTTAATCTGAGCTTCCCGTTTTTTAAGAGAATAAGATCCATCTAGTCTTGAAAAGTTCCACTTGTTTTCATTTAATCTCTTTTCAATCAGATCAAGGTATCTAGTAAACTGAGAATAAACCAGGACCTGACCGTTGTCAGATAAGATTTGTTCTAGATTATTTACAAGATAATCTATTTTAGAGGAGTAAAAATTCTCTTCTGTATTTTGCCATAAACAAAGCTGTCTTAAATTTAAAATATTATTTAATACTTTTATATATTTTTTATTATCTTGATTATCTAGGATCTCTTTTCTGATTCTATCTAATGTATCTTTATAATTATCTTTTTCTTCAGATGAGAAGTTTAAATAAACAGTTTGTTCAATTTTGTCAGGAAGGTCATGTAGAACTTGTTTCTTTGTTCTTCTTAAAATAAAAGGCTTGGCTATATCTCGCGCGATAAACCTAGCATCTTTACTTCTTTTAAAACTATTTATCTGAGATGCTTCTCCCCAAATTCCGGGAATAGCAAGGTCAACAATATTATAAAATTCGGAAAGGTCATTCTCTACAGGTGTACCAGTTAAGCACAGTCTATAGTTAGCGTTAATCATTCTAGAGGCCTTGGAACCCAGGGACTTATAATTTTTAAGTTTTTGAACCTCGTCCATGATGAAGACGTCCCATTCATATTGAGATAATAGCTCTTCGGCTTCTTTTCTCATCAAACCATAACTAGTAATAATTATTTTATCATCTTTGCTAAAAGATCTATCTTTTCCGTAAAAAAGAGTTGGCTTCATATCTGAGAACTTTTCAAATTCTTGAACCCAGTTAGCTAGAATAGAAACGGGTGTAACAATTAAAACTCGATCAATCTCATGAATAACACTTTGTAAGAAAGAAATCGTCTGAAAAGTCTTACCAAGACCCATATCATCAGCAAGGCAGGCTCCAAGTTTAAGATCATAAAGCAAGCGAATCCACTGGAATCCAGTCTTTTGGTACTCTCTAGGAGTTCCGTTTAATTGTTCAGGGAAATCAAAAGGAGGAAGATTTTCAACATTCATCAGTTTATTGCAAGTATCAAGCTCTTCTTCGGTTAATAAATCATCCCCTGAGTAATTATATAGATGATAGATATCAAATAATCGACATCTATTAAATTTTAAGTTGTATTTAAACTTATGATTGGGGTCTTTCTTTGATTCTTTTAAATATTTTTTAACAAAGCGAATATAATTCTTTTCATCTTCGTTCAATAAGACGAGTTCTTGATCATTTTCAAGAGCTTGAGCTTCAGGATTAAAGTTTTTAATTAGATTAAAATCTTCTTCTGTTAAATCAATATCTATATCAAACCAATTAGTGGAAGATTGATTTCTGTTAAATTTAATTCCAGATGTCCAGGTTCGAACTTTTTTATCAAGGTAAGTTAAAACAATGTCTTTATCTTTAAATGATTTTAATAAATCAAGTAAGACTGACTGGTCTTTACCTTTTAAGTAATGAAAAGATAATGCTTGTTCTTCTTGGATAAACTTAGAACTAAAATATGTATGCTCGTCAAGATTATTTAAAATGGCAGCAAGAACCTCTTTAATAAGTTTGAAATTATACTTTATTAGAGTATATTCTTGATCATTAGGTTCTAGATCATAGATTTCATCTTTAGAAGCTAGTAGATCAAAGATTTTTTCATAGTTTTCTTTTGATTTTAATGTCATTAAGAAATTTTTGTACTTTTCATCATTGATGAAAAAGTTTTCTAGAAAACTTTTTAATTCCACTTTTGATTCAAAATTATTTAAAACACCAAATCCATTACAAACATTTTTTAAAAACTGAGGCAAATAGTGATTATTCTCTATAACAAAAGATAATTTTACCTTAAGTGAATATTGAGATTGTTCTTGGATACTAAAATGTACTTTAGGTTCAATGGCTTTATCAAAATCTACGGGATAAGAATTAATCTTCAACTTAGTATACTCCGCGGCTTCAGAAGCTAACGAGGATGTAATAAACCAAGGTTGAATGAAATGATTCATCTCTTCAATCTGTCCAAAGAGTGTTGAGAGTTTAGGGTGAGCCTTAATAAGTTTTCCATTATCCCAATTAAAGATAAATTTAGATTCAAAAATAGAAATACTACTATGCTCTGATTCATCAGAGTAAGACATCAAAATGGGAGAAATAGGCTCAACATGATTTTTGATAATGACTGGAGATGATAAATGAAAAATATATTTTAAATTCTCAGGCTCTATAAAATCTGGGTAATCTATAACTTCGTCATTATTTAATCTGTATTTAATCTGAGAAAAGTGTTTATAGTTGGAATTGACTAGTTTGTTTCCTGACTTTACGACCTTGCCAACAAACTGAGCGTGAGCGATATCTGGATCTTGATTTTCTGTTTCGGTATTAAACTCGGTCAGATCAGTATAATTTAAAAGATAATATAATAAGAAAGCGACACTATGTTCACAGGTTTGATCTTTCTTTCCTTTTAAACAATTACAGCTAGAACTTACTTCCTTGGAAGCAATTTTTTTTTGTACTTTTATATTATAAATGGGATGACCAAGCTGAAGTCCTGTCGCAATAAAACTTTTTGGAAAATTCCCTTTATGAAATGAGCATTGAAACTCACTTCTATCAAGATTTCTCAGTCCTACCTGTAGCTCTTTACGAGAAAAATATTTTAAGAGCTCACTTTCAATGATGTGAGGTATACTAGTGATCATAAAATCTTCTTGTTTAGTTCCAAAGATTCAGTATATCATCAATCAAAACACTTGTATATTGGTCATTTTAGTTCTCATCAGTCCCGAGCTTGAAAGTTTAGGTAAAAGCTTATAAGAAAAACTAAATAATCAAACAAAAAAGACGAATTTATGACAACAAAAAAAAACAATGGAATATTTAGCAGATTCTTAAAAACGGTAGAAACTTTAGGAAATATACTTCCTCACCCTGTAACCTTATTTGCCATTTTTTGTGCTCTTGTAATTATATCTTCTCAAATTTTTGAATTCTTTGAACTAAGTGTTCTTGACCCAAGACCTGTTGGTACTAAGGGAAGAAATCCAGATGGCATGATTAAGGCCGTTGGTTTGTTAAACGGAGAAGGAATTAGAAAAATTTTTCTAAACCTCGTAAAAAACTTTGCAAACTTTGCACCACTTGGAACAGTTTTAGTTGCAATGTTAGCAGTAGGTGTTGCTGAATATTCAGGACTTCTTACAGCTTTCATTAGAAGAATTGTTTTAAAAGCTCCTGATAAATTAGTAACTTTTATCGTTGTATTAGCTGGAATTATTTCTAATACGGCCTCCGAGCTTGGGTATGTTGTTCTTATTCCTTTAGGTGGCTATATTTTTCTATCCAAAGGTCGTCATCCAATTGCAGGAATGGCAGCCGCTTTTGCAGGAGTTTCTGGAGGATATTCAGCCAACTTATTTGTAGGAACACTTGATCCACTGCTTGCAGGAATTACCAATGAATCCGTAAAGCTAATTAGTAATAATTATGAAGTTAGTGATATTTGTAATTATTATTTTATGGCCGGATCTACTTTCCTCATTGCTTTCATAGCTACGATTGTTACTGAAAAAATTGTAGAACCCAATTTAGGTAAATATGACTCGAGCTTAGGAGATGATGATATTGACTCTACTGAAGCTTTGAAACCATTAAGTAAGAAAGAACTAAAGGGATTAAAGTGGGCAATAGTCACAATTGCAATTTTAGCAGTAGTGGCTGCACTTACAGTTATCCCTGAAAATGGAGTATTAAGAGATCCCAACGCAGCCTCTGGTACCAACTTTGTTAAACAAGCCAGACCGTTTTTTAAGGGAATTATTGCATGGATCTTTATCTTCTTTATGATTCCTTCAATTGTCTTTGGAAAAATAACTGGATCGATAAAAAATGATAAAGATGTTATTCAAGGAATGACCCAAGCAATGGAGCGATTAGGACTTTATTTGGTATTAGTCTTTTTTGCTGCTCAATTTATTGCATTTTTTAACTGGACTAACTTAGGAGCAATTTTTGCTGTTTCAGGAGCTAATCTTTTAACTGGATTAGGTGTCACTGGACCTAGTGTATTCTTTCTTTTTATTATTCTGTGCTGCTTTGTAAACTTAATGCTAGGTTCGGCATCTGCACAATGGGCCGTTACAGCTCCTATCTTTGTGCCAATGTTAATGTTACTTGGTTACTCCCCTGAGATTATTCAAGCTGCTTATAGAATAGGGGACTCTAGTACAAATATCATCACTCCTATGATGAGTTATTTTGGATTGATTTTTTCATTCGCTCTTAAATTCGATAAGAAGTTAGGAATAGGTACGTTAATTAGCACTATGCTTCCTTACTCTTTAGCATTTGTTATAACTTGGAGTCTGTTCTTTTATTTGTGGGTATTTATTCTTGGATTACCTGTGGGACCGGGAGCTCCGACGTATTTTTCATTATAAATAGATCTAAGATCTTATTTTAAAACCCAGGAGTATCAAATAAAACTATTTTTTTCATTTTTGGATCCCAATGGAAGTTGTCAGATAATTTTTTGAGAGTCGAGTGAATTTTTTGATTTAGGTATCCCTTCTCATTTTTTAAACTTTTAGTTAAAGAGTTGTAAGCGATTATTGCATCCGGATTCCCTGCTGCAATGGCCTTGGAAAGCTCTTTTGTTCCTGATATGTATTCCCTTATGATATAACCCTTTCCTTGTTCAAAGATTTTTGTAACATGTAAGTGTTTATGTAAAGATGGATTTTTCATGGCCATGTCTCTGATAACAGCAAGACCTTGTACAGAGCTTTCAAATTGATCCATTCTAGAGGTAACCCATACCTTGAGAGCTTTGCCAGGATTTTTTTTTGATAAATAAACTTTTGATTCACCTCCTGTAAAAGTAGGGTTTTCTTTTACAAAACTTGCATCTTTAATATCTTTTTTTAAAAACTTTGCTAAAGCTTGATCTTTTGTATTGTTGACAATTTTTAGACCATTTTTGATCTTTTTAAACCGATTAGAGATTGCAACAGATAAGTGTGCCGATGCTGAAGCTTTGGAATAAGTATTAGTAAGTTTTTTAATTTTTTTTACAATAGAATCATAGAGAAGGTGTTCTTTAACAGGGTCAATTGAGTTTCGTAAATTTATTAACGCTTCAATCTCAAAGCAGGGATTAGCTTTTGAATAACTAGAAATTGAAAGTAAAATTGTAAAAAAAATTAGCAAGGATCTAAAGTTTAAATAGCACATGCTTTACCTACTTCTAGTGCATTATTAATCATTTTTTTTAATTTCAAAGGAGTGAAAGATGAACTTGATAAACCCTCTAAGATCATTTTTCTTGATGAATCTCCAATTGCTGCTAACTTCTCAAGAAATTCATTGATTTTAGGAATTGATTTCTTGCCCATTTCTTGTGTCCCTTGGATAATTAGGTTTGCAAGTTTTGGAGTATTGGAAATCTTTTTATATACAGAGGTTAAACTTTTCATTTCTTTAGCACTTAAAGCTGATTTAACTCCTTTTGCACCAATACTCCCTATTTTTGCAATATTGCTCAAAGAGCCTAAGTCTACGGCTGAAAAACCCAGAGCAACAAAAGCACTCAATCGTTCTTTCTCAAAATTCAGTAAGAGATCTCTAGCTTCAAGCATACTATAATGATCTCCACTACCAGATAAAAATGCATTTTGAGTTCTAATGAGTTCATTATGGTAATCCAGAGCTTTCTTACTATAGCGACCGGCTTCATATACTCCAAAAGCAGTTGCAGTCCAAAAAGCTCCAGTTGCTATAGATGAAAGAGCTAGACCTGACGCTGTACCTGCTAGAATACCTGCTCCAACGGCAGAGCCTATGCCAGTCACTAAAAGTGCACCACCAACAATAACACCTCCCCACATAAAAGCTTTATTCCATTTATCATCACTTATATCTTCAGTATTAATTTGATTGATTAGGGAGCATACAGTTTTTGAATAAGCCGGGTTTTTGGCAAGGATTTGACCCACGGCACTTGGGTTTGTTTTTATGAGTTTTTTTAAATCATTTTCTCTTTGTTTTTTTATATTTTCTGAGTCAGGACCAAATAAAGTACTATTGGCACCTTTGTTTGTTAAGAGCCACTCTTGCTCGTTTTTATTTTTTTTATTATGAAGCTCAGTTAGCATACTTACTTGATCTAAGATTTTTGCTTGAACCTCTTGTTTTGAAAACTTAACATCACTTGAAGTTATTGGCCTATGTTTTTTAAAGGTGAATTTAGTATCCCCGCCATATTTTGTTTTTTCGTTTAAATCACTATCAGATGTACTCTTTAACCCTCCAAACTTTTCCCTCATATGATCAGTCACCAAAAGAAGCCCAGCTCCTGAAGATGCTTCATGGAGATATGTTTTGATGTATTCATCAAAAGCTAACTTTGCTTCTTCGTCAAAGTCAGCGTCACTGGAGTCCCAAAAACCAAGCTTGAAAAATCCACCTTTAGTTTTTATCTGAGAATCAACTTTGGATAAAAGTTTATTTAGCTTTTCGACTTTCTTGTTTATTTTCTTAGCAGCCTCTGAAAAACTTATTTTTTCTTGTTGTTCTTTTTCATTAAAAAAGCTTTTTAGATGTTTTCGGAGAATCTTTTTTGACTGTTCATTGCAATCACTTTTTAAGCAAAACTTATTGATGACCATTTGAGGTTTTGAATGAACCTGCTCTCTTGAGAAGTTTTGTTCATATTTGAATCGTAAATCTAAGTATGTTGCAAAAGAGTTCTGTAAACTTTGAGTATAAAGTTCTTCTTGAAGATTGCGTAAAGCTTTTATTGAGAGTTTTTTTGAAGATTGCTTTTTTCTAATTCCATATTTATTACTTTCAACATCTGTTTGATACTTCAGATCATTTTCAAATACTTCAAAAATGTGTTTTGAAAGATCTTCAATTGTTTTAAAATGAAATAGCTCCTCCTTGCAATCAAGGTTTGTATTATCAGAGTTTTTTAAAGACTCTAGAATTCTTTGATCTAAAAATCTTTTTGATTCCTTGTCTTTAATACAATCTTCAAATTTTTTTTTAGCAACTAAATAATTTCCCAAAACTTTTTGTTGACTCAAAAACTTATCTCCAAGCTCTGAAGATAAAATATCTCTATTGGCCGGATTTGTTATGAATTTTTGATTTTCTTTGAATATTAGAGGAGAAATTTCTTCTCCAATAGGCCCTTTTGTTAATAGAAATGACTCATTTAATGTTTTGAGTTGATTATACTTGTGAGAATTAATATTTTGAGCAAAAGAGCTTAGTGAAAGCGAAAAGCTTATAACTATTATTAGAAAGTTGTGAAAGTAATTCAAAAAATAAAACCTTTTTTATAAGTTTTATTTTATCATATTTCCTAAGTGTCTTCTTTGAGGAACATTTTACAGGAGTTTTAATCTAGCTTATTCAAACACTCAAATAACTAGATTAAATGTAACTTTCTAAAACATAAAACTAGAAAAATTACGTTAAGAGAAATTTAATAATATTGGTATAGAATAATGTTTAAATCTATCGGGTGAGCCTATTTAAGATATCTTGCTGTATGTAGGAAAGTTTGCACTAAACCTGATTGTCTTTGTCGGGGAAGTGGGTCTATATCTCCACTACTAAAATAATGATTTAAAACTCTTTCGCAAGACAAGCATCGAAGAGTCGATGACGAATCGATACTAATAAGCAGAAATTTGAGGCTTATCATAAAAGATGAATTGAATTAATAGAGATTTTTTCTAATTATCCAAATAAGACTTCAAAACCTTAGACCGACTAGGATGCCTAAGCTTCCTAAGTGCCTTGGCCTCAATCTGTCGAATCCTCTCTCTAGTAACAAAGAAATCCTGCCCAACTTCTTCAAGCGTATGATCTGACTTCTCACCAATCCCAAATCTCATTCTAAGAGTATTCCTCCCTAATGATGATTTAACCTGCCCTAAAGATTCGTACCTTTTTAGTCAAGAAGTGAGTTTCTCACATTAAATTCTTTGAACTATAATTTTTACACTATGAGTGAAAATCAAATAGAAGACTTAGAAGAAGCGGGACTTTTAAAAATTCCTGTTCAGAAAATTAATAACCGTGTCTGTTCTCGCTAAATTTACTAGCAATAGTATTTTTTCCTAATTTCTATTACTTAAATAATTCATGCTATAATTTAACAATATGAAGAATCTGAAAATGTATTTATATTTTCTTTACATCTTTTATCTGGGAACTTCATTTAATTCATTTGGGGATATAGGCTTTGATAGTTGGGATGATAAACAATCAATATGCCAGTGGCATCTCTCGGGTACTGCTCCTAAATCAATTATTTCTGTAGAAGATCGAAAGAGATTTACTGAAAAGTTAAACTCAGTTGTTAAGCCATCTAAAGGGTACGGTTATGCAAAAAAATATAATAAAGGCTTTCGTAGACCATACAAACAGAAGGAGTTTATTGTTGAGGAACTGAGGTTTAAAGTCATTGATGATAATTTAGTACATGAGGAAGGAATCTTAGATTTAGCTAAAACAATGAATCACTTACAAGTTGAGTATGGATTAAGGCCTTTAGAACAGATCAATATTGGAGGAATGTATATTAATGAAGATGGTTTATTTCCTCTTTCTTATCATAACTTAGAAAGTGTTACAGATCTTCCTTTGGAGTTCCGATACTATGTTGGAAGGAATTCTAATTTGGAATTTCATTATTGGGCCTACTCAATGGCCAATGGAATCATGCCAATTAACACTTCTTCAAGTGTTTTTGGCCATGATCTTGGTCATATTGAAGAGTTTGCTAGATTCCCTGAAATTACAAAACTAGTCCGATTATTTTATAGAAAAATGTTATATTCTGTTAATGGAGAGCCTAGCTATGTTGTTAGAGAGCTTAAAAAACAAGATAAATATAAATCATTAGACGATAATACTCCTATTGAAAAATTACTATTAGATGATGAAATTAAAGATTCTGAGATTGAATCAATTATTCAGAGTTATCGTAAACCTGCAGAATTAATGAGCGAAGACCGAGGAGGTCGAACAGCTCTCTTAGTCTATGATGCCGACCTTTCAGAAGAGCAATTTCAATTATTGATCAAGGGTGATTCTATTGCAAAGAACAAGTTAAAAAAGTTACTTGAAACAGATAGTATCTTTCATCATCTTGGAGGTGCTAGTAGAGATGTAACAAATATAGATAGGCAATCAAGCTTAGGTAAATCTGTGGCAACCTTCTTAAAAGAAAAAACAGATGAGTCCTATCAAAAAATAATTGAAGTTATTAAATACTCTTATGAGAACAAAATATCAGTAGAGTCATTTATCAAGGATCTCTCTTCTTATGGAGTAGATAAAAAAACGTCCCTTGCCTTTCAATATCTCGATTTTACCAAGTAACAAGAAGGAATTTTTTTTTAGCTCTTCTAATTATCCAAATAAGACTTCAAAACCTTAGACCGACTAGGATGCCTAAGCTTCCTAAGTGCCTTGGCCTCAATCTGTCGAATCCGCTCTCTAGTAACAAAGAAGTCCTGCCCAACTTCTTCAAGAGTATGATCTGACTTCTCACCAATCCCAAATCTCATTCTCAGAACCTTCTCCTCTCTTGGAGTAAGAGTCGCTAAAATAGACCTCGTCTGCTCAGATAGCGTTACACTCATCACAGCATCCTGAGGTGAAATGATCTTCTTATCTTCAATAAAGTCTCCAAGTGAACTATCCTCTTCCTCTCCAATAGGAGTCTCAAGCGAAATAGGTTCTTTAGAAATCTTAAATACTTTCTTAACTTTCTCTACAGATAAATCCATTCTCTCTGCAATCTCTTCTGGTGTCGGCTCACGACCTAACTCTTGAACAAGCTGCCTAGAAGTTCTAGCAAGCTTATTAATCGTCTCAATCATATGAACTGGAATTCTTATCGTTCTACCCTGATCAGCAATTGCTCTTGTAATGGCCTGTCTAATCCACCACGTCGCATAAGTAGAGAACTTATAACCTCTTCGGTACTCAAACTTGTCAACTGCTTTCATCAGTCCAATATTTCCTTCTTGGATAAGATCCAAGAATTGAAGACCACGGTTTGTATATTTCTTAGAAATAGAAACAACTAATCTAAGGTTAGCTTCAACTAACTGACTTTTTGCAAGGTCAGCTTTTTCCTCACCTTTAACAATAATATTATAAACTGTTTCAATATCTTCAAATGCCATACCAGCATCCATTTGAAGTCTTTTTAACTTTCTCAGAATATCTTCTTGGTTTCTAAATAACTGCTCAATCTTACTATCAGAAGTATAAAGTTTACGAGCAAGTTTTCTCTTGTAAGCATCATCTTCAGATACTCTCTCATGCATTTCTTTGTACTTTGCTTCAGTTTTTACTTCTAAGAATTTATAGATTCTATCTTGTTGAGCAAAAAGATCTTTAAATTTTAGGTAATATGACTTCACTGGATCAGTAAAGCTATTAATGATTTTTCTATTAAATGTTAGCTCAACTAAAGTATCTGAAATATCAGCGATCATACTTTTTTGATTAACACTCATCTCATTTAAAGTTCCATCTTCATTGATGATTCCTTCAATTAGGTTTTGTAACTTTTCACAAGTTGTAACGATTACATTTTTTACTTTTGTAATAGCAGACTTTGTCGATTCATCATCGAGCCCTCTAACAAGGTCTTTGGTATATTCATAAGCGTCTTCAGCACTTAGGATTTTTTCTTTTAATTTAACAATCTCTTGAAGTGCGTGAGCAGAAGCCAAGCATGATTGAACAATTTCTTTTTCACCTTCTTCAATCTCTTTTGCAATAACAACTTCACCTTCTCTAGTTAATAGAGAAACAGATCCCATTTTCTTTAAGTATAACTTTACTGGGTCAGTTGATGATCCTTTAAGTTCTTTTTTCTCAGCTGCTGAAAGCGTTTCTTCAATTAAGTCTGTTTGAGAAACTTCTTTTTCAATCTCTTCAACTTGTATTGATATTTTAGAAGCTTCAATTCGCTCCAAAATTTTATCAACTTCAGATGGAGCAATAATATTTGCTGGAATACAATCATTAACATCCTCTGGAGTTAAGTAGGATTGATCTTGTCCTTTCACTAAGAGTTTATTGAACTCACGTGAACTAAAAAATTTGTCTAAGCTGGCCATGTATTATCCTTAAATTTAATTTTGAATCTTAAGTTCTGATATTTCTTTGCTAATGGTCATGATTTTTTGATCAAGGATCTTTAAGTCTTCTTCTTTGATCAGTTCTGATCTTTTATTTTTTAAGACTTGTCTCTCAATCACTAATGATTCCATTAATACCTTGTTTTTTAATTCGCTCACATATTGCTTGGTCTTAGCACTATCAGTTTTTGTAAAAGAAAAGGTCGTCGAATAAACAAAGTTTTTAAACTCTTGACCAAAGTTTTCTTTATCAAAAATCTTATGAAGATTAATTGCTAAAGATTCTTCTTTCACTTCACTTAAATCTAATAAACCCCATTGTGAAACAAACTTTTTCGTTTCAGTATTTTTAACAAAATCAAGTATTTCTGTAAAACTTTGCAACTCAGAAATAGAAGGAATTTGCAATATTGATCGCATAATCCAGGTATCGATCTTGCATGGGATGAAGCTGGTTTCATGAACTGGCGCGGTGCGTTCCTCAGAAAGAAAGACTTGCCCAAGCTCAGAATCAGGAGCATTGGTTGATTTAGGTTCTATGTATTTAGGGTTCTGGTAAACTTTTTTCTTAGAGTTTTTTAAATACTCTTGATATTTTTCAATAATACTTTCTGAGCTAGAGGATAATCCAAGATGTTTTGCTGCTTTGATTACTCTTTCATGCGCTCTCAGATCGTTCTCAAGCGGTGCTAATAGCTCCATCACTAAATTTAGCGCTTTTATCTTTAGATCGGTATTGGCACCAAAGTTTTGAGAAGTTTCAAGTTCTATAAGCTCATCGATAAATGGTTTGGCATTTTCCATTCTTTTTAGAAACTCAATCCGTCCCATCTCTTTTAAAAAATCATCCGGATCATTATGTGGAGAGTAATCAATTTTTAGGGGAATAACTTTTTGGCGCATTAAAGATTCATTAATTCTTTTTGAAGCAATAAAACCTGCCTGATCATTATCAAGGCCTAGATAAACCTTTTGTGTGTAATTACAAACCTGTCGGGCCTTTTCAGGACTCATGGCAATTCCCATTATGGCAACTGCTTGGTTGAAATCAAATTGGTGTAGGCTCAAAGTATCCATATATCCTTCGGTGAGAATAATAGAGTCAGACTCATGAATACTCTTTTTTGCAAGATTGAGTCCATATAAGAGCTTTGACTTATTAAAGACAAAAGAATCCCCAGAATTTAAATACTTAGGGAGTTGTTTCTCCGTTGTTGCCCTAGAGCCAAAGCCGACAACTTGACCACGGAGGTTACTAATTGGGAACATAATTCTATTTCTAAAGGTGTCATAAAGACCCTGATTACTTTTTTTTATAATTCCAATCTCTAGAGCAATATCAATAATCTTCTCTTCTGGTCTTTGTTGCTGTTTTTTAAGTAAAAAATTTGTCAGTATATTTTGATCATTGATAAAACCAAGACCAAACTTTTCAGCCGCTTCTTTCGTAATATCCCTGTTTTTTAAAAACTCTCTGAAAACAAAGTTATTAGTTTTTCTAGGAAGATTGAAATAAATCTCTTGAGCAGCTTTTAGAATTCTTCTCCCAAGCTCAAATTTAGGATGCTCTTTTCTTTTATCATCAACTTCAAGTGATACATTAAATTGTTCAGAGAGTTCTTTTAATCCTTCAATAAAATTAAGATTTCGAAATTGCTGAACAAACTTAATACTGTCCCCAGATTCACCGCAGACAAAACATTTATAGATCCCCATTGTGTCATTAATCTTAAGAGAGGGGTTTGTATCATTGTGGAAAGGGCAAACTGCTTCGTGATTTTGACCGCGTTTTTTTGTATCAATATATTTTGAGATAACTTGAGAAATAGGTAGGGATCTTATGTAATCTCTAAATTCGATTACTTGCATGTTAAAATGATCCCGTTAATGTTTTTTCCTTTTTCAAGGAATATTTTTTCAAACTTTGTTTGGTAATTTTTTAATAGAGAAAAGTTTGCATCCTCGCTAGCATGAATATCACAAGAGTGTGCAACAATATTAAATAATTCAGAGTTTAATTCTAAATGTTTCAACATCCATTCATAATATTGATCATGGTCTGTTTTTATAAAAACGATCCCCGTTGGTTTCATAACTTTTTTTAGAGCAGATAAAAATGGTTGCTTAAATAGTCTCTTTTTTAAATGACGTGTTTTAGGCCAGGGGTCTGGGAAAAAATAATATAATTTATCAATTTCTGACTCTGAAAATAAATATTCAATTCTTTCAGCTTTTGCTCTGATATATCTAAAGTTTTTAACATCCAGATCGTTAAGTTGTTTTGCTAAATTAAAACTTCGCTTGAACCTATAATCCATTCCAACAAAATTCTCATCTGGGTGATCTTGGCTAAATTGCTTCATGAAGTGGCCATAGCCAGTTCCAATCTCTACATTTAGAGGAGCTTGATTATCAAAGCATTGCTCGTTCCACTTACCCTTTAAACTTTCTGGCTCTAGATCTCTAAGAACAAAAGGAAATTTTTCTAATCTATGATGGTAGGGGTTATTATGAGAATACTGAAAATCTTCATTAAATGAATGTTCGAAATTTTCTTTGTTTGGCACTTTGGAGTTCTAACACTTCAAAGTACAATTTTAAAGCTTAACTAGTCTTAAAGTGAGACTTCTTTAGATCTTTTATCAAAATTTTCAACTTTCTCCATATGATCTTCAATTATATCATAAAGCTCAAGCTTGGTTTTCCTAGGATCTAGTCCTAAAGGCATTTCTGAGTAGATTATATCGCCTGACTTCTCAGAAAATAGGTACCATCTAGGTCCAATTTTTTGAAATAAAATTTTCTTTTCAATATATTCATCTCGTGTGTTGTGTGCTGACATCTTTATCCTCCAAATAATAACTATAATATTTTTCGGATAGCTTGCTAGATAATCAATTCTCTTAAGTGAGCAAGGAATATTTTTCCATAGTTTAGTCATTTTTATCTCTTATAATTCAGAGATAAAACCTTTAACGGAGCTAAATTAGTCACTATATTAATTTATTCAAAAATACTCATCAATTTGATTACTTTATTCTAAATATTTAAGGTGAAAGAGATTTATAGCAATGAGTTATTCTTGACTTGAATTTTGAATTTTATTAAGTTTAAACAAAAATATCTAAGGGTCACAATTTGAAATTTTTTCATCTTCTTTTATTCATTAGTCTTGTCTCGTTTGCACAATATTACCCCTCAACAGGTGATTCCCCTGAAAAAGAACTTCATAGTTTTTTAAAAGGACTACAAGTTAATTCTGTAGACTTTGATAAGTTCAATGCAATTTTAAAGAAAAAACCCGATTTAAATTATTTAAACGAGTCTGGATCTAACGCATTTGTAAATGCTATTCAGTCTTGGAGTTATAATAGTTCTTATAATCAAGAAAAATATTCTAAAGATATTGCTCAAGTAGTTTTTACTCTCATTGAGAAAGGATCAAATATAAATATCGTAAACTATAGAGGGTTATCTGGACCTTATTATATGTTTAGATGGGGCAATATAAAATCTAAAGACTTTGATCCATTACTAGATAAAATTATGGAAAAAGGTTTTAACCCTAACTCAGTGAAATATGAGTATAAAACTTTTGCTGACTTACTTATTTCGACTAAAGGTATTAAGACTTATTTTGATAAAATGATCAAAGCTGGAATGGATTTAGACTTAAGTCCAAATATTCTAAAATTTTCACTTCCTAACTTAGAAAATATTAAATACCTCGAAACTCTTATGAGTAAAAAGAAGTTTTCAAAGTTAGTTAAAAGAAAAGATGAGAATAAGATGACAGTTCTTTTTCATGCAGTGTTTGAGAACAATATTAAAGCTGTGAAATATCTAATAGAGAATCATCAAGCTCAATTTAATATCACTGATTATAGTGGGAGAACTCCTTTAAATTACGCTAAAGAATATAACCATCAGGAAATACTTCATTATTTAAAAAGTAAGAATGCTCAAAAAACAGTATTTTCTAAAGAAATCAGTTGTAAGAAATCTAATGAACATCTCAAGGCAAGTTATGAATCTATTGTTCAATTAATTTCACTTTGTAAGATTAAAACGATTAAGAAATTATTAAAATTATTGCCCAAAAAATACTTAGCTCACCATACATTTTCCTATGCAACTCTTGCAGCAGTTGATTCAAGTATAGAGTTTCCGATGGTTACAACATTTGGAGAAGATGGAAAGCTTATGCTGAGCTTCAATGGAGCTAGCTTTCAAGACGGTTTTAATAACCTAGATATTATTCAGTTCCGAGATAAAACAAAAGAGTTTGAATTCAGGCAAATAAAATTTCCACGTAAGTGGCATGAAAAAGTAGAATTCTCTCATAAAAACCCTAGTAAATGTTTAGGGTGTCATGGTGAAAAGCCGAGACCTTTATGGGATAGTTGGAGTTTTTGGCCTGGAAAATATTTCAGTGAGGCAGGCAGTCTTTATCCTCGAGAAAAACAAAAGTATGAACTATTTTTAAAAAATAGAAATAAGGGTCGATATAAGCATCTGCCCGAGCAAACTAAAAGTCCTGTAGTGGTGAGTCTTGGAAAGAGTAAATCTCTTTCTAACTTTAAAAATATTAAAATGGACACAGTTACCGAAGATTTAATGACTCAAATGATTGTAAATACAATTATTGAAAATATTGAGTTGAATAAGGTTAGGTATGCTCTCATGGGAGCTTTGTCATGCCAGGAAGATATTCATAACTTTATTCCTGAAAAAGTAAGCAAAGATTATAATTTATCCCATGCTTATTTAAAGCTTGATTCTTCTAATAAAGCTAAAAATGAATTGAAGAATAGATTAGACTTAGTGAAAGCTTTTAATGACTACCCTCAAGGAAGGTATACTCTTGATTTGATGAACCAAGCTTATATTTTTCCAGATACTGCGGGTAATAATTATAATCTAACTCAAACGACTAACTTAAGATGGATCTTGGAGAATAATAATCAATCTATGGAGTTTTGGTTTTCTCCTTTCAACAAAGGAACTCCAGGTAGTTATTCAAGAGCTCAGTGGAATATTTTAGAAGTTATGTTGTGGGATAAATTAATTTCTAAAGAAACTGACCCAGAATTATATAAACTTTATTCTTCTGCTATTTCAAACTATAATGTTCAAGTCGAATTTTATGCTCCACTTTTTTATAAGTCAGACACTGAAGAAGCCAAAGAAGTTTGCAGGATTTTAAAACAAAAAAGTTTACAAGAATTTAAATAACTACTTTTTAGTTGAATCAGAGATTTTCTCTAGGGCCTTTAATAAGGCCTGATAGTTAGACTCGTATTTATAAAGATCTCTTGGGATCTCTGAAGCAACTAACCATTTAAAGTCGATATGCTCTTCACAAATAGAAATATCCCATCGTGGTCCAAAGTAATAATAAACCTTCTCTTGAGCACGACGTTGCTTACGATCAAGAAAGAAGAACTCAGAGTCCAAATCAAAGACCTGCTTTTCTAAGTTGCTGGCTTTTATGCTCGTTTCTTCTATCAATTCTCTTATGGCTGCCTCAGAAAATGATTCACCATCTTCTACAGAGCCCGTCACATTTTGCCAGAAAGATCCACGTTCCTTATTGGTTTTAAACACTAAAGCCTCTAAATGATTAGTTTCTTGATTTTGACTTAAAATGACTATTTGAACTTTTCTTTTCATTATTAATTTTGCACGCAGCTTATAACTTTGATATTTATAGATTTATTATGGATATTCAAGCAATCGTTTTTAAAATCGCAATTATGGCCCCTGGCTTTTTATTAGCAGTCGTAATTCACGAATACGCACATGGCTGGATGGCCAAAAAGTTTGGTGACAATACAGCCGAGGAAGCGGGGAGATTGACCTTCAATCCAGTTGTTCACCTAGATCCTATTAACTCGATTTTAGTACCAATCGTTTTATTGGCCATTGGTGGAATTGCACTAGGAGCTGCTAGACCTGTTCCTATTAATACGAGGAATTTCACAGATTTCAAAAAGGGCCTATTTTGGGTTGCGTTTGCAGGTCCTCTTTCAAATTTGATATTAGGTACAATTTTCGCATTTATCTTGGCCTTAATTTATACAAAGGTTGGGAGTAATTTATTATTTGAAGGAACTTTCTTTCAAATGAGAAAATCTTTGATAATTGAGATGTTTCAATATGGAGTTTTGATTAACTTCATATTAGCTGGTTTTAATTTAATTCCTGTTCCTCCATTTGATGGTTCAAAGATGCTTGAATCTAAACTTGGCTATAACGCGCTTCGCAAATATCAAGAGATGTCTCAATATCTCGTATATGCCTTTTATGGGCTAATCATACTCAGTTTTATGGGTGTTCCTATTTTAGGGATGATTTTATCCCCATTTACGATGGGTGCTAACTTCACAATTTCTTTCTTTGCCTCGATTTTAGGATAAAATTACTCTAGTATACTAGTAACTTAGTTTATTTGAGATCAGAGGTTATTTTGTTAAACACAGATATTACAATTCATTTAGATCATTTTGATGGGCCCTTAGCTCTACTTTTATATTTAGTTCAAAAAGAAGAAATGGATATTCAAGATCTGGATCTTACTGAGATCACAGGTCAATATTTAAAATTTATTGATAAGATGAAAGATTTAAATTTTGATGTTGCTGGTGAGTATCTTTATATGGCGGCAACTCTTATTTATTTAAAATCAAATCGTAGTGTTGATGAAAATGCGACTCTAAAACTTTATGGAGATGAAGATCTTCAAATTCAATCTAAAGAAGAGTTGATTTTAAAACTTCAAGAATTACAAAAATTCCAACGTATAGGTGAAGGTCTTTGGACCTTACCTAAAAAAGGTTACGAGAGTTTAACTCGCCCTAAACTTGATAAAAAATTTCACTTTCCCGTTCAGTATAAAGAAATGGACTCAGGCGTTTTAAGTAATGTCATGATGGATGTCATGAAAAGAAATAATAGAAAGTTTACTATTATTGCTAAAGATAAATTTTCTATTAAGCAAAAACTAAAAAGCCTCAAAGACTTATTTATAAAAGGTAAAAAATATCTTTTCGTTGATCTTCTAGGAAAAGGTGAGAAGCAGCTTAATAACTTAGTAATGACTTTTATTTCTATTCTTGAACTTGCAAGACTTAGAAAACTAGAAGTTTTTCAAGCAGAAGATGTTTCAGAAATACATGTAACAATTAAAGAAGATCTAAGTGAGTTTGATATTAATCAAGCAGATGGATTTGATGAAGAAGATAATTTAGGGCCAGTTCAAAGTGAAGAACAACCTATAGTAATGCATTAATTTAGGAAAAAAAATGAATATAGAATCAACAGAAAACGAATCAACACAAGAGCCAACTGTTCAATGGGATAGAGAGCTTGAAGAAAAAGAGCTTTTAGAGCTTCAATCTTTATGGAAAGAGCGAACTGGACTTAATGAACAAACGATTATTGCGGCAATTGAATCTCTTATTTTTATGAGCGAAAAGCCTATTTCAATTAAAAAAATTAAATTTTCTATTGATGAATATTTACCACTTAGAATTATTCACGAAGCAATTGAATCATTACAAGAAAAATATGAATCAGATGAGCACGGAATTAATATCATGGAAGTTGCTCAAGGATATCAATTCAGAACTAAAACTCAATATTCAAAAGTTATTAGAGCATTACATAAAGTTCCTCAAATTTCTCTTAGTCCATTGGCCATCGAAGTGTTAGCAATTGTTGCTTTCAAGCAACCAATATCAAAGGTTGAACTTGATGATATGAGAGGGGTTGATAGCGGACATCTTTTAAGAGGCTTAATTGATAAATCAATTCTTAAGATTGTTGGTAAGTCTGATGAGCTTGGCAAGTCAGCTACCTACGGAACCACTGATGGATTCCTAGAACTTTTTAATCTTAAAGAATTAGAAGATCTTCCTAAAATGAGTGATCTTCAGGAACTTGTTCAAGATAACTCTATTGGTGATATTGAAGATATTCAAAACCTTGTAAAGAGTGATAAAGATAAATTTGTTTTTGACGAAATTGAAGAACTAGAGAGACTAAAAGAAGAGATTAAAGCAATCTCGCCTCAGACTGAGTTCATAGCAAACCTGAAATCAAACTCTAAGAAAAAATCAAAAAAATCTGAATCTGATGAAGAAGAAGAATCTAAAACTGATTTTGATATCCTTGAGGAACATGTGAGCGTTGCCGGAGATATTAAATCCAGTGAGATCGACGAAGAAGAAGAGATTTTTGATGACAAAGAGAAATTAACTGAGATGTTTGATGATGCGCTTGATCGAGTGACAGCAAGGAGCGACAGTGAAGATATTACAAATACTGAAAGCCAAAACTCGGAAGAGGTTGAAATATCACTCTCACATGCTATTAAAGAGAATCTAAAAACACTAGACTCTTAAATTCTTAATTTAAAAGTCTCAAAACGGCCGAGATGGCAGATTGGAGAACCTATGAAATCTATAAGACTACAAAAATTTATCGCTGATTGTGGAGTAACTTCTAGAAGAAAAGCTGAGGTCCTTATGACTGAAGGCAGAGTTGTTGTTAACGAGCAAGTTGTAACAGAACTTGGAACTAAGGTGACTCCTGGAAAAGACATCGTCCAGGTCGATGGTGCAGTTATTGATAGAGATGCAAACGATAAACTATATATTTTATTAAATAAACCTAGAGCAATCATGTCTACAGTCTCTGACCCAGAGGGAAGAAGGACTGTGATTGATTTGTGTAAAGGGATCCATACAAGGATCTACCCGGTAGGTCGTCTTGATTATTTATCTGAAGGGCTAATGATTCTCACAAATGATGGAGATTTTGCTAATTCAATTCTTCACCCAAGATATGAAGTAACGAAAGTTTATGAAGTTAAAGTCTTTGGTCAAGTTAATGAGAATATATTGCATAAAATTCGTGATGGAGTGAAGTCTAAAGGCGAAGAGTTAAAACCTCTTTCAGTTAGAGTAATAAAACAATTACCTACTAAAACATGGCTAGAGTTTAGACTCGTAGAAGGTAAAAATAGAGAAATTCGAAGAATTTGTGAAGAGTGTGATCTCACCATTGATAAACTCAGAAGAGTTGCAATTGGTAATTTATCAATAGATGGAATTCAACCAGGCTGCTTTCAAATAGTGAACAAAAGTGAAATTCTTAGAAGAATAGGTGTTGATAAAAGCGGTAAAAAAGTTGAAGAAACTGAATATGTCTCTCATAAAAAATCAATCTCTAAAAAAAGAAGAATGAAGTTTAGAGGTAAAGGCTTAGTGGCTGATAGAAAAGAATATCAAATCTTTAGAAAAGAAACCTATAATGATGTTGTAAAAGTGATTAAAGAAAGAGATGAAAGAATTAGGGCCGAAAAAATAGCACCTGTTTCTCCTATGGAAGCCTCTCAAACAACAACTGTGCAAGAAGCTCCTTCGAAAAAATATTAATTATCATAAATATCTGATTCTTTAGTATAAATAAGATCTCTTATACTATCGAGGCTCATTTCTAGAGCTTGCTCAGAATGAGGAACATCTGCATTTTGATCATTAAAGTTAGATTGCTTAACAATTGCTGTGAGCATTTTAAATGCATCTTCTGTACATTGATAGTACTCAGATTCATCTTTTGCCCCTAAACTTTTAAGGATATAGATATTTAGATACCGAATGAGTCTTTTATGTTGCTCAGTTAACCCTGTAGGGTTTAGCTTAATTATAAATTCAGTGCTTCTTAATAGTTCATTCATTCGTTCATTCCTCCAACTACAGTCCTTATCGAGCGAATAGCAAAAAAACTTAGAGCTTTTATAATAAAAAAGAATATATTTAAGTTGGACTTATTTGGTCTGAAATTGTAAGATGTTGTAATCAAAATGACGCGGGATGGAGCAGTCTGGTAGCTCGTCGGGCTCATAACCCGAAGGTCAGAGGTTCGAATCCTCTTCCCGCAACCAAATAAAAACCTATTTTTAATAATTTCCTTGATGAACAATATGGTGATAAGTGTTCTACTTGAGGGTAGAAAGAAGCTGCCTGAGTTCGCAAAAGAGACTCTCACTTCGGTAAATATTTCTATGAAGAGATAAATTAGATTAGAATCTATTTACATGAATAAGGTATTTAAACTTTTAGAATTTAATAACTCTGCAGGCTTTAACTTAGAAGTTTCAACTTCAATTAATGATACTTCTTTGGAAGTAAAGTTTCATTATCCTGCATATCAAGCTCAGTGGAGAACATTAAAAACTTTTTCGAAAAATCAAAGCTATAAGAATTGGAAGTTATGGGAATATGATGTTTTTGAAGTCTTTCTACAATTTAGAGATACAGAATTAGCTTATATAGCTCCATATCTCGAAATGCAGGTGTCTCCATTAGAACAAAAACTAAATCTTCTCATTCTTGAGCCTCGTAGGGTTTACCAAACTCTTCTTAATGATCAATTCACAATAAATGTAAATGAACAAAAGCGCGAATTAGAGATCTACATCGATTTACAGAAATTAGATATTGATAAAACGGAGCTATTATATGGAGGCTTCTTTTCATGTCTTGGTGGTGCAGGTCAAAGACTCTATTTTTCTAATCTCGACCTTGGGGAAAAGTTAGATTTTCATCAACCAAAGAGTTTTGTACGAATTAATTAAAGAGCTATATAATAAAAATGTATTAAAAGATAAAAGGTAGAGTAAAACTTTGATTGGATATTTAATCCCTTTGACTATATTTGCAAGTTTCATTTCTCGCTCTCTGGGGGGGATATTAGAAATTTTAGGTATCGTTTTACTTTTTAGCGTTTTCAAAAAAAGAAAAATTACTCGGCTCAAATTGAAAAGTTTTCGGCTTTGGGAAATCTCAGCCTTTGTCATCATTCTTGTCTCCTTGTTCCATGTTACTCAATCAGAGATAAAGCTTTCTAATCTTTCTATTTTAAGACATAACTTCTTTCCATTAGTTTTGGTTTGGCTCTTTTATACATTTGAGAGCAAAAAAAAATCTTTTAGAGATATTTATAAATATTCTTTAATCCTTGGCTCAGTTGGAATAATTATTGCTTTTTTAGCTTGCTTAATTCAAGCTTGGGGAATGGATGGAGGGGTGATTAACTCCTTATTAAGTAATAGATCTAAAGGACTAACATCAATTAGTGGACTTGCTTATACTTTATCCACATTTTTCCCTCTGATGTTTTGCTTTTTTTTACATGAAGCGTCCTTGTTAAACTCGGAAAAAAATAGAGATAAAATGCCAGTACTTCTGAGCTTTCTTGTTTTAATCATTATTATTCTAACAATCTTTTTTACGAAGTCTCGAGGTCCTTTACTGGCAATACTTGTAATCAGCCCTTTTTGTTTGTTTTTCTTTTTTAGAAAAATATTTTATTTTTCAATGATTCTCTCTATTACGACAGTCTTGTTTTTTATCTATATGATTAATTCTCCAATCGAAACTTCATCAAGATACTTTCAATCTTTTAATTCTAGCTCTAATCAGATGAGAGTTGCTCAGTATAAGACTGCCTCATTAATCATTAAAGAAAATCCAATTCTAGGAGTAGGTCTTAAAAATTACCCTGCAGTTAGCAAAAAATATAAAGAGAGATTTGATTTGAACTTTAAAAATCATAATGACCATGCTCATAATTCATTCTTACATATAAGTTCAGAGGCGGGGTTAGTCTTTGGAATACTTTTTTTCTTAACTTTTGTTTTTTTAGTTTATGAGTCATTGTTTTTAATTCAAGAGACTCTTTATAAAGCAAGCTTCTCCTCAGTCTTTCTCGTCTTTGTATTACAAAGTTTTCTAGACCATATGTATCATATGTTCTTTGCAGTACTCATTAGTGCAATAATGGGAATGTATTGGATTTATCATTTAAAGAAAAAAAATTAAATTACGCCATCTTTTCCGATGGCATCTACTGGACATAATTCAAGAGCACTTATGCATTCTTTTAAAGCTTCTTCGGTATCGGGCTGCTTTTTTACAAAAGCATGGCCTTCATCATCATTCATTTCAAAATTGCTAGATGCTTCCATAACGCATGCATCACAGGCAATACATTGATCATCAACATAAAACTGACCATCAATATTTTGAGTAAATTTATTATTCTTATCAGCCATTATTTATATTAAAGAACTCTTCTGTTTATATTTACACCATATTGTTCTTTCATTTTCTCTATAAGTGTTTTTCTTAATTCTGTAGCATAGTTCTTGTCTGTGTTAACATTGGCATCTGCGTTTTCTGTATTAGCCAAAGGTCCTACAACTTTTAAAACATATGAAACATCACCCTTCTTGAAAACATAAGTAGAGTTTTCTTGCAGGTTTTTATACTCCTCAAATGTTAAGTTGGATTGACTGATTTTTCTCTCTAACAAATTAAGATCCTGGTCTTCATTAACTGTCAGATCATAATTCTTTGCAATAGCATCAATATTAGATGAACTAAATGCACTCTTTAACTCTTCTTGGGCCTTAGTCACAATAGCATCTAGCTTTTGAGGCATATTGGTTTGCAAGTAATCTTTTGCAAGTTCATTTTTTACATCTTCAAGTGGAGTTACTTGTGCAGCCTTAATATCATCTAAGATTATTATGTGGTAACCAAAGTTTGTTTTAACCGGATTTGAAATATCTCCAGGTTGCATACCAAAAACTTGGGATTCAAATTGTGGAACCATTCGTCCTTTCCCAAACCATCCTAAATCTCCACCATTATTTTTTCCGCTTGGATCGTTGGTATATTCTCGAGCAAGATCTGAGAAATTATCTTTGTTTACCTTTGCTTTAATTTCATTGATTTTTGCAAGTGCATCAGCTTCTTTCGTTTCTTCATTGATGCTGATTAAAATATGTCTAGCTTTTCTTTCTTCTGATTTTTTATATTCCCCAGCGTTTCTATTATATAATTCTTCTAACTTGGTTTTATTGGCAGGATCGTTAACAAATGAATCAATATCTGTCTGCTCAACATCTATAAACTTTGATAATGAGCTAGAGTTAAGTTCAACGAAATTAACTTTGAAACCTTGATTCTTATAAGATGTAATTTTTTCAATAGATTTTTCAGAAGTCGGGAAAGTATCAAATAACTTATTGAACCTTTCAACCATTATTCCTTCTCGAATACTTTTTTCATACTTAGCTGGAGTAAGTCCATTACTTGCAAGTATGTTCTTGTATCTTTGAAGATCGAATTTTTCATTTGTTTGAAAAACTTCTTGTTCTTTAATTGTTTTAGAAATTGTATCAGTAGAAGCATTCAAGCCTATCTCTTTGGCTAGATTAACCATGATCTTTTGAGAAACTAGAGAATCAATGACTTGATCTTTGATACCAAATTGTTCTACCTGTTTATTGGTAAGACTTTTCCCACCAGTGAGTTGTTGAAAAAACTTAACACGCTGATTATAGACACTTTGATATTCTCTAACGCTTACGACTTCATCTCCAACTTTTGCAATCCCTCCACTGGTAGATGCTAGTGATATACTTTCAAAGCCAGTAAATAAAAATCCTAAAATGATAAGCACAACAAGAAAAATACAGAAATAATACCATTTGCTTGTTTTGTCAGTGAAATTAAAAATCATGTTAGTATCCTTATGAAAAATTGTACTCCTATACTAATATGAGATGTTTTTAAGATCAATTGATCTGAGAGTTTTATGAGATAAAAGAGGATTAACTCTTATTGTCAAAACTCCAGTGCTAGTCAATAATTAAGTATATAAGAAATGATTATTAGGATTAGCACTTTATGAAGATTCACGAGGAAAAGAGTAATAAAAAACTATATCTTCATATAGGCTTAGTTTTAGTGCTTTGTGTTTTTCATTTGGGACGCTTTGGAGTGAGGCCTTTAACTGAAAAATCATGGTTTTATAACTTATTTGTAGAGATAACGGGGCCTATGAGCAGTGTTATGTCTTTAGCTAGAAGCAATGCTACGGATTTCAGACAAAACTATTTTGATTTAGTGGATGTCAACAAAGAAAACTCTGATTTAAACTTAGAAATAGCTGAGTTAAAACAACAAATCTTTGAGTTGAGCTCACTAAAACAAGAGAACTCACGTTTAAAAAACTTGTTAAATTTTACTGAGGGCTTAGCTCGCCAGAAGGTTCTTGCTAGAGTCATCTCGTGGGATACAACAAATCGTTATGAGAAATTGAGAATTAATAAGGGATTAAACCAAGGGGTAACAAAAAATTCAATTGTTATTAATGCCCACGGTCTTATAGGAAAAGTTATAAATGTATCAGCAAATTATTCAGATATTTCAACTATTTTAGACTTTCAAAGTAAAGTTGATGTTATGTTCGAAGTTACTAGAAGTCATGGTGTATTAGAAGGCATTTCTGATGAGCTAACCTCCATTAAATATGTAAAAAACTCAGATGATATTCAGATAAATGAAATTATTCTTACTTCTGGACTAGGGAATATCTTCCCTAAAGGAATCAAGGTCGGTGCAATTACAAGTGTGGTTGCTCAAGAGCATGACTTAACTAAAGAAGTTAAGGCAAAACCATTTGTTGATTTTAGTCGCCTAGAAGAAGTTGTCGTTTTATTAAATGAGAGTGACCTTGAATAATATTAATAAGAGTGCAATTTTATCATTACTGTTGTTTTTATTCTTAGAAGTATTATCAAGTTCGATATTTGTTTCATTATCAGGACTGAGTTTAGATTTTTCTGTTCTTTTTTGTCTTTATTTTTGTCTTAAATTTGAGGTTGAAATTGCTCCTTATTTAATTTTACTTATCCAATGGCTGCATAGTCTCTTTTCATCTTTAAGTTGGAGTTTAGAAACAATGATTGGGTTGTTTTTTATCTTTATTATTAAGGTTTTTAAAGAAACTCTTCAGTTAGAAGGAGGAAGAAATCGAATATTAATTACTTTTGTCTTTTATATCTTATGGTATTTAGTTAGATATATTATTTATTTCTTTAAGTTCTCAAACTTAGAATATTTAAAATCTCAAGTTAGTCATGATCTTCTCTCATGCTTTATTATTACTATCTTCTCTATTGTGATTTTTAAGTTATTAGACCGTATTTGGGGCAAGAATGTTTGATGAAGAAGAGATTGTAGAGCTTCATCACGAAAGAGCTGATTATTTATTCGGAATTATATTAGTATTACTAGGCTTACTTATTATTCGCCTTTTCTATCTTCAATTCGTTCGAGGAGAAACCTTATATAAATATTCAATTGAGAATAGATTACGATCTGAAGTTGTATGGGCGCCTAGAGGAAGAATTATTAGTCGAGATAATAAAGTCTTGGTTGATAATAGACCTAGGTTTGATGCAGTTGTTACTCGGCAGTATTTAAAAAATAAAGAGATCACATTTTCTAAACTCCAAAAAGTTTTAAATATCACAGGAGAGGATATTCAAAGAAAGTTGAAAAAATACGGAGGAGAACCTGCTTATAGACCAATTATTTTAAAAAAGAATTTAAGTAATCGAGAAATTGCACTTATTGAAACTCAGTTGGAAAAATTTCCGGGAATAAGCGTACAGGTTTCTATATCTAGAGAGTACTTAAGCAAAGAAATGGGTGCTCACCTTTATGGTTATATTTCTGAAATCAATAGTGGTCAGCTTCCCAAATATAAGAAAAGAGATAATTATGCTTATAATTTAGGAGACCTCGTAGGACAGGCAGG
>CALIJZ010000004.1 GCA_938017795.1 uncultured Bacteriovoracaceae bacterium
TTTAAAAAAAAATTATAAAACTTAAAGAATTATAAGTTAACCCCTAAAGCCTTAATAGTCTCAAAAGTTAATCCACCAGTAGGCAAACCATTTGATCTTTGGAATCTCTCAATAGCTGAAGCTGTTGAATTTCCTAAACGACCATCAGTAGTTCCACTGTGAAAACCTGCTTTCTTAAGAGCAGATTGAACCTTAGAAATAGTAGAATAATTTGCATTTGTTTTACAAATAATCTGAGCCCATTCAGTTCTTGAATCAGAAACTTTTACTCTCTTAGTTAATTTTTGAAATTTAGCTGGGATTCTATGTTCAACAGTTCTTGGAGCTTCAATCATTTTTTGAACTCTAACAGTTTTATATACAGCTGGGATTGGTTTAGAAACAGTTCTAGCCGGCTCAACAACAACTTTTTCATAAACTGTCTTATAAACAGCAGGCTTCTTAACTAAACATAATGCTTCATTACCAGCAGTTCCGTTTGAAACACTTTGATAAGATGATCCACCGTTAGAATAAGCAACACCACTAGTTCCTCTTCCATTGTCTCCTCTTTTCCACTCAGTAGTTTCAGGAGAAACTAAAACTTTCTTAGAAACAGTTTTATACTTTGCAGGAATAGTTGATAACATTTCAGAAGCTTCTTTTATTAAGATTCTTTTAGTTTCATAACCATACTTTGCTGGAACAGTTGAAAGCCTAGTGCTTTCTGGACTAGCTTGCATAGTTTCAGTTACAGTTTTAAATTTTGCAGGAATAATAACTTTTGCAAAACATTGTCCAGGAATAGCGTTTGAAGGCCGATCACCAGATCCGTTAAAGTTAAGATTCGATCCTTCACTAATCATTGCATTAGCAGATGTAGAATGAGCGAAGTTGTCGTCTTTGATAATTCTTTCAGTGATTTTTGCAAAACCAGTTGAAATAAATAAAGCACACATTAGTAATAGACTTTTTGTCATGTTTTCCTCCATTGGATTAATTCTTCATTACGAAGATATTGAAAATTTGATTTATAAATAGAATATTAGGTCAAGTTTATCAAGTTATATGCACCGCGTTCAGTAAAGTGCCTTTATTGACATTCGTATAGTCTCTGGATCGACCACAGAAACCATTTCGGGTGTATCATTCTTGGATAGAATACAAATTCCTTGATCTTCATCAAAGTATTCCTTTTGAACCGAAGATGAAATGATGCCTTGGATTTCATTTGTTTTCAGGTTGATAAGAGGTCCACCTGAGCTACCTCGAAATACCTGATTATAATATAAACTTTCTCCATTATTGAGCTTGGAGTAAAAGATTGCAGTTTTTGAAATCTCAACTGGCCCACCGAGAGCACTTCCAAAAAATCTTGAATGATGATTATTAAAATCAGTAGATTTTGAGATCTTAAGAATTTGTCTATTTACTGTAGCCTTAGTTAACTTAATAAGAGCTATATCAGTTGTATCATTTTGATAAACAACCTTTTCGCAATTAAAAAGGTTTTCATTTAACTTAAAAATTTTCTTACTATAATATATTTTATTATCTAGTGTACTAATTTCTAGGTCTTGATTTATTTTATTAAAATCAAAAACTACATGATAATTTTCACAAAAACTCTTATCTTTCTGAACACAATGTTTTGCTGTTAGTATATGATTGGGAGAGATTAACACTCCAGTACAATCGCCTACTGCTAACTCATTAGATTTTTTAAAACAAGAATTAAATCTAGATTTTGAGTTCTTTCCAAAAAGAATGTATTTATCTAAGTTTTCAATTTGCTTAAAGTGATCTTTTTTTACCAAGGTCCCTACTGAAGAAAGGACATCTGTTCCAAACGAGCAAAGAGAAAAAATAAGTAGCAAAGAATATAGTTTCAAAAAGTTCCTTATATATTTAAACTATATTTTAAAACTTTTATGAATTTTTTGATTTAAAAAGAAATTTTTTCGAAACAAAAAAGGTCCAGTTTTACTGGACCTCTCTTATATTTGATTTCAATATATAAAATTGATTACATCTGAATATTTAAAGCTCTTAAAGTTTCCATAGTAAGTCCTCCACCTACCATTAAACCTTTAGACCTTTGAAAGCTCTCAATTGCTCTATAAGTAGTTGGGCCTAACCTTCCGTCAGTTCCACCAGTTCTATAACCAGATCTTGTTAGAGCTTGTTGAACTCTAGCAACAGTTGATTGATTAGCATTTGTCTTACAAAGAATTTCTGCCCAAACGGTTTTTGAATCTTGAACCATCACTCTCTTATTAACAAAGTCATACTTAGCTGGAATTGGATTTTGAACAGTTCTAGGTGGTTCAATCATTTTTCTAACTTTTACAGTTTTATATTGAGCAGGAACCGGAACAGCTTTAACCTGAGCAGGTCTTTCAATTATTCTTTTCTTCACAGTTTGAAATTGTGCAGGAATAACTTTTGACTCAGTTCTTGCAGGGCTTACTTCAACTTTCTCGTAAACAGTTTTATATACAGCTGGCTTTTGAACTAAGCATAACGCTTCGTTATTCACACCACCGCCAGAGTTATCACCTTTTTTCCATTCAGTAGTTGCAGCAGAAACCATGATCTTCTTAGGAACTGTTTTATACTGAGCAGGAATTTTCACTAAAGATTCACTTTGATCTACAACCTGAACTCTTTCTTGAACCCACTTATATGTTGCTGGAATTGTAACGTGTCTCTCTGAAGCTTCTTGAACTAAAATTCTTCTTTCTTCATAACCATACTTTGCAGGTATCGTTGATACTCTTGAAGTTTCTGGACTCACAACTATTCTTTCTTTAGTTGTTGAATACTTTGCAGGGATAATAATTTTTGTAAAACATTGTCCCGGTTGAGCGTTAGCAGGAATATCAGCTCCAGTCATTGGAGAAGCCATTGTAGGAGCTTGAGCTACTTCATAACTACCACTACTTGCAATTCCTCTAGTGTTAGAAAGTCCTCGAGTTCCTCTTCTAACAGTTCTAGACGTGCCTCTTCTTTGGTAACGAGAAGAGTTACTAATATTTTTTTGTAGTGACTTGATTCTTTTTGTTCTTACTTCATCGTCAAAATCAGTGCTGTAATTAGCATAAGACGTCGATGTGCCTGAAAATGCAATTGAACTAAAAATCATACATAATGATAAGAAAATGTGTTTTGTCATAGTTTTCTCCCTAAACTTCTATTTAATGTTAACTGAGACAGTATAACCTAAATATATAAAGAACTCGATTTGATGACAAAAATACTCCATCAAAAGCTTAAAAGGGATTAAAAAGCCTAGATTGATTATGTCAGAAATGACCAAAATGGCCCAAAGTTGTTACTTGGAGCAATTTGAACAGAATTAGATTTGAAGCTTGGCCCATATTGCCAAATGGTCACTCGCTTTTTTCGTTTTATAATATTCTTTGCTAACCCAAGCCTTGCAAATACCACCATCTTTTTTATAGCTAACTAATACTTTATTTGGCCTATACTGTTTCGTGTAACTACCATTACATCCAATTTCTTCTCTTTTTGGATCGGGATGATGAACGCCTGAACTTAAAACTTTAATATTTTTACTAACTAAAATATAATCAAGTTCTGCACTATATCCTTTCACAGCAAAGCTTTGTCCGATATAAGTTTTTTGATTTTTTCCCGGAGCAAACTTAAAGTGGCTTCCTAATTGTTTTATAATTTTTCCACCAGGATTTTTTGAAGATGGATCGACATTCCAATCACCCATGGCGATGAATCTATCTTTTTTTCTCAAAGGTGAAATTTTCATTTTAGATTTTAATTTTGACTTGCCTGTTAAATACCATTTTAAAAACTCTAATTGATCCCTATTTCTTTCAAAGTTTGGAGTATTTTTATTTCCAAAACCAAATGCTGGCACTGTATGTAATAAAATAATATGAAGGTCCTTACCAAAGACATCAAGAGTGATATCACTAAAGTTCTTATCAAAGAGTTCCATATCTGCAGGTAATCTGTCTCCGTTTGTATCTCTGTATTTTGACAAGTCTATATTAGGGTTGAAGTCTCTCCATTTTAAAGAACTAATTATTTTTTCACTCTTAATTGGAAAATTAAAAATCCCTCCAGTTGAGTATTGTCCTGGGAACATTCCAAAATTCACTGAATCAGCAAAGTTTTTTCTATCCTCACCTGTAGGTTTTAAAATATAATTCCCATCAATACCTGGTTTAGAATTCATTCCAGTATTGGCTTCATAAAATGACGAACTCATCTTCTTTAATCCAGATAGTTTCCCAAGTATCTTTAAGTTCTTTCCTATTGTTCGAAAATCAGAAGTTGGAACGTCTGCCTTATCATATTGGATTTCATTTATAGAAATAATATCAGATCTGTATTTTTTTATGATATCGCTAGCATATTTCAGTTGAGCAGATTTACCTTGTCTCGCTTTTTTTAGCTTAGTGCTATCAAGCTCTTTAATATTATAATGGAGCACATTGATAGTTTGAGCATTGCTTGAGCAACTTAAAAAAGTGATTAAAAAGAAAAAAAGCTTCATATTTACTCCTATTAAGATATTCACTTATTTACACCAATCTACTTAGATTTGAAAATTTGTTTGAAATTTATTCCCTATGGCGATTGTTAGCTTATAGTAACTCTAATTTACTTCTGACTTATGCCTGTTAGAATTTTTTAATGATTTCCTTTGAAAAAATTCAACCAAATGACATTGAGCAAGCAAATGCATATATTTCTTGGTGCTCTGACCCTGAGATGATTAAGAACTGGGTCCTTCAAAAAGAAGACTCTGTTGCTGAACTTGATTACACTTTGGAAAAATTCAAAGAAGACTTTTCTCATCCCGACAAAAGTGCATTTATGATTAAGGATAAAGCCCAATTTATTGGTTATGCTTCTTTTTATATCAATCATCCAGTTGCAATTCAAAAGACAGGTCGAGTTTGTTGGCCAAGTATTGCTATTGGAGAAAAATCTCATAGAGGTAAGGGGTTTGGTCTTCAACTATGTGCTGAAGTTTTAAAACTGGCCAAAGACTTGAAATGCACACATATCGAAGCAGGAATTTTTGAATTTAATATAAAGATGAAAAAAATATTAGTTGAAAACAATTTTAAACTAATAGGAAGTCAGCCAAATAAAACATTTGTAGATAGTAAGTGGTGGAACTCAGAGCATTATTTACTTAAGATTTAATTATTTATCCTCAAAAACAAGCAACTTATTTTTTAACATTGAAGGAATGATTACTAATTTTCCTTCTGGAATATATCCAATATCAGCAAGGCCTTTTTCGCCTTTATAAATAAGTTCAGAGTTTCCTTCTTGATCAACTTTAAATATTTTTCCACCAACCCAATCAGAAGTTAAAAATACTCCCTCATTATTTATCTCTAAACCATCTAGATTACCCAGAGGCTTCTTAGTGATATAAGTAATAGCTTTTGAGCTAATATCTATCCAATAAATTCTCCCAGAGATTTTAGTAGACCAATCAGTTGTAAGCCCCCAAGAAGCCACATAAAGCTTTCCAGATAAGTATAATAATCCATTTGGTGACTCAAGCTTATTACCTTCTACAAAAATACTACTTTGATAATTTTCTATTTTATAGATTTTACTTCCAATAGTATCAGAAACATAAACTACTCCTTCCGGAGAGATTGCAATATCATTTAAGAACTTTGCACCTGGGATATCTACCTTACGAATGATTTGACCTGTTGAAATATTTATTTCTATGACTCTATCAATATCACTTACCCAAAGATTTCCGTTATGTGCTCTCATTCCTTTAGGAGCATTTAATCCATCAACCCATTTTTTATTAATTGTTTTTCCAGTTAATGATGAAAGAGTTGAGATATAACCCTTACCGTCTTTAGCATTACCTTCTCCATCAACATTTGATACAAAGGTATATCCATTTTTTGAATGAAAATACACTGACTCAGGATTTGAAAATACTTCACTACTTTTGAAAATTTCTTTTTTTGATAATGTTGAACAAGAAAGAAGTGCCAAGATTAATAAATTTTTCACAAGTTTCCTTTTTTTATCTAATGGTGGGCCCTAGAGAATTCGAATCTCTGACCTCTACAATGTCAATGTAGCGCTCTAACCAACTGAGCTAAGGGCCCCAAAGTTTATCTTTATTCAAAATACTTATTCTTTAATATCATTGAAAATGATAAGGAAACTATTCTCTTTAAGCAAGAATAGAATCTACCTATTATTAAAAATTATCGGTATTAAGAAATTCAATTCTTACCTATCGAGAATTCAATTCAAAATTCCATGCTATTTTATAGATATATAAACATAAAAAAAGGGCTTCGAATGAAATTACTAATTTTAATTTTTTGTATACTAAACTTTCCAGCTTTCTCACAAACTATCACTGAAATCGATAATAACAATATTAAAATAAAAAATGACGGTTATGAGTATATTGATGGTAATTCTTACTATTTTAAAGCAAATGATAAAATGATTAAGACGAAGGCTGGTTCTACTGAGCTCAATATTACAAACTTTACAGTTACAAAAGGATTAGAAAACTTAACAGTAAATCAAAAGGTAACCAGACTAAGAAAAAAAGGTGGATTACAAAAACCTCATCCTTCAAGTACTGAGGCTCCCGGGAATTATAATTTTAAAAAACATAGATTCTCTTTTGGTTTAATGTATCTTAAGTCTAATGACCTCACTCTTGATGATCCTTCTTCGCCAACAATAAATGGAAAATCTCTAATCGATGGTTTTAGTGGTTTGGGATTAAACCTTGAATACAGATACCTCTTTTCATATTTACATATCGGTTTAGCTTTAAGTGGTGGCCAAGGAGAGACTATAATTAATAACTATGATGCTAATGGACAATTAGATGAAACAACTACAGCTGATGCTCTCAATAGTAATTTTGATATTTTTTTAGGCCCTCAATACAAAGGTTTCTCTCTTTCTTTAGGGTATTCTTATAATGTATTTGGCGCAGAAAAAGTTGGGAAAATTTCTTTTGCAGGTAGTGGATTCAATTTAGGACTTGGTTATGAATATTTCTTTGGCCCTAAATGGGGAGTAAGCCTAACAGGAAAATATATAAATTATTCAACGAACAAAGTACTAGTTGAAGATGCAGCAGGAAATAAAGACACAATAAAGTTTGAAGATGGATCATCATTAGATTCAAATAGAATATCTGTGGGCCTGAATGCAATTATAAAATGGTAATTTAAGAATATTATATTAAAAAAACATAATATAATTTTCAAAGGGATTAGAAATGAAAGTTTTATTCATTATTATTGTTCTTTTAAGTATCACAGCTTTTTCTCAGACGATTACTTCAATTGATAGTGATCAAGTCAAAATTGAAAACAATGGTTATCAATACCTTGAAGGAAATTCTTACTATTTCAAATCAAACAATCAAATAGTTAAGATGACTGCAAGATCAACTGAAAGTGATATTTCATTTTTTACAGTTACAAAAGGCAAAGAGCACATCTCTAAAGGACAAAAGCTGACTAAGTTAAAAAAGAAAAGCGAAACTCAAATGCTCTCTAGAATGCAGCATCCTCCTGAAATGCCTTTTCGTAAACTTAGATTTAGTTTTGGTCTAAGCTCTCAGATGATGAGTGACCTAAAAGGAAATGTCCCATCGGATCCAGCTTTTGATGGAAAAAGTTTCGCAGAAGCATTTAATAGCTTTGGTCTTAATATGGAGTTTAGATATTTACTTAAGAAATTCTTGCATATTGGTGCTGCTTTCAGAGCCGGCTTTACTGGAGATGTCCAATTAAATGAGTTTGATTCTAACGGCAATCTTGCTCTTACGCTTAGTGCTGATGGTAGTTTATTTGGAATGGATTTTTTTATTGGCCCTGAGTATAAAGGTCTTTATGCAACAATTGGATATTCATTTTCTTCAGTGCAGGCAAAACTGATAAATTCTGTTTCAGTACTTGGAGGAGGACTAAATTTTGGTCTTGGCTATGAATATTTCTTTGGTCCAAAATGGGGAGTCAACCTAACTGGGAAATATGTAAAATTTTCTGGTGATGAAAGGGTAACTGAAGATACTTCTGGAAATAGAACTCGAGCAAAGTTCATCGACGGAAGCCTAGATACAAATATAATTGCAATCGGAATTAACGCCGTCATGAGAATGTAAAAAAATTTCAAAATGGAGCGGGCGAAGAGGTTCGAACTCTCGACCCCCAGCTTGGAAGGCTGGTGCTCTACCAACTGAGCTACACCCGCTTATTTTATTTGGTATAATGAATGGTGGCGCGAGATGGATTCGAACCATCGAAGGTAGAAC
>CALIJZ010000005.1 GCA_938017795.1 uncultured Bacteriovoracaceae bacterium
TCCCCCATATTCATCGCAAGTTTCACTGAGTGTTTATTATTTTTAAAAGTTGCAAAGTATAAATTATAAAAAGAAGCAGCTTTTTCAAAATAATCTTCTCTTATTATTCCCCTGCTTTTCTTTCCACGTTCATGAGATCTAGTCGCCAGGTCTCGTAATTGTTTTTCAAAGAAATCATATGTACTTTTCTTGACCTTATCTTTTAGTCTATAAAAGTTACTAAATTGTAAAAACCTTGAGATAACAAACTCAATCTCCGCAACGGGCACATCAACTCTTTTATTTAAAGGGATCATTAAAAGAACCTCTTTATATATATTTAAAACTTTTTCTGGATTTGAATTTCTTTCACTTAAAGTTCTTAAAAGTTTAACTGCATCATTATATTTTTTCTGATGAATATATCTATAAGCAAGTTTTTCGATAACTTCTTGAAATAAGTTTTCACTGGGAGCTATTTCAGAATAATAAGCAATCGGTTTGGCATCCTTTTTAAAGACATGTGTATAAGCTCTGACAGAATCAATTAGGGCCTCTCTTTTTAAACTAGATTTCACATCTTTACTATCAAGAGATAATTCTTTTTCATTTTCCTCGGGCTTTAATTCTTTATCAATAACAACTTGTTTAAAAAGATTTAGTGCAGCTTTATGCTTTCCTTCTGCGAGCTTTATTAAACCCATTTTGTATTTAGCAGCATTTCTTTCATATGGAAATTTTGAAAATGCAACTGGTCCAAGACTTTTTAAAGCTTCGTCGTAAACTCCTCCATCAAATTGAAACTGACCTAAAAGTAGTCTTGACTTAACTGCTTCTTGAGTTGTTGGATATTTAGAAATAATCAATCTTGCTGTTTTCATGAAAGGTACTCGATCATCAATTGATCTCTGTGCTAGCGCCATGGCATAATATGCTCTTGGAAGTCCTTTAAACTTTGGAAACTCTTTTGTTATTTTATTATAGACTGCAATAGATTCTTTGGTTACAACGACAACATCTGCAAATTGCTTTGATCCATCTTCACCTTCGGATTTCTCACCTTTTAATTTTTCCATTTTCAAATAGTATAAAACGTTTGCTTTCTGACTTAGAAGTGTTCCTAACTCCATATATAAATTTGCTAAGTATGGAGCCGATTGATTATTTGTAATTTGTTCTCTCAGGATATCAACTGACTTGTTGATTCTATAATACATTTTTTTTAATTTAGCATTAAACTCTGCTTCACCTGAGTGTAGATTTAAACTAAACACTGATAATAATAATAAAAATTTAATTAATCGCATTTGCTACTCATTGCTCCATAGTATTTTTCTCTTTCATCTCTCCAATAATCACCCATCTGTTTCCACTTAAAAACAAAGCCTTTGTTGTTGTAATCAATGACATCTACTAAGCTTTCTTGTTCCTTATCTCTTGGTATAAAAACTGTGAGAGGGTTATATTTTTCTCTTGCTGTTGAATATCCTAAAAATTTCAATGATTCAGAAAGCATTGTTAATTCTTTCGCTGCTTGATCTAAAGCTTCTTCTTTATAAAACTTTGCATACACTTTTAAGATTTTTTGTTCTGTTTGATAGAGATATCTGGCAAGTTCTCTATTTCTAGATTTCAAATCACCAATTTTTCGTGATTCTGCCTTTAAATTGATTAGCGAATCCAAAACTTTTTTATATTGAGGATGAGTGGTCCTTGCAACAACTTGAAGTTGCTTTAATCTGGCCAATCGTTTCCCCCTAATAATACCTTCAACTGATTGCTTGAACTCCTTATTAAAACTTCTTGTTAATAACGAAATATTTTGAACTCTACAATTTTCAAGATAAATCTGAGCTCTTAATATATATTTCTCAAAAGAAGGATAACCTTGGGCAGAGTTAGACTCTAAATTATAAAGAGTTCCCATCAGCTCATCATATTTCTTTAAGTAATATAAATTCCATGCTTTTTCTAACCAATCACTAGGCGTTAATGGATTGACCTTTAATAAAAACTCATCGTAATAACTCAAAGACTTTTCAAACTCTTTTCTCTCGAAATGAATCCTAGCCTTCGTCCGAACAACCTTTTTAGCAAAAGTATAATCATTTTTTGAAAGTGGAGTTCTAAGGATTTTATCAAGAATATCTAAACTACCAACAAGATCTTTTTCATTATATTTCTTTATAGATTGATAGAATAAAAACTTATTAAAATTTTCTTTATCAATTCTTTGAAAAAAGTCTGTCGACCATTTTTCCATATTTTTTATTTTATTAGTTACACCTTTATAAAAGTTATAACTTTGGATAAACTTATTCCTATCCGTTTGGTCTAAGTCTCCTACAAAAAATATATCCATTAAACTATGCGGATAACCAATATCAATGAGAGCAACTAAGTATTGAAAAGCTTTTTCTTTACTTTTTAGATCATCAAAAAAATGAATCATTCGAAATGAAGCGGCAAGCACTCCAAAGTAATGACCTTCTTTATAAAGGTCATCAATGAGCCTATGCCATCTTTCAGGTTTATTTGCGACAGCAGGTATAGTTCCTTCCCACTTCGCTTTAGGCTGAGAAAATGCAGTGAATGAAATCAATAATACTCCTATTAAAATCTTCATCTATATTAAAATCTCCATGCAAGCATGGCCTTAAATTCACCAAGTTCTAAAAAATTATTTCCTTCTCGTCTTGTAAGTTCATCTTTACCTATATTGGTATTAAAGTGATTCATATATTCGAGCTTCCAAGACATTGTTTTTGAAATAGAAAAATCTAATTGAAACCCAAGATTTATTAAAATATATGTTCCGCCGGATCCACCGGTTGTTCCAAGTCTTCCACTTGTTCCTGCAACACCAATACCACCCAGAATCTCGGTTCGATTTAAACGAATATGTTTATCTAGAAATATATTCTTCCCATAACTCAACACATATTTTAAGTTTGAGTTCACCATGAATTGAGTCTGTTCTATATCTGTTGGTTCTACCGGGTCTGCAGCGTTTGCTGTTCTTTCGACAATTGCAGCTGTTACAGGAGATTGGATATTAAAAATAAAGTCACCACTTAATACTTCCCAACCTAATTTCTTATTAAAATATCGAGTGTAGCCAAGTGTAACTCCAAAACCATAAAAGTATGGATCAAAAGGCAAGATCGTTGCTCCGATTGCAAATTCATTCTTTTTTAAAGCGGGATAATTATCAACGGCCTTAATAAAAATTCCATCTAGATCTTCATATTTTTCATCTGCAAAGGAGTTTATGCATGAGAATAATATGCAAAGCGTAAAAATTTTAAATAATAACTTCATAAAACAACCTGAAACAAATTAAGTTTATCCAGTTTAATTATATCACTGCCCTAAGATTTCAAGGCTTTACTGAAATCTTTGCAGTCTATACACTACTAAAATGAACAAGAAAAGCTTACGTTTGATGGCCATGGTAGTTTTATTAATTGTTGTATTTTTAATGAAATCAGAATTAGGAAATCCTGACAAACTTCCTTTTTTTAATCTTTTTAAGTGATTTATTTTCTTCTTCGAGAAAATATAAACAATACCACTAGCAAACCTAATAATAGATAAAGATATAGAGACTTGTCTCCCTTGCTACCTTTAGTAACACTTCTGGTAGTTTTTGCCCTCTCAAGAGGTTCAAAGTCATTAGCAGATACCATTTCAATTTCCTCAAGTACTGCTCGCTGTCTTTTATCTTTTATACCAGATCTTTTACCAGCTCTTGATCCTCTGTTTCTAAAAACTTTCAAAGATAGGACAACTTTTTCCAATAGCTTCTGATATTTTGAATAATAGGGCTGGGCAATTGAAGCCGTAAAAGCAACTCCAAGATCATCTTTTACCGTTGCAAGATACCTAGTATAATAGCCTGGAATCTCACTAGATAAATGAAGTGCATCGACCCAATCTTGAGAATTAATTTTGCTAAGCTTTACATATTTGGGTTCACTAACAACTCGCTCTCCAGTAGGTAATTTAAGAGATTTTCTTTTTTTCAAGTAAGCTTTGTAATACTCTAACGAATCAGACTTAGCTCTCATTTTAGCTGCAAAAACAAAGATTGCTTCTTTCTTTCTTTCTTCAATTGTACTTTGGCATATATACTCTGTTCCTTCTAAAGTACATTCCCAACCTATTGGTAAATCAACTGATATAAATTTATTTTGAAAAATTTTTGCTTGAGCTCCAAATGATAAAAGACATGTTAGTAAAAATATTTTTCTCATAAAACCTCTAACTATTAATTATTATACTTATAATTTAATGTTAGAAGATTTTTCTGAAGAACTAAAGTCTTCATTCAAATGAATGAACTCAAAAAAGGTTCTTTTTAAAGTCCAATGGTGAGCATTCTTCTCAAATAATGCTATTGATTTAATATTTAAGTCTACAGGAAACCAGAACTCTTCGTTTGCGGCAGCATGAGCATCTTGAAAGTCTTGTTCAAAAGCAAATTTACCCATAATTAAATAAGGAGATTTTGCTTCTTTTTTCTTTAAAGATACTGCATGCTCTTTTTTAAGTTCATTCAATGCTTCTATACAATGATAAAAATCAAAAGAAAATCTAGGATTTAAATATAATAAGTACTTCTTATAATGTTTATAAACATCCAAACCTGTAAAGGTAACTGAATGCACATCACTTTCATCAATGAAAAATGAGGAAATTTCTTCTTCAAAGGTATCAAAGATATCATCAGTTTTCTTATCTTCTTTTAACGTAAAAGGAGCAATTAAGGGCAGGTTAATAATATTAGACTCTGAAAAAGAACTCGAGTTTCTTTTTCTAAAATTATGCATTTTTTTAAAAAAGAGATTTTCTTCTTCAAAAGTTAAACTAATAATATATTTTTTATCCATTCTAACCTCCTGTTAGATTTGGAAATACTCCGCTTTATCTCCCAAGTATTCTTCTATCCTTAAGAGTCGATTATATTTCTCAACTCGATCAGATCTACTAGCAGATCCTGTTTTAATGAAGCCAGCACTTGTTGCTACAGCAAGGTCAGCAATAAAAGTATCAGCAGTTTCACCAGATCTATGACTAATGACAGATTTTATATCATGCTCTTTAGCTAAAGACATTGTCTCAAATGTTTCTGTTAAGCTCCCGATTTGATTTACTTTCACTAAAATAGAATTAGCTTGTTTTAATTCAATTCCTTTCTGTAAAATCTTTTTATTCGTTACAAAGAGATCATCTCCAATGGATAAAACCTTACTTCCAATTTTTTCAGTTAAAGCAACCCAACCATCTTGGTCATCTTCAGCTAAACCATCTTCCACTGAATACATTGGATATTTATTAACAAGCATATCAAGATAATCAATCATTTCTTCACTAGATTTTTTTGATCCATTAGAAAATTCATACAGTCCATTTTTATAAAACTCACTGGCTGCAACATCAAGGCTAATCAAAATCTCTTCTCCTGGCTTATAACTCGCATTTTCAATTGCTTTTAAAATACACTCAATTGCTTCTTCGTGACTTTTTAAATTTGGAGCAAAGCCTCCCTCATCTCCTACATTTGTAGAGTGACCTTGAGAAGCTAAAACTTTTTTCAAGTGATGAAAAATTTCTACTCCTGCTCTCAAGTTTCTTCCAAAACCGCCATCAAGTTTAGGAACAATCATAAATTCTTGTATATCTAAAGAGTTTGAAGCATGTTCACCTCCGTTGATAATATTCATTAAAGGTGCTGGTAATTTATAAGTCGAATGATATTGAGGACAACCAAGTTCTTTATTTAAATACTGAAATAATTCCAATTTTTTACACTTTGCTCCAGCTTTAGCTACGGCTAAACTTACAGCTAAGATTGAATTTGCTCCCAGGTTTTTTTTATATTCTGTTCCATCCATCTCAAGCATAGTCTTATCAATTTTACTTTGTTCAAAAACACTTATCCCACTTAGTTTAGGAGCAATTTGATCATTGATATTACCGACTGCTTTATAAACAGATTTTCCTAGAAAAATATTAGTATCTTGATCTCTTAGTTCCAAAGCTTCTCTTGAACCTGTAGATGCTCCTGATGGGACAGCGGCAATAGCAACAGCTCCACAGCTAGTATGGACTTGTGCTTCTACAGTTGGATTCCCTCTAGAATCAAGGATTTGTCTGGCGTGAATTTTTTTTATAGTACTCATAATATTGAGTATAGAGCAACTAGATCAAAAGATCTAAATTTAAGCAGCTTTCTTAAGTTTTTTGACCCAATCTGGTCTTTCAAACTTAGAACTAGGAAATGGAAGTTTATTTACTTTTATTTGATCAAAAAATGTTGGCAAATATTGGCAAGGAGCTAGCTCTCCAATCAACTCTCCTGTTTCATCATTTTTACTCTTTTGAGTCCACTCAAAAATATGTTCTAAGCGATAAGATCCATCATCATTTACTCCAAGCACCTCAGAAACATGTGAAACACGTCTTTTACCATCAGAAAACCTTTTTGTTTGAACGACAACTTGTAATGCATTGGCAATCATAAGCTTCAGTGAGTTGGGAGGGATTTTTGTTCCTGATTGCAAACAAAGAGTTTCAAGTCTTAGACAAGCCTCATCTGGATTATTAGCATGGACTGTTCCCATACTTCCATCATGACCAGTGTTCATTGCATTTACTAAATCAAGAGCTTCTCCAGACCTAACCTCTCCAACGATAATCCGATCAGGCCTTAGTCTCATTGCTGAGTGTAAAAGATCTTGAGTTGTAATTCCTTTGATATTTTGGGTAGGGTCTTCCTTACGAGTAATCATGTGAACGACATGCTGATCTTCGAGCTTCATCTCTTTAGTATCTTCGATAATAATAATTCTTTCATTATTACTTATTCGACTTGCAAGTATATTTAGAAGGGTTGTTTTCCCTGAACCGGTTCCTCCGGAGACAAGCATATTCTTACCTAGATAAATGCAGATATCTAAAAATCTTGCTGCATCTTTTGAAATTGCTCCCCATGCGATAAGGTCTTTTAATAAAACCTTTTCTTTAAAAAACTTTCTTATTGAGACCGCCGTTCCGTTTGTACTAATTGGACTAAGCACAGCTGCAATTCTAGAACCATCAGGCAGATTAGCATCTAGTCGTGGCTCATCTGAATCAAACTTCTTCCCAACTGCCTGGGCAATTGCTCTCATTGCCGACATTAGATTCTCATTATTTTTGAACCTATAATCTGTTCTAATGATCTTTCCACTTTTTTCAATAAATATTTCATATGGACCATTAATCATAATCTCAGATATTGAGTCATCAGATAACAGATCCTCTATGGGGCTTAAAAAATTTTTAATCGCATCATTAAAAACACTCATAGTTCTTGATCGATCAGTCAGAGAACTTTATTGAAATGCATTCTTTAAAGGGTATATTTTGCCCTGATTAATATAATGCCTCAATTTATGTGCAATTGAGTTCTCAAGCTCAAGAATAGAACTCAAAACTCATCAAAAATCTCCCTTTCAAACATTAAAGTATACTCTCTAAGAGCCGAATAGTTCATAGGAGCAATTTATATATGAAAATATTTTTTATAATGCTGATGTCAGTTTCTATTTCTACAAGTGCTTTTGACCTAATGGGTTCAGATGCTGATGATTTCTTAAACGATATGAGAAGTGAAAATGAAATCTTAGAAAAAATGGAAAAAGAACAAGCTCTTGCAGAAAAAGAAGAAAAAATCAGTATGGCAAAAGAGAAAAGGTTAAGAAAGAAAGAAGCAAAATCTTCTAGGGGTATAGCCTCAGTTCAAGAAGAGCCGGAATTACCAAGTCAAGAAGACGCTCCAAGCCTAAACGGATTCATGGATTTAGATTTTTAAATATTTCTACTATTGACCTACTTCAAAATAGCCATAGGCAACTTCTTCATAGGGATGTGCTTTTTTCATGGCATCTATCACTGCAATGATTTTAGCTTTCTGGACTAACATTTCAACCTTAAACTCTTTTACATTCTCTATTATATCTATTTGTCCTTCAAAAGGATTACTTCCTTTTAATGGCTTGAATTGACCGAGGCCTAGAACTTCAAAGCTACATTGAGCATAATGACCCAGTTCACCTCCACCAGCTTCAAACATTGATTGCTTAACTTTTTCTTTATATTTTACAGGTACATAAAAATATATTTGATACATGTTCTTTTCCTTGATAGACAATATTTATGAGTACAAGAAAAAAGAAAGATTTAAAAGGCTTAAAACACTTAGGTGGATCTACTGATTATGCTACAGAGTATGATCCAAAAATCCTTGAGAAGTTTGTGAATAAAAACCCTAAAGATGATCAATGGGTAAGTTTTGTCTGTACAGAGTTCACAAGTCTCTGCCCTATTACTTCTCAACCAGATTTTGCAAGAATCTTTATTAACTATATAGCTGATAAAGAAATGGTAGAATCGAAGTCATTAAAACTTTATCTTTTCAGTTTTAGAAACCATGGAGACTTCCATGAAGACTGTGTTCAAAAAATTTGTAATGACTTATTTAAGCTTATGAAGCCAAAGTTCTTAGAAGTGATTGGGGAGTTTACTCCCAGAGGTGGTATTGCCATTTACCCTTATTCTAGTAAATCAAATAGCTCCGCTGCTTATAAGAAAATTAAGCAAACCCGTATGAGTAATTATAAACCTGGAGCTTATAGCTTTGCTCTTGGAAGACCCTACTAAATTTTTTGATAAATAAAGTAAATCGTAAATAAACTAAAGAAAACCAAACTGATTATAAATATAAAGTTTATGAATCGATCATAAGCCGTATCTTTTTTAAGAACCTTAAATAATTTAAAGTTGAAATAACCTATAATAGGCGTTACAAGAAAAGAAATTAATGTCGCAAAATCAACCATTTGTTTCATATTCTTCATAAAGAAACCAATAACAAGAATAGTTCCTACAACTATAAGGCCTAAGCTAATATTATAAAGTTCAGTGCTAATGTTTAGCTTTAATTCTTTAACAGTTGCATGAAGAACTCTTGGGTAAGCATCCAAGCAAGTTAAAGTGGTACTTACCATTGTCGCAAGACAGGCAAAAGCAATAATTGGTTTAGACCATGGTCCTATACTTCCCACAAACATATTAACTAATTCTCCAGCAAATCCTACGGATTGAGCTGGAAAACTATTTCCTTGAGTAAACATTACAAGGGCACCTAGAGTTAAGAATAAGAGAGCTAGAACTGTTGTAGTCCAATACCCCACATGAAAATCAAAAAAGGCATTTTGATAATCTTTTTTTTCTTCATACCAAAGTGATTGCCATACAGATGTATCAACAGGAGCAGGCATCCAACCAATTAAGGCCATCATAAACAGGAGATCCGATGATTTAGAGAAATCAAACTCATGAAATAAAAAACTAACTTTACTAGGATCATAGAGTTTTAATGATAAACAAGTAGCCATAATCGTAGTTAAACAAAGAGCAATAATAATAAATTTCACTAAATTATCTAAAAGCGAATACTTCCCTACCATCAAAATAAGTGCAGCTCCAACTAAAACAAAGGTACTTACTAATAAAATACTTACACCCTCAGGCAAGAAAAGCATCAAGATTCCCGAAGTCACAACTGTAATCGCTGCCTGAATAATAAACATCGTCGCTAAAGTTATCAGTAAAAAAAAGATTAAATAAGATTTTCCTAACTTATGGTATCCATGTAGAAGATGCTCCCTCGTCGCCAAGGGGTATCTTACTCCCATTTCTAAAATCGGTAGCTTTAGAATATTAGCCAAAATCACAACTGCTATTAATTCAAAGCTATAAAGTGCTCCGGCCCTTGTAGATTGAACAATATGAGAAACTCCTATCGCAGCTCCAGCAAATAAAAGCCCTGGTCCTAACCTCTTAAAAAAGTTCATTTGTTAAGTCCTTGTAAGTAGAGTGCTAAATTTTATTAAACTTCCCCTCATCTAACAAGTAAGATCAAAACATTTTAAATCTTCAAGCGTCTACTCTATAGGCCCAATCAAGGAGGTATCATGAAGGCTTTAACAATCTTACTCTGCATTATTTCTTTTCAGAACTTCTCTCAAGTCATACAAAAAAAAAATTGGGATAAAGGAACAATAGAATTAAAATTTATTAGGGCCTACCCTGGAGAAATTAGTGACGAGCACTTTAACTTGATTTTACCTAGTTCAAGAGAGATTGAAATTATTTGCTCTACAACATTTAATCGTATTGCTACTGATCATAAAAATGAATCCTATGTAACTTATAATAATTTTTACAATAAATACCCAACAAAGTTTCGTCTTAATAATAAAAAGTGTAGAAAGTTCGTACACTATTTATTAAAGGTTTTTCCTGCTGTCGATGAAACGAACCCTATCTATTTAAGTTTTAACCTTAAAAGCAAACTGATTAGTAAAATTCAATATCCTAAAATCGATCCATATGCTCAATGGGGAGATATCAAAGATCTTATGAAGAAACCAAAGATCAAAATGAAAATAAAACAAAAGAAAAAACAAGAACCAAGCCACCAAGAGGATGATTTTGAACAAATCCCACTCTTTTCAAAAGCCCAGTATTTTAGCAAAAGGTGAGAAATCAAGGGCCTAGTAGATTTTTCTTAACTATAAGAACAAAATGACACTGACGTCGTATTACTTTAATATCTAAAAAAAGGAATATTTATGAAAGCAATTAAATTATTACTAGTTAGCTCACTTTTACTCTCTTGTAGCTCCTTATCAGAAAAAGACTGCAAGTCCATGGATTGGCATACAAAGGCCATTCAAGATGTACAAAAGAATAAAAACTGGCTAGCGCAGTTAAACGATTATAAACAGACTTGCTCAAAGCATGATTCTTCAGTGGATGAAAAACGTTATATTGAAGGAGTGAAGCATCAAGGAGCAATCAAGTGCACAGGATTTAAAAACTTTCATGTTTCTGGTTGGGCCGGAGTAGGAAGAAGCGATGCTAAAAATGGAAGAGAGAAAAAAAGTTATTATGCTAATTGTTCAAAATTTAAAGTCTCGCCTGCAAAAAATTTATATAACTCAGGTTACGCTAATGGATTAGCTAATTTTTGTACAAAAAAATCTGGTTATAATTTTGGAATAGCAGGAGGGAAGTATAAAAACACTTGTTCTCATTCAAACGAAAATGCTTTCTTAGCAGGCTATGAATCAGGTCAAGATTTTCACAAACTTAATAAACTTGAGGATAATTTAAGAGCAGCTAAGAGTGATCAAAAAGTTATTTTAGATAATATTGAATTAAAAGAACAAGAACTTGCAGAGACTCAAAATAAAATGACTCACTACATTGCCTCCAGAGAAGGCTATATTAAAGGATTAGAAGATAATCTTTATTCGCTAGAGAGATCAAAGTCTACTGTTAGAATAATCGGAGCAACAAAAACAAGTACAACTAGCAGTAATAACGATGAAATTTTAAAAATGGTAAGAAAAATCAAGTATGCAAGAAAAGACTTTGAAAAAAAGAGAAGCGACTATCTTGCTGATATCGCTGACATTGAAAGAGAATTAAGTATTTTAGAAAAATCAGCAAGAGATAATGAAGATAGAATTAATGATTTAACGATTGAAGTTAACAACGCCAAAAAACAAGTCATTAGTTAGTTAGTTAGTTAATCAAGGTAGCAGGTAATTCGTTTTTCTTTTTTGAAGAAAACTGAGCCTGCTACACCTTTGACTCCTTTTAAATTTTTCACTTGTGTATAAATTAAAGAAATCTCAGAACTCTTAAGCTTAGTGGCGACCTTTAAATGTCCCGCAATCATCTTGCAAATTTCGGGGTTTATCAATTGCCCATTTAAATCTTTTACATAGGCATGAGCACTGGGTTGATTTTCAACATGAAACCACCAATCATCTTTTTTTGCCCAAGACTTTCTAAGATGATCATTAGAGCGTGCATCCTTGCCTATTGCAACTTTATAACCTTCAAACTCTATCTCTGAATAGTCAGCATTTAGTTTTTCTTTTACTTTTAATTTTTTTCTATTCCAAATTGGTAGGATTATTTTTTGAGAAAGAAGAACATCTTCTCTTTTCGTTTCAACTAATAACCCTTTGGAGTCATTCAACCTTTTACTCAATAGCTCTTTGGCTTTTTTAAGCCTTTTAACTTTTTGAAAAATTTTATCTATTTTTTTAAAGCTAGAAACATCTTTAGCAAATTTAAACTTGAAGCCGTGTAACACTACTTTACTCGTTTCTTCTAATTCAGGAACCTGGCCTCCACTTTGTAAGCTCAACATCCAAGCATTCACTTTTTGCTCAATTTTGGGGATAGACAACATTTTTGCTAAATCACCTTCTATGTTTTTTACTTTTCTTTTAATAAACTTTGTTCTCTTTACATTATTTAAAGATCGATCTTTTTTTTCTTTTACTAGAAGGTCTATAATCTCTAAGTTTTTTCGATTAGATTTTTTCGACTCTAGCTCCGCTCGTCCAATTTCATCAAAAAGATCAAAGTCAATTTCTCTATCAACATAACCATGAAAACTTGAGAAGTTTATTTCTTTGGTATCTTCAAATATTCGACTGGCAAAGATAGATTCTCGACCTCTATAGAAATAAAAGAATGAATTAATTTGCCCCCACTTAATGAAATTGAGCTTAATAATTCGATCTGATTGATCAAGTTCTATAGAATGAAAGATCCCTCCAGTTAAATACTTCCTGACGTATTGCAAGAGTTGATCTTTAACTACCCTGAGACTGGATTCTGGCTGTTTATCAGCAAACCACAACCCTTCATAACCTGCTCCTCTGCCCAAATAGATCCAATGTGTCTTTCCAGGAGACCTTAGACTAATGGCCAAATACCTCGAAGTTGAGAAGATTTTTTGTATTGGAGATCCTGACTTTGCCGGAAAATCATTTATCTGATTAGTAATAATTTGATAGTCTTGAATCATGGAACTAAACCTTCTGGCCCAAACAGATTATAAATTATTGAATCTGATCGATTGGGATCTTATAACGTCTACAATAGCACAAAACTGCTACTTTAAGATGAACATTGAAAAGATCAAGGCCTTTCCACGTAAAAAATCTCAATCTGAAATAAGTTCATTATTTGAATTATTAGAAAAATCAATAAAATATATCGACAGTTCTGAGTACCAAAGTTTTTATCAACACCTTCACTCTTTAAAGTCAGATGTAAACCTGATCGCAAACGTTAAAAAAATAGAAAAAGAAAGCATTCTAAGTATTGAGGAGATTCACCAAGTTGTTATTATCCTGGAAGCCTTTCATCAAAATACTTTATTATTTCAAAAACTTTTCCCAAATAAAAAAATCGATTCAACAACATTTCAATCAATAATTAGAAAAGTAGTAAAGCCATTTAGAACATTTGTGGATTTCGATGGGCAAATAGAATACGCTCGACATCCAGAATTAAGAAAACTCTATGAGAAAAGAAATCAATTAGATCTCAAAGCTAAAAGTGTTTTAAATCAACTCATCAGAGATTATTCTAAAAATGAGATCCTGCAGATAAATACATATGATATCTTCAATGACCATTTTGTATTATTAATTAAAACCGATAGATACTCCAAGGACCTAGGTTTTATTCATGCTAGATCTGATTCTGGTCAAACGTTATATGTAGAACCTAAGAAGCTATCAGCAATTTCAAACCAAAGGAAAGATCTGTCTATAGAGATAGAGGCAGTGATTTATAGAATCTGCAAAGACTTCACTCTTTTATTAAAAGAATATATTAAAGATATTCCGACAATTACCAGATTAGTTCTTGCTCTTGATCACTCTTTTGCTCTAGCTAAGTTTTCATACTCTCATCGATTAGAACGTCCATTACTCAATAGAGAAGAAAATTTTTGGTTAGAAGACTTCTACCATCCTCTGCTAGAAGATCCAGTCATGAATACTATCAATCTTGGCAGTGAGCTTCAAGGTGTCATGATTTCAGGACCAAATACTGGAGGAAAAACTTTAACACTTAAAACAATATGCTTATGTTCATTATTTCCACATATTGGTTTATTTGTTCCCGCAAGAAATGCAAGTATTCCTATCTTTAAAGAAATATATTTTCTCTCTCAAGATCATCAAAGTTTAAAAGAGGGACTTAGCTCATTTGCAGCAGAAACAAAAAACTATCTTGAATTAGCAAACTCACTAGGACAAGAATCTATTATTTTCATAGATGAGATTTTCAACTCTACAAGCTCTGAAGAAGCGTCTTCTCTTGCACTTGGATTTTTTGATTATTTTGATAAAACAACAAGGCCATTAATCTTTGTTTCCACCCATCATCAAATGTTAAAAGTTAAAACTCATGAAAAAAATAAACTCATGTCAGCTCACGTAGGCTTTGATGCCGACACAGGTCTGCCCACTTATAAGCTTTTTTTCAATTCTCCTGGTAGTTCACGGGCCTTAGAAATTTTCACTCAGCTATCAAAAGACTTTAGTTTTGGATCAGAGATAATTGAGAGCTCAAAAAAAATACTTGATAAAAAACTCATGGACTATGAAGCATTACTGTCAGAAGTTTCAAAGAAAAAGTCTTCGTTAGAGAAAGAATTAAAAAATAATAAAGAAATCAATCAGAGGCTCTCAAATCAATTAAAAGCTCAAGAAGGAGTTTTGAAACTCAAAACTCAAGAAGAAATATCAAAACTTAGGCAAGAATTAAAAAAAATTAAGAAAAAATCTTATCAGGTGCTTGATGATATTAAGAGCAATAAGACCATAAGTTCAAAATCAGTTGATAAAGCTTTTCGTGAAATTGAATCTGAAAAAGTTCTGCAGGTTGAAGAGGACATGAATAAATACAAAACAATTAATCAAACTCCTATTTTAGATCAAAGCTATATTTACAAGCCATTGAGAAAGCTTGGTAAAGTCTTAAAAGTTAATCTAAATACAAAGAAAGTGTTACTCGGTATTGGGAAAAACTTTAAAGTCGAAGCTCCTTTTGAAGATCTCGCTTACGGTCCAAAACAAAAAAGTAATATTAGCGAATTTTCTTTTAATTATACCAAGAAAGCTCATGACAGCTTAAGCCTAGATGCGCGAGGAATGCGTTTAGATGAGTTTAAAAACAAAGTTGAATTAATGGTTTCAGATTTATATGCTGACAACCTACCTTATCTTGAAGTTATTCATGGTCATGGAAATGGAATCTTAAAAAATTGGCTAAGAAGCTTTATAAAAAACAATGGTGAACTAGAGCTTGATATTCCTAAAGAATCAGCTGATGGGATGACTAGAATTAAGCTAAGCTAGCCTATTACTTAAAAAAACTCAATATCTTATCTATGGATGTTCTTTGCTTATAATTAACATGCACATCAGAAAACAGTACCTTCTTATCCTTTGAAACAATAAATACTGCAGGGTGAGCAACCAAGTGATGTGTTTCTCCGGAGTCACCTTCAACGTCTATCTTATAAGAATTTTTGTACTTTTCTACTAGCTCATCATCAAGCTTATTTACAATTTTAAATGATTTCAAAGTTGCGGCCTTAGGGTCACTAAGTACCGTAAAATTTAATTTTAACTTCGACTTCATCTTTTGAGCAACTGCTAATCGATCAACACTGACACCTATTAATTTTACATCTTCTAACTTAGGTAGAAGTTTAGACTCTAAATCTTTTAATTGCTTAACACAATATGGACACCATGAACCTCTATAAAAAACAATCACAGTTTTTGAATCTATATCATTTAAAGTAAAATCTTTCCCTGTACTCGTTTTAACTGAAAAGTTTGATACTCGGTCTCCTACTTTCAATCCAGGTGAGTGTCCCCCTGAAGAAGAAAAACCGCTAAAAGATAAAAAAAATAATATAAAACATGTTTTCATAATTCACCCTAGAAGAAAGTTAAAATGCTTTCTTTTTTGCACCTTCGATCAACTGTACCAAACTTTCAAAGCTTACTCTATAGTCAGAAAAGATTTTATTTCCATTTCCATCTAAAATGATAAACCACGGAGTTCCACCTGCTCGATATTTATTAATTAGAGCTGATCCTTTTCCATTCATATCATCATGGGCCATTAAACCCTCAAGATCATATTTTTTTCTAATTTTTTTAAGCTTAGAAAGAGTGTTGCTTCTAAAGCCTTGAAAAACAGTCTGAGCAACCAATACATTTACCTTAGAATCATTTTTATAATGATCAGAGAGTTGCTTTACTAAAGGAAGACCAAAAGAGAGGCACCCTGGACAATTACTTTTGAAGAATTTTATTACTGTAATTTTTTTAGCAAAGTCATTATCCTTAAGCTTGTGAATCTTTCCTTTAGAATCATACCAATCTAAGCTCGTTAAGGTCTTAAATTGTGCGTATGAGCTCATTTGAAATATAGCAATAGAAGCCAGTAATAATGCTTTCATAATCTCTCCTTAGTGGTTCATAGACATATTCGTAGAAACTTACAGAATTGTTACAAAATAGATTGTTTTTTAGTACTAGATAAATACCAGGAAATAATAGACTTAGGCAGTTTCCTTACAACAATTTCTAGCCTGATAATGCTTATAATGAGCAAGGATAAGACAGAAGCTACCAAGAAAACTTATACCAAGGCTTATCGCACTTTTTTCATGATGAAAAAATGAGTTTGAAATCACTAAAAAAATCACTCCTAAAAAAGGTAGAAATAAACTCGTAAGTGATTTATTTTTTATTGCATGTGGGAGAAAAGATAAAAGAGCTGTCAGGATAATAAATACAAATATTAAATCATGTACCAGATGATCTTCTACAAAGTTTGCTGCTGGAAAAATTAAGACAATAAATGGAAGCACAATACAATGAATGATACATAGTCCAGAGAGTCCCATTCCAAAGATATCAAAAATTTTATTTTTCATTGATTGTAATTACGAATTTAGAGCTTCATTGACAACTAAAAAATGAGAATTAGGTCTATTTATACCTTGTTTTTGAAAGTACTTGTAGGCCCTTGTTACAATATCAGTCTGAAATGCCTTCTCGTACGTTACATCAAACACATAGGCCTTCACGGTAAAAATAAGAGCAACTGAGTATCCAAGCGTTACTTCACTTATCACAATTGAGACTGGTTTTTTTAAATAAGCATATCTACTTGTAATAGCTATTTCATATAAGACTTCTTTTATCTTATCAATATCAACATCAGTTGCTAGATGAAATGGAATCTCAATCATCATATCAAGAGCACCAGAATTTCCTGATGACACATAATTGCTAGTAAACTCTGAGTTGGGAATTGTAATGAGACTATCATCCAAAGTTACTAATCGAACTGCTCTCAAACCAATATGGCTTATTTCACCATAAACATCTTTAAACTTAACTCTATCTCCAACTTGAAATGGACGATCAAATAATAAGACAACACCAGAGATTAAAGAAGCAACAATATCCTTTAAAGCTAAACCAATCGCAACTGCAGCAGAACCCCCAAGCCCTAATAAGACTTCCTTGGGCGGTCTGATGGCTCCATAGACAATTAAAATTGATCCAAAGATATACCATACAAAAGTTATAACAGTTGCAATTTGTAAGATACTTAAACGTTGATCAGGATATTTCCTTTGAATTCTAGAAACAAATTCTCTAAATTTTTTTGCAATATATATTAAAAGACCAAACCCTATTATTAATAATAGAACTGACTCAATTCTAAAGAGACTTAAATAATCAAAAGCTTCTGTTAAATTTTCATTACCTGGCATAAACTAAATTCTTCTTTTTTAAATACCTAATCAAGGTATGTTGAAATCTATTATCTATCGTATAAGTTCTCGTATCTTTCATTGTTAGAATTGAATTATCAATTCCAAACCTAATGGCATACCTAACAGCTCCTTCACTAAGATGAGTTATCTCCATAATTTCTTTTACTGATAAGTTTTCATGCTTAACTATAGCAGCAAATGCAAACAAGGTATCATCACTCATGTTTTCTAAAGTCTTAGAAAGATCATCATCTTGTGGGAGTCCTAAGTAAAACTTTTTAGTTCCATTGAACTTCAAAGAAGACAACCAATTAGCAATGGCCACCCTAGGGTTTCCTAGAGATTGTTCCCATAAAAGTCTAAAGAATTGATCCTCAATCACCTCAGTACTTTCACTAGCAAATTTTCCACCTACCGCTCTTATAATATCTAAATATGAAAGCTCATATTCGGTTTTATTATGTCTATTCATAACTATATTTCTAAGGTCAGTTTCACTTAAGCCTTTAATGTGAACGATATTTCTGAAGTTTTGATTTTTTCCAAAACAAGCATTGAGATAATTCCAAGAATATTGATTAAATGAAATACAAAAGAAAATATTTTCAAGTTTTGCATTTAGGACCTCAGTTAGTGCCTTGAAAGATTCAAATCCACCAAGTTTTGAAATAAAACAGTTTTGCGCTTCATCGATCAGAACTAAAGTCTTAGGTGCATCCTTATCATGTTTGATGAGAGATACAATCCCCTCACCTTCAATCCCTAAAGTTTTAAAAATAAAATTATAAAAATCTTTTTCACTAGAAACTCTTTTCTTCATCACGACTTTAGCTACTTTTAAAGTATTAAAGTTTCTGGCAATCATTGATAAAATCGTCGTTTTTCCAATCCCAGTTTCTCCAACGATGGCCATGGAGTTTTCTTCACTTTTATCATCTCTCCAGCTTTCAATGATCTTTTTTACTTTTTGCAGAACTTCATTTTCCGGATTTACAAATATAGCTGTATCTTCATCAATTCCCATTTTAAAGTGAGCAACGTAATCTTCAGGTAAGTTTTGAGTCGTTTCTTCAGTAAGGTTTTCTGAACTCTCCAGTCTCTTCTTAAAAATTTGAGCCGTAACTTTTTTTACAAAATCAAATTTTTCCAGCCATGTGAGAAGAGTTTGAACTGAATTGACTGCAAGAACAATCAATAAAGCAGGTAAGCTTAAAAAGAACCATTTCTTTTGGGTCACAAGGTCTGCATACCAAGTTGATAAATGAGGAAGACTAAATGCTTTGAGTTTTTGTGACAGTTCTTCTCTCCACTGGGCTGCAACAATTAAAATAAGTAAGATTATCAGGACAGAACTTATAAATAATACGATATGGTAGGATAACCCTTTGCTAACTACACTTTTTATTAAGTCGAGTAGAAAGTACGTCCACATTAAAATCAAACCAAACTTCGTAGCATGGTTTGTCGCTTTATCTTGTAGTTTTAAGAGTTCTTGTTTGTGCCTAGATCGAGTCTTACCAATTCGAACTAAGGTATCGTAAATAAACTTCTTAAGAATTTTATAATAAATATAATATCTAAAAAATAGAATAAAATCTGCAAAGTCACTTAAGGATTCACTTTGTTTGACAAGCCAAACCATTACATAAAGAGCAGCAAGAGCTATCAACCATGGAAGATAAATAATAAAAAGTCGCATAAACTCTGAGGCAAAAGAATAATTCTTTTTTCCCCTATAAGATAATTTAACATATTTAGATCTACGCTTTTTAACTTCTGCAGTAATTTTTTTAGAAACTCCAAGTGCAAAAAAGGGAACAAAAAATATACTAAAAATTTTAATGAGTTCAAGGACAAGTTTCGAGATCCCGGAAAACCCTGAGTTTAAGTATCCCTTTAACTTTTTAGCTTTAATAAAAAATATTGTATACCATTTGAAAGGAACAGCTTTTAACTCTCTTTTTAAATCATTGAGAAAAGATGAATTAATTTTAAAGAGCTTGCTTTTATTATGAGAATACAGGTAACTCAGATAATTAGATCTTTGCTTACTCACTTCATTTAAATGCTCAAGTTGCTCAATATGTTCTTGGTAGTTAAGATTTTGGGTTTCTTGATCACTGGATTTAACAGATTCAAAGGTCGATTTAGAACTATCAACAGAATTTCTCCAATCTATTATTGTTTCTTGATACTTGGCTTCATCAAAGCCTTCACAAACTCCAGTAATAGATACAAAAAATAGCAAAAGGATAAATTTCATCAACTAATTTAGTATAGAAAAGAAATGATTGATTTAGAAATAGATATCAGAAAAAAATGAGTATTTTTAGCAATTTTGTCTCAATTACTTCTTAATAGTCCACCCTTTGCCTATTCCATCTTGAAGCTCGATACCAATATTTACTAATTCATCTCTGACCTTATCAGATTCTTCCCAGTTTTTATTTTCTCGTGCGATTTTTCTCTTCAAAATGAGCTCTTCAACTTGTTGTATATTAATCTCTTTTTCAATAATTAGGATTTCATCAAATCTACTTTTTATTTCAGTAGGATCTTCTTGGAATAGAGCTGCCATTGCCCCTTTAGAATGAATCCAAGATTTAAAAACTTTAGAGTTTTCCTTGTGATTTGCATTCCATTTTTTAGTTTTAAATCCTAAAGCGTTAAATGCTCTTACTCCCTCAAAAATAAAAGAGATAAACTCTGCACTATTTAAATCATCATCTAAAGAGTTCATAATTTTCATATTAAGATCACTTAATGTTTTCTGAAAGTTTTTATCTACGGTTCCATCACCCTCAACACTTTCACAGACATTATTTGCAAGCTCAACAGCTGAGTAGATTCTATCTAGAGCTGAGATCACTTGAAATATTCGGTCACTATCAATTGAGAGCATTGATCGATAATGTACAGATAGAAATAAGTATTTCAAAATTTCACCATGGTATTTATCCATAAAATCACGGGCCTTCATAACATTACCCAATGATTTACTCATTTTCTCACCACTCATATTGATAAAATTATTATGCATCCAATAATTACAATACTGACAACCTGTTCGTCCTTCACCTTGAGCTATCTCATTTTCATGATGTGGGAAAATTAGATCTATTCCTCCTCCATGAATATCAATTGTTTCTTTTCCAAAAATGCCTTGAATCATTGCTGAACACTCTATATGCCAGCCAGGTCTTCCTTTCCCCCAAGGAGAATCCCAAGAAGGTTCTCCCTCTTTACTTGGTTTCCATAAAACAAAGTCATAAGGATTTTTCTTTCGCACATCAACTTCTACTCTCTGGCCTGCTTCTAAATCATCAAGTTTCTTTTTACTTAATTTCCCATAGTCAGAAAACTTATCTATAGCATAGAAAATTTCACCGTCGACAATATAAGCTTTATCATTTTTTACAAGATCATCAACAAAAGTAATAATTTCATCCATGAATTCAGTTACTCTTGGATTATGTTCATGAGGAGTTAACCCTAATCGATTAAAGTCTTTTTCAAACTCTTCAATAAACCTCTCCGAAATTACAGAAGAATCGACTCCTTCTTTATTGGCCCTTTTGATAATTTTATCATCTACATCTGTGTAATTATAAACATAAGTAACTTTCTTGCCTTTAACTTCAAGCCAGTTCCTTAAAAGATTAAAAACAATTGCTCCTCTAAAGTTTCCAATATGTAAAAAATCATAGACAGTTGGACCACAGACATACATCTTCACATGTTCTTGGTCATTAGGAATAAATTCATCTTTGTTCTGAGTAAGAGTGTTATAAACTTTCATAGATCAATGATAAATGAAAAAACTAGCGAGTCAAAATTGAATTGACTCAATCTGAGATTGGAGAGAATCTATTGTCACGTAATGAATAAGATTTTTTTGCCTGTATTGACCCATCAGTAGAGGCATGGATCTGAAGAGTAATGCTAGGTTCAAGCCCCCAGTTTATCTTGATAGATCCATAATTTCTTCCAGCATAAGCTAGAGGTCCATATTTTTTTCTCAATAATTTAGTGGTTGTCCTTGCTCCATGAGTAAGACCTGATGATATAAATTCATGATATCTTCTTGTTTGATAAACATATGAATGCATTAAACCAAAGTGTCTATCACCACTAAGAAAAAATACTCCACTAGGATCATGCTTTTGTACTAAGTGCATAAGTCTTTTAAACGATCTTGGATAATCAATCCACTTTTCATTTTTCTTTTCTTTTCCAGGCCTTGAAAAAACACTGGTACTAGAAACAATGAAATTCATCTTAGCTTTCGTGGTTACTAGCTGTTGCTCTAACCACTCCCATTGAGCTTCACCTAATAAATCTTTATAACCTAGCTCATTTGAGTTTCTAAAAGATCTCAAATCCAATAAAATAAACTTTACAGATCTATCACCTTGTCCAAATTCATAACTAGTATAAATACCAGGTGTTAATGTACGATTTGAATACTTTGGCTCTCCTGCAAATTTCAGGAAGGTCTCTTTAGATTGTTTTTTTTGAGGGTAGTCGTGCCCTTGATTATTACCGGCATAATCATGATCATCCCAAGTGGCAATAAAAGGCACTTCTGATCTTAATTTCTTAAAATCTTTATGATTTAAAAGCATTTCATAGTCTTTTTCTAAAGGCTGAAAAGAAAGAAAATCACTATAAACATTATCTCCCATTAAAAGCATAAGGTCTGGTTTCATTTTCTTAATATTTTTCCAATGGGGTTGAGGAAATCTCTGATGATTACAAGATCCGAGTGTAAAAAGATCTAACTCATCTACTTTTTTTAAAAGAGACTCATTATTATTAGAAAAACCTGAAAGACTTAGTAAAATTAAAATATACTTCATAATGGAGCCATTTTAGAGTCAAATGCCTGTAAGTTCCAATGGGTATTTGAGTTATTTGTTTAACTAAAGTCTAATTCATTAGGTTCAGAGTCTGGCTTGGCATAACTAAGTCTAACATGTGAGTTAGTTTTGAAATATCTATCTAAACCATTTACTGCAATATTGGATATTTTGGATAGGTCTAATTTTTGAATGTCGATACTAGAGAATACTTCAAAAACTTCTCCTATAATTAGGTGAGTATTATTCACTGAAATATTCTTAACTTCTTTTAATTCTAACCCAATTCTTAATTGAGATTCTTCAACATAAGGAGCGATACATTTATCTGAGTAAGTAGGAGTTAAGTTACATTTTTCAAATTCTGAAGTTAAAAATCTCGCACTAGTATGATGGGATCTTTTTAAAATATTTTCATCTATAAAATTAATAGTATAAAACTTACTTTTTTTAATATTGTCTAATGTATCTCTTTGTACACTATCAGGTCTAGAAATCATTCCGATCAAATGAGGACTTGCTCCCAAGTGGAATACATTCGAAAAAATTGATAGATTTTCTTTTTCACTTTTTGAGCCTATTAGCAAAGGGCTTTTATAGCCATGAAGGCAATTTAAAATATTTGCTCTCAACCTAGGGTTAAGTTCATTAAAATACAATTTATTATAATAATTCAAATCTTAAGTCCTAATTCAAAGCCTTCCTTTATGGCCCTTTTAGCATCGATTGCTTTAGCATTTAATGCTCCACCTATAGTTTTATCACTCTCAATCTCTTGATGGCTTACCTGCCCAGCACAAATAATAATACTATCTGCTTTTTCAACTTTGTTTTGCCCATCTTTTTTATAATGCAATCCTTCATCATCAATTTTGATATACTCTACTTCATTTATAAACTTAGCACCTTCTTTTTTTAAGGCGGCCCTGTGAGCCCATACTGTCGTCTTACCTAAACCAGACCCAAACTTGCCTGCAGATCGTTTAAAAAGTGTGATTTCTCTTTTGGGTGCAATGTGAGTTGGTTTTTCCAAACCACCTGAAGTAGCAATGGATTTATCAATTCCCCAAAATTTAAAATAATCTATCGATTCAGACATTAGGAAAGTTGCTGAATCCATAGCAATTCCTCCACCACCAATAATAACGACTTTCTTACCTGCGGTTTTTTTCTTACTTAATAGTTCGTTATATTGGATAACACTTGAATGATCTATTCCTTCGATCTTAGGAAGTCTAGGTTTTACACCTGTAGCCATAACAACTTCGTCATAATCCTCAGTTTTTATATCTTTAAAGCTGGTTTCTAACTTTAAATTAATATTGAATTTTTTTATCATCACAGAATAATATCTAAGTGTTTCATAGAACTCAGATTTTGATGGTACGATTTTAGCCAAATTAAACTGCCCCCCAATCTCAGGGGCCTTATCAATTAAAGTTACCTTATGCCCTCTCTCAGCTAAAGTTGTTGAACAACTAAGACCAGCTGGACCAGCTCCAACAACTAAAACCTTTTTAGGAATATGCGACTTTTTGATTTCATATTCAGATTCATAACACGCCATAGGATTTACCAAACAACTTGCTCTCTTGGCGCTAAATATATGATCAAGACACGCCTGATTACAAGCAATGCAAGTATTAATCTCTTCAGACCTTTTCTCTTTCATTTTCAAAACAAAATGAGGATCTGCTAAAAAAGGTCTCGCCATTGATACAAGGTCAGAAAAACCTTCACTTAAGCATTTTTCAATATCATCAGGATTATTAAATCTATTCACAGCAATTGTTGGTATCTTAACAGCTTCCTTTAGCTCTTTAGTCACAAATTTAAAGGCAGCTCTTGGAACCATTGCCGCAATGGTAGGAATTCTGGATTCATGCCAACCAATCCCAGTATTTAGAATTGAAACTCCAGCTCTCTCTGATAACTTAGCTAGCTCTAATACCTCATCAATCGTTGCCCCATCATCAACTAACTCCAGTGCTGAGATTCTATAAATTAATAAAAAATCATTACCAACGGCCTCTTTCGTTCTACTAAGAATCTCAAGAGCAAAACGCATTCTATTATGAAAGCTACCACCAAAGTTATCTGTTCTGGTGTTGGTTTTTTTTGATAAAAACTGATTTATTAAATAGCCTTCAGACCCCATGATTTCAACACCATCGTATCCAGCTTTTTTTGCAAGCTTACTAGTAGTCACAAAATCATTAATTGTTTTTTCGATGGAACGAGCACTCAACTCTTTAGGTGTAAACTTTGAAATAGGTGCTTTTTTACCACTGGCTCCAACAATAAATGGATGGTGCCCATATCGACCTGCATGTAAAACTTGTAAAATAATTTTACTATCATGTTCATGAACTGTGTTTGTTAACAATTTATGTTTTCCAAGTTGAAAAGAATAACTTAGTTGAGAGGCAATTGGTGAAAGTCGCCCCCGTAGATTAGGAGAAAAACCACCTGTAATCATTAAAGCAGCATCTCCAATAGCTCGTTGCTTGAAGTAGTGAGCAAGTTTATCAAAACGAAAATGATCTTCAAGACCTGTGTGCATTGAACCCATTACTATTCGATTTTTTAAAGTAATGCCGTGAATATTGAGTGGAGAAAAAGTGTTTGGGTATAAACTCATTTCATAAGTCTATACCCTTTTATATGATCTATTAAATAATTACTAAATTATTGCTCGCTTTCAGCTCCATCTTTACCGTCAAGGTCAAAGTTTTTACGTTTAGCAAGTTGTTCTGGAGTTAAAATTGCTCTAACGGCTAATCTTTTTTCAAATCTTGCATTGGCAAATTCAGATCTTTTATTTTGAACAACATTAAATAGACTTCTTAATTGCGCTGGAGAATTACTTGAACTTCTCATTGCTTCTTTAAACTGCCTTTTGGCTGCTCTTTTTTGCTCTCTTAGGGCCTTCATCTTATCTTTGGATGATTGTCTAATTGACTTAATTTTAGAAACTTGATCATCACTTAATCCAAGTCTTTCTTTCATTTCGCCTAGTTTTTGTTTTTTGTGTTTACGCATTTTTTTATGCATTTTTCTTTTTCCATGATGTCCGCCTGAAGCAATAGTCAGTGAAGAAGCAGCAAATAGAAATGTTAATAAGATTGTTTTCATGTTCTCTCCTTTGAGATGTGAATTCTACTCATCTAATGATGTTGAATTAGGATAACCTTCAAATACACTACGCGTTACAGAGGAAAAAAGTTCTCTTTTAAATAAAAAAAGTTAGGTTTAAAGCTGAATAAATGTCAAAAGAGAAAAATTGAAGTACTCGGTTGATTTACGGAAGAAATACGTACAAACTACACTTACGTAAAAAAACCGTAAGGAGAGCACATGACTAGACAAGCGTTTCAAATGGCTGAAAGAATGTATCAGCAAAGTTCTGGGGAACATTACTACTGCCCTAGTAAAAAAGAATTCGAATTCATTATGGGAATTGCCATAGATGAATGTTTTACTAATTTTTTAGATTTAATCGATTTCGAGGAAAAATATTGTGAGTCTAACGCCTAAACAGAAAAAAGTCCTAGAGTTTATTGATAGCTTTATAAACGAACACGGGTCTTCACCTACATTTCAAGAGATTAAAGATCACTTTGGATTAAAATCTCTTGGAAGTGTAGTTGATTATGTAAATTACCTGAAGAAAGCCGGGTTTATTACAACCAATGATAACTCTACTAGAAATTTAGAGTTAGTTGAACAAGCTGAAAAAAATGAACTTGTTCCAATTTTGGGCTCAGTTGCCGCTGGTAGCCCACTGGAAATAGCTGATCATCATAGTGATTTTATCTCAGTTGCTCAGTCTATGATTCCAGCGATGAGTTTGAAAAATAAGTGTTTTGCCTTAAAAGTCCAAGGTGATTCTATGATTGATCAAGGAATTTTTAACGGAGATCACGTTATTATAAAGTCTCAAGTAAGTGCACAAAATGGAGACACAGTTGTTGCCATGATAGATGGTGGTGCAACGATAAAAACTTTTTATAAAAAAAATGATCATTACGAATTACACCCTGCAAACTCTACCTACAAGCCTATTAAGGTCAATAAGGGACAAGATTTCTCCATTAAAGGGATTCTTGTTGCTTTACTTCGAAAGTACTAAAATGAAGGGGTGAGATTAGAACAAACAATCACCCCTCGTTTTTTTGAAACAGATGCTCTTGGTCATATTAACAATACAGTTTTACTGCAATGGTTTGAGCTTGCCCGAGAACCACTTTTTAAAATTTTCACACCTGATCTTGATCCAAAAAAATGGCGACTCATCATTGCAAGGTGTGAAGTCGATTTTTTAGCTCAAATTCATTACGGTCAAGATGTTAAGATTGAAACATATCTTGCAAAAATTGGAAATTCTTCAATGGAAGTTCAGCATAATGTGTATCAACAAGATAAAAAAGTTGCTCATGGAAAAGCTGTCATGATTCACTTTAACTATCAAACTCAAAAATCTGTTAGAATTGAAGGAAATGAAAGAACAGAGCTCTCAAAATATCTAGAGGAACAAGTTTGAAGCTTTTTACAGGTCTTCTATTATTCTTTATAGCATGTTCAAATACTTCTCCTTATCGCACACCTCAAGGTCATAAAGAGAGTGCACAACTTCAGTTTTTTGAAAAAAAATATCTTAATGATTTAGATCTAACGATTGATGAAAAACTTATTAAATTTCATGAAATAGAACAATATACTGTAAGAGGTATGCCAGATCAAAAAGAATTTAGGCAATACTTCACTCAGGCGTTCGATAAACTTGTTTATGACAGTAAGTTACTAATTCATGAATCGTTGATAGAGAAGGAAAATTATCAATTAAATAATAAGGGGCAAATTACCAATGACTATTTACCGCATTCTTTATTACCAAGAGATTTCTTAGAAGAAATCAATAAAAAAAAATATACACAACAAATGCTAAGTTTAATAGATAGTGAAAGATTTATTAAAAAATTTAAAAATTTAAATCAAAACATTTGTCACACTTATAAACATCTTTATCTATATAGCTTCTGGAAACTGCTAAAGCTGGTTCCAAGTTTTGACTACCAATCTTTTTATGATTTGATCGAACAAGTTGAAGATTCCAATAAGGAAAAATTTTACTTCCTTAAAGATATTAAGAGAGCTATCTGGACACTACGGTTTTTAAAAGTTTTAAACTCTAAAAAAATTGTTTCAGATTGTAATATTAACTCTCTTTCTCTAGTTGAAGAGTTTGAAAAAAGATATGATTTCATTTTTAATTTTAAGCCAAGGAAAAGGCGACCTTTAGGATTTGCAGTAGGTATGTGTGGACGGCCAATGAATTCTCATTATTTAGATGATCTTGTTGAAGGCAAGACTAGAGAGAAACCATCTAATTGGGACTTTCAATCATATCAAAAGATTAAAGACTTTATTGCTCCATCAAACTAGAGAGTCTGATGTTTTTTTCATAATAAAAAAAGATACAAGAGTGAAAAAGATACTTAAATAACCTGTATAATGAAATCCTTCTAATTGTCCTGTAACTTCAGAAGTAGTAATTATACTTCCTGCAATAAGTGCAGCTAAACCACTGAAGAGAGATCTTAGTGCGTGCATAATACTCATAAATGCCCCCCTGTCACCTTGAGTCGGGATTTTAGTGGCAATAGTCATACAAGGTATAAATCTCCCTGCTACAAACATTTGAAAAAATGCTGAGACTAAAATAATAATCACTAAATTATTTGTCAGTAGATTTGTATAAATATAGACAGGAATAAATGAAATACTTGCTACTATATAATATATAATTTTACTTCCATAAATATCACATAACTTACCTACAACTTTCATGCTAACAACTGTAAAGAAGCCAGCAAAGAAAAAAACTTTGCTTAAATCATTCTCACTGCATCCAAGGTTTAATCCCAAATACGTACTTATAAAAGGAATGATTAAATAAGCTGAAAAAGATGCTGTTGTAGGAAGAAAAAATGCAGGCCAATACCTGCTTGTAAAAAGTACTTTCTTGTAACTTAGTAATGGATTGGTTTTCTCTCCTTTTAGATGAGAGGTTAATCTTGGGATATAAAGTTGGACTAATATAAATGTAACCGAGGCTATCAATGATATAAAAACAAAAGTCCACTTATAAGAATATCTATCAGCTATAATAAGTCCCAAAGGAATCCCTATAATTGATGCTAAAGAAAAAGCGGCAAAAATAGTACTAGTTGCACGGCCTCGTCTTTCTATAGAGACCAAGTCAGTTAGCATTGCTAGAATTGTTGCAGTTAAAACTCCTCCACATGCTCCAGCACAAATACGCATTAACAAAAGTCCAGTAAAAGATGGCATCACTGAACATAAGAGAGTTGTTATCACGAAAAAAATCATAGCTATAGAAACATATTTTTTTCGATCAAACAAATCTATAAAGAGCCCTGAAAGCAAAGCAGCAGGAGCAGCACTTAAACTATAGCTCGAAATTAAAACACTGAACTCTGTTGCACTAATACTAAATTCTCTCATTAACAAAGGACCTAAGGGCATCATCATCACAAAGTCTAGAATATGACAAAATTGAATAAGTGCTAGAATTAATACATATTTGTTTTCCTTATTTCCACCCAATCCTTACTCCTCAAATGAGCCATTCTATCAATTTCTCAAGGGTTTGTAAGATCCAATACTGAAATTAGTTTTTTCGCTGACAATTAACTCTAAAGTCCGAATATGTATTTCTTATATAAAAGCTATATTGATTTTCACTTGCTGAAACACTTATCTCGGCTTCAACTTCAAATGATAGAGGCTTGAAGCTGGAAATTGTTTTTGTTTGAACATATCCTGAGTTACATTTGATGGGAGCAAGTAACAATTCTCCAATATCAGTTTTTGTTTTCAAGTTTTTATTCACTGTAAAAGTATTTTCCTGATTTGAGTATGAAATAATATTTCCATTTAAGTCCTGGTTTTCTGAAATTTTTTGAGTTTCAATAGTAAATCGATTCCAAATCATTTCAACTATATAGTTTGTATTATCTACTAAATGGCAATTACTAAGCTCTCCCTTTAAGCTTGGGCAGGTACCTGAAATAGCTGAAAGAGAAAGTAAAAAAATATAATATCTAATTATCATAAGAGTAATCTATTTTTTGAATATGCCTCTAAGATAGATCAAGCATGAAAAATCTGGAACTGAGCCACCTTTTTCTCGAATACTCGCTCTTATTTCTCTGTCATTTAAAATCTTCTCATCAAAAATATCAATATTTTCAACTCCACCTTCAACATGATCGATATAATATTTTGCTAATACTTGTCTAGACTTAAAAGTCTTAGATCTTTTAGAAGTCATTCCAAGATAAAAATTTAAAAACTCTACTTTCTTATGAACTTTTTCTCGAGAAACACCTAGGTCATCTTCAAGTCTTAACAAATTTGACAAAACTCTTTGAGGGGCAATCATGATTTGGTTACTTAAAGTTTCCAGAAATATTTCTCTTAATCTTACGTCTCCCTTCTCCCATAATGCACTAAAATATCGATCGTCTTTTGCAGTGAAAATTTCAAATAAATCAATATGCGTATTTTTTTCATATCTAGATAGTAAAAAACTAAAAACATCACCAAAGAAATCTACTTCTATTGTTGGAGTAGCTTTAACAAACGCAACCCAGTGATTAGTTGATAAAGTATCCATTCTTGTTTTCATTTCATTAAATATTTTTTCATGAGCTTTTTTCACAACGACTACTTCACTTAGCTCTTCATCAATAGGTAAAAGTGGAGTCAATGTACTCTTATTAAAGTTAATCTTATCAGCTCTAAATTCTAATTCTCTATTAGTTCTTTTCATTAGATTAAGAAGTTGATCGTTGCTCATCGTTTCTAAGAGTTTCGGGTATGTTTCTTCAAATTTTTGTAAGTCTAAATCTGAAACTACCATTTGAGGAAGAATCCTAGCAATATCTTTTGTAGTAAAAACATAATCATTGAAGAAGTGGTTAAGCATGAGTTCATCATTGAAATAACCTGCTTTTCTATTAAGTGAAAAATTATAACTTTCAATTAGTTGGATTTTCTGTTCCTTATCTAAGTTCTTTTTAAATATAATTTCAAAGATTTCTCTTGCAGAATCACGTTCAGTTAAGCGAAAAAACTTAGAATAACTTATTAACTCCTTTAATTTATCAAATCCTAGAGGATTTTCTAATTTCCTGTACCAATCTTGTATTTTAATATCTTCTGCTGCTTCTATTTTATAACTTGCCCTGTGTCTGAAGTCTAAAGACTCTTGTTCTACTTGCTTCAAATATTTTAAAATTTTTCGAAACTCATCATAAACTGGGTCAACATCTATATGTCGGAAATATAGATGCAAGTCCTCTGGTAATCGAAGGTTAGGATTCTTTTTTAATGTATATTGAATCAAGTCCACAATAAAATTTTCTTTAAAGTGTTCCTTCACATTTTCAGAGTAACCTACACTTTCAAAAAGTCCAAGATAAGAATAATACTCACTTGATTCCTTATATCTATGCATATTCATTAACTCAATTACCTGATACATAAATTCTAGAAAAGCATTCTTTCCTGTTATCACTTGATGAGATCTTTCAAACTCCTCTAGCATTAATCGAGATACTTTCATACTTTGGCTTGAGTCAAAATCTATTCTTAAATGAGTATTGTCTTTTGTGATTTTTCTAAACTCATTAATTAGTCTCTCAATAGTTTGAGAAGAAGCTAGATTATTATGAAAAATACAAATAAAATAGATCAAGACAGTTTTACTAAGTTTCATCAGTTTATTTTAAATGACTATAAAAGTTCATCAAGAGATAGTTTGTTCTTTCCTGACAGGCATTCTCGGTTATCTTGCAAGAAGAGGCCACCATTTAGTCGTCAATATACTAGTGGCCCATTAAGACATCAATAAACTATAATTTTAACAATTCTATTTCTATTTTCTCGCATTTCATCTGTTGTATCTACTGGAAGATCTTCTTCTCCATAAGCTTCTCGTTTCTTAATTTTCACACCTTTAAGCCTATGAACAAGTCTATCTTCAACACTATCTAATCTACGTTGAGAGAGATTTTTATTATAATCCTTATTATTTCTTGTATCAGCATAAGACTTTAAAATAATTCGATTACTTCCTTTTTGATACTCTCTAATTGCTCGACCGATAATTTTTAAGTCACCATCATCTAGATCAAATTTATCTGTATCGAAATAAACAATAAAACTCTTAGGATCTACTTCCCTACACTGCTCTGGAATCATTTGATCAAGCTCTACATAAATTTCTGTTCTTCTATTTAAAGATCGATCATCATCAGTTCGCTCAGGTACAAGAGTCTCTTTCTCACCAGCTCCTCTTCGTACAAACTTCTTCTGATCAAGCTCCGTCCTCTTAAGTAGAGCATTAGTAACCTTATGGGCCCTATCCCATGAAAGATCTTTATTATAAGAAGTCGAGCCAACTGTCGAAGTATGACCTGTAATAACTACTTTTGAGATCTTGTCTTGATGTTGATCTATGAGAGAAGAAAGCTCATCAATAGTGTTATAGAAATTATCTGATTCATTTACTTGATCATGTTCAAACCAAATTGTTTTTAAATTACTCTTTGGAAATACATAGTACTTTTCACAAGGATCAGCGAAAGATGAAAGACTTCTCTTTTGAGGTTTATGACAAGACTTACCATCTTTTTTCGCTTCAGACCTTGAATCAATAGCTAGTTCATATTCTCTTCCAATTCCATTCCATCGTGATTGAAGCTCTGTAACAAAGTTAGACATTCTCATTCCAACCATTTTCTTATCAGCATATTCAGATTTATAAGTTATTTGAACACCTGATCTCTTCTTTTTTAGCATTCTTAAAAGTTCATCTATATAATCAGCTGTTACTTTTGTTAACTTATCAGAACAATCCTCAAAGTTAATATCTTTTAAGATAACTTCAAGAGTTTGATATTTTCCAAGACCAAAGTTATATTCAATAACTTTTGCTCGTGTTAATCTTTTCACTCGTGGATTTTCTGAAGTTACATAATAACCAAAAGGTGCTGACTCTTCATCGAGTTTCAGAGCAAAGTTTGTACCTCTTATAGCATTTGGTATCAGCGGACATGCGATATGAAATCGCCCGTGGTAATCAGAAGTAACTTTTAATCCATTTAATGTATAGATATTAGCTCCTGGAACTCCTCGCTCTCCAGCATTTGGGTAACCATCAAGATTGATATCAAAGAAGACTTTTCCAATAATATCTGGGCAATCAAATACATGATCAGGAATAATCTCAATAGCAGCATTAGCTTGCGAGGCAATTGGGTTTTTCCCATCATCTGCACCGACCAAGTTTACTGAAGTACCTATTGCTGCAGAAGGAGTAATCCTCGTAGCAAAAGTAATGATAACTTTGGTTTGTGGCAGAATTGGATTTAATGTCCAAGTTAGATCTAAACCACTAACACTAGGCTCTAGTGCAGCTCCTTGAACTAAAGAAGAGTTAGGAATATAGCTAAATCCAAGTGGTAAACTATCTACAACATTTACTACTGGTGTTAGAATAGTTCCATTATTTGCTATTTCAATAGTCCATATAACAGCTTCACCAACAGCGGCTTGAGTTCTATTTACTTTTTTGATCAAGCTAAGATCGCTAAAGAGTGGGAAATCAACATGAGCTGGATCATCTGCATCTCCATCACCATCTGTATCATTATTAGTTGGATCAGTTGGATCATCTGAAATATCAGTTACATCTCCATCAGTTGTTCCATCTTCAATAATATCACCCTCAGTTATAACTGAGTTGTCATTAGTAAGAGTTGTACTATTTGGATCCGGGAATACGTGTATTTTAAATTTTACTTCTATTTCATCATCTACACCAATACTATCTCCAGAAGTTAAAACTAAGAAATGTGGATCTGAATCTCCATTAAAGTTTGTATTTACAGTTAACGTATTCGCCGTTGGAATAGGATTATCACTAAAAAAAAAGTTCGATGAAGTTAATGGTACAACCGTATATTGTCCTGGAGTTGTAGGAGTTGTTGCACTAAAAGTTCCAAAACCTGCAGTCAAATCATCTGTCATTTGGAAATCATATAATGGTACGTTCCCAGTATTTCTAGCTGTAATTGTAAACTCTACTTCAAAGATTCCGTTTCCAATATGTGTTGGTCCCGCACTAACTTGCTTAGTTGTTCCAACTTCTCCACCTACTGGGTAATCAACTGGAGTTGGATCATCTTCATCTGTCCCTGGATTATCAGCCGGATCATCTGATAAATCTTGTGCATCACCGTCAGTCGTTCCATTTTCTGAATTATCACCTTCAGCAATAGCTTGGTTTTCGTTTGTAAGACTCGGATCATTTTTATCCGGATAAATTGTTACAGAAATTGGAATTCTAATTTTATCTCCAACTCCGAATGAATCTCCTGAAGTTAAAGTAATCATATTATTATTTGGTGCTGAACCGGTGAAAGCAGTATTAACAGTTAGTGAATTACCAACTACTGGTGCATCGGTTACCCAAAATAGATCACTTTGAGCTAAAGGATTAATCGTATAAGTCCCTAATGAGTTTGGAACTGTATTTACGTAAGTTCCAAAACCAGTCGTCATAGTATCAGTGATTTGGAAATCATAGAGTGGAATGTTTCCAGTATTTTCTACCTCGATAGTAAAGACTGTACTGAATGTTCCATCACCATTATCCATTACTGGTCCAACTGATTTAGTAGTTGAGATTGAAGAATTAATTGGTGGTGGAGCTGGTGTAGGATCATCTTCATCTGTACCTGGATTATCGGCTGGATCATCTGAGTCATCACTTGCATCACCATCAGTGTCACCATCTTCTGTATGATCACCTTGCGCGATTGCTTGATTTTCCCAAGACGTTTGATTATTCCAATCTGGTCTATAAGTTACTTCAATAGGAATATTAATCTTATCACCAACACCAAAACTATCTCCAGACGTTAAGCTGATCATTTCAGTGTTACCACCTGAACCTGTAAAGCCTGTATCAATAGTTAAAGTATTTCCTGTCGGAGCATTATCAGTTGTAAAGACTAGATCACTTTGAACTAATGGCCTAATAGTATACTGACCAATATTATTTAAAGTTGTCTGATAACTTCCAAAACCAGTTGCTATATCATCTGTTATTTGGAAATCATAAAGTGGAATATTACCAATATTTTCAACTTCAATATCAAAAGTAACTGTATAAGTTCCGTCACCATTATCAGCAACTGTACTTGCACTCTTTGTCGTTTTCACTTCTGAATCAAGAGTAATTGGAACTTCAGTTGGATCATCTTCATCAGCACCTGGGTTATCTACAGGATCATCTGAGAGATCCTCAGCATCACCATCAGTTGTTCCATCTTCAAAAGTATCCCCCTGAGCGGTTGCTTGATTTTCTCTAGTTAAGCTTGAAGTAAGATTTGGATAAAAAGTCATCACAAGATTGATACTAACTTTATCTCCAACACTTAATGAATCACCACTTGTTAATGTTAATAAGTTTTGATCTGTTGATCCGTTATAAGCTGTATTAATTGTTAATGTATTTCCAGTTGGAGCCACATCTGTTACAAAACTAAGATCAGCTGCAGTTAGAGGAGTAACACTATATTCACCAGGAGCAGCTGGAGCTCCTGCAACGTATGTTCCAAAACCAGCTGTTAAATCATCAACAATTTGATTATCAAACAATGTTACGTTTCCACTATTTTCAGTTTCTAATAAGAAAGTTACTGTCCATGTTCCATCTCCATTATCAATTGAACTTACCACCGATTTTTCAATATCAATCTCAGGTGTAATAGGCGTATCAACCGGAGTTGGATCATCTTCATCATTACCAGGATTATCTGCTGGATCATCTGATAGATCATCTACGTCACCATCAGTTGTTCCATCTTCAACTTCATCACCTTCAACTATTGCTTGGTTTTCATAAGTTGGTGCAGTTGCAGGATTTAAATCCGGTATCCATGTAATTGTAATATTGATATCAACTGTATCGCCTACTCCTAAACTATCTCCACTAGTAAGTGTTAATAATGTATTGGCAGCAGGTGTACCGTTAAATGTTGTATCTAATGTCAGCGTATTAGTAGCTGGCGTTGCATTTGGAATAAATGCAAGATCAGCTGCAACTAGTGGAGTAATTGTATATTCTCCTACATTTGCTGGCGTTCCTGTTACATATGTTCCAAAGGCCGTTGTAATAGTATCTGTAATTTGAGTATCAAATAGTGGAACATTTCCAGTATTTGTAGATGAAATGGTATAAGTTGCAGTGAATGTTCCATCACCATTATCCGTAACCGGACTGACAGATTTTACTAAACCAACATCTGGAGACGTTGGAAGGAAAATTGGTGTAGGATCATCTTCATCTGTTCCTGGTGCATCTGTTGGATCATCTGATAAGTCCGTAGCGTCACCATCAGTTGTTCCGTCTTCATCCTCATCACCTTCAGCTAAAGCTTGGTTTTCATAACTAGGCCCAGCAACACTTTGATCAGGATAAAATCTTACGATGAATTGAATAGTTACTTCATCATTAACGCCTAAACTATCTCCAGAACTTAGTACTAATAAATCAGTATTCGTATTACCATTAAAACTTGTATCAAGGGTTAAAGTATTTCCAGTTGGATTAGCATCGTTACTAAAGAACATGCTTCCAGTTGTCATAGGTACAACTGTAAACTCACCTGGAGCACTTGGAGTTCCAGCAACATAAGTTCCAAGACCTGCAGCTACATTATCTGAAATTTGCACATCATATAATGTTACACTTCCAGTATTTTTTGCAACTAATGTAAAAGTTGTATTAAAAGTTCCATCACCAACTGGTACTGTCCATGAAGCAGTTTTTTGTAAATCTATTTCACTAACAATAGGAACTGTAATTGGTGTAGGGTCATCTTCATCTCCACCTGGATTATCCGCTGGATCATCAGAGAGATCATCAGCATCACCTTCAGTGGTCCCATTTTCAGAACTATCACCTTCAATTTCCGCTTGGTTTTCATAAGTTAAACCAGACTTAGGTGTAAAAGTAATCACAATCGGAATTTCAATAATATCTCCAACCCCTAGAGAATCTCCTGGAGTTAAAGTTAATAGAGTTGTATTACTAGTGCTACCTGTATAACTTGAATCTATAGTTAAACTATCTCCAGTTACCGGTGCATCAGTTGTAAAGATGAGACTTCCTGCATTTAAAGGAGTAATGGTATATTCACCAGCTCCACTAGGTGTACTTGCAGTATATGTTCCAAAACCTGCTGATATATCATCAGTGATTTGAACATCAAATAAAGTAGTATCACCAGTGTTCTCAGCTTTAAGCGTATAAGTTACTGAATAAGTTCCATCGTTATTATCTGTAACAACTGAAGCGGATTTTTCTAAATCAACTTCTGGGTTAATAGAAATATTAAATACAGTTGGATCATTATTATCACTCGGTCCATCATCTTCTGGATCTGGATCAACTCCATCATGAGAATCATCTGTTGCATCCCCATCTGGATTACCATCAGAAGTTTCATCACCGCTAACTGTTGCAGTATTTTGATAATTCGTCACCGTAGTATCAGGATAGAAGATCACAGTAAATTCGACCTCTACAGTTTCACCAACCAGCATAAACCCACCAGCAGAAATATCAAAGATTCGTTTATCACTTGATCCGTTATAACTTGCATTAGAAGTTAATACATTTGTAGAGTTTGTTGTAATAATAGGAGCTGCTAATAATCCATACTCTCCAGCTGAATCTATATTCGAATTTGTAGATTCAAAAGTTCCAAACCTTGCTGCAAGATCATCTTCAAGGTTCACATCATGAAGAGCGATATTACCTGTGTTTTCAACAATAAATTTATAAGTTGCACTCCAAGTTCCATTACCATTATTAGTAACATTACTTACTTCTTTTGCTACACCTATTTCAGGATCTTTAACTATTGGTATTGGAGTTGGATCACTATTATTTCCTGGTCCATCATCTTCTGGATCTGGATCTCCTCCATCGTGAGATTCATCTACAGCGTCTCCGGTAGTTGTCCCATCTTCAGTTGAATCACCTTTGATGATTGCTTGATTTTCATAAGTAATTGTAGCGTTATTAAAATCTGGAACAAATTTTATTCCAAAAGTTATAGTAGCGCTCCCAGCTACTGCAAGAGTATCTCCACTAGTTAAAGTCAGCATATTTATGTCACTATCACCGTTATAAGCTGAATTTAAAGTTAAATTTGAACCAGCAGAAATTGTCGTAATTGCTGGGGCCGTAGCTATTTGATATTCCCCTACCGTCATTGTTCCAGAATTAAAACTACCAAAAACTGTTGATAGATCATCTTCAATTTGAACATCATATAATGGAACGTTTCCTGAGTTTTCAATATTTAATGTAAAGTTAGCTGTAAATGTTCCATCTCCATTATCTGTAATTGGAGTTGCCACTGATTTACCGATACCTACTTCAGGTTGAACTGGTATTTCAGCTACAGTTGGATCATCCTCATCTGTTCCACCATTATCTGCTGGATCATCTGATAAATCTTCATATTGAGTTCCCGCTCCTCCAGTTGTTCCATCTTCTTCATCTTCACCTGTTGATTGTGCCTGATTTAAAAAGGTGGTCTTACCTGGGGTTGGAATGAAATTAACTGTAAAAATAACTTGAATTTCATCAAGTGCTCCAAGTCTAGAAAATTGAGTTGGAGATAATAATAATAAATTAGTATCCGTATTACCATTATAGTTTGGATTTGGCGCAACTAAAGAATCACCTGCAATTGCATTATCAGCAGCGATTGTTGCAGTTACTGCAGAAACATTGTATTGACCGGCTCCCAAAGCTCCACTAGGAGTAAGAGTTCCAAACTCTGTTGCGAGATCATCAGTAATCATATGGTCATATAAGCTTGATTGCCCAATATTAGTAGAAGTTAAAGTATAAGTTATACTAAAGGTACCATCTGGATTAGAAGTAATAACACTTCCTGCTTTTTCTAAAGAAACATCAGGATACATAGTGAATGAAATCTCTGTTTCATCATCATCCATTGGATCACCATCACCATCTTCATCCACTCCATAACCATCTTCAGTACTTGAATCAGGATCGAGCATATTTGAATTTGAAATTTCTGCAAAGTTTTGGAATGTTCCACCAGTGGTAGCAATAGCCGTAATATCAATCGAGACAACGTTTGACCCAGGTGTTGGACTTACACTTCCAATATCCCATATTCCAGTGGAAGCATCGTAATTACCAACACCAGCACTTGTTACATATGTTAAACCAATTGGAAGATTATCTGTAACTTGTACACCAGTGGCGGCATCTGGTCCTTGGTTAGTAACTGTTAATCTATATATAACTGTATCTCCAACAACTGCTGGAAATTTTGTAATTTGTTTATCTATTTCTAAATCTGCCAAACCAACTTTCGCTTGAACTGGGTTTGCACAAATTGTAATTGCAAGGTCGTCAGAGCCAAGACAAAATTCATTTGTATAATTATCTAAACCTTCAAAGTTCACTACTTCTTCAACTATATCAATATAATATGGTCCACCAAGTCCAGGAATAGTAGAAGACCTTGTAATTCTAATAGCTGTTACATCAGATGCAATTTGTGGACATGGGAGTGGATCTCCAATATTGGCACACCAATTCGTACTCCCTGTAGGATCATTACTCGGATCATCTGGATCATTTGAAATTGCTGTTTGTGGATCTGCTGAATATTCAAATGTCTCACCATTTGCTCCAGAAACAGAAACAAAATTTATAACACCACTATAACTAGAAGCTGGAGCCACAACGGTCGATGTATCTGGCAAGATATCAATCATTGTAGCACCATTAATAGGATTATTTGCAAGGTTTGTGTAAGAAAGCCTCCAAGTAATATTACCTGGTTTTTCAATGATTTGTGGAATGACAGATTTATTAACCGCAAAAAGTGCTGGATTTAAAACTTTAACAGTCCATTCATCTGACCTTAATGCTAAAGGAGAACCATCATCTGGAGAACTTATAACAACATTATTAATTGCATCAGTATTATTGGGAGTCGAGTTAACAACATTTACAGAATAAGTAATTGGAGTTTGTACTTGATTAATAACTGCAGCAGGAAAAACCCACTTCAAAGTTGTTGTTCCATCTAGGTTATAAGTTACAGATGAAGGTGTTATGTTTGCACTTCCTGAAATATAAGTAAACCACTCAGGAAGAGTGTCTTCTATTTCGGTGTAAGTTGTAGGGTTAGCTGGAGTTGCAGGGAAAGTTGCTGACCATGCTAATTCAAAGTCTAGGTCTTCTCCTGCAAGTTCACTTGTTATATTATTAACTTCAGATTTATTGACTCTCACTGTAACGGCTGTAAAAGTAGCTCTGTCACCAAGAGTCCCGTTAGGAATATTTTCATTATATGTACTTAGTCTCTCATCTGGATCAAATTCATCAGCCGAACAACTCCCATAATCAGCAAAGATTGTTCCAAAAGCTGGTTGAGGTAATTTATATTCATGAAAGACATGTAGGTCAACTCGGGGACTTGTTGTAGTTCCAGCTCTGGCTGCTGGTAAGTCTTGAGTTACTCTAACTTTTGTAACTCCAGCAACTCCTCCTGGAACGAAAGCTGGATTCGTATGCCATCCGCCTGGCGATGAGGCATCATCACAACTTGTTCCAGGTCCACTTGATCCGTTACCGTATTCAATAGTTCCTAAAGTTATTGGAGTATTCATTACTCCAGCACTTACTACTTCTGCGTAATTTCCACTTGCTCCTTGAGAGAGTAAATGTTTCGAGTTATCCCAAGTTGCACATACTCTGGCATTATGTAGAGTTAAAGTTGGATCAAGAGCTGTGTTGGTTATCCTTGTAAAAGATTTCCATTTATTCCCCGGTGAAATAAGACCATTACCGTCTCTAGATGCTGAACTCCCAGGTAACAACGGGCTTGTAGTCCAAGTATTTTGCCTATAATACATCTGACAACTACCTCCACCAACATTTAGAGTTACATTTCTTGTATTGTTTGCAAGATTTGGATCAACATTAGGAGCACCGGAATCAGTTGTTCCAGACATCTCATATGTATTACTCGTTAGTAAACTCCCTCCTGCTGCTACAATATCTGATGTCGGAACCCAAACTCTCATAAGCATTGATACAAGGTGAATTTCATCTGAAGGTAGAGCTGAACCACTTGAATTTTGAATAGGACGGTGAAGCGGAGTTAAATCTGAACCAGTAATAACAATATTTGCAACGCTACCAGGTCCAGAATCAGAACAAGTTAAAAATGTTCCTGAATTTGCAACGGATCGATTGGGAATACTTGAACTTCCTCCGGGACCTCCTGGCCCACCATTTACAGTATTAATATAAGCATAAGGATTGTTTAAATACTCAAATCCACTATTAGATAATCGATTGGGAATACACGCAGAAGGTGGAGATCCATTTCCCCAACCTTGCCATAATCTAGCGTTAGGCGAGACATTGGCAAGGTTATCGGTAATTGTTAAATCACTCGTAATAACTTCTTGGCCCTTCCCTCCATCAACCATTTTTACAACCATAGGATACACAAGAACAACCCCTGGTTCACTAGCGGGACCTAACCTTCTATAAACTCTATAGGAAGCTTTTTGTTTATCAATATCAAGCATTGGTGCAGCCGAAACTGTAAAGTTAGCAGATCCATATGTTTGAACAGGCCATCCGTCTGATGAAATCTGACTTGCAGTATATCCGACAGTATTTCCTTGGTCTTCAGTATAATGAACTTGAGCTGGCAAACAAAATAAGTTAATCGTTCCATTGGCCAAATTACCAACATTACAAACAGCAGTTTCTCCTGTTGTTACATCACCTGTCACACTTGATAAAGGAGTAACTCCTGAGGTTCTACAATAGGGAGGAAGACTAAACTCAGTACCTGGCAAAGTTGTAACTTCAATTACAACATTTGTTTCGGCTGCATTATTAACAGCAACTTCAAAACAAAAATTTAAAACATCGTTTGTTCTAACAATGCCATTTGCATTTCCATCATCATTACCTGGGTTATTATCACCACTAAATGGTCCCGTCCCATCTTCAACAGTTGCCACAACCGAAAGATCTGCAAAAGAATTAAACGAAAAAAGCATCATCCCTAAAAGAAAAAATACATTTTTAAAAATTTGTTTCATTTTTGTATAAATCATTGTTTCTTCCTTAAAACTTACTCAATACGTTTATAAAATAACCTTTGTTATCTATGGATAAGTTAGTGAGGTCACTACTGAACTCGGACCAACTATATCCTCCACCAAAACGTACGTTCTTATTCACATGATAAAATAATCCTGCGAGTGCTCCGTAAGAGTTATCTTTACTTTCAATTTGATTTTTCCAACGTCCTTCAAGAGTTAAGTCCCATTTATGAACTATATGTAGATCTCCTCTTAAAATCGCAATTTGAGATGTTGCTCCTAACCAGCCTGCACCAGTTAGAAAATCTTGTTCTCCAAATTTATAACCGTACTTTCCACCAAGGGTAAAGTATTTACTAATATCTAAATTTGCATCAACTGAAAAAACATGTGACTTTTGTTTGAAAAAAGTAGAGCCACCTACAGTCACTTGATTAATTGTTGGGATATCATAGAAATATGTATATTTACCTAAAAGATTAAAGCGATCACCTTTTTTTGGTCTAAATGCAATACCAAGAGATCCTTCAACAAACTCACCATCATTTATATTAGCTTGATTATTTTCACTAAAGCTAATATTAACTCTAGCCAATAGTGTAAACTGCTCACTTGCAACATATTTGGAATTGAATTTTCCAACATATGTCTTTCTTTTCTGATTAGATATTAAATTATCATCAGTTCTATACTCACCGGCTATAGAAATATGTTTTCTTTCAGTTCCATATCCTATATTTGCTCCAGCAGCAGTTCTTTTTAAATTATTTACTTTTCCTTTTTCAAAATTTCCACCTAGGTTGAAGTTTTTCCAAGGCGTTAGATCTACTCCATAAGTTCTGGTATAACCGTCTTGTCCTTGTCCATGATAAAGTCTGTCTTCCCCATAGACCGAGGCAGAACTTCCAAACCTCATTTTAGTACCAACTGACATTGTTCCACTAGTGTTATTACTAGCTCCTATTGAACCTATTCCTCCAAGTTGAGAAAAGATTCCATCATAACCTAATCCCGTATTATTTCTGTTTTCACTTAAATCGTAACCTAAGTAAAATTGAGAATGATGATTATAATCATAAGTTGCCTTTGCATTAGCATATAATTCTTCATTAACGTCTCTACTAACTTCTCCACCTAAAGATACTTTCTTAGAGATACTATACTTAGCTCCCAAACCATATCGAGTTGAATCAACAGTATTACCTTTAAAGTCTATTGTTTTTTGACCAAATAGATATGCTTTGTTTACATGGCCTTTTCCAAACTTTAAGCCAGCTCTTAAACCAACATTTGATATTTCATCAATCACATTACTTTTTTCTGCTCCATACCCTATAGCTCCAAAAATTTTTTGAGCTTCATAGTTAAGTTGGCCTAAATATCTATTAGATTCAATATTAGCAGAAGTTGATTTATCATATTCTATTTTACCGCTTACTCCAGATGCTTGGTCGCCTAAAAGAAGTGCAGCTCCTATTCGATTTAAATCTTGTTGAGTTGATTGCCCCAGTGCTGAATATCCAGCTTTTTGATCTCTATAATATGTATTCAACTTTCCAGGGAGCTTTTGTGTAATATCTTTGAAGTCTAAGCTTCCCTCTAAACTTATTGCTCTAGGGTCAGAGCTTGAATTAGCTGCTGATTGATTAGTTGATCCATAACCACCATCGTAAGATCTTTGGGTTAAAGTACTCTCACCATTTGTTACTGAGTATCCACCTTTAAGATAACTTTGATCAGTTATTCTTGCTACTAGGTCAAAACCATAAAGTTCATTGTCAACTCCATTTCTAATTCTTTGCTTTAAAGCAGTTACTCCAACTTTGAAGTGATCACCTATCCATTGGTTAGCATTACCTCCAACGAGAAAATTATTCTTAAGGCTTGTTGCAGTTGGGGTCACTTCATAGTCTACAACGAGGAAAATCGGATCTCCTGTTTGAGTTGTTCCTGAAGTTACTACATCTCCATCACCAGAAGTAGAGCTTAATGATTCATTTAATATGATTCGACCTTGAAGATAATTAATATCATAGTCTTGACCATAGATAATAGATCTTGCACTTTTTATAATTCCAGAATGTCTATCTCTGACTTCAATGCGAATTTTTTCAGAGCCAATAGTTAAGTCTTGATAACTTAAAAAATAGACTGATCCTCCAGTTCCTCGTAATTCATCTCTTGCTGGGAAAGTTGTTGGATCTGCTAAAAAACCTACTACCTTTGTTTTTGATTCTCCATACTTTGTTTGAGAGTTTGATTCAAGATTTAGCTTTGCCCCATAAAGTGACCTATTAATTTGTGCTAGATCTGTGCCTAGTACTTTTGTTTCATAATTCCCCCAGACAACATAAGACTTATCTTTTTGAACTCTTAAATATATCTTTCCTTGAGTTGGAGCAGTTTCTTCTGTAGTACTCTCATCTCCATAAACAGGGTAATACTTATCAGCATCTAACCTTCTTAAGAGTTGATCCGTTCTTTTTTGATCTAAGTTTCTAAAAAGCGATTCCGCATCTCCCTCTCCACTATTACCCATCGCTGTAATTAAATATTTCCCTTGAATTTTACCTTTTAAGTAAAACCCAACTTGACCGTGTAAGTATTTATTCTCAAACTCTTCTGGTCTTGCTTCTTGAACTCTTAAAGGTCCTGTGAATTGGTTTTGTCCATAAGTTGCATCTAGCATTGCGAAGAAGAAGATCTTGTCTTTTTTAATATTTATATTTCGAATAATTTCTCTTCTGGTGTTATTCTTATCCGTCACGTTTATTGTTAAATCTTTTATACCGTGCGGGATGATTATATCCGCCACATACCTACCATTAACATCTACTGGAGCAAGTACATCTTCTACTTGGGAAACAGTATCTGTTTTAGCGTTCTCTCCATATACAGTAACGGTTCCTCCTCTTAAGGGAATATTTGCTTTCTCAAGACGTGAAATACCAAACCCAGAATTAAATTCCTTAATTGAGTTTGATTGTTTAGAAATTTTTACTTTCTTTGTTTGATCATAAACATTATCTTTATCATAAACTTTAAGAATGATATCAAATGCTTCCAGATTATAATCTGTAAATTCTTTTTCAGTGATTGTAATTATGGTATTTATTTTTTTTACAAATAAAACATCATCAGATCCTGGTTTATAAAAAACTAATTCTTTTTTGGAAATAAAATCTGGATAATTTAAATAGGGAGCTATAACAACTGAACCATCATCTTTTCTTGTCACTCCTAATCCTAATTTCCTATCCACCTTTGAAGCTTCATACTTCATTCGAACAAGTAAATCTTCCTTTGAGTTTTCATCTTTTTTGACTCTTATTTCAAAGGCGCTACTTTTTTCTACAACCTCTTCATTTTTCTCTATCAGGAAAGGGCTTTCTTTTATGTCTTGGGTTATAGCAAGCGATGAGAACAACAAAATACAAAAAGCTATTAAATTAAATTGCAGATACATCTCTATCTCCTAAAGCGAATCGTCTCATTAAAAATCATTACATATGGTAACCTTGTTTAGACGCAACGCAGTCCTCCCGGAAGGTTTTTTTGCTGTTTCTTACCTGACAAGGGAAGTTTTTGTCATAATCTTTGTATATCCAAATAACTGCTAGTTTTTTTAGGTATATTTTTCCCCGTTGTGATCTGGAAACTATAAGGCCATGCGAGTTCTCTCCAAATTTCTTTTAAGTGTAAAATTTAGCTCTCTTTAAGATAAAAACTTTAAATATATCGTTTTTGTGTTAGAAAACACGTATTACTCGGAGGTAGAAATGAAGTATTTAGTATTATTTTTAATATCTATAAATTTATATTCTAAAGTTACTAAAATAGATTATAGAAATTGCGTGAGTCACTCAAATTTAATTAAAGTTAAATTAACTGGAAATCAAAAATATGAAGATGATTATGACAAGCCACTTGATCAAATCATAGTTAAAGAACTACTACCCAATATTGAACAAGACAATCAAGACTGCTCTGCTTGGATTAATGGAAATAGATTAGAGGTAAATGACTCGGGTCACCTGTTATTAATTTCAAATTTAAATAATGAAAACAAAACTGTTATCGCAAAATTACAAAATTCTTTAGAAATGAAATCTGTAACTCCTGTTAGCTTAGGTTACCGAGGACAAGAATTTATTTTTAAACTCGAACCTTTTGTTCGAATCCAAAAGTTTGATATCTTTCAAGTGTATGTAAAAAAATGGATCTGGGGTAATGGAAGACTTTATGGGAATCATCATAAATACTCTTATAGATATCATGAAATATCGTTTTCTTTTGATGGAAAAGAATCTCAGTCTATCGAATCCAAATATTCTCAGATAAAAAAGAGAACTATTCGTAAAATTAAAAGAGCAAAAAAGTAGAAATTTTTAGGATTAGGAAAAATATCGATGAGGTCATGTCATAGAAGAGGACTGTCTCTTGAATTCACAAAAAAAGAAAAAAATCAAACTACTACTTGCCGATACTAAGATTGAAGAGACTTATTGACTTTCGTCTGGATCGATAGTGACAGTCCTTGTCTCTGCCTACGGAGCGTTTCCGCTAGAGGTTTCTACCCTTTACTATAAAAACACTAGTACCCGTTAACTTTATTCTTGTATGCGGTATCAATGCATGATCAGGATGGTAGCAGGGGGTATCTCGATTCTAACCTCTAGGTTTGAATCTCCATTTCTTGACGGTCTCCGAGAGTTTTTATATCAATGATTTACCAAGAAATAATTGTAATAGGTAAATTATAGTAAGCCTTTGGTTGATTATATTTTCGATTAGTTTTTTATTCAGGCCCATCATCTGTAAAAGACCAACCTTCATTTAAAAGGTTTGTTCTCGCTGTTACAGCGGCAGGTTGATATGCTGCTGGAACATCTCCCAAATTTAGTCCTGCAGTTGGAATTAAATCATTTATATTAATTAAAAAATTGCTGTAATTCTGATTAGAAATGTTTGTAGCTATAAACATTCGATACATGTTTCCAACACTAGTCACATCCCAATTGTCAGTTTCAGGGTCTGCAACAGATGCACCAAAAAACATATGTCTCATTGTCGTAACATTTGATACATCCCAACTGCTCACATCTGGGGTTGCAAGAATTGCATATGCAAACATTCCTTCCATGTCAGAGACCATCCCTACATCCCACTCACTTACATCTGGGTTTGCTATATCCGCCTGACTAAACATAGCTTTCATGTTAGTTACTTTTGAAACATCCCAGTCAGCAACATCAGGATCTGCAGCATCAGTTGCATAAAACATATAATCCATATCTATAACATTGCTAGTATCCCACAACTCTGTAACAGGATTTGCAACATAAGTTCCACTAAACATTCCTCCCATATCTGTAACACTAGAAACATCCCAGCTACTGACATTAGGATTTGCCATATCTGCAGAGAAGAACATGTGGTGCATATTTTCAACTTTTGAAACGTCCCACCCAAATGTATTCGGATTTGCAACATCAGACTGACTAAACATACTCTGCATTTCAGTGACATTGCCTGTATCCCATCCACTAGTCACAGGATTTGCCGATGTAGTATTTGCGAACATATAACTCATATTGGTAACATTTGCAGTATTCCAACTACTGGTGTTAGGGTTTGCATCTGTGCCAAAAAACATAGAACCCATATTAGTAACATTAGAAGTATCCCAATTAGTTGTAATTGGTTCTACATTAATTGATCCCCTGAACATGGATTGCATCGTAGTAACTTCGCTTGTATCTCCTCCTTCAACAGTTGTTAAATTAAGACATTCCTCAAAACTTCCAAAGAAGCTTTTCCAATCTACATCTCCCAATTCAGGAATTGATAAAATCTTCAATCTCTCAGGCGTATTCCAAAGCCTTATTGATTCCATTTTTCCTGTAATCGTAATTGTGTAAACACCTGGAGAAGCATAAGTATGTATTCTATCAGGATCAGTTCTTGATGTAACATAACCTAAAGGACTACTATCTCCCCAATCTACATTGAAATCATATTGATTCCCATTAGCTGGTAGAGGTAAGGTTATCGTTTCACTAGCACTTGTTATATTCCATGTTGAGACAAATGGAGTTCCATAAACTGTAATTTTAAAACCTTCAGTATCATTAAGGGCCCCATCTGTAAGCACTAATACGATATCTGATTCACCTTTTTCATTAAGTGCAGGAATGGCGGAAAAACTGCAACTTGTTCCACTTCCTCCAATTGAAATATCAGCTGAAGGAATGAGAGTTGTATTTGAGTTTGATTGAACATTCACATCTGAACATGTTACAGGTGAATCGATATCTGAAATTGTAAAACTTACAATTTGGAGAGATTTTCTAGATGTTACAAAATCGCTAATACTTTGGATCTTTGGTGGATCATTGACTGCATTAATAATTAAATCAAAGCTCGTTGAAGCTGAACTTAATCCATCAGAGATACTAAAAGTTAAATTACTAGCTGTCCCACTCGCATCATCTACAAGTGTAATCGCTGCACTACAATCTGGAGCCGTTCCTGAGAAGCTAATATTAGAGATTAAACTTCCAAAAGTACTAAGATCTGTTGTCACTGATCCACATGCTAGAGTTGAATCAATATCATTGATATCAAAATCTACTGATAAGTCGATATCTTCATTTGTTGTTTTATTTCCAAGAACATCTAGAGCTATTGTGGGTGGATCATTAACTGCATTAATAGATAAATTGACACTAGCAGTATTAGACTGAGATCCTGCAGTTGTTACTTGGTATGTGAAGTTTTCACCTAATCCGTTAAAATTTGCAACACCTTGAACTATAGCTTTACATACACCCAAAATATCACATGTACAGCTCGAAAGAGTTATATTGGTAGTCTTGGTAATGATACTACAACCTGTAGCAAGATCACCATCTGTATCTGAATAAACTAAAGTAATCGTTTCAGGATTATCCTCTAAGAAAGAAACTGTTCCCATTGGACCAGCAACTGGCAAGGCACCAAAATCAAGTACAACTTCTAAAGTATCATTATCAAATATATCTTCTTGATCAAAAGAAATATTTGAAATTTTATTTACTAAAGAAGTTCCAACTAAACCCGTACCCACTTTAGCAGTTATTTCAAGAGTATTAACCTCTGCATTCTCAACTCTTCCAAGATCCCACGTCCCAGTTGAGAAGTTGTATCCACCTTTCGTAGAAGAATAGGAGAGATAAGTAAGTCCTGCTGGAAGTAAGTTCACTATTTCTAGATTTGTTAAATCTCCAGGCCCAAAATTTTCACTAGTAATAGTAAAAACAACAGTATCTCCTTCTAAAGGAGAAGAATTATTAACTGAAAGGACTGTTTTCAAGTCATTACCACAAATTCTAATTGGATTATTTTGAATTATATTTGACTGAGTAAAAGTGATATTTTTGATTTGAATTGCCGGGTTAAGACCATTTATCATATTACCTGGGAATTCAACTGGACCACAATTGTACTGACCTTCAATACATGGACAAGTTTCCAATGATGGAATCATGTCACTAGAGCTAATCTCTAAAGTTGTATTGCTGGGAGCACAATAGCCAGTTAGGCTTACTACTTTACGTGCTGATGGAACGCAATCAGCAATATTAAGATTATTACCAATTATTAAGGGACTTGGGTCTGAAGTATCATTAACAACTGGTCCTTCATATTCAACAATCCCTCTCATAACAATGTTAGTACTATTGTTTGGAGATAAGCAGGAAGTCATTAATAAAAAAGAAATCAAAGCCAGTTTGTGCATTTATTACCTTAGGAGTTTATTGTTAGCTTTAATCTATAGGTTATTAAAAATTGTGCTTAGCTCGAAATATTTCAAGAAGAAGTTTTTTAGATGTTTAAAACTGCCCAAAAAGTGAGCCGGTAACAGTTAGGCTTTATTATTTTTTTTTACTCAATGATTTATCTCTCATCTTTTCATTAAAAGGTTAACAATATCCATTCTTCCAAGGTCTACTGGGTTCAATATGCAAAGTTTTCACCTCTAATCTTTTCAATCAAGACTTAAGATCAAGGGCTATAAACTCTTCTAGATTATCTGATCTAATGTAATCTGGTAGAATTCTGCTTTAAAAAGTGTTCTAATGATTCAATTACAGTATTTACCGACTAAAGCTTTTATATCACTGCCGTTAAAGTTCACTTGAAGACCTGAAATTAGCTTTAATTTTTTGATAGAAATTCACTCTCAGCAAAACGGCTTACCTAAAGTGAGTTTCAAGGTGTGATTTCTTAGCTATTTACATTACTAACTGCAATTTTTGATTATATAAAAAAGTTGACAACTCTTCAATGATTACGAAACTTTAGATTTAGTTTCCACTGCTAAGCGAGTATATTCTATTCAAGAATAAGACAAGCATAGATATTTTCATTTTAATCCTTTGAATGTTATTTATCATAGTTATCAATATTCTAAATGTTTACTTATTCTTCCAGACAATAGTTTTGCTCCATCTGGTGATAAATGTAGTGCATCAACGAAAAACCTTGCTATTTTATACTTTGAACTGCCATTTGTTTCCATTGCATAATCCGAGAAGATTTCATCTCCATTTAGATAGCTAAACTTTCCCTTATTTAAAAACACTTCATAAAAACTTTCTAACTCTTTTTTTTCATCAATTGTTTCTTCTCCCCACCAAAGATGACCAGTCTTAATAAAAACAACTTTTCTAAACTTCTCAAAGTAAGCCCCCCCTAATTCCTTGATACTTAAAAGCTCACTTTTAAATGTATCTAGAATATCGTTCTCACACATCACGTATACTAATGAATCATAATCTTTTGTAGACTCTCGTTTCAGAACTTCTGAAATCTCTTTTGAATCAAATGATTGAACCCCAGCGTTTACAAAAAAGAACTTTCCTTTGAACTCTTTAGCTAAATAACTAGCTATAGTCTCATCATCACCAACACCAAATCCCATTGCAACACTATCACCCACCACTAATATTTTCTTTTGACTTTGAGCTTCTCCTTCCTCTGTATAATTTACAGTATTTCTATAACCTTTCTCATTAAAATAATACTGAAAAGTATCAATTGAATATTTTTCTAACAATCGTTGTAAGGGATGACTTTTTTTCTCTTGAGGATTAAAATATAGATATACAAAGGAATACTGTAATTTTTCTCTCCTTGGTAAAACAAAACCTTCATATTTAAAGTTTTTCTTGAATGGAGAATCTTCAACTATACTCTTCCCAGAATAAATACTAAAATCGGCACTTACGGAAGCTAATAGTGAGTATTCCCTCATCCCTAAACAATCGACTTCAACGTTGGAGAACAGATGCGTTTTGTTCCGGTTTAATACTTTTGAGCTAACTCCTTTAGGCAAAAAAAGGTTACTATTTATCTTTGTTACTTTCTTTTTGTTCAATTGATCGATAATTTCTCTTAATTTGACTCCATATTTAATCTCTATATCAACATCAAAACAGAAGAAAAAAAATAAAATCACAATGTAAAAGCTTAAAAAGAAAGCAACAATCTTAGTGATTATTTTTAATGCATTTCTCAAAAATTTCATTTGCATAAATCCTGCTTCCCTCTTCTGATAAGTTATAAGAGTCAATATATAAACTTAAAGGACCAAGGACTTGACTACCCTTCATTTTTTCTAAAATTAGCTCTAGGCCCGAGACTATTATCATATCTTCTGATTTCAACTCATTTATTAATGAAGAAAAATTTTGCCTTGCATTTTCTCTTTTGTCATCATGGAAATAGAAAAATGATGGCATCATTGTTTGAATACTAGGGTGAACAACGAGACAATTTGTATGAGTTTTATTTTCTTTTAAGTTCTCTAATACTGCTTTATTGTTTTCTCCAACCAGAGAGATTGTCATTTTGTCCTCTTGATTACTTCCAAGTAAATAATCAAGTTTCTCGCGTTCTATAATGATATTAAGATTTTCTTTTCTTATAATCTGTTTTATTTGTTCAGCTATTTTTTTATTTTCATCTAACATCAACCCAAGAAATGATGAGCCTAATAATAGTTTCACCTTCTTTTCAAAGTCTCTTCCATCATCACTTTTAACTTCTTTGTTCTTTTTCCCATTTTCACATTTATAATAATAAAGGTGATCAACTTCCGCTCTTGCTACTGAACATTCACTTGCTATTAGCTCATAACAATATGCATCCATGTCTTCTAAAGTGCTTGAGTTATAAGCATTAAGATCAAATTTCTTTCCATTAGGATGATTTTTTATAAAATTTTGTAATGAGTCTTTATCGACAAGAGAACAATTCCTATCATCGCTAAATTCTTTAATATCTAAGAAAAAGAGTGAAAGTAAAATCAAAATCAGGGCAACTATTGCTCCCATTAAAGAATAGAAAAAATAAATCTTGAGATCTCTGCTATCCATTAATTATCTTAATATAATATTAAAAAGCTTAAAACAAAATATTGACGGTCTTCTCGGTTAATGCCCGAAATATGGTGGGCGTTGACGGGATCGAACCGCCGACATCTACCTTGTAAGGGTAGCGCTCTCCCAGCTGAGCTAAACGCCCATATTTTTAGGTTGAATCAAAATTTATTGGATTGATCAGATACTGTCAATCTAGATTTGAAAATCTCTTAAAATAAGTCTCAATAAGGCCTAGTTTGCTACTTGTTTAACGTCCTCAATACCACCACCTTCAATAACATTTAATGAGCCTACTACTCTCATAAATTCTTCAGGTTTACTAAGCTCTAGAGCGACCTTTAAGACCTCTTCACAGCTACTTACTGGAATGATATCTAATCCACTCTTGATCTCATCAGGGATCTTCACAAGGTCCTTGGCATTCTTAAATGGAATACAAATTGTACTGATTCCACACTGTTTAGCTGCTAAAAGTTTCTCTTTTAAGCCACCAATTGGAAGGACTCTTCCTCTAAGCGTGATCTCTCCAGTCATCGCAACATTTTGTTTAACAGCTATTCCGGTAATAATTGAAGTAAGAGCTGTAGCAATTGTTATACCTGCACTTGGTCCATCTTTTGGTGTTGCTCCTTCAGGAACGTGAATATGAATATCATTTGTTTCATACCACTTATGATCTACTCCAAGTCTAGCTCCGATAGATCTTACATAACTAAGAGCGGCTTTAGCAGACTCTTGCATTACTTCACCAAGCTTTCCTGTAACTTGTAATTTACCTGTACCAGGAACTGATATTACTTCTACGTTTAAAACACTTCCTCCTACTGGACTCCATGCTAAGCCATTTACTAATCCGATAATCTTCTTATCGGTTTCAATCTCTGTATTATCAAACCTTACTGGCCCAAGATATTTCTCTATTGCTCTATCAGTAATATTAAATTTCTTCTCAGCTGTGATTTCTTTTTCAACAACATCTGTAGCGATTTTTCTAGAAATCGTATTCATTTTTCTTTCTAAATCTCTAACTCCAGATTCTCTTGTATATCCTCTAATAACTTTCATAAAAGCTTCATCAGTTAAGGTAACGTCATAATCTTTTAATCCGTTTTGCTTAGCTGCTTTCTTTAAAAGATAACTTTTAGCAATCTGTTGTTTCTCAAGAGGCGTATACCCTGGCAGATCAATAATTTCCATTCTGTCTCTTAAAGGTCCCGGTATCTTCGAAATATCATTGGCAGTCATGATAAACATGACATCTGATAAATCATATTCAATTTCAATATAATGATCTGAAAAATTTGAATTTTGCTCTGGATCTAAAACTTCAAGCATTGCTGAACTTGGATCTCCTCTGAAGTCACTACTCATTTTATCAATCTCATCTAATAAAATAACTGGATTGCTTGATTTTGCTTTCTTTAAAGCTTGAACAATCTTTCCTGGCATTGCTCCAACATACGTTCTTCTATGTCCTCTAATCTCAGCTTCGTCTCTTACTCCACCAAGAGAGATCCTAACAAAGTTTCTATTCATAGAATTAGCTAAAGATTTTACGATTGAAGTTTTACCAACTCCTGGAGGTCCTGCTAAACAAAGGATTACTCCTTTACTATCTTGACCAGCAAGTTTTCTCACTGATAAATATTCTATAATTCTATCTTTTACATCCTGCATTCCATAATGTTCTTCATCTAGAATATTTCTAGCTCTAGTTACATTATTATCTTCTTCTGTAGTCTCTAACCACGGAAGGCTCAACATCCAATCAAGATAGTTTCTAACTACTGCAGACTCAGCAGACATTGGAGACATCGTCTTTAATCTTCTCAGTTCTTTTTCAACTCTTTGTCGTGCTTCAACTGGCATATTTTTATTAGCAAGTTTTTCTTGCATTTCATTCATCTCAGACTTGCCATCATCTTTGTTACCAAGCTCTTTTTGAATAGCGTTGATTTGTTCGTTTAAGTAGTACTCTTTCTGAGATCTCTCCATTTGAGATTTAACTCGTGATCGAATTTTCTTTTCAACATTAATGATTTCAATTTCCGCCTGCATTTTTCCTAAAAGTTTTTGAAGTCTATCTTCTACAACAATGCAATCAAGAATCTCTTGTTTTTCTTTAATCTTCATTGTTAAGTGAGCAACGATAATATCAGCAAGTCTCGATCCATCTTCAATAGAAGAAATGCTCATTAATAATTCAGGCGGAATTCTTTTATTTAACTTTACATATTTTTCAAACACTGTTTTGACTGATCTCATTGTTGCAAGAAGATCTGTTTCATTATTTGATTGATCTTCACACTTTGAAACTTCAGCAGTGTAGCCTGTACTTGAATTATGAAACTCACTAATACTTGCTCTATATTTTCCTTCGATAAGAACTTTTACTGTGTTATCTGGAAGTCTTAACATTTGAATTACGTTTACAACTGTTCCTATCTCATAAACATCATCTCTTTCTGGATTTAACACTGATGCATCTTTTTGTGTTACAAGAAATAATTCGTTACCTGATTTAGAAGCTGCTTCTAAAGCTGCAATAGACTTTTCTCTCCCAACAAACAAAGGAACAACCATATGTGGAAATATTATTACATCCCTCAGTGGTAAAAGTGGGAATGAATTTACTTTTTCATCCTTAGTCATAAGCTCCTCCTTAAGCAAAACAACATTCTTAAATTCATCCATGAACATAAGATCAACTTGTACTTATTATTTTCTCATAAAAATGAAATCAAATTTAACAGGGAAAAAATGGCTGTATAAGAAATTACCAGGGTATATTTTAGAAAATGTAAGATTTAAAAAACCAATTAATTTTCGTCAATTATTTTTGTCTTAACTGGCACTCTCAAGATGACCCTTGTCGAGTGATTCTGTTTTCTCTGGAGCCTCTGGGATTTTTCTTTCACCCTCGATAAGTCTTGGAGCTTCTAGCCCTTTAATAGCGTCTTCCGTTACTAAACACTTACAGATTTTTACGTTACTTGGAATCTCATACATCACATCAAGCATAGTTTGCTCAAGTATAGATCTCAATCCTCTAGCTCCTGTTTTTTTCTTTAGAGCTGTTCTCGCAACTTCTCTTAATGCCTCAGGAGTAAACTCAAGTTCTATATTATCAAAGTCAAATAATTTTTTATATTGCTTTATTAAAGCATTTTTAGGCTCAGTTAATATTTGAACTAATGCATCTTCATCAAGCTCTTGTAATAATGCATTTACTGGAAGTCTTCCAATAAACTCTGGAATTAATCCAAATCTCGATAGATCCTCAGGCTCAATTCCACCTAGTTCTTCGATTGTAGATTTCTTAGCATTCTTTTCAATTGAATTTAAACCAAGAGGTCTTTTGGTTTTTCTTTTTTTAATAATATCAGCAAGTCCAACAAAGGCCCCTGAACAAATAAATAAGATATTAGAAGTATCTAATTGAATAAACTCTTGCTGAGGATGTTTTCTCCCACCTTTGGGTGGAACTGAAGCAACAGACCCTTCAATAAGTTTTAATAATGCTTGCTGAACACCTTCCCCCGATACATCTCTAGTAATAGAAGGGTTATCTGATTTCCTGGCAATTTTATCAATCTCATCTAGATAAATAATTCCCCTACTAGCTCGCTCAACGTCATAATCACAATTTTGTAATAATGCGACTAAGATATTTTCTACATCCTCACCAACATAACCGGCCTCTGTTAAAGAAGTTGCATCAGCGATAGTAAATGGAACGTTTAAATACTTAGCAAGTGATTGAGCAATTAATGTTTTACCACTACCTGTAGGACCAGCAAGTAAAATATTAGACTTTGCAAGCTCAACACCATCAGTATTAATCTTATTAGAGTTATAAGAAATCCTCTTATAATGATTATGAACAGCAACAGAAATGATTTTCTTTGCTCTAGACTGTCCAATCACGTACTGATCAAGATGTTTTTTAATCTCATGAGGTTTAGGAACATTATCAAAGATATTTTTTGATACTGCCTTAACTTGATCCTCTGTAATAATGTCATTACATAAGTCGATACATTCATCGCATATATAAACACCAAGACCCGCGATTAACTTCTTTACTTCTTTTTGTGATTTTCCACAAAAGCTACATTCTAAATTACTGTTCTTTAAAGCCATGAATTACCTTTTATTCTTGATTTGTCATTTTTCCTTTAGGTTCGATCACATTATCGATTAACCCAAAGTCTCTCGCACCTTCAGCACTTAAGTAGTTATCTCTATCACACGCTTTTTCTACATCTTCATAAGTCTTTCCAGCACTTTGATGATGAACGTAGATCTTATATAATCTCTGCTTAAGATCCAAGACTTCTCTTGCCTGAATTTCAATATCAGAAGCTTGCCCTCTAGCTCCACCCAGAGGCTGATGAATCATAATCCTACTATGAGGAAGAGCTGATCTGTGTCCCGCGTGACCTGCAGCTAAAAGCAGTGATCCCATAGAGGCTGCCATCCCGACACAATATGTATAAACTGGGCAGCTAATATGTTGCATAACATCATATATTCCAAGTCCTGCGTACACGCTTCCACCTGGACTATTAATATAGAAATGAATTGGAGCACTTGCATCTGTTTGCTCTAAGAATAACATTTGAGCAACTAAAAGATTGGCCACAACATCATTTACCTCTGTTCCTAAAAAGATAATTCTATCCAAGAGCAACCTTGAATAAATATCATACTGACGCTCACCTCTAGCGGTTTGTTCAATAACAACGGGGTTTGGTACGTACATTTTTGTATTCATAAATTCCTCTTTTGTTACTGATCGGATCTAAATCTAATAAGTTAAGAGTAAAAACAGATTTTTCTTAGACTGCTTATAGGTAATAATAACTGGTCAAAACTGACAAAACCTGTCGGGAAACTCTATGTATTTTTTACTACAATTGAGTAAAAATTATCACAAGATCTTGGCTCTTAGTCTCCAGAGATCTAAAGTGATTTCAATGGACATGACGATACCAACAAACATATTCAGTTTTCAGAGAAAAAAAGAAGAAAGAAGCGATAGAATCTTAAACTATAAAGCTATCCTTGGTGGCTTTTCTCTAATTGAGTTAAGCAATGAAATTGATCACCTAGTAGGTCATCTTAAAAAGAAGAGCTGCAATGATGTTTATGTTTATATGAGCAAGGTTGCCATCGAAGAGATCGAATCTAGATATACAGATATTAATAAATCTTCATCTCAAGAAATTCAAGCAATATTGACCCAAGCTAAAAAAGCCATTGAAAGCTTTAGCTTAATCTAAGTTTCGTCAGAGAATTATTAAACTCATCAGTACTTCTTTTTAAGCTTATCTCAAGCTTTGATAATTGTTTAATCCAAGATGATATCTCAATCTTTGAAGAATTATTTTTTATCTCTTGAAGACTTTTGTCGTAACCAGAATGTTTTGGCTTGCTAGCAAGATATTTTTCATCGACTACTTTGTAAAATGATGCTTTTAAAAAATTCAAAACTTTAAAAATCTCAACCACTTTATTTTTATTAAAGATCTTATCAACTTCATTATAAAACCCAGCGATATCTTTACTTGCAAAGAAATCTAAAAATTTAAAAACCTTACTCTCTAATGACTGATCAAAAGTAATTAAATCTTCTTTGGTTATCTGATTTAGAGATTTATGATAGTTTTTTAATTGTTCTAGAAATTGATAAACATCTGATACTGACCCAAAGGAGAGAGTTTCAAGATATCTTTTTAAATCTATCGAAAACTTTGAACCCACTTGTTTTTCTAAGAAATCATTCATCTTTGCTGTTTCCCAGAACTTAAAATCCTCAACTTCCCAAAAACTTATGAGCTCATTTTTTTCAAGTTTTGCATTCTTCTTTAAACTTTTAAAATGCAGAACAATATCCAAAGAAATCCTTGCTGCAAACTCAATAAAAGTATCTAATTTAAATTTATTAATTTTTTCACAATTATAAATCCAATAAGATTGCTGGGGCGAGAAAAAATCAACGGTTGAAACAATATTCTCCAATTCAATTTGAGATAATTGATCTCCCCAGAGAATTTTCAATTTATTTTTCTTCTTTAAATTTTTCTTTATTAATAAAGTATAAAAATCACTTGGGGACTTACAAACAACTATTCCTTTAGAAAATTTATTTCTATCAATATGATCTAAACTTTGAGTAGGATTTAATTTAGAATACATAATTTATTGATTGCTTGAATGATAAAGCAGCTTTTTTCGCTTCTGATTCAATCACTTTATTTAAAATGCCATAATTTTGAGTGGAATTCACAACATAGTCTTGATCGTAGATTTCTCTGATAATAGAAGTATATATAGGTATTGTTTTCTTTAAAACGATAGAGGGATGAGATGATAAAAGTTCTGGGTATAATTCTGACCTCAATTTTGAAATTAAACTTGATGAATCTGGCGACCTACGAACTAAAAATAAATCAACCTTTAATTTCAACACATTTGTAATAGGTAATAAGTTATCATTGCCTCTACCTTGAGTAGGTGCAAGATCACTAATTCTTGCTACAAGTCCTCCTCTTAACAAAGTAGTACCTTCATTGGCCGCACTCCTTACAACCCCTATTAAGTAGGCATCGTTTGTTTTACTATTAGGACTTTTTATTTCCAAGTCCGGAATAGAATAAAGTTCTTGGGTAAATGAAGATGTAAATTTAGCACTAACATCAGGCAAGGTTGATTTATTATAAAACATCGGAATTGAAATACTCTCAATACCATACTTTTTAAAATGACTCTTGCTTTCCACTACCTTATAACCCGAGCAAGAAATTGATAGTAAATAAACAGAGACAATGGATAGAAATTTAATCAACATAAGGCATGTTAAAGAAATTAGGACAAATACTCAACCAATCTTACGGTAGTACTGTTTCATCCAAGGGAACTTATAAGCAAAAGGGTGATAAATTTTCTGCCAAGAACTCTGTTGGCCAGGGTAACTTTATTGATCTCTTGCTAAACTGGGATCAGATAGCAGGAGAAAAGCTTCGTGAAGTGACTCTTCCTCAAAGAATTCGTAATAAAACCTTAACTATTGTAGTGAGTCATCCCTTATATGCGCAGCATCTAAAATTAATTGAAAAAGATCTAATAAGGAAAATTGAAGAAGTCTATCCAAAATTTAAAAATTGTATTTTGCAATTAAAGTTTTACTACTCAGAAGCAGCATTTAAAGAATCAGAAGAGAAATTTCAGCAGAGCTTGAAATACTCTAAGGCCAAGAAAGTTGAATATAAATTTAATAAAAACGATCCTCGATTAAAATCCAAAATAGCTCATGCTCAAGAACTGTTCTCAGATCTCGATGATGAGTTCAAAGATGTTATGCTTTCTATTTATTTACAATCTTAAAAAGAAACTCCTTCCCTACTTTTTCCATATTTGTTATTTTTAAACGAGAACTATTATCTAGAATAATTTCTTTGTTGAATGCTATAAATATATTTGCATTTCCCACTGAAATTTCTGATAAAAGCTTGAGTATATCTAAAAAATCAAATCCATTCATAAAATGACAATTTCTCTTTCTAATATCGTGCGGATAACGACCCGTCTGAGATTCATGAAATGGAGGATTGAGTAAAATTAGATCAAACTTATCTTTAAAGTTAGTTTCAAAGACGCAACTATTATGAATCTCTAAGTTACAATCATCCTTAACACTTAAAAGATTCTTCTTCAGAGCTGGCATAAAGTCAGTTTCTTTTTCAATAAATGAAAACTTTTTAACCATTAAATTGTTAAGTTCAAGAAATTCTATTCCTACAATTCCTTGACCAGCAAATAAGTCAACTCCCTGTTCTATCTTTTCAAGACCAATAAATTGATTGGCAAATTTGGCTAGCTTTATAGAAATCTCCGAGAATTTATAAAAATCGGGACTTAGATACATCGTTATAGATAACTCAAATATGTTGAATTCAAATCACCCATTTTCATAAGTTTATAGATGACATAGTTTTTCATCGCTGTAGAGTTGTTTTTCTTTAGTTCTTGAATATAAAAACCTCTTTTTTTCTTAAAACAACTTGAATCTAAAATCTTCTCTCCTTTTACCGAGATACCAATTAACTGATTAAATTCACAAAGGTTAAAAAAGTGTAATTTTTTATTCTCAGTTATCAATTTTTTCTTTAAGTCCAAAATATCATCATAGATTAACTTTTTATGTTTATAAGGAAAAGCTTGAGTTACTACTGAGACTAGATTTAATGTATTTTCTTTTTTATGAAAGAAGTCAAAATATCTATTCATATATTCATAATATTTTTTTTGACCATATTTATTAAAGACATCAACACTCCACAAATTGGCCATTGGATAACCAAAAACAACATCGGTATAAAGTTCTAAGTTGTCATGATCTTTTGAGATCTCATCATAGATATATTTTTCAAGAATATTATTTTCAACTTCATAATCAAAAAAACTTAAATACTTTAAGTAACTATAAAAAGTTTTTGAATCACTTTTTTTCAACTGATCCAATGTTTCAACAAATGATTTATGTAGATCTTCATCTAAATGGTATGAGTTTGATTCCAGTACCTTTTCTAAAAATGGAACTTCTATAGTCTTTTTAATGAACTTACGTATATTATCAAATCTATTATTTTTTAAATGTATATATATGATAAGCAAGTCTTTATATATCGAATTCGAAATCAACATCGCATCACGAACACTAGTTCTATAATCAAAAATAGTCTTTTTTATATCTTTTTGTTTTTTATATAGTTCGATGAACTTTGGATTAATCTTGGCCTTACTTTTAAGAGATAATGTTTTTTTGCCACATATTATTACACTTTTTTTTTTGAGACTTTAGACTCGCCTACGGAGAACTTCTTTTCATCAAAAAATCTAGATAAATAGTCGACTTCTACATCTAAGAGGTCATCACAATTTATCTTTTCACTAATCAAAGAGCTCTTTAATTCAAATCCAGATATTGAAAAAAATGGAGAGAACTTCATTTCTGAATATTCGACTGTATCATCACGCTTGTGATCTAAAGCAACCAACTCCTCAGTTTCAAGGTCTTGAGCGTAAGCAACAGAGAAGACATCTACAATTTTAATTCCGTAATACATTACAAGCATTAACAAAATCAAAGCAATTGTTAAAACAAGCCTAACAAAGATAATTCTACTCCAGAATGGGTATTTAGTTATGACACTTCGATCAATGTTTGTTTTTAAATCTTTATACTCTTTATTTGATTGTACGGTTGAAACCTTGGACTCTTTTACCTCTTCCTTATGAATATCTTTATTTAACTTTTCAATAATTAATTTTTTCTCATCATTTAAGGACTCTTTAGGAGTTTCTAAAACTTCTTTATCAATTAATGGGTTTACATTCAGTGGATTACTAAAATCTAGGCCGATATCAGATTTATTTTTTTCTTCTGGCTGAGCGAGTAATTTATCTATATTAACAATCTCAGTAGTATCATCTTCATTAAAATCTTTCTTTCTTCGCTCAATTGTAGCATCAAGAGCATTACCTCTTTCCTGATCTTCTCTTAAGCGTTGCTCACTCAATGCTTCACTGACAGGATTAAATCCTAAAATTTCATCACCTAAGATATAACGATCGACATATTCTTTTTCTTTTATTTTAAACCAATAACCATTTCCTGAACAAACTTCATCATCTTCATCTAAAGAATTCGTTTCCAAAAGATTAACAAGTTTTTCTTTTACAATAGGTCCAAGCAGATGATTGTTTTTTGTTCTAATCATCCATTTTATTGCATTACTCATTGATAGGCCTTACCTTGCTAAAAACCCAAATATTGAAGCAAGATCTTCATCAGAAATTTTCAGACCTCCACCTACGGTTACACTTCTAGACTTACTTAAAGTGTTTTCTAATGTAGCCCTTCCATAAAGGACATTCCATAACCTAACATCTCCTGTAAATCTTAAATTTGCTCCATCAGAACTTCCAAAATCATAGATATCAGCACTTAATTTTGTATTTGCTTTATTAATATAAAGATCAACTCCAGCTCCACCCGTCGATTCTATTAACCCCCCACGAACTCCCCAGTTTTGAAAAACTCGACCAATTTGAGCGTTAAATTTTAAAGCATCAATATCTTGTTCTTCTTCATCAACAACAGTAGTTACACCACCAGTAGTTGAACTTGTTCTTTTTTTCTTAGAAGTGGTAGGTCCAAAATCACTCATCACAACACCTAGTTTATAAAACCTCTCTGGAGTAGGATATAAGTCAACTCCTAACTCAGTCTTAGAACCGTGTTCAGTATTATAGCCTGAATACATTTCTATATCTGATTGAACAGAATTAATTCTACTTACTAGCTTATTTACATTTGAAATAGTATCACTTACTTGTTCTTCAGTTTCTTTATCTGTTAGGAATTTCCCTACGACACCTTGCCCACTATTGATACTGGCCATAATCTCCTTGGCAGAATTGGATGCATCTTTAAAGTTATCAATCACAACAGAAAGCTCTGCCATTTTACTAATTATAGAATTAGGATTGTTAGGGTTAAACTGAGTACTCATCCCTCTAGTCATTTGATCTAGATTTTTCATCACATTTGTAATTGCTTGCTGATTATCATTTGTGATAGCTGCAACTGCATTTACTGTTCTTCGTAAATCTAAAACAATGTCTTTCATAGCATTATCAGTCTCTTCGTTTTCAATTGCTTCTTTCATTTTTCCGATAATACCTTCCAGGTCTTTCATGCTGGCTCCAGCAGAAGCTGTCACTTGATCCAAACCTCCACCTTCATCAACAATAATCTCGGAATTATCTACTAATCTTTCTTGGTTTGGATCACCTAAAAAGAGATCGATATACCTATCTCCTAAAAAACCAATAGACTTAATTTTTATCCTTGAATCTCCGGTAACTTTTAATCTTTTTTGAATCTTAAATTTAATAAGTGCTTTATCTCCAGCCAATTGAATACTTTCAATATATCCACCTTCGATCCCTGCTACCCTAACCAAACTTTTTTCAAATAAACCTTCAGCATCATTAACGATTGCATTGTAAGTCATAGATGATCCAAAAAATGCATTTTTTGCAGTCACCATGGTCACCATATACGCACAACATACAAGTGCTAAAATACTGAATAATCCAACTTTAAATGCCTTCAACAAAGTCTCCTAAAATTCATTAAAACTATAGTAATTATAATAACATAACTTAATGAGTCGTAAGGTCCAAGAACATTCTTATCGTCGGATGAGTTGTTTTCTTGAACTCTTTAGTAGGAGAAAATTCAATGATCTCTCCTTTTTCTAAAAAAGCGATATAGTCAGAAATCTTCAAAGTCGCCTGTATATCGTGAGAAATAATAACAGAAGTTAAATCTTTGGTATTTTCTGTTCTTCCCGTTGTAATAATTAAATCATTGACCATTTTAGTAGTAATTGGATCAAGTCCAGTTGTTGGCTCATCATAAAGTAGAATATCAGGCTCGAGAGCAAGTGCTCTTGCAAGACCAACTCTTTTTCTCATACCACCTGAGAGTTCTGATGGTAATCGGTGTAGACTCTGCTCTTGAAGCCCAACAGACTTCATTAAATCATTTACTCTTTGCTCTATTTCAGCTTGATTCATTTTTGTAAATTCTGTTAATGGAAAAGCAATATTTTGAAATGTTGTTAGCGAGTCAAACAAAGCTGCATATTGAAAAAGCATTCCAAATTGTTTTCTGAAGTTTCGAAGTTCATCATCACTTAGAGTACTTACATTTTTATCTAAAACAAAAAGTTTTCCTTTTGTTGGTTTTTGTAAACCTAAAAAATGTTTCATTAAAGTAGACTTCCCAGCACCTGAGTAACCAAGAATAGTAGTGATTTTCCCTTTAGGAATCTCAATAGAGAGATTTTTTAATACTGTATGATCACCAAATGTCTTTGTAAGATTTTGGCAACTTATTGCACTTTCCATCTACTCTCCTAAACTATGTCGTAAAGAATTGGGACTAATAAATTCGTTAAGAAGTAATCAATAATTAAAATAATGATCATACCCCAAACAACCGCAGCATTTGTTCCTTTCCCAACCCCTTCAGCTCCTCCTTGAACTTTAAAACCATGATAAGTACCTATGATCCCAACAAGAAAACCAAAGACAGCAGCTTTTATAATTCCTTCCCATAAAACATTAGGAACAACAAAAGCATGTAATTTTGAATAATACTTGGCTTCTTCAATTCCAAGAACCTTAACCCCAACCAACCAAGAACCAATATTAGCTACAAACAGAAACACTAAATTCAAGAGAGGAAGAGCAATCATAGTGGCCCAAACTCTAGGAACTCCTAAATATTGTCTACTACTAATACCCATTACTTCAAGAGCATCAATCTGCTCAGTAACTTTCATGGTTCCGATTTGAGCGGCCATCGCTGCTCCACATCTTCCCGCAACAATAATTGCTGAAAAAACAGGAGCTAACTCTTTAGCAATCGTCAACACAACAATGGGCCCAACTAAAGTATAGGCACCCATTACTTTCATACCAATATAGGTTTGGTAGGTAATAACCATTCCAGAGAAAATTGAAGTTAAAGCAACAATAAATAAACTCTTATTTCCAATAAAATATAACTGATCAATAAAGAGTTGAATTCTAAATGGTCTTTTAAAAGTCCAATAAAAAATGGCACTTACATGTAATGCAAAGTCACCAGCACCTTCAATTTTCTCAATAATACTTTCATAAAAGTATTCGAAGATTTTATAAAATGGAGACAAGACAGATTCCATAGACATTATTCTAATAGATAAACTCTTGGGAGGCGACTAGAAAGCATACAAAAAATTTCGTAAGGGTGAGTTTTTAAATGTTTACTTAATTTATTTATTCTTGAAACTTGATCATTCCAAATTAAAATACTCTTGTTTTTCAGATCCAGGTCTTGCTCACCTTCAATAAAAACTGCACTCAAGTCCATATTTATCCGACCAATAAACTTTGCTTTAAATTGATCAATATTTATTTCTAATCCCTTATAAAAAGTCGAGATTCCATCACCATAACCTAAAGGAATAATATGCATTGAACCTGCTTTACCAATTATTGTATTACCATAACCATAACTCATTCCTTTATATACTGGTCGGCTCTTAATAATTTTTGTTTCCAGATCCGAGATTACCTTTAAGGGCATAAGTTGTTTATTAGTAAAGCTCGACTGAGCACCATAAAGCAAAAGCCCTGGTCTAAAATGAGTTGAACTAGAATCCATTAAGTTATTTTCAATTGATCCGCTATTATCAATAGAAGACTCAAGGATATCAATACCTGCAGCTTTGATCTCAGACTCAATTTCTTGAAAGCAAATGTGCTGAACTTTCTGAACATTATCAGCAAGATAGGAACTAGAATAATGAGTCATTAAATGATCTATTTCTTTTCTATCATGTTTTATTAAGAGTCTGGCTACTGCTTCAACTTCAGAAACATTAATTCCTAACCTATTCATTCCAGAATTAAACTTAAGAAAAAGTGGAATATTTTTTGAAAGTTTATTAGATAAGAAAATTTTAAGATCATTAAAATCACTAAGAACAGGAATAAGCATTGGGCCATAAGAACTTATAGATTCTTTTAGGTCTCCAATTTCTGAAAATACAATCATTGGATAATTAGATTTACTCTTTTGAGATTTTAGAAAAAGAGCTTCACCTAATGATGCAAGTCCTATATAGCCAATAGAGCTAGAGTAATCTTCTAAAAAATCTATAATTCCTTTTATCCCATGACCATAGGCATCTGCTTTAAGCATCAAAATAAGTTTTTGATTTCTTGCTTTTTGAGTAATCAAACCTAGATTATGATCTAGTCGATTCTTATATATCTTTAGACGAGAATGTATTCTCATGAATTCTTGCTACTTCTGATCTAGAACCTTCTCCAAATAAAGTCCTACTTAAATAAAACGATGAACTTCTAGGGACTAAATTAACTTTAGGATAAACATATCTTGGTATCACTACTGATGTGTCAGAAAAATATTTCCAATATTCAACAGATTCAACAACTTTTTTTAACGTACTAAATTCTGATTCAATTTTCTGAGCTGGAACTAAAACTAAAATCTGAGCGGAACCAAAAGTTGTGATTTTACATTGCACTCCTACTTCTTGACTGATCATAATTAAAAAATCACTAAAGAAACCGCGCCAATTAAATTTCAAGTGCCTATTTTTAGAAACAAAGCGATTAAATGCTAGAAGGTCAATATTAAAAAACTTGTAACCAAACTCATCACTATCAGTCTCATCCATAATATTTAAAGCGTCCCAAATAGTAATAAACTCTGAACTATCTACATGTTCAATATCTTGAATTAAGACACCTCGATAAATGGCACTTAATAAATCTTCAAATAAGTCCCAATTCTTTTTGCTCTCTACAAGGCTGTCAAACTTAGATTCCTTAAAACAAACAAAACAAATTAGCTCAGGATGAGTTGAAACTCCTTCTATTCTAAGAGCTAAAGTTGTTAATCCCATTTCATTAAACGCTACCTGATAAATTTGTTCTTGAGCAATAGGTCCAATTCCGTTACTAGCTTCATCTCCAAGCTCAACCATAGGCAACTCTTTATATTTTAGAGCGTCCAATTCAATAGTAGTCAAACTCGTTTTAGAAGGTGAGAGTGCATAATAACTAAAAGAAACAACATCAGACCAAGAGTTCAAAACCTTTGAGAGCTCTATTATAAAATTGTCTTTATCATAAATATTTTTCTTTTTAAGATCTAAAACAATATCTGATATATTTTCAAATTGTGAGATTTTTTGATTAACCTTTGTAATTACTTTTTCATTTTTTTGAAGAATATTAAAAGTATTTTCAAATCTCTCTTTGATAAGATTTAATTCTCTGACTCTTGATCTATCTAAGTTTAAAGATCTAACATTGTGCTTAGTCCAGTTTAAAATTGACTGCAAACTTAATGTGAAGTCATCATCCATTCGAACGATTTGATAAATAAAAGAACCAGCTGTACTTAACTCATGAGAGTTGGAAATATTCTCTCCAGGCTTTGTACAAATCACAATTAAAGTTGACCGACTCAAAATTTTAGGATGTCCTCCTAAAATCAAGTAACATTCTTTTAAAGTATTTAAGTCGATAAAGACTAAATCAACCTTTCTATCATTTATACTTTCAATAATTTTAGGTAATTTAGTAATTGTAGGTGCGATTACATTGAAGTCTCTTAGCTCTTTGGACATCGTTGAACAAAACCCTAAATCTTTTGAAAAAATAGCAATTTCATAATCTTTGCGATTGATCGTATTCATAATGAACCCTATAGTAAGGAGCTTCATGCTCCAATGCTTTTAAATTCTACCACTCCATGAATTTAATTGACAAGTTGTGACTATTTTTCATAAACAGTTCTTACTATGAAAACTTTACCTCCAATA
>CALIJZ010000006.1 GCA_938017795.1 uncultured Bacteriovoracaceae bacterium
TCTTACCTATAATTATATATTTGAGTTTTTAAGATCTGAGAAAAGTTTCTTTAGAATTGAGTTTTCTAACTACTTATGGACAAATTTTAAATTGACTAAGAGTTGATGAAAAAGAAATACTTTTTGCTCTTTGAAGTTCGCCATCAAACTCTATTAAAAATGGATCTTCAGACTCTATCTGAACCTCGTTGGCCGAAGAGGAGATTAAAGATTTAGGGAAGTTTCCTTTAGAGAAAGAGATAAAAGAGAAAATTCTTTTTATAATAGAATTAGAAGGAAGAAGATGGATGGAGAGATTACTTTCTTTTGGAGTTGGATAGCTTGGATAATGCAAATTTCCAGAGAAAAATTTCATTCTAGTGATGCCAATTTTATCATAATTGTTTTGTAAATTTAGTTTAGGAGTAGTTATTTTAAAAAGAGAGGATTTATAACTAAAAAGAGCTTTAATTGCACAATAGAGCATCATTAAGTTAGCATTAGATCTTTTTAAAAATTCTTCAATAAAGCCAGGGTTTGAATAAATATTATTACCATGAGCAGTAATACCTATGCTGCAATTTGCAACAAAGTGAGTGTTTTGATTGTTTTCGTTTGTTGTATATATACCTAGATATTGTTTTCGAGCTTTATCAAAATTTAGCCTAATCAATGGTCTTTGTTCTAAAACGTGATAGTTTTGTGGGGACTTTAAAATATCATTTGAACTACCAAGTCCAATTAATCCCAGTGATATTGATTCTTGCACTCCAGAGCTTAATTGGGTAATAGCATTTACTACAATATTATGCGTCCCATCTCCGCCCATAGAAATAAACCTAAGAGCTGTGTCTTTTTTATATATCATTTTCATTGTTTCAACTAGTGATTCCAATTCATGAGATGCAAGGTCAATAACTTTAGTGTCTACTGACTTATGTTTTTGAATATACTCAGGCGTTATTTTACTTAAGTAAGCTAAAGAATTATGAATGATTAGGTCTATAGTATTCAAAAAAAGAGTCTCCTTAGTTAGTAGTGATTACTCTAGCTCATCAAATATTTTAAATAGCTTATGGTTTCTAATTTGAGGCTCTTTGTTGAAAGGGATTTTGAAAAACTGGAGAAGTGTTATGAAAATATTTTGGATTGTGAAAACAGAAAAAACTAGAAGACTATGTTCTTTTATGAGAGCAACTAAGAGTATAATAGGAGCCAGTAACTTAGAAAGGGTGATCTTAAATATTTGTGGAAAACTATAAGGAAAAATCTTTAGAGCTTCTTTTGTTGAAGGGGTAAATAATTTAAACCACATATATAAAAAAGTTTTAATTTTTTCAATTGGGTTTTTGCTAATTCTAAAAAGAACAAATAACTTCTCTATCTTTGCTATATAAGTACTTCTAGAATCAAACAGTACAGCACCGCCTTTTCTTGAATGAGTATCCATTCTTGTATAAAAATGAGATTGCTTTTTATACTTACTTGCTTGCTGAGATAAGTCAGAGATATCAAACATCTTAGAGGTAATACTCAATACTCTGTAAGCTGCATCTGAATAATTTGATTCAATAATATATTTTGAAAATTTCTCCCAATCAATTTTTTTTAAAAGTACAAGGTTAGCAACGTCTGCAAGTTCTCTAATGCCAATCTTATAAAATGGAAGATGCGTGACTAAGTGATAGAGATTTGCTTCCCAGCTAAATCTATAAAATTCTAAGTCATTAAAACTTTCAGTCTTTAGATCATCAAGAAATGATTCAATTGGAGAATTTTTTTGAATATAAGGACTTTTCAAATCCCAGTGTATCCCTGTTAGACATCTGCCATCTTTAGAAATTATTGGTGGAGTATGATGACTTTTATCACTTGAATTATAATTTCCAAATATTTCTGGAAAGGTTTGAAACTCTAAATTTTCTAAGATTTCCAAACCTTTGTTTATAAATTTCTTTTTAACTAAAAAGTCAAAGTCATTCATTTTTTTGTAAGCAAGGTCTTGATAAATTGTTCTTGAGAACAGAGCGCCTTTAAGAAAGACAATGGGAACATTGTTGTCTTTAAATTTTTTTGAGATTTCAGAAATATATTCATTTCTGTAGTCACAAATGGAGATTTGCTTATGAACACTTTTTTTAAAGACTGGATCAATAAAGAGATGAGGATTTTTGTCTAGATAAAATTGTAAGTTTTTATAGAAAAAAAGATGACAACTATTTCTTTTGCAATATTTGAGAGTGTCTTGAAATTGATTTTGAGTAATGTTTGATAAAATGTGAATAATTTCGTCTTTAAATAGATTATGATCTACTCTATTTAAAAGAGTGGTTAGTCGATATATTATCTTCATATGAGAAATGATATAATACCCTCTACGTTTAAGGAAAATTTATGATTAAAAAGTATTGCTTATTAGGTGCATCATCAGGTCTTGCCCATTCTTTGATTTTAAAACTAAAAGATGAGGACTATCAGCTTATATTAATGGCCCGAGATATAAATTCACTAAAAGAAAAGCTTAAAATAATTGAATTTAAGCATGCTCCTATTTATAAAATTCTTGATGCGAATAAAAATTTTGATGATCAAGATGTAATTGAGACAATAAAAAAATCAAGTAAAATAATAAACTTTATTGCTTTCACAGAATTTAATGATTTCAGTAATTTTGAAAATATTGAGAGACAAGTAAAGGTAAACTGTGAGTTTTTAGCTAAACTTCTATACATTTGCTCTGAAGAAGGCTGTAAGGTAGAAAGGTTTATCCACATTGGGTCGCTAGTAAGCTCTATTCCAACTCCTTACTTAAGTCTTTATAGTGCATCCAAATCTTTTTCTGAAAACTTAATACTATCTTTAGCAAATGAGAGAAGCATAAATTTTTATCCTGCCTATATGCACTTAAATGGGATGAATACGAAATTTCACTTAAAAGCTGGGATGCCCGATCGAATAACTCAAGAAAATAGTAAATATCTTACTGACAAAGATGTGGTAGCTGAGTCTCTGAAACGTCATTTAGAGACAAAAGAGATATCAATTTATGGTGATTTTTATTCAAAAATTTTCAAATGGATCTCAGCTCTGATCTCAAAACAAAAATTAGCAATAAGTGCAGAGAAGTTTTATAGAAAATACTTACCTGATCAAGATTAAATTTCGGTTGATTAGGGCCAATAGTCAAAATATGATATAGTTACCATAGATAAATTGAACCAAGTCAAGGAGATGAGAATGAAGGTATTAATTGTTTTAATGATTTCAGTTTTTATAAGCTGTAATTCTAAAAAGACCACTGAAGTAAGTCATGTAAAAAGAGATTCAGTTAGTAAGGCAAAAAGAACAATTGCTGCTTCTGACTTTTCATCTGATTATGAAGAATTAAAAAAATCATTTTTAGCTATGAGAACAGCTAATGATTTTGAAAATTTTCTTAATAATATTAATGAATATGACCCAGCTTTAAAAAAGAAAACATATGATAGAAATATTGAATATTTAAGAGCAACTTTACAAACAGTTAGGCCGTTTAAAGGAATTTTCTATAGACTTAAGACATTGGTTAAAGGTAAAAATGTAATCTTTCATGAACGTATCCTTTATCAAATATTTTTAAATGTTCATAGAGTAAACCTCGCTGCACCGAATGCTTACCACTTGAGTGCAATATTAGATTATCTATCAATTCCAGTAGATGGTGTTTTCTCGTCAACAACTGATTATCAGAATTATTTAAAGCAACAAGTTGTTCCTGCTAGAGAGAAGCAATTAATGAGTTACAAAGCGTTATTAAATGATGATGAAGGTTTGCTCTGCTTTGATAGAAGTGTCTTTCTTGGAGCTGAAGCATTCCCAGATGGTCACAAGCAGTTTGTGGAAATTCCTAAGGCTAATATTGCTTATACAATTTCAGGAATTCATGCTCGTATCCAGAGAATACATGCATTAAATGCTTATGATGTTGATGACTTATTTGATTCATTCAAAGGGGTTATGGGACTTTTTGGAGTAAATGGGATCATGGCAAAGTTTAGACCCACTGATGGAGTAAGAACACAAGAAATTGTTACTAAATTAAGAAAGTTTCAAAAAAAGAACTCAAGCTTTTTGACATTAAAAAAAGATGGAAAAAGTTCAATGATTCAAGCATATAAACATTTGAGAGAATCTTATAAATACTTTGATCAAGCTCTAGACTTAGGCTACGAAAATAATGAAGACGGCGGTCAAATAGCTATTTTAAACGATAGAGCTCAATGGGATCTGGATAGAGATTCAAAAACTCGAAGAGCTACTGTGAAGGATCTATTAGAAATCGATAATGAAAACTGGAGTAAATGTACAGATTGTTCAAATACTGTGACAGTAGATGGTTTCATTACTAGACGTCCAAGAAAGTTAGATATTAAAAAGTTTTACTATAATCCTCCGACTAACTTGCTAGCTATATTACCATCTCAGTGGAGTAGTGAACCGAAAGAAAAAAGTTATAATGGTAAAAAGTACAGAAATTATATGCAGGCATTTCCAGTTGGTTGGGGTAATATTGGTCAGTTACAAACTTTGTTGCCAGATGCTAATAACAAAAACTTGAAGTTATATATCTCTGACATCAGAAAATCATACGGAAGATGGGTTCTAGGTGGAATTCCTCTTGGCTCATTAGTATTATAAATTCATTCTAAATATTTATACTCACTCTTGATTTATAGGGTGAGTATTCTTTTTCAAAAAATAATGTGTTAATTTTGTATCTGCAAAAACAGACAATATAAGACCAATTCCAATTAAGGGACCAATAATTCTAGGTGGTTGGAAATATGAGAAAACAAAACTAAAACACAATAGACTCATAATTGAAGTAATTATAAGTGGGCTTGAAGCTTTATCTTCAATGTTTTGAGAAATACTGTTGGATAAATTTCCCTTGTTAAATAAAAATTGGATTGTATTATCTCCCGTTAGACCAATGAGTAAGACTATATAAATAGAAGTTACAAAATTTACTTCAATAGAGAGAGACCAAATTAGAAGCATTGTAATAACTGCTCCCCATAAGGCACTAAAAATAATTTTAAAAGATAGATTATAGCCATGGTGATAGGATAAGAAAAATAAGATTAATCCTACAATGAGAAGATTTAGATAAAAACTTTTATAAAGTGATAAAGAAATTTTTCTTGTGAAGTCAGAAAGAATTTCCAAATCTCCCGAGAGAGAACACTTAGACTTACAGACCTTGTATACTTCCTTTTGTAGGTTTGCAAAATAATCTATATCAATATTTTTAAGATATAGTACTCCTAAGAAATTATTAGGGTATTTTTCTGAGAATGTTCGTTCATAACTTATAGAGCTTAAGAAATTTCTCCACATAAGGCGATTTAAGTTTGTGGGTACTTCCTTGGAATATTCATCAAAGTCAGAATACGGAGACTTTAATGAAAAAACTCCAGGAATTGATTCTAACCTTTTGGATAAATTAGTGATTTCATTTTCCGAAGTATCTTGAAATCGAATATAAGCATAGCCTCTAAAACCTCTACTGTTTTTTATATATCTATCTGATAATTTAATATCGTGATCTGGAGGGAAAATAAAATATGGGTTGTTGGTAGATTTTGTTAATAGTGGAGAAATTAATCCAATAATAAAAAGAATAATTAAAATGGGTATTAATTTATTTGATAATTTAAAGTTCAGCATTCGATTAGAAATATTAGAAAAAAATGAAGATTGAATACCTTGTTTGAAATTAAACTTAAAGATCTTAAACAAGAGAGGTAATAAAAAAAATGTTGCCATCCATTCGATGAAAGCCCCAATCAATGCAATTGTACCTAGACGCTCTAGGACTTGGATTGAAGTAAGAGTTAAACTCCCAAACCCTAACATCGTTGTTAGAGAGGTGAAAAAACTTGGAGTAATATAATTTTCAAATGTTAAAGAAAAGTCTTTTTGATTGTCTAGATCTTTAATGATGAAAATATAATCCTCTAGAGAGGCAATACCTACAAGTAGCAAAATTGTAGATGAAGCTATTTCTAAGGGATAGCCAAGTAAAGACATTGCTCCATAGCAATATATTCCAGTCATAAGCAACAAAATGAGATATAAAAGGCTTGGTAAAAACCTTTTCCATAGCAAGTAAAAGACAATGATTATTATTAGGAAGAACAGACCGTGTAGTTTTTGCGCCTGCTTTACACCTTTGAAGGAGTAGTTATGGTAAGCAACAGGGCCATTGATATGATACTGAATGCTTGAAAGATTATTAGAAGATAAAAAGTTATCAAGGCTATCAAGAATACGAAAAGATCTATTAGGGTCAAAACTACCAAATTTAGAACTACCAGGCTTTTCATCTCTGAAAGAAATTTCAGCACTAAAATGATTTGAGTCTTTTGCTAGTAAGTATTTACTCCAACTTGTTAATCGTAATTTATCAAATGAATAATTTCGTGACTCAGTGACAAGGTTTGGATAAAGAAGCTTCCCATTTAAATATTGAGCAGTCATTATTGAGAAGGGAGACGTGATATTTAAAATGTTTTCAGCATTAAGATCAATACTTCTAATCCATTTATCAATTTCAGTGAGTTCATTCTTGTTAAAGTCATGGTTTTCTTTATAAAAGAAAATCGTCAAATTGTTAGAAACTACAAACTCTTCTTTTGTAGTTTTTAATCTTTGTACTGAATTGATAGAGTTATCAACTAAATCATTAAGATTCAGAATAATTGGAAGTTTGGGGATTTGTTGAACAAAAACGAGTAAAATAATAAATTGTAAGATCAAACTGAGTTTAAAGTTTCTTAGGTTTAACCTATAGAGGAATACGAAAAACTTATTAAGTTTTTTGATAAAAGATCTGTTGCTCACATCTATCATTTTCATCTAAGAGCGAAGTAATTGTCTAGATAATCTTAGATCTTCTGGCTATAATTAGAAGTAATATGGCTAGCTTTACTAAGAAAAAAGGGTTGTGTTTTTTTGTTCTAACTTTAGTGTTAGGGATTATTGTTTATTTCACTTTTTCAAACATTACTCTTTTAAATGCTGATAGTTTTTCAAACTTTAGAACTGAAAAAATATTACCTCAAGATAAGATCAATGAAGAAGTAAATTCAACGCAATGGATGACTGAAACCATAGAGGGCTTTGAGAATAAACAAGAATTTAAAGAAATAAGAAATATTCAAATTATCTCAAAAGACTATGAAGAAAAAGTAATTAAAGTGATTAGAAACAGTGAGGAGTTTTTATTAATTAATGTTTTGAGTTTACGATGTGAGGCTAAAGAAGCGATAGATGAAATTAAGAACAAAGCAAGTCAAGGAGTACAGGTTAGAATAATTGTAGATAAGATGTTTACTGGCTTGAGTGCTGACTGCCTGGAAATATTAAATCAAGAAAAAAACATTCAAGTCATGAGACTTGGGAGTATGTTCAAAAATAAAATCCATGCATCATTTCTATTAAATGATAAAAGAGAATCAGTGCTTGGTTCAGGAAATTTAAATGAATTCTCATTAAAAAGCCATGAAGTTAATCATTATGGGATTGAAATTGGAGTATATATAGAAGGCCAGTTTGTTATGAATCTTTATAAGGAGTTTTTTTGGCTGTGGGGACAGGAAAAAAAAGAAGTTGATAATAGATTTCTTAGTTATATTAGAACTCAGAGAAATGAAATACTCCACGGACAAGGATGCTTTTTGCTGAAATCTGACAACAGAAATGAAATTAATACTCACGATCATGTACTAAGTAGTCTCTTGGATAAGTTTGAAGGAGAAATATATATAACTACTCCAAGACTTACTGGTTGGGAAGAGAGTCATTTTCTTAAAAACATTAAAGAGAATATGAAAAAAAGAAAAATTTCCATTCTTACTAATTTGATTCACTCAAAAAACGGTGAACTAAATATGTCTTTAAAAGATAAAGTCGATCGGAGCAATAGTAAAATTTTAAAAAACATATATTCATATTTTTATAATAAACTGAAGGAAAAAGCGGTAAAGACATCGATTGAAAACAGTAGGTTTTTTGAAAAAAAATCAAATGTATTTGGATTAGAAAGGTTTATTAGAGGTAAGTTAATATTTTTCGATCAAGAACTAGTCAGTATTTCTACAAAGGTTTTTGGTCATGAAGAGGTAATTGATTACTCCGTAGTATGTCGAGACAAGAAAGTAATAGATCAGGCAAAAAGCTTAGTAGAAGAATTAGTTAACAAAAGTTATAAGGTTTTGAAGTGATGGAGTTTAATAAGTCATCAGATTTAAAATTGCCCAAATTTGTAAAAAAGCAACGAAGAGATATAAAAGATCGCCTTAAAGAGCTTGATGAGAAATTACCTGTTCAAACTCTTGTAAGTCTAGAGTCTTCTCTAGATTCTGGCGAAAGTATAAAAAAAGCTCTCGCATCGTTAAATCTGTATAAAGTATTTATTCCCAAGATCTATGGAGGTGAGGGTTTTTGCAGTCATAATGCACCAATACTGTTTGAGGGACTAGCTTCCAGGTGTTTAGGTTTATCAAACGTATTAGGCTCACATTATGCTGCATTCACAATGATGATGTTAACCAGGAAGTATGAAACAATTGGAAAAGTTTTAAAAAAATATGAAAATAAAAAAGATCTAAGTTTCTCTCTAGGTATAACAGAGCCAAGTGCCGGAAGTGATTTAGAAGATGAGATTTTATCAAAACTTGGAAATCCAAAATCAAGTTATAAAAAAGTAGATGGTGGCTATAAAGTATCTGGAGAAAAATGTTATATTTCAAATAGTTTACAAGCTGACCTGATATTGACAACTGCTTATCTAAACGAAAGAAATCAAAAAAGAAGTCTTATCTTCCTACTTGATAAGGATGAGCATAAATTTGAAGTCTCTCCTGCAGAAATTAAGTTAGGTCAAAACCTCTCTCCAGCAAGTACTGTCTTTTTTAAAGATGTTGAAGTTAAAGACAACTATATCTTGATGGATCTAAACGCAGTTGATGAATCTGGCCTGGATGATCTTAATTGTTCATTTATTCATGCCTTTCTATCTCAATCAAGGTCAGGATTAGCTAGCTTTGCAACTGGCCAGCTTATTAAGCTAAGAAAAATAATGGAAGAATATGGATCCAGGAAGGAATTTTTAGGTCAACGTTTGATAGATGATGCTGAATTCCAAATATTTCTAGGAAAGATCTATCAAGCGTACCAAATTATAAGTTTGAGCTATAATAATTTTCATAATAATAATTTCCAATTTGGACCATTTAAAGAGTTCAATAATTATTCTTCATTAATGTTTTCTGAGTATTTCCCGGTATCTATTCAAAGGAAAGTTTTAAATGCATTCTTAAGTCCTGATGGTGAAGAAATTGTAAATGGTTATATTAAAAACAAGAGATACTATGAAAAACTGAGTGGTCTAGCTTCAAGCTTAAAGAATTTTTCATCTATTCAAATAATACAATTATCACAAGAATGTCTGAGCTTTATGGAACCAAATAGTTTGGAGTATAGCAAGGTTTTAAAAATCCATTTAGATTCAAAATTACTTGGTATTTACGAAGGAGACGAAAGCTTTAATCAACTGAATACTTTTTATCGAGAAGTAGAGATCAAAGATATAAATCACTTTGACAATGAAAGGTCTCAATAATGGGACAGTTTTCAAGCTATTTTAGTCAGCTAGATTCAGAATTAATATTCGATGATGTCGCCAATTCATTATTAAAAAGCGGTCATGATAAGATTTATGAACAGTTGAGTAGAGATGATTTAGTTTTTCTCGATTTCTTTTATGACTTTCAAGATTTTTCAATAGAGTATTCAAATCTATATTTTTATAGATCAGTTATGGAATATTTAAGAAAAAAATATTCTCTTAAGATTTCTGAACAATCAAATTTCTTGGCAGGGATGAAAGCAGATGAATTCAGGGCATATGATCTTAATAATAGCGATATGTTTCTATCATTGGCCTACGAACATCAAGAATTTTTTCTCTATGACCTTAAGGCCACAAAAGCAACCGGCAAAGAAATTTCATTAAATTTTTTGTCTTGCTCTAAAGAAAAATTTTTAATAAAGAGTGATAAAAAACTGTGCTCAATTGATCGGGAGACATTAATTCATATTATGTATCTTAATTTAAAACTAGGAAAGTACATGTTAGCAAAGCTAGTCAAAGAGATTAATCATTTTTCAGCATTGAGAGAACAAGGTGGAAGAGTACTAAATCAATGGCCGGGATATTTCTCTCAAGTGGAACTGATAAATCAAAAATGGGCCATCCTTGAAGAAGGTATCAATAGTGCTTCAAACAAAGATATTAAGAAACTATTACTATATAGAGATTCTATATTAAGCTTGAGTGGAAAGATTCTAGGACTCATGGGTGGATATGGATACTGTGGGAAAAAAGAGATTTTACAGTCATATTATTTCATTAGGGAGAATCATAGCTTTATTCTTTCAAGATTTTTGGTAAAAAAGATGTTACTTTCTTAGATAATGAAATACTTAGATCAATTAATAAAATTAAGTAAGCATAGCTTTGAAGTCGATAAACTAGCTAAAGAGTACTCTCAGGATGATTCAGGCAAAGTTAGCTCGGATGAAATTCAAGCTTTATGTAAGGTTCTTTCAGGGGTCGCTACTACTGAGAAGTTGGAAGATCTTCTAATTTCTCCAGCAATTTGTACATATAAAGAAGAAGCTATCGTAAATTACCTAGAAGGGCATGCTTTAGATGAGCGAAGACATCATGATAACTTGTCTCAATATTTATCCAAGACATTTAACTTCTCTAAAGACCATAAGAGTATAAGTGACTATCTATTCTATGAGGGAATCATTCCATTTCTATTAAAATATTTAAAAAGAAAGCCAGTTCGAATCTATATGTTGATCTATTTTTTTGAAAAACTATCTCTATATTTTTATGATTCGGTAAATGAATTTTCAAAAAAGAAAGGTCTTACAAAACTCAGCGAGCTTATCGTTGATATTAAAAAGGATGAATCTCGGCATATAAAAGGTATGTCTTTAATGATTGATTCGGAAAAAGATGTATTAACAAATATGGATAAATGGATTTTTATTGTAATTGCAAAAATCATCAGCTTAGATATAAATGTTTCGGGCTGGGCAATTCATAATAAAAAGATGAGAAAAAGTTTTAAGACTTTGAAGATTAACCCAGAAGATTTTATGGGCAGAGTAGATGAGACTTTTAATCATTTGAAAAATGATATTGTATTTAGTTAAATCCTTATTCTTTTCTATTTAAGAAATTTTTTGTTTGTCTTATATGTCTATGTAGATGATCCAACGTTACCTTTGAGATTAAGTTTTGAACAAATTTTGGGTGATTTTTCCACATATATTTATCAAAGCCTCTATCAGGTCGAATTACAGTAGTGCTTATGAAGAGTAAACATTTATTTGTATCTTTGCACTCTAATCCTAAATCTACTTTTTTCATCGCCTTTAAGAATGGATGCTTAGTTTTCAATTTGTTTGTATTTTTTTTTATACTCATAAGTCCATCATCGATGTCTATTATCATTGTACTCCAATCTTCAACAACATAGGACTTTATTCCAATATTCCAATTGTCTAGAAGCTTTTTATAATGCATTAGATATACTTCGCTTTCTTTAGATTTTTTTGATTTTTCAACAGAAGTTAAAACTTTTTTTACAAAGAAAACATCTTCACTGATTTTTTGTGCCATTGAAAAAGAATTGAAGTTTTTAGGCAATTGATCAAAGCTACAAGAAATATCAATCCTGGAAGTAAAAGTCTCTTCATCAACAAAGCGCTCAAGCTTTTTAACAGGTTCACAAAAGGTAAAATCATGACTGTCTGAACATCCCCAAAAGATTAAAAGAAAGATTAGAGAGCCTTTCATGAAAGATACCCTTTTGCTGTTTCTGCGATTTCATCTGGTGAGAGATTTCCATTAAGTTCAATAACATTTTTTTCTAAAGCAAGAATACTCTTTAATTCAACTTCTACTTTTCTCTGGAAAGAAATAAACCCTTCATCTGTTGGGCCTAATTCATGAGGAGTAAAATCATTCTTTCTTTTTGTGATTTCACCAGGGCCAATATTTAAATAAAAAATAATATCAGCTTTTATAAGTGACGGGATATATTTGTTTATACAGTCTTTATCAATGGCATTTTCAATTGCTGCATATTTATACCAACTACTATCAATAATCAGGTTAATTGATTTATGTATTTGAGTAGTATGAAGCAAAGAGTGATAAATGAATAAGAATCTGGCTTCAGGACTAAGAGCCTTTATGTAATTGTGAATAGTACTTTTTGATATTTCGAGAGATTCTAAATTATCCCATACAGAAACAATTTTAAAGTTATCAAGACTTTTAAATAGATTAGATGCTAGGGTTGATTTTCCCGATCCATCTAAACCGACAATTGCAATTTTTTTCATAAATATTTCTTTAGTTCTAAGAGTGACTCAATTCCTTGGATTCCATGATCAGTTTTTCCTTTTATGATAAAGGTTTTTAGCCCGCATTGAGCAGCTGGCCCATCTTTTTTCATAGAGTTTCCAACCATAATAGACTCTTTAGGATCTATTTCCCATAAGTCCAAAACGGTTTTGTAGTAGCTAAGATTAGGTTTGCAGGACTTCATATTTTCTGAGTGAGTTAATTCGATAAAGAGATCATTTTGAATGTTTCCAAAATCAAGTCTTTTTAAAACATATTTCTTTGGCCAAATTGGGTTTGTAGGCAAATAGATATTATATGTTGAGCTAAGTTCTTTTAAAAACGAAGGTGTATCTGGCAATGAATAAAAAAGATTTTCAGATTTTGAAAAAAGCTCATCACATGCTTTGAAATATAGCTCTCTTGCACCTTGATAGTCTAACTTTGAATTTTCTATAATAAGTTGAATAACTTTTTCAATGTTTAAAATATCGCTAGTCTGCGAAGAAAGAAGCTTGTTTTTTATTTTTGAAAGTAGAGAAAGTGTTTTGAAAACATTAGGGGATTTAGTAAAAGTTTTATGGAAAATGGATATTACCATAAGGTCAAAGAGTGGCTTCCTATGAACAAGGGTACCATCAAGATCAAATAGGATGTTTTTAACTTTATTCAAAATATTTCTCAATAACCAAATCGTGATCCATGTTGATTGTAACCATGTCCTTTTTTGATTTAAATTCGTTATAAAACTTCATATATCCATCTTGAATACTTAACAAGAGATTAATATCTTCATGGATTTCAGTCTGATTTCCTTGCATACGTTTTGACAATAATTCTTTAGAAATATTAAGAAAGATTATTTGGTTTATTTCTGGAAACATTAAATCTTTGCTAACTTGATTAAGAAATGCTGATTTGTCATGCTGACGAAATTGCAAAATATAATCATGCATATCCCAGATATTCATTCCTTGCCATGAATATTGATCTAGTGTTTCCATTTCCTTCTCAGATATTTCCTTGGCTAATATTGTCCTTGCTTTGTTTAAATTTAGCTCATTACTTTGCTGAAGTAATGCAAAGTATATATTTCCATATAAGACAGCATCAAGAGGAATATGACGCTCAAGAATTATATTTTGTGAGTTTTTCATAGGATTAAAAAATTTTTGGAATAGTGTGATTGCACAAAATGTTGCATTTAACTTTAATAATGGAAGTGAATATAAATCTGCTAATTTTCCGATTTTCTCAAAAAGCAAAGACTCTTGCATCCCTGTTGTTTCAAATTTATAATTTTCATAAAACTGAGGAACATTCAAAACATTATAGTTTGGACGTTTAGTATTCATGAATTGTTTGATAGCAGTGCTTTTTCCCGATCCATCAATCCCAATTAAAGATATTATATTATTCATTGTCTAGCCTCTCAATATGACCCAAGTCACCATTGACCAAAATAGTATCTCCAGTTTGAATTTTGTGTGTTAGACGTGAAATATTTAAAACTGCAGGTATCCCGAACTCTCTAGATATTACTGCTGCATGAGATAATATACCACCGACCTCAGTCGCTATAGCGGAGGCTTTGGCCATGGTCGGAGTCCAGCCTGGATCTGTAAATTTAGTGATCAATATATCGCCCTCATTAAAATTAAGAGTATCTTCTATAGTAAGAGCAACAAATGCTTTGCCTTGTATTACTCCAGGAGAGCATGCAATACCAAGAAGTGAATGATCATTGATATCATCAACTTGATTCATCATCCCTCCAAACTCATTAGGAGGAGTAAAATCTATAAAACTTTCATAGTTTTCTTTTCTCGGTTTAGCAAGAGAGGCCAGCCCCATAACCGATCCGAAACTATTGAAGGAAATTACCTCTGAAATTTTTAGAAAGAAAAAGTCATTTGAAGTTAATAGTAATTTTTCAGTCTCAAATCTTTTTGCAAGTTCTAACGACATTTTCCTTACAATAAAATAAGCTCTAGTTGAAAGTTCTCTCATTTGTTCTCGAGTCTTGAGAAATGTCCTAGTTTTTTCAAGTAATGAATAAAACTTCCTTGGAAGTTTGAATTTTTTAATATTGTTTAATTCCTGTTTATACAATTGGCTTACAGGTCTATTGAGTACAATAGAGTTTTTGATTTTCTTTATAATGATTTTTGGGTCTTCACCCCATCTAGGACAAAGTATATCTAGCTCTGAGTCGGCATGATGGTAGTGAAGTGATAAAAATGAAGTCAGCAAGTTTTGAAACTGTTTACTTTCTTCCCCGTATTCTTGATATTCTTTGGTTAATGCATTTAAATCTGCTTGCATTTTTATATGACCAATATCACCAAGATTACTTATCAATGCTAAATGATCAATTGAGATGTTTTTCTTTGTTTCAAGTTGGTCGATATATTTCTTAAAATCAGATTGCATGTTTGAATTATTATAAATAGTTCTAAAATAATTTCTTTCAGTTATTGCATAATATTGTTCTATCATCTCTTTGAACTTTATATAAAAATCTGCATCACTTTCTTTGCTCATAGTATGAATATATTCTTTCCAGTATTTGTCAGATTCCTCAAATGAATCCATATAGTTCCTAGCTGATAATAAACTACTCGTGTATTCTTTATTTAACTTGAGAGCTACAGGTATGATTTTTAAAATATTCCAGATTGAAAAAGGAGTTCTAGTCAATCGTCCTTGGTAATCCTTTTGAATTCCCATGTCTTCATCGAAGCTTTTCTCATCAAAGCCTGGAATTTTTTTAAGGGCACTCTTAACTCGAGTTGCATTCCAATAAACACGTGCATAGAAATAAAAAATCCAACCACTGGTCATTTTTGTATTAATTAGACCAATTTTATGAAAATATTCACCCATACTAAGATTTAGACATTTCTCATAGAGAGAGTACATATAAGGAGTACAGGCCTTTGATGAGACTCCTCCATCTTTAAAATCTGCGTTGCTTAACTCAGGAATATCCTTGCGCCAAAAAATAGTTGTGATGGGTCGAGATTGCAATAACCATATCTTATCATTTTTATCAATGACCCATTCAATGTCTTGTGGTGATTTAAAATATGATTTTGTGTGAATTAAAAGATCGTTGATTTGTAATATTTGTCTTTGATTTAAAGAAACACCATCTTCACCAATTTCCTGAGTTAGTATTTCTTGCTTCTGATTTTCAAAGATATACCTTGAAGGACTTACCTGGCCGCTCACAAGTCGTTCACCTAGCCCAGCAACAACTTCAATTAATGATTCTTCCTCTTTTCCTGAAACTGGATTCAAGCTAAAAGAAACTCCTGAATACTTAGGAATTATCATTTTTTGAACTAATACATTCATCTGCTCTGAGAATAATTCTGAATGCTTCATATTATTTTTCAATAGATAGTTTTTTACTCTTTTTGAATCTGCTGATTGGAAACATTTATCAATAGCGCTCTTTAAATCAGGCATAGATTCAACATTTAGAAAAGTTTCATACAGCCCAGCAAAACTAGCATCCTTTAAATCTTCAATATTATGAGATGATCTGACAGCAACGGGGAATCCACCAATTTTTTCAATGTCCTTAAGGGTTACTGAATTATTATTAAGAATAACAAAGCCTGATGGAATGTTTATATCTAGCTTAAAGAGTTTGTTTAAATTTTCTGCTTTAGCACCGAGAAACTTATTTGGCTTTTCTCTATCTCCTATAAAATAGATAGTTTTTTGATTTTCCATTAGAAAGATTTGCTAATTTTAAAGTTTGCCAAAGAAAAACCTTGCTCTAGTGCAATTTTTTCAATTTCAAAAATCATGTCCTTGGATAACCTGCCAGTATTTGAAAAGTTCTTCTTATCTGCCATTGTTAGAATAATTGTTTCAGCAAGGCATGCGTGAGTAGTACCTTGCTCCGGTGTAAATGCTGAAGTATCAATTATTTGTACATCCCCATTATGAAGAGGGAGTTTTGCCATGCCTCCTTGTATATATGAAATATCTGAGCGCAATTCTAAGCTTGCAGGGATTACATTTTGTGGAACTCCGACATCAACAACGACTGAGTTCTTCTTGCAAGCACTTGCATCAATAAATGGTTTGGGAGAACTAGTACCAGTAATAACAATATCAGCCTCTTTTAAATCAGTTGATTCATTTTTTAGAATAATTGTATTGTTTTCCTCTAATGATTTCACATAAGGAAAAAACTGATCCTTATCTTTTATAAAATCATAATATTTAAAAGCTTTCTTACAAGAAATATTAAATGGTGATTCTTTTTCACTCTTTATACATTCTAAAAAAAAGATCTTTAATGTTTCTTGATACTTTTTACTTTTATCAAGATCTGTATGATAAATCATAGTCATCGATTTAATATGATCTGCAATTAAAGATGCTGTCACAGATAAAATGTTACCGGCCATCCCAATGCATGCAACATGAGAGTCAGGAAGGCTAATTTTTTTACTTTCTGCTGCCTTTAGAGTTGCTCGAAAAGTAAGAGCTGTAGTGTAAGCATTTCCTGTTGTAATATTCATTCCTCTGGGATTAAGCATTAGCCCATTACCACTAATGATTGATGTGAATTGTCCAAGACCTATAGTCGTCGCTCCAAGCTCTTTCATGAAGTCAATTCCTCTTTGGAGCTTATCTACAATTTTATTTTGCTTATTTAGTTTAAAACTTTTTATCATTTCTTTACTTCTCATTGGATGAGTCATGAAGATTAATTCAATTGGTTCATTTTTTATTGTGTGTAGAGTACCTCTAAAGAGAAGAGTGAAATCTAATATTTCTGAAATTTTTGAAATTTTTTTATCAAAAGTTGAGTCGGAGACATGCTTATGACTCTGAATTAAACTTTTTGCATGATTATTATCAATCATATGAACAAAGAACACTGCTTTTCTTAAATTGTTTTTTTCAAGAGAGTAATGAGCTTTTGGGAACTCAAATGTGTCAATGATTTTGTCACTAGGATAAATATGGCCTAGGAAGTATTCCATTTTTAAAGTATCAAGGGCCTTTAAAAAATTCTCTAAACCATTTAATAAAAGACTTAAGTCATTTTTGCTAAAATATAAAGATGGCTCTAATCTGAGAGTTCTCGAATTTGAAAGAGAAGGTGCAATTCTTATATTTTCGTTATGCAAAAGAGCTGCAGAGTAAAAGTATCCTAAGAAATCAACTTGATCAAAAACCATGAATTCATGACACCGCATCGCACTTTCTCGACTAAACTCAATACCAACCATATAACCATTTCCTCTAACATCTTGAATAATATGAGGATACTTTTCTTTTAAGTTGGTTAAAGATTTTCTTAACTCTACTTCTTTAAAATTATTTTGATCTTCTTCAAGAATATTCAATACTTCTAATGCAATAGAGCTTGAAAGATCATCTTCTGCAAAAGTAGAAGTATGTAAATAATCAAAGCCTTCAGGATAGCTTTCATGATGACAAGTCATCATTGAAATTTTAGCAACACCACCACCTAGTCCTTTGGAAAAAGTATATATATCTGCTTGAATATTATATTTTGAAAGACTTGCAAAGCCAGAGTGGCGATAAAGACCTGCTTGAATTTCATCTGATATAAATAGAATATTAAATTTCTTAGTAAATTGTCGTAAATTTATGAGAAAATTTTCACTTAATTCATAGATTCCACCTTCTCCTTGAACCGGTTCAATAATGACACCAGCTATAAGAGAAAACACAATTTTCTCAAGAGCTAACTTTGTCTGATCAAAGAAAAGTAAAGAGATGCTATACTCATTATGCAGTTTCTCTAGGTCAGTCGCTGAGTTAATGAAAATTGTTTTTAGAGAGTTACTTTTACCTACAAAAGGGGCTTTATATTTTTCACTTGAACTTAAAGATAAACTTCCAAGAGTTTTGCCATGGTAACTATTCTCAACCGATAGGAATACCTTGTTTTTATCTAGTTGCTTCTGATTAAACTGATAAATTAATTCAGGTAGCTCAGAAATCTCATTGGCAGAGAAACCTGTTTCAGTGCAAATTTTTTTAAAAAAATAATCTTTCTCAGAATTTGAAAAATTTTTAATAAGCTTAGTGAAATAATTCTTTTGAAAAATATTCTTACTTTCAAGGTCATGCTTTAATTGATTACGATGCATTAATGAAAGCTTTGTTGCCGCTTCTACTGCTTCAGTTCCTGTATTTAGAATAGTTGAAATATAGGGACCTTTTTTTGTTTCATTTTCTAAAATTTCACTAACTTTTTTTCCTAATAAAGCAGAATTTTTTCTTAGACTTGCTTGAGTGCAAGAAGGAGATGAATTAGTTAAAGACTCGATTAATGTTGAGTTTAGCTTTTTGTTTTTATGCCCTAGTAGGTTCGCTCCATATCCTCCAGTCATATCCAAAACTTTGATTTCTTTATCATCTTTATCAAAATATAAATAATCACCGAAACCAGATTTATAATGAATATCAAGATTTAAAATTCTAAGTAAAGATCCTGTTTTGGGTCGCACATATTTGGAATAGATATCTTTAAGTCTATTTGAGTTATTATTATTTTTCGTTATAGGGTTAGAACCAATTTCATTCATTTATACATATTTCCCATATCTTATGAAAGCTTAGATATTCTATCATTCTAGAACAATAGATCAGTAATAATTACAAAAAATTGATATATATCAATTAAACCTGAGCAAATCGGTCTTATTTTATGACGCTCCTAGTTTTTGTGAGGAGAAATGTAGCGTGATAATATTTCATGGGGAAACATAATGAGTATTGAAAAAATTTCAGAAAATTTTTCTTTAAAAGACGTATATAAATTAAGTCATTTAAACCTTGAAGATAGGGCAGATGCTTTTTATAAAATATATTTTAAAACTCAAGAAAAAGGCGAAGTTCTTTATAGACGCCAGATTGTATCTGCTCCAGGCAGAGAAGTGGAAGTCCTTGATCCAAATACGAATAATACAAAAAAAATGATTATGTTCGGGTCTAATAGTTATCTAGATTTCGGCAATCATCCTTATATTAAAAAAAGAGTAGAAGAAATTTTAAATGAGTACGGCACCGGGTACGGTGGCCCGCCGTTATTAAATGGTAGCTCTAAAATACATCGTAAACTTGAATTAATGTTAGCTAAGATGAAAGGTACTGAAGATTGTTTACTCTATTCAAGTGGCTATCAAGCAAACTTGGGCTGGGCCACAGGACTTATACAAAAAAATGATGAACTTATTTATGATTCACTGTCACATGCTAGCCTGTTAGATGCTATAAAAATGTTGAGATCTGATAATATTAAATGTAGCTCATTTAAACATTATGACTTATCAACCCTGGTAGAGAAACTAGAGGATTGCAAAAAAAGAAATGTGAAACAAGTGTTTGTTTCAACTGAGGGCGTCTTTTCTATGGATGGCCACTTACCACCACTAAAAGAAATCTGTGAAATTTGTAAGAAATACGGAGCTTTTTTAATTCTTGATGATGCTCACGGAACAGGTGTAATGGGCAAAAATGGAACAGGGACAATAGAGCATTTTTCAATTACTGATCCCGTTCCTCTAATTATGGGAACGTTTAGTAAAAGTTTTTCAACAACTGGTGGATTTCTTTGTGGTAGCAAAGAAGTTATTCACTTCCTAAGATTTTTCTCAAGACCTTATATTTTTTCTGCTCATATGCCTCCTACAGTTCTAGGAACTGTTATAGCTGGGCTGGAGTTAATGGAAAAAGAGCCAGGCATATTTGATAGATTAAGAAGTAATGTTCAAAAAATTGAAGAAGGACTGAACAAAATTGGGTATAAAGTGAACCATGCATTATCTCCAATTATCCCTATCTTGTTTCCAGAACACATTAATATAAGAAATGTATGTAAAGAAATTCATGATGCTGGCATATTTTTAAACTCTATTGAATATCCTGCAGTACCTCTACATCTTCAAAGAATTAGAATTAGCGTTATGGCTTCTCATACCGATGAAGACATTTCTAAACTTTTGACAGTTTTAGATCATGTTTATAAAAAATATTTTGCCTAAAAAACTTTTAGCTCATTTATAAGTAAAAAATTCTTTGTCGAACAAGCTTTTAAAAAATGAAAATTTAAGATGAGGGTTTTCTCTATTGTCGTATAAGTAATCAACTATAGAGTGAATATTGAAAGCATTGTTCTTCTCATTAATATTTAAAAATGTATTTTCCCCTTCAATGCAAGTTCCTAAGATGCAAAGCTCCGGAAATAAGTTCATAATTGAGTCTTTATTATCTTCAGAAAAAGTAATGATATTACTATAATCTCCATGTTCAGTTATAAAAAGATTTAACGGGTGAATTTTATTTTCTTTGCAAAATTCAAGTGAGGGATTCGTGAACCAATCTTCTTCATAATCAAGCTGGAATTCTAATTGGTTTACTAGAGATAAGTGATTAAGAGAAGTTAGAATTCCATCACTGGAATCAATAGAGCAATGAATATAGTCTTTTAAGAGTTCATATTTTTTAAAATCAATTACTTGTTTATAGTCATAAGAAAAAAAGGATTTATTTTCATTTAAATAATCAAGTGCAAATGCTTGAGCACATCCTGTTTTATTTATAATCGCAACAAGGTCACCATTTTTTGCACCTTTTCTTGTAATAGGTTTAGTCTTAGAATTTCCAAAAACAGTTGTAGAAACAATTGTTCGATCAAGATTACTTGTATCTCCTCCAATAAGGAAAACATTATGCTTCTCTAGGCAATCCAGATATGCCTTTTGAACTATCTTTTTTTGATGATTAGGACCCCATGTTGCACTTTGTAATGCCCACTTAGGAGATACGCAACAAGCAGAGAAATCCGAAAGAGCACTAAAGGCGGCAATATATCCAATCATTTCTGAGTCTGTATAAAGCTTAAAAAAGATCTCTTCAGCAAGAGTATCAGTATTGAAGACATGATATATATTATCTTCTAGAAGAATTTCGCAGTCAGATTCATTAATGTTGTTTAGCTGAGCTGAAGATCTTTGTCTTGTTGATATAAGAGATTTGACGTCTAAAATTTCTTTCGAGAGTTTCATAAATTCTATTGTTAAACTATAGCAGTTTTTTTAGGATCGTAAAATGGAAACAAAATATTCAAATTTTATTGCAAAGCTATTGTTCAAAAAAGAGTTTGAAAATCAATTCTTCGTTCCTAAACCTAAAAATATAATAGAAAAATCATTTTTTAATTTTTTTGAAAAAAACTTTTTTAAAACTAAGCAATTAGACAATGTAGATAATACTATTTTTGTTTTTGGGCTGCCTCGTTCAGGAACGACGTTATTATATAACCTAATTGCTTATCATCAAGAATGCTACTACATAACAAACTCAATTAATGCTTATCCAGAAGCACCTCAAACCGTTGATTTTTTGTTGAAAAAATTCAATCTCAATATAGAGGGCGAAAGATTTTTTAAAGACTCTATGCTAACTGATTTTCATAGTCCATCTGAGCCACATTGCCTTTGGCCTAAATGGTTTAATCGAACTGTTGAAAACTTACATTGGCAAGAGCATAGTACAGCTTTTATCGATGAGACTTATCAAATGATAGTAGAGGATATCGCGAAAATTAAATCCTGCTTTGAAAATGAATCAAGACTAGTGATTAAATATCCAGTTCTCTTTACTGAGATGGAAGCAGTTGCAACGTATTTTAAAAATCCTAAAATTATTCATATTGTGAGAGACCCAAGAATGGTGGCAAACTCTTTATTAAAACTTCATCGATCTTGCAATGAACAATTAGATAAAATAAAACATCCGATGATGGATTCTATTGTCCCTTACCCCAGAGTAGAGGGTTTAAAAGATTATATTGAAAAATATGGAGTTGATTCCCATGAAACTACAGCAAGAGTCTGGAGCGATTGTATTGAAATTTTTAATAAAAAAAAGAAAATGTTCTCAAATGTTCTAGAATTAAAATATGAAGATCTTGTAGCGAACCCTGAAGAGACCATGAATAAAGTTTTTAACTTTTGTGAACTTGCTCCAGGAGATTCACCAAAGTACTTGAAAGAATTCGCCAGCATAGGAAAAGTAAGTCATGTTAATAAATATAATAATTTTGCTGAGATTGAGAAGTTGACTAAAAAAAATGCAAGTCTATATGGATATTTTTAAAGAGCTGTACAAGTTCCGTTTAATTGCCCTGATGTGTTTTCACTGAAATAATTACGTAAGTTCTCTATCTCTTTTAAACACTTAGACTTCTCAAACCATATCTTTGATCCTAGTAAATGAAAGCTCTCTTTGAATATATAGTGAAAGATTTGAGCAAAGTTTTTAAGAGCATTATATTTTCCTTCAACAATAATTTTATTAGCTGAGATAATAGGAAAACCTAAGAAAGAGATATCTTTAGCCTGGCCTTCAATCAGAAAAATGCACTTAGTTGAGTTTCGATCTTGGTTGCAAATTACTTCGTCTTTCTTCCATTTCATTGACTTGCCTCCATCAAACTCAAGGGTGTTTAATTTGCACTGTCGACCCCATCTCTTATTGTCATGTGATTCTGAGCAATCAGACTTCAATGTTGACTTGATAAGATATGTGCTTAGATAAAGATAGATAGAGTTTTTTTCTCTTTTTGTAGCGACAATATTTTCATTGAAGAAGTTTTGAAGTTCCAAATTATTAAGATTTTCTCGAACCAAACTAAGATTTTTATTTAAGAAATTCATTGTAATTTTAAGTTCATAGGTATCGCCTTCTACCTTTAGGTCATAAGAAAAATCTTTAGAGTATAAGATAGGAGAAGTAAGAAAAAAAAGAATTAGAGCATTTTTCATAAGATTTAGTATAGTCCTCAGAGCTTATCTTGCAATTATTAAAGAGAAATTTTAGAATTAAAAATAATGAAGTATTCTCATAAGGATTTGATTTTAGTATTCATTGCATTCTTTCAAATTAGTTTTTTGCTTTTTTGGGCTCAAAAGTTTAAAGATTTTAATGGAGTGGCTAATCTTGTTTCATTTCTTGTAAGCCTATTGCTTTTTTATTTTAATCCAATTGTGATTACTCATAACTTTTTACACTGTCCTTTTTTTAAAAATAAGAACTTGAATAAATTATTTTCAATATTAAACACAATGGGAACTGGAATTCCGGTAACTCTTTATAAGCATCACCATCTTATTCATCATAAGTATAATAATTCAATGAATGATCCTTCTTCAACGTTATTGTTTGGCAAAAACGGTAATCAAGAAGGGTGGATAAGTTATTGTGGTTTATCATTGTTTAGAGATGGAGTATCTGAAGCATTTAAGCACACAGTAAAGAGAAACGAAAATACACAATTAATACTTGAATTCATATCAATTACATTTTTTATTGTTATGACTTGTTATATAAATTGGCAGTGGTTTATATTTTGCTATATCCCATTGTTTTATTTTGGATATTTTCTTGCTCACTTAGAGAATTACTTTGAACATTTTCATGCAACAGACTTTGATAATAGGTTTGCAAATTCAGTAAGTTATTATCAGCCGCTTTATAATAAGCTCATGTTTAACGAAGGGTTTCATCAGGCACATCATATATCACCTCAAGTTCATTGGAGTAAACGACCGTTGATAGATAAAGACAATAAAGATCAATTGATCTTAAAGAACTCTTATATTGCTAAGTTTCCACCGCTGTTAGGTTTTTTAGAAAGATAATTTAAGGATCGGTAAGGTTTAGAACATTGATAAAAACCCTTAATTAAATATACAAAAATTGGTACTCTTTAAAAGATGATTGAAAGAAATAATGATTATTTAAAAGCTCTTGAGGCAGAATCTGTATATATTCTCAGAGAGGCAATGTCTGAGTTTAATAATTCCTATCTTCTTTTCTCAGGAGGGAAAGATTCTATAGTTTTGGCCCACCTTGCCAAGAAAGCTTTCTGGCCATCTAAAATACCATTTAAATTTCTACACATTGATACAGGTCATAATTTTAAAGAAACGATAATATTCAGAGATCAATTTATAGAAAAAATGGGTGTCGATTTATTGGTTAAATATGTTGAAGATAGTGTGAAAGAAGGGATTGCTTCCGAGGAAAAGGGAGTCATACCGAGTAGAAATGCAATACAAAGTGTAACCCTGATGAGTGCTATAGATAATTTAAGTATTGATTGTTGTATTGCTGGAGCGAGAAGAGATGAAGAAAAATCAAGAGCAAAAGAACGTTTTTTTTCTCATCGAGATGAATTTGGGAGCTGGCTACCTAAAAATCAAAGACCTGAGTTGTGGAATATATTTAGTGGTAAAAAATTTGAAAATGAACACTTTAGAGTCTTTCCTTTAAGTAACTGGACGGAATTAGATATATGGAATTATATCTCGCAAGAAGAAATAACAGTTCCTTCATTATATTTTAGTCATGAACGTGAAGTGTTTGAGTATAATGGAATTTTTCTTGCAACCAATGAATTTGTAGACTCTTCTCAATTTAACTGTTTAAAAAAGTTTGTACGCTTTAGAACAATCGGGGATATGACTTGTACAGGAGCAGTTGAAAGCAAGGGAGTAAAGACCGTGACTGATGTTATCGAGGATCTGAAGGAAACAAGAATCTCTGAAAGAGGGAGTAGGGGAGATGATCTAAGAAGTGATACTGCCATGGAAGATCGAAAACGTGTTGGGTATTTTTAATGGAGTTTTTAAAGTTTGCTACTATTGGTTCTGTTGATGATGGCAAAAGTACATTAATTGGTAGGCTTTTATTTGAAACAAATAATTTATACGATGATCAGATTAAATCCATCTCAGTGGATCAAAACACTAAGGACATTAACTTTGCTCATGTAACTGATGGCCTAAAAGCTGAAAGAGAACAAGGAATTACGATTGATGTAGCTTATAGATACTTCAGTACTGAGAAGCGAAAGTTTATGATTGTAGATTGTCCAGGGCATATAGAATATACACGTAATATGATAACCGGAACATCACAAGTTAATTTAGCATTAGTTCTTGTTGATGCCAGACATGGGATTGTAGAACAAACTAAAAGACATATTTTTCTTAGTTCCCTTATGGGCGTTAAACACTTGGCCATTCTTGTTAATAAACTAGACTTAGAAAACTATTCAGAAGAAGTATATTCTAAAATTGTTGATGACTGTAAAACGTTTTTAAAGAAAATTGATATTCCCGATGTTCGCTTTATGCCAATTAGTGCTTTAAAGGGTGATAATATAATAAGCCGAAGTGAAAATATGCCATGGTATAAAGGTATTTATTTATTGGAGCTACTTAATACTGTCCATATCTCTTCTGATGAAAATTTAATTGATGCCAGATTTCCAGTTCAACTGGTTAGTAGGTCTGATCAGAATGTTAGATCTTATGTGGGAACTATTTTAAGTGGAAGCTTTAGAGTTGGAGAAAAAGTAAAAGTTTTACCATCAGGAATGGAATCTCAAATAAAAAGAATTTCAAATATTAATAAAGAATTTCAACATGCTATGGCAGGTGATTGGGTAAATATTGAGCTTGAGGGAGATGTAGATATTTCTCGAGGTGATCTTCTATGTAGAGAAAATAATCAGCCTACGATTAAACAAGATATAGATTGTATGATTTGTTGGCTTGATAAAGAGAAGCTAAATCCTTCTAAGAAATATCTCATAAAACATCTCCATCAAGAGGTAATGTGTATTTTCAAGGAAGTTTTATACAAAATTAGTATAGAGTCCTTAAATAGAGAAATGGGAGAGAATCTTAATATTGGCATAAACGAGATAGGCAGAGTCAAATTAAGGACAACAAAAGGCCTCATTTGTGATTCTTTTAAAAAAAATAATAGAACCGGGAGCTTTATTATTATAGATCGTTTTAATAATCAAACAGTAGCAGCGGGAATGATTCTTTAATGAAAGGCAGAGATACACGATTTAGATTTGATGAAAATCACAGAACTCTAAAAAGTGAAATTACTTCTTCAAATGGTTTCATATTTTGGTTTTTTGGATTATCAGCTTCAGGTAAGTCGACATATGTTAATGAGTTATGTTCTAAGCTTCTTCGAAAAAAAATTTATACAGTCATTTTGGATGGAGATGATTTCAGATCAAGCTTTTCAAAAGACTTAGGATTTTCTAAAAAAGATAGAGAGTTAAATTTAATTAGAGCAGCTAATATAGCTAAAAGTTATGCGGATAACTCAGCAATAGTTTTATGTAGCTTTATTTCACCCCTAAGAGAGATACGAGAAAAAATTTATCCTCTTCTTGGAGAGAATTATTCAAGCATTGAAGTGAATACTCCACTTGAAGAATGTATTAAAAGGGACCCAAAAGGACTTTATAAGAAAGCTCAAAATGGAGAACTTGAAAATATGACTGGAATTAATTCTCCTTTCGAAGGTGCTCAAAAAAATGAATTAAAGTTAAGCGAGCTAAATGAAGACTTTTTCATTGAAAAAATCAAAATCAATAAAAATTCGTATAAGAGATAAATGTAGCAACAAAAACAGTCAGGTAACTTGGCTTTTATGTAGCAATTATTTACAAGGTTAAGTAAGAAGCCCGATCAATGTTAAAATAAAAATTATGAAATATATCTGTCTCATTTGTGTAATTACTTTAGCATCTTGTTTTAAGAGAGTTTCTTCATCTGTTGGTCAAAAAGAAACTTTAAAAGTTAAATCAGATGTTTCAAAAGACAATAATGGAGATGAAGCCGAGTTACCAGATTCAACTACGACTACTTCTACTACAACATCAACAACCTCAACAAGTACCACAACCACAACTACAACTTCGACTAGCTCAACAACAACTACCACTTTACAAAAAACTGTAACTTTTGATCAATTTAAAAAAGTAATATCTGATCATTGTATAAATTGTCATCAAGCAGGTGGACAGGCAAATACAATGGACTTTGATAATATTGACGGTTTTATAGAAGCTCAATTTGTCATAAAAGGACAATGGGAAATGTCTCCGCTTTTATATAGGTCTAAGTTTTATGACGATGACCCAGATAGCGACCCTGGAAAAGTAGACTCAGCCAGACAAGACATGCCAAGAAATTCAGCAAGCTATGATGAAGATGATTATAAATTATTGAAGCAATTTATCTTAGAGCTTTAATATATATCTACTGAATAACTAGACCTATCCATGGATTGAACTTTAATTACGTTCAAACTTATACTACCTACTTCTCTATTATCTTTTGTTAAAACAGATGCTCTCCATTTACCTGGCGTGAAGTTTTTCTTATAAGTAACCCCGCGGAACCCACCGGATCTTCCACCAACAATTTTAACCGGTATGGCATCACTGTTTGTCCATTTCTCGTTAATGAGTGTAGACCACTTAACAACAACTGAGTCAGAAAAAGTATTTGGAGAATAAATAGCGAAGAACAAGTGGATGATAGATTGATCATCAAAATAAAAATCTTGATCGCCTTTATGCCAAAACTTCCACCATGGTTTTTGGTGATAGCATCTATATTGGTAATTTGATTTTTCAATCTTTTGATAAATTCCTATATCTTTAATTGCAACAGGAATTGGAGGTAAAACTTTGAAGAGATAAAAAAGCAAGAAAAATATGCAAGCTGCACTTGAGGGAATAGTGAATTCATTGAAAACAGATTTTTTTAATATTTTTTGATAAGTAAAGCTCAAGATAGCTATAAGAATAATACTGATTAGTAGACCTAGGAAAAATGAACTTTTCCCTACTTCTCCCAAAAAGATCGGAGTCAAATAACTAAAGTAAGAAACTAGGCAAATCCCTACTAAAAGAGATTTAAAGTATTTACCGAATCTAACAAATCTTGGGAGTTCATTAGCTATCATGAAAGATACAATTATAAATAAAAATAAAAAAGAATTTAAAAAAGAGGAGCTTTTAAAATAAAAAATTGTAAATACACTTAAAAGACTTCCGATAGAGAAGTGAAAAATTAAATCATAATATTTAGAAAAAAGTTGAAAGATTCTAGAATCATTAAATCGATTATTTTCTAGATCTACAAATGAGTAAACTAAAAGTGAACAAGCAAAGAATAAATAAATCCCTTGGCTAATTAAATTATAGCGATCATCAACTTCGCCGATAGTTATAACATCAAATAAAAATCCACCTAGGAAAAATAAGACATCCCAGTGTTTTTTAAGTGAATTGGCTATATGTCGAATGTTATTTTGACTGGACAATGATCTGACCCTTTTATTTTAGTTAAGTGTTCACATTTCTTAACATTTTGAAGAAACTCTTTGTTTGTAAAAAAATAATCAATCCGCCACCCAACGTTTTTTTCTCTACATCCAGCTCGGTAACTCCACCAACTATAAACATCTTTCTTGTTCGGGTTTAGCTCTCTGAAGCAATCTCGGTAACCCTGCTTATAAAACTTATCAATCCACTCTCTTTCAATCGGTAGAAAACCAGTTGTTTTTTTATTGCTCTTTGGATTTTTTAAATCAATCTCTTTGTGAGCGGTATTATAGTCACCGCAAATAATGATTGGTTTGTTATGAGCTTTTTGAAGTCGATTGGAGAGCTTTCTAATTTCTTCAGAATATTCAAGCTTATAGGGAACTCTTCCATGATCTCTTTGCCCGTTTGGGAAATAACAATTTAATAAAATATACTTATCAAAATGATGAACAAGTGTTCTGCCTTCAATGAAAAACTTTTTTTGTTTTAATCCGATTTGAGTCTCTAGTGGAACCTTTTTAGTTAAGGTCATAACACCAGAGTATCCCTTTCTTTTTGTACTAGAGTGAGAAATGGCAGTGTATTTTTTATGATTTAAAAGCTCTTCGGGTATGTCTTCACGGTTTGCCTTGATCTCTTGAATGCAAATTACGTCTAAATTGCTTCTGTTTAGCCAAGATAAGAACCCTTTTTTAGATACGGCCCTGATTCCATTCACATTCCAAGTAACAATATTAAGTTTTGACATATTTTTGATTGTAGATAATGATGTATCGAGTTTAAAACGCAATGCGAAATTTATTTTATTCGATTTTTTGTCCATTTATATGTATATAATTTGAATTTCCGATAATTAAGAGTAGTTTCAATTAATTGAAATATAGTTATTTATCCATTTGGAGGAGCCTTGAGCACGAACACCCGAAAAGCAAATACATCAAAGTGGTTGAACGCAAGTGTTGCAATTACTTGTGTTATTTTATTATTTCTTTGCATTAGATTTTTTAAAGTCATTGGCGAATGGTTTGAACTAGAAGTTCAATTTGGTTCTTATACCGTTGTGTCTCAAGCTGCATCTGTTTTAATTGCGCTTGCTAGTTTTATTTATATACAAAAAAATCAAAAAGTTTCTACGTTTTTAAAGGACTCTTTTACAGAGGTTATTAAGGTTGTTTTTCCTGATAGAAACGAAACATTATCAATGACTTGGAAAGTAATGATCCTTGTTACAATTTGTGGATTTCTTTTAGGTGTTTTTGATTACGCATCAACGTGGTTTTTAAGTTTATTACCTGGTTGGTTTTTAGGATAAATTATGATGAGTGAAGAAAATAATTCTGTTGATGAACAAGAAGTTGTAGAAGAAACAACGACTGAGTCTGTAGAAGCAAAAGAAGAAGTAGAAGCAAAAAGTGAAGAAGTCGCCGATGCTGATGGTGAAGAAACTGAAGAAGAAGAAGATCGAGGTCCTCTTGCTCGTGGTGATTCTCCAGAATTTAAATGGTATGTAGTTCACGTCTTCAGTGGTTTTGAGCATCGAGTCAAAAAAACACTAGTAGATAGAATTGTTAATCATAAAATGACTGAATACTTTGCTGAAATCTTTTTACCTGAAGAAGACGTTACGATTAACGTTAAAGGTAAGAAGAGGAACATGAAAAAGAAGTTTTTCCCAGGTTACCTGATCGTTAAGATGATACTAAACGATAAAACTTGGCATTTAGTGAAAAATACTGATAAGATCACGGGCTTTGTAAGTGGTGATAAATCTAAACCTAGTCCTATTAAAGAAGAAGAGGCAGCTTTTCTACTTGGTCAGGCTAAGGAAGGATTTAAAACTAAGAAGACTCTCTCAAGCTTTAGTGAAGGAGATTCTGTCAAAGTTATTGAAGGTCCATTTGCATCATTCGTTGGAACAGTTGAGATGGTAAATGATAAAGGAAAGTTGAAAGTAAATGTTTCAATTTTTGGTAGACCAACACCTGTGGAGTTAGATGCTTCACAAGTAGAGAAAGCATAAAGTTATACGGAGTAATATATGGCAAAGAAAGTTACAGGTTTTATTAAATTACAAATTGAAGGTGGTAAAGCAAATCCATCTCCACCAATTGGTCCAGCTCTTGGGCAAAAAGGTGTAAATATCATGGATTTTTGCAAGGCCTTTAATGCAAAAACTCAAAAAGATGCTGGAACAGTTTTTCCAACTATCATTACAGTTTACTCTGATAGATCGTTTACTTTTATTACTAAGACGCCACCGGCTTCTTATTTAATTAAAAAAGATCTTAAACTTAAGTCTGGTGCAAATAAGCCAGGTCATGAAGTAAGAGCAACTATTAATGAAGCTCAGGTAACGAAAGTTGCTGAAGTAAAAATGCCAGATTTATCTGCAGCTGATATTGAAGCTGGAAAAAGAACTGTTGAAGGTTCATGCAGATCAATGGGATTAAAATTAGATTATAAGTAAATAGTTTGGTCATTGTGGCCAATTAGGAGAACGGGAGATAAGACTTCGTGAGCTTATCGATTGAACCGGGAGATAAAAAATGAAAAAACGTTCAAAAAAGTACGCTGAAGTAGCAACTAAAATTGATCCTTCAAAAAATTACTCAATCAAAGATGCAATCGCACTTGTTAAAACTTCAAATTTTGCAAAATTTGATGAATCAATTGATTTAGCTTTTAGACTTGGTGTTGATCCAAGACATGCAGATCAAATGATTAGAGGTGCTATCGTTATGCCTGGTGGAACTGGGAAAAACGTAAGAGTTGTTGTTATCACTTCTGGTGAGAATATTAAAAAAGCTGAAGAAGCTGGAGCTGACCTAGTAGGTAGTGAAGATGTTATTGCTAAGATCCAGGGTGGATGGCTTGATTTTGATAGAGTTATCGCAACTCCAGATATGATGGGAAAAGTTGGTAGAGTAGCAAGAGTTTTAGGTCCAAGAGGTTTAATGCCTAACCCAAAACTTGGAACAGTTACTACTGATGTTGCAAAAGCTGTAAGCGAGCAAAAATCAGGTAAGGTTGAATATAGAACTGATAAAACAGGGATTATTCACGTTCCAATCGGTAAGAAATCTTTTGATGAATCGAAAATTATGGAAAATTTTAATGCCATCACTAATGCGATTGTTAAAGCAAAGCCAGCTAGTGCAAAAGGTATTTTCTTAAAATCATTAACGATAAGTACAACAATGGGCCCTGGTATCAGTATTGATACTTTTGAGGCATTAGATATATAACAAATAATTTGGGGTTGAAGAAAGTCGGCTAAAGCGTAAGCTTATTAAGTCCTACCGAAACTCCCCTCTATAACAAAGAGGAGGTAACAATGCTTACAAGAGCAAAAAAAGAAGAGATTGTTGCAGGCCTAAAAACAAGTATTGAAGAATCAAAAGCTGTGTTCTTGACGAATCTAATTGGTGTCGGAGCAAATGACTCTGTCGCTATTAGAAAAAAGGTCAGAGAAGCTGATGGTAAAGTCGTGGTAACACGAAATACTTTGTTTAAAAGAGCCGCTGCAGGAACTCATTTAGAAGACCTATTTAAAGATGTAAAAGGTCCTCACGCAATTGCATTCGCTTTCAAAGATGCACCGGGAGTTGCGAAAGTAATTTTCGAAGCAGGAAAAGAAAACGAGTTAATTGATTTCAAAGGTGGATTCTTAGGTGATAAGGCCTTAACTCCAGCAGAAGTAGAGCAACTAGCGAAACTTCCGTCTAGAGATGAGATGCTTGGAACTGTTTTAGCTACAATGATGGCACCTGTGTCAGCGTTTGCTAGAGTTTTACACGCTATTAATGAGAAGAAAGCTGAAGGAGCACCTGCTGAAGAAGCGGCTGCACCAGCGCAGGAAGCTCCAGCGGTAGAAGCAAAAGCAGAAGAAGTAGCACCAGAGGCAAAAGCTGAAGAAGCAAAAACTGAAGAGGCCCCGGCAGATGCTAAGGCTGAAGATAATAAAGAATAATATTAAATAATTAGGAGAAATAATATGAGTTTAACAAATGATCAATTAATGGAACACATTTCATCAATGTCTGTAATGGACCTTGCAAATCTTGTAAAAGAAATGGAAGAGAAATTTGGCGTATCTGCTGCACCTGTTGCTGTAGCTGGCGGTGGAGGTGGTGCTGCTGCTGAAGCACAAACTGAATTCTCTGTAGTTTTAAAAGCTGCAGGACCAAAGAAAATTAACGTAATTAAAGAAGTTAGAGCAATTACTGGTCTAGGTCTTAAAGAAGCAAAAGACATGGTTGAAGGAGCTCCGAAAGTTCTAAAAGAAGGTCTTGAAAAAGCTGAAGCTGAAGAGATGATGAAGAAACTTCAGGCTGCTGGAGCTGAAGCAGAACTTAAGTAATTAAGTAGTAAGTGAAAAAAATCGAGGCAAACCTAGTTGTTTGTCTCGATTTTTAATTGTGTTAAGTAAGAGAATATTAAAATTTTTTAGGAGTCATTATAATGGCCAATGTATTCGGATTAAATCAATGGTTTAGAAAAAACTTTAAAAAGTGTGAGTACGCACTAGAGACGCCAAGCTTAATGAAGCTTCAGTGTTCTTCGTACGAGCAGTTTTTACAAAAAGATGTAGAACCAGAAAAAAGAGAAGATAAGGGCCTTCAAGGTGTTTTTTCTTCAGTTTTTCCAGTCTATGACTTTAACAATACTGTTTGTTTGGAGTTTGTTTCTTATTCACTTGAAGATAGTAAATATAGTGTTAAAGAATGTAGAGCTCGAGGTTTATCTTACGAGTCTCCACTAAAAGTAACAGTAAGATTATTATTCTTTGAGCAAAACGAAGATGATGATGAAAACACTGAAAAGAAAATTTCTTCAATTAAAGAACAAGAGATTTATCTAGGAAATATTCCTCTTATGACTGAAACTGGTTCGTTTGTTTATAACGGAACTGAAAGAGTTATTGTTTCTCAGTTACATAGATCACCAGGGATTGTTTTTGAGCATGATGGTGGTAAAAAGCACTCTAGTGGGAAGATTTTATTCTCATCTAGAATTATTCCTCACAGAGGATCTTGGTTAGACTTTGAGTTTGATCATAAAAATGTATTATTTGCTAGGATTGATAGAAAAAGAAAAATCCATGCAACTGTAATATTTAAAGCAATGGGTTATTCAAATGAAGAGATCATGGATTTCTTTTACCAGAAAGAATTAATTCATTTAAAAGAAAACGATTTTAAAAGAGAGTTAGATTTTTCTTTAATGCTTGGATCACGAGCTGTTGAAGATATAGTTGACCCTAAAACGTCTAAGCCGATTGTGTTAAGAGGTAAGAAAATAACAAAACTTACGCTTAAAAAATTAGCTGAGGCTAAAATGAAAAAACTTCCAATCGACGTTACAAACGTTGTTGGAAAAGTTTCTTCAAAAGATATTTATGACGAAGAAACTGGTGAAGTTATCGTTGCATGTAACGAAACGTTAACTGAAGCAAATATCTTTGATCTAATTACTAAGAAAATTAAATCAATCGAAGTTTTATATATTGATAATGTAAACTTTGGTGACCAAGTTAGAAATACATTACTATTAGATAAGACTGGTTCAAGTGATGATGCACTTATTAAAATCTTTGAAAGATTAAGACCAGGTGAGCCGCCAACAGTTGAAGCAGCTGAAAATCTATTCAATAGTCTTTTCTTTGATGAAATGAAATACGACCTCTCTAAAGTTGGTCGTATGAAAATCAATTATAAATTTGGAATGGATATTCCAGTTTCAAGAACAGTTTTAACGAAAGACGATATTATCAGAACTGCCCAATACCTTGTTGATTTAAATAACGGTAAAGGGAAAGTAGATGATATTGATCACCTTGGTAACAGAAGAGTTAGAGCCGTTGGAGAGTTATTAGAAAATCAATTTAGAGTTGGTCTAGTTAGAATGGAGAGATCTATTCGAGAAAGAATGGCCATCCAGGAATTAGAAGGAATGATGCCGCATGATTTAATTAATCAAAAACCGGTAGCAGCTTCTATTAAAGAATTTTTTGGATCTTCTCAATTATCTCAGTTCATGGATCAAACCAATCCTTTATCTGAGGTTACACATAAAAGAAGACTTTCTGCCTTAGGCCCAGGTGGTCTTACAAGAGAGAGAGCTGGATTTGAAGTACGAGATGTTCACGCAACTCATTACGGTAGAATGTGTCCGGTTGAGACTCCAGAGGGACCAAATATTGGTCTTATTACTTCACTTGCAACTTACGCTCACGTTTCTGAATATGGATTTATTGAAACTCCATATAAGAGAGTTGATGAGAAAGGAAAGATTGCTGATAAAGTTGAATATTTTTCTGCCTTTGAAGAGGAAGGGAAAATTATTGCTCAAGCAAATCCAAGTGTTATTAAAACGAAAAAGTTTGAAGGGAATTTAATTCCAGCACGTCGAGAGGGTGAACTAGCATTAGTTGATTCTACTCAGATTGATATGATGGATGTTGCTCCATCTCAGATGATCTCGATTGCAACAAGTCTTATCCCATTTCTTGAACACGATGATGCCAACAGAGCATTAATGGGTTCAAACATGATGAGGCAAGCCGTACCAGTTTTAAAAACTGATGCGCCAATTGTTGGTACTGGTAGTGAAGCAAAAGTAGCAAAAGATTCTGGAGCTATTTTATTTGCAAAAAATTCTGGGAAGGTTGTATTTGTTGATTCAAATAGAATTGTTATCCAAAGAAATGATGCGAAATCTGGTGAGTCAGGAGTTGATATTTATAAACTTTTGAAATACCAAAGATCAAATCAGAATACTTGTATGAATCAAAAAGCTCTTATCAAAGAGGGTGACTCGGTAAAAGTTGGAGACGTTTTAGCTGACGGTCCTGCAACTCATTATGGTGATATTGCTCTTGGGCAAAACGTGCTTGTCGCGTTCATGCCATGGGGTGGATATAACTATGAGGATTCAATTCTTATTTCAGAAAATCTTTTAAAGAGAGATGTTTTTACTTCTATCCATATTGAAAGCTTTGAAGTTGAAGCTAGAGATACAAAACTTGGAAAAGAAGAGATTACAAGAGATATACCAAATATTAGTGACGAAGCTTTAAGTGACCTTGATGAAGCAGGGATGATTAGAGTTGGAGCGATCATTAAGTCTGGAGATATTCTTGTTGGAAAGATTACTCCAAAAGGTGAAACACAATTATCACCTGAGGAAAAATTATTAAAAGCAATCTTTGGTGATAAAGCTGGAGATGTTAAGGATACTTCTTTAAGAGTTCCTTCATCAGTAAGCGGAACAGTTATTGATCTTAATGTATTTACTAGAGAAGGTGTTGAATTAGACGCTAGATCTAAGGCGATCATTGAAGAAGAGACAAAGCTGATTCGAAGAGATGAAAAAATTGAAATCAACGCTATTAAGTCTTTTGCGATTAAGAAAATTGTAAAAATGCTTAAAGGTGAAACAACTGTAGATGCTCTAGTTTCTGAAGATGGTTCTCAAGAATTACTTACAAAAGGCTCTGAGATCACTGAAGCAGCTTTAGTTAATGTTCCTTTTGATCTGATTGGATTCTTACCATTGAGTCCAGCATCAGAAGAAAAGTTAACTGAATACTTTGCAGATGTTCGAAACGATATTCAAAAAGTTAGAGCTAACTCAAACGATGAAATTGCTAAGTTCCATAAAGGGGACACGCTTCCTCCAGGAGTTATTAAGAAAATCGTTTGTTATGTTGCAATTAAGAGAAAACTTCAAGCTGGTGATAAGATGGCCGGGAGACACGGAAACAAAGGTGTTATCTCAAGAGTTTTACCAGTAGAAGATATGCCATACCTTGCAAATGGTGATCCAGTAGAAATCGTTTTAAACCCACTAGGGGTTCCATCACGGATGAATATTGGTCAGCTTTTAGAGCTTCACCTTGGTTGGGCAGGTCGTGGTCTTGCAGAAAAAGTTAAAACTTTAATGCAAAATAAAAAAGAAGTTGATTCTCTAAAAGATTTAGTTTCTAAAATTTACAAAGATGAAGACGTTGATAAGTGGCTTAAAAAAGCTAGTGATAAAGAAGTTTTAAGAATTGGTAAACAACTTGAAACGGGAGTTCGTTTTTCTACACCAGTTTTTGATGGTGCAAAAGAGAGTGATATCGAAGATATGCTTGAACTTGCTGATCTTGATAAGAGTGGAAAGACTACTTTATTTAACGGAATCACTGGTGAAGCATTTTCAGAGGAAGTTACAGTTGGGATTATGTATATGTTGAAACTTCATCACCTTGTTGATGAGAAGATTCATGCTAGATCTACTGGACCTTATTCTCTTGTTACTCAGCAACCTCTTGGTGGTAAAGCACAATTTGGTGGTCAGAGACTTGGGGAAATGGAAGTGTGGGCATTAGAAGCATATGGTGCAGCTTATACTCTTCAAGAATTCTTAACAGTTAAGTCAGATGACGTAATTGGTAGAACTAGAATGTATGAGTCGATTGTAAAAGGTGAAAAAATATTAGAACCAGGATTACCTGAATCTTTTAATGTTTTAGTTAAAGAGCTACAGGCCCTTGCACTAGATATTACACTTGAAGAATCTAACCCTGAACAAATTATATAAGTAAAAAATATTACGAAGGATATAAATGAAAGATTTATTAAATTTCTTTGATAAACCAAAAGATCCAATCAGTGTTGAAGCTGTTTCGATCAAGATGGCCTCTCCTGATACAATTAGAGAATGGTCATATGGGGAAGTAAAGAAGCCTGAGACGATAAACTATAGAACTTTTAAACCTGAAAAAGAGGGACTATTTTGTGCCAAAATTTTTGGACCTATCAAAGATTATGAATGTATCTGCGGTAAGTATAAGAGAATGAAGCACAGAGGTGTTGTTTGTGAAAAGTGTGGAGTTGAAGTAACTCTATCAAGAGTAAGAAGAGAGCGATGTGGTCATATTGATCTAGCTGCTCCGGTTGCTCATATTTGGTTTTTAAGATCACTTCCTTCAAGAATTGGTGCTCTTTTAGACTTAACACTTAAAGATCTTGAGAGAGTTCTTTATAACGAAGCTTATATTGTTATTGAATCAGCAACTAAAGATCAAGAAGGTGGACTTGAGATAGGAACCATTCTTTCTGAAGGAAAGTGTACTGAGCTTAGAGAAGCTGGAATTGATTTTAAAGTTGGAATGGGTGGAGAAGTTATCAAGAGAATGCTTGGTAATATCGATATCGATTTAGAATATAAAGAAGTTAGAGACGCGCTAAAAGTAGTTACGACTGCTCTTGGTACTGCAAAACTAATTAAAAGACTTAAGGTTTTAGAATCAATCAGAAAATCTGATAATAATCCTGAATGGTTCATGATGGATGTTATTCCAGTATTACCACCAGATCTTAGACCACTAGTTCCATTAGAAGCTGGTCGATTTGCAACTTCAGATCTTAACGATCTTTATAGAAGAGTAATTAATAGAAACAACCGTCTAAAAAGATTAATGGAACTTAACGCTCCAGAGATCATTATTAGAAACGAGAAGAGAATGCTTCAAGAAGCAGTTGATGCTCTTTTTGATAACGGTAGACGTGGTAAAGTCTTTACTGGTGCTAACAAGAGACCCTTGAGATCTTTATCAGATATGCTTAAAGGGAAACAAGGGCGATTTAGACAAAACCTACTTGGTAAACGGGTAGATTATTCTGGTAGATCGGTTATTGTTGTTGGACCAAATTTAAGATTACATCAATGTGGTCTTCCTAAGAAGATGGCATTAGAGCTTTTTAAACCATTTATCTACAACAAACTCATTGAGAAAGGTCATTGTACAACGATCAAAGTTGCCAAGAAGATGGTTGATAATGAGAAGCAAGAAGTTTGGGATATCTTAGATGAGGTTGTTAGAGAACATCCAGTAATGCTAAACAGAGCACCAACTCTTCACAGACTTGGGATTCAAGCTTTTGAACCAGTTCTTATTGAAGGGAAGGCGATCAGGCTTCACCCATTAGTATGTACAGCATTTAACGCTGACTTTGATGGTGACCAGATGGCCGTTCACGTACCTTTATCGATTGAAGCTCAGATTGAAACTAGAGTTTTAGCGATGAGTACAAATAATATTTTATCTCCAAAAGATGGAACACCAATTATTGTTCCTTCTCAGGATATTGTTCTTGGTATGTATTATATGTCGAGAATTAGACCTTACTCAAGAGGTCATGGAAGTGCTTTTGCTTCCAAAGAAGAAGCTCAATTTTCTTATCATACAAATAATCTTCACCTTCAAGCACCTATTAAAGTTAGAATTGATGGAGAGATGAAAGAAACAACTGTAGGTAGAACTTTCGTTTATGATATTCTTCCAAGTTGTCTTAACTATGATGATATTAACAAGATCTTGAATAAAAAAGCTCTTGGGAAACTTCTTGATAAGGCCTATAGAAGTGGTACTGAAAAAGACACAGTTTTATTTGCAGATGCAATCATGAGAATGGGTTATGAGTACGCAACTAAAGCCGGTATATCTATTAACGTTAAAGATATGGAAATTCCGAAAGAAAAGTCTTCAATTATTCAAGCTTCTCAGGATGAAGTTGATTTAATTACAAATGAATACAACGAAGGTGCGATCACTAATGGTGAGCGATACAATAAGATTGTAGACGTTTGGGCGCAAACAAATGAGCGACTTTCAAAAGTTATGATTGAAAACCTTTCAACAGATGAATTTACTGATGAAAAAGGTAATACAGAAACTGCTCCATCATTTAACTCAATCTTTATGATGGCCGATTCTGGAGCCAGGGGTTCTCAAGCTCAGATTAGACAGCTTGCAGGTATGAGGGGATTAATGGCCAAGCCATCTGGTGAGATCATTGAGACACCGATTACTTCAAACTTTAGAGAGGGATTATCAGTTCTTCAATACTTTGCTTCATCTCACGGTGCGAGGAAAGGTTTAGCCGATACAGCTCTTAAGACAGCAAACTCTGGTTATCTTACAAGAAGACTAGTTGATGTTGCTCAAGATGGTATTATCAGACAAGTTGATTGTAACTCTGAAGATGGAATCATCTTAAACTCTAGAATTGAGTCTGGTGAAATTACTCAACATATTAGTGATAGAGTTCTTGGACGTATTGCAATGGAAGAAGTTCTTGGGAAAACAGGTGATGTTATCTTTAAGAGAAACCATATGTTTGTAGAGGAAGATATTTCAACTATTGAAGACGAGGATATCGATCAAATTAAAGTTAGATCAGTTATTACTTGTGAAGAGAAATATGGATTCTGTGCAATGTGTTTTGGACGAGATCTTGCTCGTGGACACTTGGTTAGCCAAGGTGAAGCAGTTGGGATTATCGCAGCTCAATCAATTGGGGAACCAGGAACACAGTTAACGATGAGAACATTCCACGTTGGTGGTACTGCAACTGCAGGTGCTCAAGTAAATAAATCTGAGGCGAAAACTTCAGGGATTATAAAATTAGAGAATGTAAAAAGTGTAGCCAGAGAAGATGGTAACGATATCATCATGAATAAAACTGGTGAGATTGTTATTAAGACTGAAAATGGGATTGAAAAAGAAAGATACCCGGCAGTTTACGGTGCAACATTATTTTTCAAAGACGGAGATAAAATTGATGTCGGTGGAAAGATTTTAGAATGGGACCCGTTTGCGATGCCTATTATGTCTGAAGTAACTGGTTCAATTAAGTTAGTAGACTTTATTGTTGGTACTAACATGACTGAGCAAGTGGATATTGTTACAGGTCTTTCACATAAAGTTATTATTGAATCTAAAGATGCTGCCAAAGCACCTATGATTACAGTTTGTGGTAGTGATGGAGAACCTTTAAAAGTTCCAGGAACAAAAAGAACAGCGATTTATCGAGTTCCCGTTCATGCTAACGTTACAGTTAACGATGGTGATGTAGTTGAGGCCGGAGATGTTATTTCTAAGGTTCAAAGAGAAACAACTAAGACCAAAGATATTACAGGGGGTCTACCAAGAGTTGCTGAATTATTTGAAGCAAGAAAGCCTGGTAATTCATCTCAAATTTCTGATATCCATGGAACTGTTGAATACGGACCTGAGGTTAGAGGATCGAGAAGAATTATCGTTAAGCCAGAAGATGCAACTTTAGAATCATTTACTTACGCAATTCCTAAAGGAAGATTCGTTGTTGTAAATGAAGGGGATTATGTAAGACCGGGTGATCAGTTAAGTGATGGTCCAGTTAACCCACATGATATTCTTAGAGTTTCTGGAGTTAAGGCCCTTGCGAGATATATTGTAGATGAAATTCAAGATGTATATAAGCTTCAAGGTGTTGATATCGATGATAAGCACATTGAGGTAATTGTAAGTCAGATGCTTAAAAAGGTTAAAATAACTGGGTCAGGGGATTCATTATTTGTACCAGGTGATAATATTACTAAAGCTACTTTTAAAGCAGAAAATGAAGCGTTAAAAGAAGAAGGTTTAGAATTGGCTACATGTGAGCCATTATTACTAGGAATCACGAAAGCTTCTCTTACAACAGAGTCGTTTATCTCTGCTGCTTCTTTCCAGGAAACGACAAAGGTTCTTACTCAAGCAACACTTGAGGGTAAGAAGGATCAGTTAAGAGGACTTAAAGAGAACGTAATTATGGGACGTTTAGTTCCAGCTGGTACTGGGGTGCCGCATTATGTAGATTTTGAAGCTGAGGTTGAACAAGATCAGCCTATTGAAAATGAGTTAAACTTTCAGCTCTAGAGGCGAGTATTGTCATGGAGCATAAAGCGTGTTATTTAAATTCACTGTTTAGAAAAAAGGATATGTGGTAATGCCTACTATTAATCAATTAGTAAGAAAAGGGAGAGTCTCAAAGACGATTAAAACTAAGTCGCCTGCTCTCGTAAGTTGTCCTCAAAGAAGAGGTGTTTGTACAAGGGTCTATACAACGACTCCTAAGAAACCAAACTCTGCAATGAGAAAAGTTTGTAAGGTTAAACTTACAAGTGGATTCGAAGTTATTTCATACATCGGTGGTGAAGGTCATAATCTTCAGGAACACTCTATTATTTTAATTAGAGGTGGAAGAGTTAAGGATTTACCAGGTGTTAGATATCACACAGTAAGAGGTGTACTAGACACAACTGGTGTTGATAAAAGAATGCAAAGAAGATCTAAGTACGGAACTAAAAAGCCTAAGAAGTAAGGAATAAGTAATGAGTAGAAAACATAGAGCACCAGTAAGAGAAGTTTTACCTGATCCAGTTTATAACGACATTGTTGTTACAAAATTTATCAACGGTATTATGAAAGGTGGAAAAAAATCTATTGCTGAGAAAATATTTTATGGAGCAATGGATCTTATAGAGAAAAAAGCTAATGAAGAAGGAATTACAATCTTTAAAAAAGCTATGAGTAACGTTAAGCCAGCTGTAGAGGTTAAGTCTCGAAGAATTGGTGGAGCAACTTACCAAGTACCTGTAGAAGTTAGATCTGTTAGAAAGCAATCACTAGCTATTAGATGGTTAAGAGATAACGCTAAGTCTAGAGGTGGAAGAACAATGATGGAAAAGCTTGCTGATGAGCTAATCGATGCAGCAAACACTAGAGGTGGAGCTGTTAAGAAAAAAGAAGATGTTTATAAGATGGCTGAGGCCAATAAGGCATTTGCTCACCTTAAGTGGTAGTTAAATTATTAGAAATTGTTTATATTAAAAGCACTCTTTATGAGTGCTTTTTTTTTGTCCAAGGAATATAAAATGAGAAATCAACAAAACCCTTTTGGGAACTTTAATCCTCCAAAGTTAAATATGAAGTGGAGTGCTTTAGTTATTCCATTTTTTATATTTTTATTGGTAATGAGAAGTTGGACGGTTATCGATGCTGGGTATAGAGGAGTGGAGATTAGACTTGGAAAAGTTCAAGGAACACTGGAAGAAGGGTTTCATTTTATAGCTCCCTTTATTACAAGAATTGAAAAAATATCAGTTAGAGAAACTAAGATACAAAATACAGTGCAATGTTATAGCCAGGATGCTCAGGTAGTTGCTTCTACATTTTCAATAAATCTTTATCCAACTAAAAGTGAAATCACCGAACTTTATCAAGAGGTAGGACGAGACTTTATTGCTAAACTGGCTCCGCAAATCATTGAAGCTTCTATTAAGCAGGTTATTGGTCAGTATAAAGCAGTTGATTTAATTACAAATAGATTAAAAGCTACGCAAGAGATAAGAATGAAAATACTTGAGAGTTTAAAAGAAAAACGTCTTAATGTTGTAAACTTTGAACTAGTAAATATTGATTTTGATGATGCTTTTGAAAAGGCCGTTAAAGATAAGGTAATTGCAGTTGAGCTTTCAAAAAAATCTTTAAACCTTTTAGAGAAAGCAAAAAATGACAAGCAGATTAAAATCACTGAGGCAGAAGCTGAAGCTGAATCTATGAGAATTAGGGCCAATGCACTTCAAGCAAATAGAAATTTGATCGAGTATGAAACAATTATGAAATGGAATGGAGTTCTTCCTCAGTATATGATGGGTGATTCTGTGCCATTATTAAATATTAAAAAGTAAATATGAGTGATTTAAGTGTATTTAGAAATATTGGAATTATGGCGCATATTGATGCGGGTAAAACAACGACTACAGAACGTATTCTATACTATACAGGGATCAATCATAAAATAGGTGAAGTTCATGATGGTGCTGCCACTATGGACTGGATGATTCAAGAGCAAGAGAGAGGGATTACAATTACTTCTGCTGCGACAACTTGTTTTTGGGATAAGCATCAGATTAATATTATCGATACTCCTGGTCATGTTGATTTTACGATAGAGGTGGAGAGATCACTTAGAGTTCTTGATGGTGCTGTTGGTGTATTTTGCGCTGTTGGTGGAGTTGAGCCTCAATCTGAAACTGTCTGGAGACAGGCCGATACTTATAAAGTTCCAAGAATTGCTTTTGTTAATAAGATGGATAGAACAGGAGCAGATTTTTTTAATGTAATTAATGAATTAAAAGAAAAACTTGGGAAGAATGCACAAGCTATTCAGATTCCTGTCGGAGCCGAGGATCAATTCCAAGGTCTTATTGATCTTGTCGAGATGAAAAAGATTTTGTGGACTGATCAATTGGGAGAGAAATACGAAGTTGTTGATATAGACGAATCTGAATTAGAAACTGCTAAAACTCACAGAGAATCTCTTCTAGAAGGTTTGGCTGATCTTGATGATGAGTTTATGGAGAGTTTTCTTGAAGGCAAAGAAATTAGTAATGAAAAAATAAAATCAATTATTCGTAAAGGTGTAATTGAGAATAAACTTGTACCAGTTCTTTGTGGAAGTGCTTTTAAAAATAAAGGTGTCCAAACATTACTTGATGCTGTGATTGATTATCTTCCGGCTCCAAGTGATTTAGCTGATGTTGCTGGGTATTCTATTAAAGATAGAGAAAAAGCTATTTCTAGAAAAAATAGTGTAAGTGAAGCTTTTAGTGGAATGGCCTTTAAAGTTGTCTCTGATCCATTTGTTGGGAGACTTACATTTTTTAGAATTTATTCAGGATCACTTAAAGTTGGAGATTCAGTTTTTAATCCTTTGAAAAATAAGAAAGAAAGAGTTCAGAAGATTTTAAAACTACATGCTAATAAGAGAAAAGAAATTAAAGAAGCTGGTGCTGGTGATATTGTCGCTATTGCTGGCTTGAAAGATACGATAACAGGAGAGACTCTTTGTGATCAGAAGAATGGAATTATTTATGATCTTATGGATTTTCCTGAAACAGTTATAGCAATTGCTATAGAGGCTAAAAGTTCTGCAGACCAAGATAAATTACTTGAAATATTACAAGGTCTGAAAATAGAAGACCCTTCTTTTAATTTTCAAGAGAAAAAAGACACAGGCCAATTGTTAATTTATGGAATGGGAGAGCTTCACTTAGATATTATTACTGACAGACTTGATAGAGAATTTGGTGTCAAGGTAAACATTGGTAAGCCACAAGTTTTTTATAGAGAAACTATTGAGTTAGAAAAATCAGAGCGCTCAGAGTTTAGAAAAGAGGTTGGTGATAAACTTCAGTTTGGAGCTTGTCAGGTTGCTGTTTCTCCTTTGGAAGGAGATAAAGAAGTAGAACTTGAGATTAGTTTTAAAGATAGAGCTGTGCCGAAGGAAATCTTTGAAGCCATTAAAACTGGCATTAAAGATGGTATCCCCGGTGGAGGTTTGGCTGGCTATCCATTTCATTCAATGAAAGTCGATGTTAAGAATATTGAATATGATGAAGAGTCTTCTCACGAAGTTGCATATAAAATAGCGGCGGCTAATGCTTTTAGAAATGCTTGCGTTAAAGCAAAATTATTATTAATGGAACCTATGATGAATTTAGAAATTAATACACCTAATGAATTCTCTGGTGATGTTATTTCAGATATAAATAGTAAAAGAGGTCGAGTTGTTTCTATTGAAGCTTCTAAAGATGGAAGGGAGATTATTAAAACGTTAACTCCTCTTTCTGGACTATTTGGTTATAGTACAGATCTTAGATCTAAGACTCAAGGCCGAGCTACTTTTACAATGCTTTTAAGTCATTATGAAAAAATGAACTTATCTAAAACAAAAGAAATATTAGAAAAAAGAGGGATCTTTTACAATGGATAAAAAAAGGCCAGCAACATGTGCTGACCTTGTTTTTCAACTCCATAAAACCTTTTAACTCCTTGGTTCGAAGTTGTCTTTTTTTACTGAAGAAAAATTCAAAAAATTTTTCTTAGTTCTTTTCCATGAATGAACTTTTAGAAAATTCATTCTTGAACTCATATACCTAGATTTCTCTAAATATATAACAGTAAGGCTAGATCTTTAAAAAATCACTTTTTTAAAGACGACTCATTTTTATATCTAAGATATAAAAATCCTTGAGTACTAGTTATTGCTATCCAGCAATAACTAAAAGCCATCCACTGAAGTAAAGCAGAAACTCTGAATTACCTCGTCTTGCAGCGGCTTTAAACTCAAGATTCTTATTTTAACCTTTTTCTACCTTAGGTTAGTGACATACGAACCATGAAAAATAAGAGTCTTTGATTAAAGCCAACTCTCATAATTGTTGAGAATTTAATTCAACAATCATTTTTATTAATATAACAGTGAAGATAAAAAAAATATGAATAAATTTCACTGTAATGATATTAGGTGATTAGACCCGGTTATATGGAAAGGATTATTTGAGATATTTTTAAATCAGCAATTTTGGTGGTCAATAGTTAACAGATTATAATTATAAATAAGTACAGGTTCATATAACGATGAGTTCCAAACATTATAAATAGAAAGTTATCTGTAATAAAAATTATAATAATATCTTTTACAGGTGGCTTGAAAAGTTGTCGAAAAAAATAAAAACCAATAAAAATAACTTTTTTAAGTTTCTGAAATTATTACCGAAAAAGAGAATGTAATAGAATTTTGTTCCTGATGATATTATTAGAGGGAACTAAAAAAAGGTTGTACGTATTATGAAAATAGTTTTTTTACTTGCATTTATGCTTGTGTCTTGTGTTGGGACTTTAGAGGATAATGGAAAAAAAGATGATTCAACTATTAGCTCCCCTAATCAAGATTTTATCTTTAATGGAGCAGAAGAAGGGATCGCAGTTTCTAATACTCGCCTAGCTGTAAGGTTTTTTCCAGCTCTTGGGGGATCTGGAAATTTTAGGTATCAGCTACTTGATGAAGGTGGAAATATTCTCACAGCAGATGATGGAAATAATCTAGTTAAAGATTCAGATGGTCTATTGCATTTAACTCATGCGGGATTTGTTTCTGGAACTTCAAATAGAGTTTTAGTAAGAGCTGTTGATATTGATAGAGATATACCAGATACTAACACTAGTTATGTCACTGTAGCTCTACCGGCTGGAGATTATCCAGAATTTAATGGTATTCAAAGATGTGAAGCTTTTCCTGGAGCAAACGGTGCGACACAGTTAAATGTTTTTTGGGATCAAGGTAAAATTATTCCTGATGCGTTTTTTGGTTACAGACATAATAGTGTTGATTCATATAAAGTTTATTATTGTAAAAAATCTCTAGGAACGAGTTGCTTATTTGAAAACACTCCTGATAGAACAGAAGTTAACGTTGTTAACCCGTTTGATACTCAAATAACAGTTGCTGGATTACTTCCAAATACATCTTACTATTTTAGAACAACTGCTTTATCTGTAGGAGATTTAGGTGCGGGTATAGATCAGTTCGAAGAAGAAAATATTGAATTTTCTGAATGTCAGACAAAAGTTTCTTCAGGGCCTATTGTCTTTGATGGTATTACTGATGTTGTAATTGCATCTGGAGAAGATGGAATTAACCAAGCAACTGTTGAGTGGGCTCAAGCTAGTGGAGGGTATTCAGGATACTTAGTATACTATCACCCAGTCATAGACGCGGATTCAATTTTTAATTATTTAGATCCAAATATGCAAACTGCAACTATTTTAAATCCTCTTGAGAGAAGTCTTGATTTAGTTGGACTAGATTCTTTTACTCATCATGCGTTTGCAGTCAGAGCTTGTGCCAATTTAGCTGCTGATCCGACTTGTTCATCGGGCGATGACGGAGGAGAAGAAGAAATTAGAGATATGAGACCACCAGTAGCATCCTTTAATGGGATACTTGTTGCTACTAACGATGTGGCCAATCCATCAAATGTATTTTTAAATTTTGTGCCAGCTGATACTAGCTTTGGTGGAATTTTTGATGAATATAGAGTTATTATTAGTGATGGAATAAATGATTATGATATTACTGATTCTAATGCCACTAATACTTTAGGAGATATCTATCCTAGTGCACCATCAGATTATTTAGACTTATATCTTGATGGTTTTATAAAATCAAATATTTCTAGTACCGATGCAAAATTAAATGCTTTAAAACCTGGAGTTATTTATCAAGCAGATGTTCAAGCTTGGGTAAGCAGAACATCACCTCTGCCAATTCAAGGTGGAAATATAACTGTTGCATATGGAACAACTTCAACAGTACCTATTCCAATAAGTAACGATGATACAACTGCTCCTTTAGCATCTGTTATGACAGTAACTCCAGTAACTGGAACTTTAAAAGAAACAGAAATTTTAAGATTCATGTTAACTTATAATGAAACTTTAGTTATCACTGGGACTCCTAGGATAGGAGTTGATATAGGAGGGGTAACTAAGTTTGCGAATTTGGTTTCTAACACTACAAATACTATGACCTTTGAGTATATTATTAGCGCAGGCGATAATGATTTAAATGGTATTGAGTATGATACGAGTACAGTTTCACTTAATGGTGGAACGATTGCTGACCTTTCTGGAAATAATGCAAATTTAAATTTCATTGGTGTTCAGCCTCCGGTTGATTCAATATTTGTAGATACTATTCCACCTAATCCACCAACTGGTATTGTCATTACCAATGATTGGATTAGTGCTACAACAGTCGATCAGATGGCGTCATGGACAAACCCTACATCAGACTTTGCTTTTGCTGAAGTTGGTATTGGTTCAAATGGAAGTGGTTCGGCTAATACTATTGGATTTACAACTGCGAATGGTACAGCTGATCATACATTTTTTGGTTTAAATACAGCAGGCTTAATTGAATGTAATATTGAATATCAAGTAATGGTGAGAAGTGTTGATGCTGCGGGACTTTCTTCAACAACAGCGGCAAGTCCACAAACATTTAAATTTGATCAAACAGCTCCAACAGCAACAACTGTAACTTTAGTTGGAACAACTAGTGATATATTTGAAGCTAACGAAGTAAGCTGGGCCTCAACCACTGATATTTGTGGTCCTATTTCGCATTATGAAATTGCCATTGGATATGATGATGACGGAGGTGATGGCTTTGGAAGTGATGACTTAAATAATGTTTTAGATTGGAGTGAAGTTCCAGGTGGTTCTGGAACAGTTAGTTACCAAGCTCGAAGTGGAGTTGATAGTATTCCTCCTTTTACACTAAATGCTAGTGAAGATTTTTATGTTTCTATTAGAGCTGTTGATCAAGCAGGTAACCAAGCTGCTCCGGCTAGTTCAGGCGCATTTATAGTTGATATAGCTGGTCCAAGTACACCTACAAATCTTGCAATAACAACAAATTGGGTAACGGGAACGTTGCCAATAGTCAGTCCACTTGTATCTTGGATTAATCCAGGTGAGCCAGACTTTGATCATATTGATATTGCTCTAGGATCAACTATTGGACAGGAAGATATAGCTCCTCTCTTAAATATTGGAACCTTTACAAGCTATTCTTGGCCAAGTTTAAATACAGGAATTGTAGCTTGTAATAGAAATTATCCGAAAGTAATTGCTTACGATACTGTTGGAAATCCATCTGTAGCAGCAACTGATCCAAATGTTTGGTTTGCTTGGGATGATGTTGCTCCAACTTTTAATGGTGGCGATACTATTGATATCGCTGCAGGTGGAGAAGCTTTACCTGGTACTGCTCCTATTGCAAATTGGATCTCAACAACGAGAACGGATAATTGTAATACAATAGCAAAATATGAAATAGCAATAGGGTTTGACGATGATGGAGGAGATGGATTTGATGCTGGAGATGTAGGTAATTTATTAGATTTTACAGAAGTTCCAGGAGGAAATGCAGTTACTCAATATCAGATTGTAGATGGAGTTGATGGATTTTCATTAGGATTTGTTGGAAATATTGATTATTTTATTTCTCTAAGAATTGTTGATGAAGCAGGAAATACATCAACTGAAATTAATTCAGCTTCGCCATTTTCATTTGTCATACCTCCTGATCAAATTTCAGTTGTTGAACCAGCAGAAATTGGAGTTAATGAAATTGAGCTAGGTTGGGTTGAACCCAATGATAATGGAACAGCAATAAGTGATTATATTATTGAATATAAAGAAACAAGTAGTGGTACATGGATAACTTTTGGAGATCCAATTTCAAATGATACACGGGCAACCGTTACGGGTCTTTTAGAAAATACAGAATATGATTTTAGAATAACGGCTTTTAATGGATCTTTCTCAGTTCCTTCTCCACAAGTTACTGAAAAGACATTTCCTAATCATCCGTTTTTTAATGGAAGTCAAAATGCAGCTCTTAATTTAGGAGGAGCAACTGACTCTCAAATTGTCGCATTAGAAAATGGGACCGCTATTGAGGTTAACAGTGCATCTGTTACTACATTAAATAAAGGAGATGTTTACAGGTTAACTACTTCTCAAAATGATATTATGACATCTACTAAAAATTTCTTTGTAGCTGGAAGGTTAGGGAGTGGAGGTGCAGTCAATAAAGGTAATATTGTTTGGAATGTTGCAGCTTGGGCCGGAAGAGAGTTTCTTTTCAATGGTGCAAGATATGAGTCACATATTTATACAGTTTTTTCTTTTGAAGATGGCAATACGATAGATGTTTATAGAGATGGAACATTAGATTCTACTGTAACAATTAATGAAGATGATTTTCACACTTTTACTTTTCCACTAAATGGTTCTTACCATGTTATTAGTAGTGGGGTAATAACAGGTTATGTATATTCTTCAGGGGCAGGAGGAACCAATGTTGTAGATTCTTACCCAGTTATGCCTCTATCTAAAGATATTATTGGATATCAGTCTAGTTCGGGACAATATAATGTTGTTATAGATAATACTCCCTATACAGAGTATCAATCAAATACAAATGTAGGAGGAGAAGCAACAGGAACATTTGGTAATGATGACTATACTACTTTGACAGGGGGAGGAAGCCTATATACAGGAGAAGTTTCAAGAGTTATAGGTTTAAATAAAATGACTGCAAGAAGTTATGCTGATAGCAATGGAGGGAACACGGCGTCTCACATTCCAATGACTAAAATGAGAAAAAATTATGCAATAAATTCAGATATTGATTATATTGCATTTGGATCTGATAAACCTGCTGTTATTACTTATAGAGAACCTGGTGGTTCAGATCAAACCCTTACATTGACTAGAACTGGAGATAATCCTCTTGCTCCTTATAAAGGTAGATTAACAAATCTTGCAGAAGGAACATACTTTGAATCTCCTGATAGATACGGTGCTTGGTATCAGCCTTCTGATGATATTGGAAGTTCTGACCAAGATGAGACTGTAATGTTTGGTTATGATTAATTTTTAAAGGAAAGAATGAACGTTGTACGTCTGTTGTTGTTCTTTTTGTTTGCCTTATTCGTTTCATGTAACGGACAAGTTGACGACGAAGAAAACGAAAAAAATTTTTTAGTTGATCCTAATGACTTAGGTAAGATTACATTTGTTAATGGAGACTTGAATTTTGGACCGGTCCCAATAGGAACCGTTCATGAAAGATATATTCTTGTTAAAAACACTGGTAAATTAGCAATCAGTGAATTTGAAAGTTTTTATGATGATGCAGAGTTTAGTTTAATCTTTCGATATTCTGGTCAAACGGCAGAATTCCCTGGAGAAAATGGTACTTGTACAGATAGATTAGAAGTTAACCAAACATGTCTTCTTTCAATCTCTTATCTTCCGACAAGCTCAACAGAGCACGATGTTGAATTCAAACTTAAATATAAAGATGGCCTTGGGACTTCTGAATCAACGACTAGGATTAAATCTCTTTCTGGAACGAATGGAAAGATTGATGTTCAACCAGATATTGTAAACTTTGGTGATATTGATTTCAATGATACTAAATCATTAAATGTGAAAATAAAAAACACAGGAGAATTAGATCTTAGAATTATAAACATTATCCTAGATCAAGGAACTGATACTCTTTTTGATATTGATTTTAATGATCCTTTAACAACTTGTTCCTCTACTGACCAAATTCTTGGAGGCAATGATACATGTAACCTTGTTGTAAACGTAGATACTAATGCAGTCACAGTTTATGATGATTATTTCCATTTTTTTGAAATAAATTTCTTGGAAAACCCAACAACAACAAACTCTTCTACACTAAGAACGGATGTAAGAGCAGGAGTCTATTCTCTTGAAGGAGTATTAGAAGCAACTCCAATACTAAAGTATCAAAACTTGATTAGTGGATCATCGAAAAATTTAAGCTTTCAATTAAGAAATGTTGGACATAATGCTGCTGTTATTAAAACAGTGAATTCTCCAGCTATTGGTGATCTGAATTTTACAATTGATACAACTGATTGTACGAATTTATCAAATGAAATATTTGCTGGACCAGGTGAAGTTATTATTCCGCCAAATGTAATTTGTATTCTAAATGCAACGATGAGTCCAATCGTAACAATGCCATCTCAAGCATTTACTTATCCTAATTTAAATTTAAGTTATGACAATTTGAAAACTGGGATAGTTAATACTCCTGATATTATATTAGAAGGTAATATAATTAAATCTGGATTTATTGAAACATTTGATGCTCTAGATATAAGTGCTAACTCATGGGCCGTACCTACCACAATTATTTCAAATGACTCTAGAATTAGTGAAAGTGCTAGTTTTAAAATTAAGCATTTTGGAGATACTCCTGTAACTATTGAAACATTTAGTCTTTCAGGTCAAGGAAGTGAATATCTATCAGTTTCAGAAAGTTGCAATCAAGTATTAAATGTTGGTGATGAGTGTACATTTAATATTACCTTGGCACCAACGCTAACAGTTTATAATAATCTTTTGAGTACGTTAATAAATTCAAATTTAAAAATTCATTATACTGATGAATCAATTGATGTTGATAATAGTTTCATTCAAAGAGAGATAGATTTTTCAATTTCTGGTAATCTTGATTTAAAAAGTGAGTTAGTTTTTGAAGAGTTTGATGCTGGTGCAAGTAGATCTGGAGAGTCCGTTGCAAATAGTGCATTATTAGAGAATATTTACATCAGGAATATCGGAGGGATATCTGAGAGTACTTTCTCTTTACAGATTAGCAATACTACAAACTACAGTATTGTAAATACTACGACAGTTGATACTGATGGTGTTTCCAATTGTCTTCAATTGATTGCAACGTCAACGGCATTAAACCCACAAGATCAATGTTTTTTTGAAGTAAGAGGCCTCTCTGCAGTTAATGGAAACTTTACAACTAATTTAAATATTATATTTGGAGCTACTTCGGAAGTCTCAGATGTCTATGCATTAGATGTTGAATTTGTTGATATTGCAAAAATTGGAGCAGTTGACTCAGCAGCTGCAGATAAGGTTACATATTTTACATATATAGCAGATTATCCTGGAGTTGGTTCTTCAACTAGTACTGCAGATGGATCTGTTACACGTAAGTATTCAACGGGATCGAGTGTAGCAACTTCTCAAATTACTTTAAATTCAATTTCTACTAACTTTGACCTTGCTGTTGTGGATGGAGGGTTAGGTACAATTGGAAGTCAAGAAACAGTTTCTTATAATTTAGGAAACTCTGGTGAATTTCCTCTTGGTATCAATAGTGTGAGCATTACAAGCGGTAGTGCTGTATACAAAACTACTTCTGGATGTAGGTCTGGAGCTAATATTTCTTCAGGATCTGATTGTCTATTATCAGTAGATGTTAGCTATTTAAGTTCTGCACTTGAAAGTTCAGAAGTAGAGATAAAATATACTTTAGGAGATAAACTAAGCCCTGATGATACTAGTTTTATTGAATATACTTCTTATGTGAAAGTTTATTATAAAGGTTATGACCCTGCTACCGTTGCAAATCTTAATCCTTATGAGGGAGTAGTTGGAATCAGTGATTTAGAACTTGAAGTTACTGTAGGACCAGATAATACAACTTCAAAGAATTTTAAAATTCAAAATGACGGTGCTCAAAGTGCGACAGATATTCATTATGCACTTTTACTAAATGGCAGCATTCTGACTTTAACAGGTGGCTCTGGAGATGAACTAGCTTTTCCAGATCATGTTGCTGGAGCAGCTCCTATAGATGAGTATCTAATTAATAATTCAGGTACATGTACCAATGCGGCAGGTAATGATATGAATGTCTCCGGAGATTGTATTTTTGGAGTTGATTTTAACCCTTCATCTCTAGGAATTACTAACTACGAAATTCAAATGAGATATTTTAATGGAGCCACTTATACCTCTGAAGTCTTCGGATTAAAAACAACTGGTCTTAGTCCAGCAAGGCTAGATGTAGGAGAGGTTCTTGGGAATTTCCCTTTTTATGAATATGACTTTGAAGGCCAAGTAATTGATCAAACTTATACACAAGAAATTAGTTTAACAAATACTGGCGAAACAGATGCAACAAATTTTACACATGAGCTAGCTGGTGGTTCCTTTGCTTTTGAAGATAATTCTACTTCTGCTCCTACATGTGGAGTAACGATTGCAGCAGGAACTACTTGTTATTTAAACTTAGTTTTTAACCCTGTATTTGCAAACATAGGAGTAAATGAAAATAAGAATTTTATTGCTACTTATGAAACAGGAGCCATCTCAGGAACAATGTTAACTGAACAAATAGAAATAAATGTAAAAGGCTTAACAGAAAACATTAGATCTAAACACTATGGATGGGACGAAGTATATTCAATGGGTTATAATGAAATTTATGCCGATGAATTAAATGGAGCAGGAGGAAGTTATCTTCCTGAGGACCTTGGATATATTAGTTTTACTTGGTTTTCTATGGATGATGTTGATGGAGACGCTGATAGATATTTCATATATAAATCAGATGAAGATGATATTGATATCTATAATGACTCCCCTTATGATGTAGTTGTTAGAGATGGAAGCACAACTTATACATATGAAGACAAAAACGTAGTAAACACACCACTGAAAGTTTTTTATTATAAAGTGGTACCAGAAAAAAATGGTGCAATTTCTGCTATAGTATTAGCTGATTACCCTGTAGCCAATCTACGGATAGTTATTCCAAATAAGTTTGAATCTTTAGTTCATAAATATATGATGAACCGAGATATTTGTAAGTCTATGGATATAACAGACACTACTTTACCAAGCTTTGATCCTGATTCTAATGGTTGCGAGTATTTAGATGATAATGGTGCACCGATGATGGTAAATCACAATTATGACTTCGCTGTAGATATGTTTGAAACATCTGGCATTTATCAAGCAACAACTACTGTTATTAATGCTACTCAAGGAGTCCCTATAGAGATGGATTTTGATAACTCTCTACTTCATTGTGAATCAAAAAGTGTAACATATTCTTCATCTGAATCATTATTTTCTTCGGCTTTTGAAAAGTCTTTACCAAATAGGTTAGAACACTCAATTTATGGTGCAATGGAAAATGGAGAATTTTATGATTCTACATTATGTGGATATGATGAAGTAGATCCTCTAACTGGGAATCAATTAGATTGTCAGTCAAAGTTTTTAATCGAACAAGCCGTAGGAGGGTTAAAAGAATGGACAACATCGCAAGTCTCAGGCTTTGGTAGAGGTGAGTCAACAACATATACTTCATTCACTGATAGTTTGATTAATAATATTAATTACACTAAGCACTTTCAGTCAGTGCAGGGGATCAATACAAAAAATCTTTTAGATCCAATCGCACTAGATAATACATGTTTAAATCTTGTAACGGGAATAGTAGAGCGTGAAGGTCCGCTAGGTTGTGTTGGTGATCACTATGCTACGTTTACTGATGACCCTGGAACGGCCGGAGCTAAAGTTATAGATATTTCTACTGAAGCAGCAAATACTAGATTTATGCTTTGGCATTTTAACTCTGACTTATCTGGTCAGAATATAACTGTTAATGCTCAAGCTGGTGGTGGAGAAAGTGTGGGTGAAGCTCCACAAGATAATTCCTCTCTTTATACAACAGAGTTTGTTCCAAGTATTAGTCCTCGAGGTGGTGCAAGGTGCATAACTAGAGTTGGATATTAAATTTCTTATTAAATTATTTTAAGTAAAAAATTTTCAATAATTGAGATTATTTTTATTTAAAATAATGACCACTAAAATCAAGTATCATAAAAAAATTGTTTATTTAGGAAGTAATGACCCAGTACAAAAAATGCGTGGCATAAATTCGATTAATAATTATACTATATAAAACAGTTAATCTAAGGAGTAGTAGTGAATATATGGGCAGTGTTGGTGTTTCTATCATCAATTGGGTATGTGTATTATAGTTTTTTATTAACATCTAAAAATCAACCTTCGATATATGTGGATACCAATAGTTTATTCATTGTTGTTGTTGGTACAATCATTGCTATTGCATTAAGCGTTGATATTAGAAGATTATTTAAATTGTTCATGGTTTTTATAAGAAGGTTTTTCTTTGGTAAGAACTATGAGTTTAGAAATTTAATAATGGAATTAATGACTTTGACTGAATCTTATAGAAAAGGTGAGAGCCTAAGTGGTCTTATCCCTGGTATTACTGATGAGTTTTTACAAGAATCTGTTCAAACAATTGATGATGGAATTGTTGAAGGTGAAGATCTAGTTGAGCTTCTTGAGAGTAGAAATGAAAATCAACTTTTAAATAATGAAAAGGAAGCAAATCTTTTTCAAACAATGTCAAAGTTTCCACCTGCTTTTGGGATGATCGGGACTACAATGGGTATGGTTGCATTACTAGCAAACTTAGGTAAACAAGGTGATGCGATGAAAATGATTGGTCCAATGATGGCCGTTGCCTTAATTACAACTCTATATGGTGCAATAATGGCCAACTTGATATTGCTCCCAATCGCTGAAAACCTTAAAGGTGATTCAGAAGAGATTTATGAAAAAAATGTAATTGTTATTGAAGGTGTAAAATTGTTATTAAAGAAAACAAACCCAGTTGTTGTTGCTGAAAAAATGAACTCATTCCTTCCAAAATCTAAAAGACTAGATTGGAAAGAAGTTATTAACTCTTAATTAAGAAGAAATAAATGGCAAAAAGAAAAATCAGAAGAAGAAAAGTAGAAAGTGATGAGGGTACATGGTTAGTCAGTTACGCTGATATGATGACTCTAATATGTTGTTTCTTTATTTTAATGATGGCACTTGCTAATTATGAGCCTGTTGGGTTCACTAAGAAAGTAAAAGAAATATCTAAACACTTTAATATAGATAAAAACAAATCTTCGGATGTTAAGTTAACTACTTTAACAGAAGAGATAGCAAGTCATCCTAAATTGCAAAAGATGACAAAGATTTCAAAAAAAGATGAAAGATTAATAGTTAGCTTTAGTGGTACAACTCTTTTTAAAAATGATTCTTATCAGTTAACAGATGAAATGCTTTCTCCTTTAGATGCTCTCATTGATTTAATTAAAACAAGAGATGACTCTTATAAAATTTTAATTGAAGGTCATACTTCAAACCTTCCGCTTAGAGATAAAAGCTTGATTTCTAAGTGGCATTTAAGTTCATTGAGAGCTTCAACAGTTGCTCAAAGGTTTGCATTTTTCGGATTTAATAGTAAAAATATTGTTCCGATCGGACGAGGCTCTACTGAGCCAATTTTAGCCAATCAAGATAAGTTTGGTGAAAACATAAAAGAAAATATTGTTTTAAATGACAGAGTTGAAATCAAAATCCTTGAAAGTAGAGAAGTTGAAAAGTCTGAAAAGAAAACAAAACTAGGGCTTGGGGTATATTTTAAAGATTAAAAATGATTATAGCCATAATAGACAAAGATAAAGATAAAGAGCCGCTTGAAAATTTTTTCAAAAAACATTCCAAAGACTTTAGATTTTATGAAAATCTTCAAGATGGAGTTCAGAAAGCTTTAGATGGGAATGTTCAGTATATTGTTTTAGACACCGATAATGAACCCGTTGTTTCGATTGATAGATTGAACTTTTTTTCTAAAGAAAATGAGACCCCTTGTATTGTTTTAACATGCAATGCTGCTCTTTCAGCAAAAACAAGAATTGCAGCTAAAAACAACTCTTTCTTAACAACTGCTCTCTATGGTGATACTTATCCTGATCTTAGCAAGATCATTGACCCTAAAAGGAAGTTTAAAAATAAAAACAAACATTTTGTTAAGAAGAAAAAAATTAGTGAAAAATCATACTATAATATTTTCAGTACCTCTCTAAATGTAGGGGTTATTTTCTTTCTAGCGAGCCTGATTGGATATTATCTCTTTTTATTCTTGGGTAAGAAAATTGAGATTCAGGAAGGCCATAAGTATTTTGCATATATTTGGTTTGGGCTTGGAGTTTTAGGGATTTTAAATTCTGCTCTTATTCTAAAAGACTCAAAGAGAGATAGGACTCTCAGCTTTATTTTTGCTATAACTTCATTTATTTTGCTTTTCTTTAAGTTTGACTTGTTTATACCTATGGCAGTCATTTCAGTTTTGCTATTGATTGATTATTTTTTATTAAAACCTATAATCCAACATATAAAGAATATGATGCATGTTCGAAAAGAACCAAGATATCCAGTTGATGGGTATATTTATGTCATTTCATCTGAAAGTTCTGAGAACTTTAATGCTAGACTAGTAGATCTTTCCAACTCTGGAGCTTTAATAGAATCAAGTGAAATGTTTATTGAAGGCGAAGAATTAAAGATTAATAATGAAGCATTTAGTATCTTTGCTGACGTGAAAAGATCTTACAAATCTGGTGAAAGCTATAAGACAGCTTTGGAGTTTAACTTAGTAACTAAAGCAAACAGTGAAGCAATTAAAGAATATATTCGGACAAATTCTATAGAAGCATAATTTTCATAAATCTAGATTTAAAACTAAAAAAGACAGCTATAGATTTTGTCCTTAGGAAAATATTTCCTCCTGATTAAAAACAACCTTCCTAAATCAAGATTCAAGGATAAATATCGATAAGTAATCACAATCATAATGGAGATTATTTATGAAATTGCTACTACTTAGTTTGTTTTTTGTTTCAACTTTTTCTTACGGGAAAAACCTAGTGATTACTAGCGTTCAAGAGAAGGTAGATGTTTTTGTTAAAAACTCTGAGACTAATAAATTAGTTAAGATTGGAGTAACTCCTTTAAAGATTGGTTATTCAGAGATTGTAGAAAACTACTCAAGAAGTGATAACTTCATGCTTGTTATGCAAAAAGAAAAGCATGCAAATTATAGATTAATGATCAGTAAACTTCACTCTGGTAAATATGAGATTAATGCAAATCTTGATTCTTATACTGAAAAGAGTTTTGCCAAAGAATATGACCTTCTAATTAATAAATTATTTGATGTTCAACGTCTTGTTAGGTCTAAGAACTACACAGATGCAATTACAAATTTAGATTCATTAGAAAAAGACTATCCAGAAGTTGGTGCAGTCTATGAGATGAAAGCGATGACTTATTATATGTCTAAAGACCTTCCTAAGTCTTTATCATATTACAGGAAAGCAGCTAGTGTTTTTCCTGGTAGTAAAGAAGTTTATACAATGAAAAAATATTTAGAGAGCGAACTAGGCTCTACAAGTAAAGGAATAAAGTAATGAGAAAGGTTTTACTAGTACTAGCAGGACTATCTTTATTTGCTCAATCAGCAGAAGTAGGCAGCGGCTTTAAGTCAATCCAGTGGCAAAAAGTTGAGCTTCAAGAAAAGATCAGCAATAAGGTTAAAAAAACAGTTGGATCACTTCTTGAAAAAGAAGATTATCTAGTTGAGGTGGATATTTCATATTACGCTCCCCCTAAACCAAACTTTGAAAAAGATACTAAGCCTGAAGTTAAAATCTCAGAAAGAGAGTTCAAAGAAAGCTCTAGAGACTATATTGTTTTTTCTAAGCTTGGTTTAGAAGTGCCAACGGTTGCTAATAATAGAAAGTCTGAGCAGAAGAAACTTAACGATGTTTGGAAGTTCCATGAGGCAAACAATATCTTTAATAATCTTGAAGCTGTTACTATTTTCATTTATCTTGAAAAAAGTATAAAGGATTCAACAGTTGATTCACTTAAAGCTCTTTTAAATAATTTAAAATTACCAATTGGAGACATTACAGCTGAGGTCGAGATTGAAAAGATCCCTTTCAAAGCTAATAGAGTTGGAAAAGCAGTTCCAAAGAAAGCAGAGCAGAAGTTATCTGAATATGTAGTTGAGAACCTTGCAAAATTTAGCACGATGTTAGGTCTGGTTTTATCAACTATCATCTTGATGCTTGGATCATTATTCCTATTTAGAAAGTACAGAAAATTCAAAGAAAATGAGAAAGCTAAAGAGATGATCTCTAATGCTTCTAATAGCATGAAAGAAGAAGAAAAAGAGAAGAAAGAGCAAGCAGCAGCCGCGGCAGCAGCTCAAGGCGGTGGAGATGGCTTTGGCGATGATACTCACCTTGTAGGATTTAGTCGTTTTGAAAAATATATGACTAACTCACCAGATGAGGCGATCCACATGATTAAGAGTTGGATCATAGAAAAAAGTGATGACTCTATCAACGCACTTAACGCTCTAGTTAAACAATTGGATAATGAAGTCTTACTAAAAGTATTTTCTAACCTTGGAGATGAGGAGAGAAACACTTGGAAAGTAAATTTAAATGAGAATCTTACTTTAGATGATATTAGAAGAGCTAATGAATATATCTCAACTCAAATTGTTGCTGAGATTATTGTTCCTCATGTTCTTAGGGACTATGAGTTATTAGATACTCTTTTAACACTTAAGCCTTCTGAGGGAGTTGATTTTGTAAACAAGCACCCTGAGTATAGAGGCGTGTTTATGAATATCATTAATCCTAAGTTTTTTGCAAAAATTGCGGAAAGACTAGATCATGAAACACTTACAAGTGTTATTGATGAAAGTATGAGTTTTGAAGAATTTGATAAAGGTAGCTCGTATGATAGTTTCAAGACAAGCTTAGAGTCTTGTAGAGTTATTAAGAAGCAAAGACCATTTATTAAGAAGATTGTTGATCTTATTGAAACAGCAACTCCCAAGGTTGAGAAGTCTCTATATGATGCTCTCCTCACAGAGAAAGAGTTTGAAACAGTTTCTAGGCTTGGAAAGAAGCATTACCCAAGTTTCTTATTAGAAGAAGCTAGCAATGAAGCACTAGAGCAGATCATTAAAAATTACCCAATGAAAAAGAGAGTCTCTCTTCTTTTATTAGATAATCCGGTTTTTAATCACAGGTTGATTGATATCTTTGCTCCTGAAGGGTCAAAGGCAAGAGACTTTCTAGATATCGAGATGCAATTAGCTACAGAGAACCTTGAGATACAAAGAGAGATCAAGGAAAATCCAGAGAGTATATATTTTGAATTTGTTCAGTTTGCCAGAAAGACAATTGAGAACAATAACTCAGTAAAAGAGTTAGCTAATGTTCAAATTGAGCAATGGGTTGAGAGTTTTCAGACAACGTCGATCAAGCCAGACATTCAAGAAGCAGCGTAAGAGAAGTTAAGTAAAATAAGGCTAGGTCTATTCTTAGATCTAGCTATCAAAATAACCTACAAATACAGTGTCGAAATGGCCCTGCTTTAATAGAAACCTTGATACAACCTTAAACTTACTTAGATTTCATAAATCTTAAATTCATTAAAATCTTCCAATGTTCTCTCATCCTTTCTAACATCTATATCGTTTCTGAATAATATAGTTGTACGTTATAAGTAGAGCACCTCTCTTAAAAACTTTGCTCAGAGTAAAAACCAATGAACACATTAGAGTATGAAACCTCACTTTATAGAGAAAATGCCATCAAAGGCACTACTTTAAAGTTTTTAATTCCATTGTATATGTTATTTGGATTACTTGATTATATATATTATCAAGAATTTTTTCTTAACTTTCTATATCTACGTATCGCCGGCTCTTTCTTTATCGCCCTACTCTCTTTAATCTATTTCAAAAATCATCATATCTTCAAAACTCAATTAGTTGCAACATTTATCATTCAAATATTTTCTCAATCAGTCATATATATGCTTTTCTTAATTAATGACTTCACTTCTCCCTACTATATGGGAATCAGTATGGTTTTTTTGATTTTTGACATTATCTTTAGGCTTAGTTGGTCTTTCTTTTTTTTTAATATCTTTTTAATTTCTTTACCAATAGCTGCATTATTAATCCCAAACGAGATAACGACTCAGTCTGACTTTAACTACCTTCACATTTTTTTTATTATTTTTTATATAGTAACGGCTAGTATTTTAAAAAAATTAAATTTTAATTTATTTAACAAAGAATACACCAGTAGGAAATTGCTAGACCAGGAAATTAAAAACAGAGACATAACCATACAAAAAAAAGTTGATGAGATAATTGAAATAAATGATCTCGCCAAGCAATTTAGTCCCCAAGTACTAAATCAAATGGAGAAGATACAAAAAGGAGAACTGCTTGAGGAGTCAATCAATAAACAGATTTGTGTACTTTTCGTAGACATCGTTGATTCAACTAAAAAAATAAATAAACTAAGCCACAGAGATTTCAATCTTAGCCTAACTAAGTTTATGGAACTGACTACAAACACACTTTTGCATCATGAAATTACTATTGATAAGTTTTTAGGAGATGGATTTTTAGCATTTAGTAATGCCCCATTTAGCGTTGAAAACTTCGTCCAGAAAGTTGTCTTAGCTTCCATTCATATAAATAGAAAAATTTTTAGCAATCAACAGTTTTTTGAGAAACATTGGGGTGGAGATTTTTCAACAAGGATTGGAATAGACAAAGGAGAAGCAAAAGTTGGCTTCATTGGAACACATGAGTTATTTAAAACATATTCTGCAATTGGTCCTGCAGTAAATCGAGCATCTCGTTTATGCTCTATTGCAAAAAAGAATGAGATATTAATAACGTCTGACGTTTTTAAAGAATTAAAAAATATGGATTTTTTGAAATCATTAAAAGTAGAGACTATGACTAATATAAAGATAGAAGGTTTTGAGAAAAATATCGATGACTTATACTCACTTTCAGACTTTGAATCTCTTAAGCCGCAGGAAATAATCACTACGGCCTAAAAAACTTATTCTTATAATCTACTTGTAAAATCTTTATCACTGATGCTTGCAGCTCCTAGCATTGAAAGAACTTTACCTTTTGCAGCTACTGCTGACTCAGGATACTTTAATGAAAGAACATTAAATAGATCAAATGCATCTCCAAATTTTCCGTTACTCAAGAAAGTATTTGCATTAGTTAACTTTTGAACAAATGCTGGGTTATCATCAAATGCATTCTTTTCTGTATCATACTGAGCTTCATATTGACGCTGTAGCTTACTCTTAAGAGCATTTACATTTCCTTCAACATGACTAGCAAGGTTTCTTCCACCTTCATTGAATGAATATGCTTCAATATTTGTAAATGCAAGATATCTCTCATGGTCAGTCAATGAGCTGTTTACATCTAAAGCTTGGCTAATTTCAGAGTTCACTCTGCTTTTGGCCATTTCATAGTATTTATCAAATTTATCATTTGATAATGAATTCTGAAGATATGCTAATCCTAAATCAACTTTATGAGCTTCTCCAAAAGAGATCATCGGCAACACATTTCTTACAGATTGCTTAGTGTGTGTACTACTTGCAAACGTAAATAATGCAAAAGCAACAACTGCTGCAGTTAAAAACTGAAGACCAGTATGGCTTAACCATCTTGTCCATATTGTTTTATTTGATTCTTTTAAATAATCTATCTTATCTAACTTCTCTAAAGAGTTAAAAAGCTGAGGATTGTCTAAATACTTAAGCTTATCTAAGTATCCACCAGTTACCAACTTATCTAATTTATCGATAAAATCAACGTTTTCTAAGATCTCTAGTTTGTCTAAATGTTTAAGAGCATCAAGATTATCAAGACTAGCAAGATTATCTAATTTATTAAGAATATCTAATCGATTTAATTTATCTAACTCATCAAGTCTATTAATAATATTCAACTTATCTAAGTCTTGCAATTGGTTAATTTTATCGAGTTTATGTAGCTCAGTTAATCTATCTAGCTTTCCTAAGCTCTCTAAACTTTCTAAGTTATCTAAATGCTCTAGTTTTTTTAAGTTCTCAAGATAAGAAAACAATGTTTTATTATTTTCTAAAAGATCTGCAAGATCATCAATTCGAGACAAGGCTCCAAGTGCATCTAATCTTTCAAGTTGCTTTAAGTTATTTAATCTTTCTAAATTACTTAATGCTCCTAACTCTTCCAGATTATCTAATTTATCTAGTTTATCTAATTTAACTAAGTGTTGTAAAAACTCAACTTTATCAAGTCTTTGAAAGTTTTCTTCAACTAAAAAGTCTCTTACTGTATCAAGGACTTCAATTTTCTTTAAAGGCTCTAACTTAGCCTCAATATCACCTAGTTGGTCTAATTGCTTTAATTTGTTTAACTCATCTAATCTCTCTAGGTAGTGCAAACTTGTTAAAGACTCTAATTTTACCAAATAGTTTAAATTTTCTAAACTCTTTAGCTCTCCTAGTCTCTCTAATTGTGAAAGATTATCTAATTTCACTAATCTTCCAAGTCCATCAAGCTGACCTAGGTTATCTAACTTTCTAAGTTCAGTTAATCCATCAATCTTTTTTAGATTTTCTAAGTTATCTAATTTGTCTAACTGGTTTAACTGATCAAGCTTTTTTAAACTACTTAAGTTTTCAAGCTCTTTCATATTATCTAGCTTATCTAAAGACCCTAGCTTATTTAGGTGCTCAAGGTTTTTCAAAAGGCTCATTTGCTCTAATTGATCAAGTTGATTTAAGTCTGAAAGTTTATCAAGATTGGACAAGCTTTCTAAACCATCTAATTTATCTAAGTTTTGCAGTTTAGCTAATCCAGACATCTCACTTAACATCTCAAGTTTCTCCAATTTATTTAAATGTGCAAGGTTATCTAATTTATCGAGTTTATAAAGCTCTTTCATAGAATCTAGCGAGTTTAAATTATCAAGCTTATCTAACTTTGAAAGTTTCTCTAGTCCATCTAGGTTATCTAATTTATTAAGGTAATCTAGATTTTCTAATGACTTTAATTTATCAAGATCATCAATTTTATCTAGTTTTCCTAAATTATCTAATTTACTCAGTGCCTTAAGTTCTCTTAAGTCTGTAAGGTTATCAAGATTTGAAAGTCTCTTCAAATTATCTAACTTGTCTAACATTCTTAAATCACCAAGATCAGAAAACTTTCTAAACTCGTTAATTTTTTCTTTAAGACTTAATATACTATCTTTAAGATCAAAACCTTCACTTTTTATTGCTGCCGGCTTAAAGTCTACAACTTTATCTCCTGCTGGTTGCTCTAAGCTGTCCAGGTCAATGATGCTCGAATAATCTACTTTTTTCTTAGGTTCCATAGTAATCGCCTTCCTTTAAATACGAATCTAAATTTCTATTTATAAGGATATTGCTTTTTTGTTTTTTTTTCACAGGAAGGAATATTTTTTCCACCTTCCTTAAACTTGATAAAAACTGTATTTGTAGGTTATTTTGATAGCTAGATCTAAGAATAGACCTAGCCTTATTTTACTTAACTTCTCTTACGCTGCTTCTTGAATGTCTGGCTTGAT
>CALIJZ010000007.1 GCA_938017795.1 uncultured Bacteriovoracaceae bacterium
GGAGTGTTTTAGGAGGGCTTGGTACAGCTTTCATTGCCCAAAAATATCTGCCATTGGATAAAAATGCCCGCTGAACTTATTAGATAAATAATATATAATATTTTTATAATCTAACGGAGGTATTATGAAATTTTTAACAACGACTTGTCTTTTAGCACTTATATTTTCTTGTAGTTCACTACGAAATGAAAAAAAGATTGATCTCGTAAATTACAAACTAGACAATGGAAAAGATTACTCATTTTACCTTAAAACAAATCTTGGAGATAGGTCTCCATCAAGTGTAGGAAATGCAGTTGTTCATCCTTTTAAGGCCCTTGTTAGAAGTTCTGATACTGCAGGAGCAGAGAAAATTATCATGGATTATATTAATCCAAGAATTGGTGGAACTAATTACAAAAGTTTAGATGAATTAAGTAAAACCGAAGAAAGTATTCTTACAGACTTATATATTAAAGTTATTGGAGATCCAACTTTCATAAAAGCAATTAATTTTGATTCTGCTTTGAAAAAAGCTGGAACTGATAATGATTACCACAAAGCAATTCAGGATATTTTATCTGTAGATAATGTAGAGATGACTACAATTACAAAGCGTTTCATGATTGAGGAAGATATTCCTGCTAATGCTTCAGCTGTCTATACTAATAAAAGACTATTGGCAGCAGCTTTTTCTAATACTGATTCTACAGGTAGTTTACAATCTGTTTTAAAGCCACTTCAAGCTGGGTTTAAAAAAGCAGCTTTGGCAGGAGATGTTGCCAAAAAGATGCAATATAAAGAACTATATCAACTAGCTCTTATTAATGCTGCTGAAACTGGAACGACTTTTATTGGTAAGAATTGTCCTGAAGTATTAACTAAATCAAATGTTATAGCAGGAATGCAGAGACTATTTCCAACTGCAAAAAAAGCTGCACCAAATGCAGATAAGTTTTCTATCTATAGATCAGTTGCTGGTCAAACCTACTTAGATAATCTTGATCCATCAGAATTAGATGAGCAAGCAAAAATCAATTGGGAGCATATTGGTCCAGATGGTAAAGGTAAGTGTGGGAGAATTTTAAAATAATTCAAAACTACTTCAATGATAAAAAAAAAACATGCAATAATTATAAGCGTTACTACACTTTTATTTGTTGCATGCTCTAGCATCGTTCAAAATTCAAATTTAAGACTCCCAAAACATTTAGGTCTAGGCATAACCCATAAATTAAGACAAATTGCATCTGGTGATGAAAAAGCTTTTATGAGTAAATCCTATAATACATGGGATAGATTAAATATTATTGAAAATGAACTCCTTCCATTAATCTCTACGACAGATAAGTTTTTATTTCAAAAAACAAGTTTTCCAATTAGTGTGACTGATTATCTTGAGAAGAAAGAATCACCAGCAAAATTAATGGGGCATTTATCAGATATCATTCAAAAGATGTATCTTGTAAAAAGCCAAATACTTTGGCTGGTTCAAGATAAAATGAAAAAAGTTGGTATTGTTAATTATGTCGGTTTAAATGTTGATGAAAAAGCTAAAAAAGCTTTTGGTACAGCTAAGGAATCTACTTTAACAAAATTGCAGGAACAATATCTTCAGGTTTTACCAGGAGTGTACTATTTATATGGACTAGTTGCCCACTTATATGATGAAAAAGATCATAAAGTCTTTAAAAATCAATTTGGTTTTCAGGCACTAGAAGGATTAAACCTTATAACAAATAAATACTTTTCAAAGTTTTTGTCTAATAAGACAGGTCTAAATATGAAAAGATTAACTTTACCACAAAATACACAAAGCTTATTTGCAATAAATGATTCAAATTTTCAAGTTAATGTTTTGAAGTATTTAGAGCATTTCCAGGGTTTTCCAAATAAACAAATCAAAGAACATTTCAATACATATTCTACGTATTATCAAAAGTTTGCGGGAACAAATGGTACCTATGCAAATGCTATTAAAGAAACAGTTAAATTTGACTTTACTCAAGATCTACCAGATATGGTGTCTTACTCAATGGGACCTGAAGATAAATTTTTAGTAGAATATCTGGCATTAAAAAAGCCAAAAGATGAAAGGCAACTTGCAAAAATAAATCAGTTCTTAGCTATTCGAGAAATGATGGTGAATTCTTGGGCAATTCAAAGAATGACCAAAAGAGATCAAGCAGAGAAAATTAATGATTGTGGAGATGGTCTTTTAGCTTACAAACTTTGGAATGATGAAAAATCAACTTATGCTGTTGATTATTTACATACGCTTTGGAATCAAGATTTATATTTAAATACTTTGGATGATTTTTTTAATCAAATCCGTTCACTTCTCTATAGTGATTCTTTAATTGCCACAGGCATTCATGACGGCGAACTTAATGATAGTGACTTTGAAAAGATGCTCGATAAAGGTGTGATGGAGTATCAGCAATTTTTAGTTACCCTAATTAGAAATCCTGAGAAGCTTGGAAAACTACCGAGGAAATTGAAAGAAATCTTAAGTGATCCATTTTTTCAAGAAGATTTAAAAGGTGCAAAGAATCCAATTAGTGCTATTGCTGATTTCTTCTCAACTGAAGATGCAGTTGAGCTTGAACAAAAAGAATTAAAAATTAATAAGATTGATTTTATAAATGCTGTCTACTCAGAAGATGATTTAAGTGGAGGTAGGATAAGTGCAGTATTGGCCATGGATGCTTATAGTGTTAGGAAAAGAAATTTATTGAAATATTTTTTAGGTATTTTTGTTGGAGCACTTGAGACAGTAAAGAAATATCCAGAAGAAGATAGAGAGTTTTATATAACTAAAAAAGACTTACTTGAAATAGAAACTTATTTTGAAAAACTGATTGATAAAAACTGGGGTAGTCAATGGGTTGAGGACATGACGGCTAAGATTGATGAAAAACTTCATCCTTTGCTAGATAATATTACGCAGAATAATTATGACAAGAAGTTTCAATCATTGCAGAATTTTCTAACTAAAAATATTAAACACGCTATATTATTGACTGATTATTTTAAGAAAAACCCAAGGGGAAAAGCAAAAGGAGCACAACGGAATAAGTTTCCTTCTAATTATAGCTTACCAGTAACTTCTCCAATGTTAATCCAAAGTATTATTATTAAGGATCAAATTTTTTGTAAGCATGGAGCATGTAAAAGAATTGATGATTTATTATTTAATAATCAATATTTTGCTCAAGAGTTAATGAGTGAGTTGTCTGAGAAACTTCAAGAGAAATTCAGAAATTCTTCAAAAATTATTAAGATGTTGAATGAAGACTTGAGTTTGGCCCAAGAATTTGAGATGACTGATGAAATTTGGAAAATTTTGACCTCAGTTTTATTAGATATGAAAAAAGAACATGAGCTTTCTGCCCAGGAATACCAAGATGTTGTATTTAAATATGGTGATGATCATCTTTTTAGAAATAAGATTTATCAAGATAATACGAGAGTAGCCAAACTTCCTATCGACCCTAAGTTGTTAAAAGATGGTTTAAGTAAAGAAGGATTAGAATCAGAAAATTGTAGTGCATTAGTTGAGAATGATGAATGTCGAGATTTAGAAAGCTCAGATGAACAAGTAGTTCAAATGAGTGGAGAGCATGATTCAAAGAAAGAAAATGAAACTAGTGATTATAATATTCATGATAAAAGAATTTTAACCAAAAATTTTCAGCTTCATCATATTGCTAAAAAATTAGGTTTTTCAGATTTTGATCCTAAAAAAGGAAATCAATTAATTAAGTCAGCAAGAATTCAAGAATTACTTGCTATTATTTATATAGATAAACTCTTAGAAATTGAACCATTTTTTTCAACGGTGATAGAAGAGAAAACCAAAGAATGGGGCGGCAATTCTAAACATACAGTCATTCGAGATATTACATTTTTGAAGAAGTTTTCAAAAATTGTAATTGGAACTAAGGAAATCCCAGGAACTTCTGAGTTAAAGGAGATTTTTGCAACTGTAGTGAAAGATGCGAGTTATCTTGGAGATAATAAAGAAATAAAAAGTTTTTGCCACGCAAAATATTCTGAATATGGCACAGATGATAATTTTGATAAATTATTTACAAAAACTAAAAATATAAGAGAAAGAATTATTGCACAAAATCCAGAGATCAATTCTGCAAATGAAGAGATGAGATGGAAAATAGAAAAAGTTCGAGTTATATACGAAAAATCAATGCTCTATATTGGTGGAGGAATGATTGTTATGATGATTGCCTTTGGTGGTCTTGCTGCTATTGGTTTTCCGTTCTTTTCTACGATTTTCACTAATCTACTTTTTATAAAATTTACTTCATATTTCTTTTTAGGTGTCATGGTTTATGAATTGGGATATGGATTATTATACTTACCTCCTCAACTTGATATGCAAAGAAGTATTGTCTCGGCCCATAATTTAAAGACTACTAAGAATATGAGCTTAGAACATATTTACTCTATAGATACTTTTGATAGAATTAAAAAAGAATGGGGGCAAGCAAAGTTTGATATGTGGTTTGCGGCCATTTTTGCTGTTACTGATTTAGCAGCATTAAAACTAGTATATAGACAAAAAATGTTGGCCAAGGCAATACCTCAAGATGCCCATTTATTAAAAGTTACGCGTTCAGAAAGAGTTCGACAAAATATTCGACAAAACAACGAATATTATGAATCTTTGAGTCGTTGGAAAAAGCAATGGTATAATATTAGGAAAGAGTATAGATGGGGAAATAAAACTGCACGGAAGATGACTGAAAAAGAAATTGCAAATATTACTTATGATACTTTACGACACTCTGTGGAAAACTCTGATGTTCCCTACAAAGGATTGAAAAAATCTCAATTCCCTGGGCTTGAAAATGTTGATTATCGAATTAAAAACTTTTTACACCTTGTATTAGAAATTAATAAAAAAATGGAAGTTAGGTTTTTAAATTCTATTAAAGGGAAATGGGGGATTTTTTCAAAAGGTGATCTTAAGAAACAATTAAAGAAAGCTAATCAAGCAATTGACAATATTTCTTCTGCAGTTCAAAAAGCTAACCCTGAAAAGATTGCTGAAATGAAAGCAGCGATAAAGAAATTGGACGATTTAAAAGTTCCCGAGAAATTTGAAATCACTGAAAGAGAAATTGGCCCAGCCACTCATCAATTTATTGATGAATATTTAGAATCTATGACTGATTTCTTTGACGTAATGTATAAAAATGAAAAAATTCTTCCTAAGTCTTACACAAATAAAACGATCACTAAGAGTTATAAGGAATTTTCCGAAATGGCGGGATTAAGAGTTTTTAGCTCAGAAAGTACTGAATACGCAATAGGGATTATCAAGAAAAACCCGGAGGATATTGGTAAATACTTTGATGAATGGATGGAAACAGTCGTAAATAAAAGTAGGAAAAAAGTAGATGGTTCTGATATTGATGTTAAAAAAATTGTTGATGAAGTTGTTACATCGAGAACACCAGCTGAATTTATATTTGAGATGTTTTTAGAAACATCATGGGATGCAGCAAAAATAAAATATGCCAAAAGAAAACCAGATTCATTTTTAGCTTCAATTTTCGATGAGGTAAGAAGTGTTCGAGAAATTAAAGAAACAGTCACATCTTTGTATAGACAAATCTATATTAAAAAGAAAGCTAGAACAGCTAGGATTGATAGAGTTGTTGATCAACTCATATTAAACGATATTCAAAAAGTTAAACTCTAATGATTGATCATAAGAAAGTGGTGTTTATTACTGGTGGCTCTTCTGGCATCGGTGAAGCTCTGTGTAAAAAATTTTTAGATGAAAATTATATTGTAGGAACTTGTGGTAGAAGTAGAGAGAAATTTTTTAAATCATCCTTGAACTTAAAAAAAAATATTCATTTTATTGAATGTGATATCACAGATGAGAGAAAAACCAATGAAATGTTTGATGGTTTTTTTCAAGACTTTGGTCTTGATGTTTTTATAGCAAATGCTGGAATTGGCATTGCTAATAAGCAATCAGAATATAATTCTGAACTTGATAAAAAAATAACACTTGCTAATGTAAACGGGTTCCTCAATTCTCTTGGACCGGCAATTAAATTTTTTGAATCACAAAATCATGGAAAAATTGCAACTATTTCTTCCTTGGGGGGACTATTTGGTTTGCCTAGAAATGCAGCCTATTGTGCCTCTAAAGCCTTTGTGAAGACTTATTCTGATTCTTTAACATATGATTTAAGAAAGAATAATATTGATGTAATTTGTATCTACCCTGGCTATGTTAAGACTCCCTTAACAGAGAACAATAATCATCCTATGCCATTTCTAATGGATGCTTCAGAAGTAGCTAATAGGATTTTTAAATCAATTGAAAGAAATAGTAAAAGCAATTTATATTTTCCATTTCCGTTCGCAACTGTTTCAAGGCTTCTAGCTGTTCTTCCTAGAAGCCTTAGATCTTTTATCTTAAAAAAAATAGTGAAATTTAACTAATCTTCTTTTCTTTTTTCTTTTCTTCTTTAACTTCTGGCTTTACGAATTGCTCAAAAGCTTTCTCTATGACTTTTTCAAATTTATTACCCTGCATTTCATATGTTTTAATTTTAACATCAGGTATGATTCCATTATTTTCAATATAATCTTTTTGATCACGAGACCTAACTAATAATGACTCAGTTTGCCTAATGATAAGATTACTATTGGGGGCCTGTATATGTTGAGTTACATTTCCACCAGCACCCATTGTCTGAGATCCTACGATACTTCCAAGCTTATTATCCTGAATCATGGCAGAGAAGATATCACACATAGAAGCACACATTTCATTGACTAATAAAACAAAATTAAAAGGATATGCTTTCTTTTCAACTATAAGCTCCTTATTAGGAGTCATTTGAAGAGGGAAAAGGCTAGTGATTAGCAGTTCCTGAGATAGAATTTCATTTTTAGCTCTTTTGGCCATTAAAGTTTCGAATGTACGTCTAGCAATTTCTTTTTCAGCATCAGATTTTGCAGAGAGTGATTTGGTTTCAAAATTATCTAACCACGTTTCATTAATTTTAAGTTTTATAGTAGGAAGTTCTAATTTTTTAGAAGTCATGGCCTGAGCTAATTTTGTTCCAAGAGTTAAAGATCCTCCTCCATTATTTAGCATGTCGATCACAACATTTTGAACATCGAAGTCAATGAAGTATTTTAGAGTCTTTTTGAATTCTTTAATAATATCTGCTTCATCACCACCTGGAGAAAATGAATGTAACCTGATCACACCAATTTTTGTTTTAATTCCTTTAACACTTTTATATGTTGTGTAAGCCTTATAATGAGAAGTATGAGGAACATGATGAGCAATTGCAGGTATGAATCTATCCTTTTTCATTACTTGAATTATATCTTTGGGATCGTGAGCAATAGGTTCTAAATACGCCTTCATTAATTCAATGAATGTCCAGACATCTAGATCAGCTTGTTTTTGAAAAGTCTGAGCTAAGTTTTGAACCTGAAATTGATCAAAGGCAATTGAATTAATTTCTTTAAAGTTTTTTGTTTTTGCAATAATAGATTTTACATTTTCTAAAGAAATTGATTTTAAAGCTACAAATTGAGTTAAGGTTTCTAATTGTTTGTAATCTTCATCAGAGATTGAAAGATTATAACTTGCTCCAACTTGTGCTTTCTTTTTTTCCTCTTGAGCTTTAGTTTGTTCTTGTCTAAAAGTTACAAAGTCTTTTGTCACCCATGGAAGAGTAATATCTAATGTTTCTTCTCCTCTTTTAATAGTAAGAGTTGCATCTTGATTTTTCGAAAAAGCATTGAAATATGATCTTCTAGTAAAGATTTTTCCCATTAAGGCAGTATAATTTGCTTGCTTATGACCAAGGTTTCTATTTTTGGTCAAATGAGTATCGATATAAGTGATCAACTCCACTCCATCAATTTTTTCAATACTGTCACCAACTTTAAGAGGGTAGTGAGAGCCTTTTTTAATTGTTGGTAATAATTCAGATATGAGATAAGCATCTTTGACTCTTTTGCCTTTAAAACCTAAATAAGAAATTTTTGTTCTACCAGGTAAACTCGAAATAGGAATATCTCCAGAAGTGTGAGCATCTTTAAATTCTGCAATGAAGCTCATCATAAGTTGATAAAATGTTTCATTACTTTGATCAAGCATTGCTTGTTTCATATATTGTTGCTTAAGTTCTGAATACTTAAATGAAAAGTTTTTTTCCTTTAAGTTTCTTGGTGCGTAATTTTGGTCAAATTTTGAGTATAGCCAAAACATATCAGCTACTCGCTCTGATTGGTTTAATTGTCTTCTTGGCCCTGGAGAGCAAGAAATGAAGCCCATAACGATGGCAATGATTAATAACTTAGACATTGAATCTCCTCAAATAATGTTTTGAAGTTATAAAATACCTGAGCTTTGAGGGTGAGTAAAAGGTCTAAGTCAAAATGTCAGAACTTACCAGAAGAGAAAATAGTATTAGTTTATGTAAGTGAGTATGTATTATCGTAATACTCTTTTAATAAATGGTAACGATCTGCAATTAAAGGAGTACTAGTCATAAGATCTACCTCTAAAAAATCATTTAATATGCTGGCATAAATTTTTCTAAAATCTAAATTAGTTTCAATATTTTTTCTCTTATCCCATTTTGTAATATCAGGATAATGGCCAAAGACTTTCTTGCTAAGCGAACCACCAATTAAAAATTGAACGCCAGAAGTTCCATGATCATTTCCATTACTATTATTTTCATATGCTCTTCTTCCAAACTCTGAGTAAGTCATGATGAGAGAATCTTCAAAAATCCCTAAGGCCTTAAGGCCATCGACTAGAGATTTTAAACCATCATTTAGATTTGTCATGAGTCCTTGATGCCTTGTGAGTAACTCCTTATGTGTATCAAACCCTCCTGTTTTAATTTTAAAAACTGGAATATGTGTTTCCTTATTAGAAATAAGAGATAGAGCTGTTTTAATATCTTGGCTAAATTTTGTATCATTAAATTCAACCTTGTTTAAATCACTTAGACTATCAAAACTTAAATCCAAATCAGCAATGAACTTATTTAACTCTCTCAGTTTTGGGTCCATATGTTGAGGAGGCAGTTCTTTTATTTGTTTTTGAAATTTGAGAAAACTTTGTAATTGATTTATAACTAATGATTTATTTTCCTGACCACTCAAGACTCCATGCTCATTTGAGCCTAAAACAGTTCCTAAAGGTCCAGTATGATTTAATTGAAAATGATTATGAACTTCTGAAATCCAACCCTGGTGAGAATGAACACTTGATCCTTTCTCCCAAGTCTTAATTTGATGAAAATGTGATAATGAGCTTTGTGAATCCTTTACACCTATTCCTAATATTGGAATTAAGTTTCCTTGAGAGTGTAGTGAAGCAAGATCTGATAAATAGGGATTAAAAGCAATTTCTTGTCCTGAATTTGAGTAAAATGTGTTTTTGAACAGTGTTTCATTCAGAAAACTATTTGGTCTCATTTTTTTTATTTCATTAAATTGAGATAATGGAATGAGTGTATTAATTCCATCGTTTCCTCCAGAGAGTTCAATCAGAAACAAGTATTTCTTTTGGGACGGTTTTGAGAAGCTCATACCTGTGAACGGGCAAGCGAGGGTAATCAAACCAGCAGAGCTTAATTGTAAAAAATCTCTTCTTGATATACTCATAGTAAATTTACCTTTTTTGGATAAAGTCAGTTCCAATAATTTCTTTTCTTAATTTTTTTAAATCCGCACATCTTTCAAACTTAAAATCTTCTCTTATTTCAAAAACATCTATAAAGACATCAATTTTTCTTTTAAAACGATTAATATTCTTCTTACAAATTTTAGGCAATAAATTGGAGAATGTACGATTTACTAATTCTAATCGATAGGTATACGAACTCGTATCAATCCAATGATATCCTGTTCTCCAGCCTTTAACATCTGGTTGGCTAAATAGGCCCTGTTTTGCAAGTTTCAAAATATGCGTAATTGAATTAACATTTTTCTTATCTAATTTTTGATGGCTAAAAATTTTGTAAATATTTAGAAAAACTTCTAAAGGAGACCTTACATGAGTAAGTTTATTCTTAGACGAATAAAGAAGTTTACTTGTAAGCATTGATTTATAAATTGTTTTTAATTCAAAATTACTTTTATAGAACTTTTTTTGAATTTTATTTAATTCTCTTTGATATTGTGGATGATTTGGTGAAATGAATTCACTTAAGATTTTATCTGTCACAAACCTAGCAATTTGCTTGCCTCTTCTTTTAAATAAAACTTCTATTAAGCTATAGGTATTAGTCACAAAGGACTGTGCTTTTGGAATTTGATCAAAGCCTTCTACAAAACAAGCTTCAGAAAAAATATCTTTTTTAGGATGGGCTTTTATTGATTTATTAAAATCACTCCATTTTTTTGTAAATACTAATTTCCTAGAAAAACGATCTACACTATATCCCGTTAAGGCCTGAGCTGCATTTTTAATATCATCTTCAGTGTAGCAATTTCCAGCACCATTATCTGGATTCACTCCAAGAGTAAAAAGCTCCATGAGCTCTCTAGCATAGTTTTCATTTGGTGCCTGGCATTTACCATCAACCTTTATACATTTATTCCCATCACCATCAAGATATTTTAGCATAGCAGGATCAAGTGTGATTTTATGTACAAGTTCTTTAAAGTTTCCTAATACATTTTCTCTTATTAGATTATATTGATCATGCATCATTGGAACAGATCTAGACTCACGCAAAGTTGAGACAAAATGATTTTGAAAAAATAAAGACATTTTATCAAGGAAGCCATTTTCATTTTGAATCCAAGTATTTAATGAAGATGTTTGAAAATGCTTATATAATTTGGAATTTAGTCTCCCTTGAAACCCACTACCACGAGTTAAATGATTTTGAAATTCTTCTAAAGTTAGTTCTTCAAGTTTGGGTATGCCTCTAAAATTTAATTTAGTTTCTAAGACTAGCTCTCGAAAGTTATTATAATTTCTTTTTAAAGTTTGCTCTTTTAATGATTCATCGCACTTATATTTTCTTCTGACAAAGCAGTTAAACCCAGACTCCATTAGAAAATTTACTTTATGTAGCCATGAATATTCAATATTTTCTTCTTCGAGGGAATATCTAAGAATATAGTCCGCAGCTTTATCTTTATCTAGCTTTTTCAATTTATCTAAGATTTTCGTATCGATATAACCAAAAGTCTTATTTAAAAGTTGATAGGAATCACTAGGGCTTAGTGCAAATGATAAGGAATTTGAAAGAACAAAAGTTAAAATTAAGAAGGTCTTCATATCATAGATATAATGAGATCTTTTGCATATATCAACTACCAGAGTTAGGTGTTGAAAAATATACACCTCTTTTGTAAAAATTGACCCTCTCAAATGGCATGTTTTTGAGTAGGGAGTACAATTATACAAATAGGTAATTTGGCACTTAAGGCATCTGCTAAATTCTTAGAGGAACTCTTTAATACAAACCCAATTGGTTACCGAGAATTTATCGAACCATTATTATTGGCAGGATTTAAACCTGAAAACATTGAAAAATATGAGTTTTAAATTTATATAAAAATAAGAATATAAAAGATTCTTTTGAGAGTTTGATTTTGGATATTAAAAACTTTCACAATATTTAAGATTTATAAATTTATAGTAAAATTAGTGCTTCAATATTTTGAGCTCTGACCTATTAGGGCCATAAGCAATCATTTTTACCGTGATTCCTGCTTCGTTTTCAATCATATCTAAGTAAGATTGTACTTCGGGAGATATTTCTCCATCTTTAAATACTGTAGTAAATCCAGAAACTTCTTTATACACCGGTTTAACTTTTGATAAATCTAGACCGGGATAAGAAATCTCAATTTTTTTACCTTCAAACTCATAATGAGTACACACTTTCAAGGCTCCCATTTCTTCAAGTACATCAAGTTTTGTTAAAGCTATTGCTGTTAGATTAGAACTTCTTTTTACATATCTTAGAAGGGGTAAATCAAGCCAACCAACTCGTCTTGTCCGTCCAGTTGTTGCACCAAATTCATGACCTTTTGTTTGTATATCTACTCCTAATTGATCGTGTAATTCAGTTGGAAAAGGACCTTCGCCGACACGAGTTGTATAGGCCTTGAATATTCCAAGCACTTCATCTAAATGATGACCGGGAATACCAGCACCAGTATAAATTCCACCCACTGAAGTATTAGAAGAAGTAACAAATGGGTAAGTCCCATAATCTAAATCGAGTAGAACTCCTTGAGCACCTTCATATAATACTTTCTTGTTTTTACTTAGAGCTTGATCAAGTTCAGAAAATGTATCCCCAGAGAATTGAAATAGGTATTTTCCAAGTTCAAACAATTTCTCAACTTCCTCATCAATGGAAGAATATTTAACACTATAAAGTTCTTTAAAAAGAACTTCCTTTTCCTTTAATAACCTAGTGAGTTTAGTCTTTAGAGTTTCTTTATTAAAAAGGTCTATCAGTTTGATTCCTTTTCTTGCACATCTATCCTCATAAGTAGGACCAATTCCTTTGCCTGTTGTGCCTATTTTTTGAGAGCCTTTAGAATCTCTCATTTGATCTAGTAATTTATGATAACTAGTAATAACATTACAATGTTGAGAAACGATTAAGTTTTTGTTACTAACTTGAACACCTTTATCTATCAGTGCTTCAACTTCGACTTTAAAAACTTCTGGGTCAAGAACAACCCCATGACCGATAACAGAAACACATTCAGGGTTTAAAATCCCAGAAGGAATAAGATGGAGAACAGTTTTTTTTCCTTCTACATAAATTGTGTGACCAGCATTGTTTCCACCTTGGAATCTGACAACGTAGTCAAACTGTTTTGCAAAATAGTCTGTAATTTTGCCTTTACCTTCATCGCCCCACTGAGCACCTATGATTGCCATTGTTTGCATGAAGATCTCCTTTACTTATGCATCTCAATGTCTCATACTCTTTTATAGTTGGAAAAGCTAAACTTCTTGATAATCTCTTACGAGAGAGTGTGTTTTTTGACTAGAAATAGTCAGCTGAAATTATTTCCCCAAATTGCTAAATTAAAACAGAGGAATATCTAATGATACCTCGTTACGATAGATCTGAGATCTCATCTATCTGGAGCGAGTCTCAAAAATTCCAATATTATTTAGATGTAGAACTTGCTTTGATCAAAGCGTTAGAAACAAAATCCATTGCTCCTAAGGGAAGTGCGGAAGCAATTAAAAAATCAGTTGAAATTAACCCTCAGAGAGTTAGAGAAATAGAGGCTGTAGTTCATCATGATATTATTGCTTTTTGTACTATGATTACTGAGCAATTAGATCCAAAGCATGCCAGATTTTTTCATTATGGGGTTACAAGTTCTGATATTATAGACACAGCAATTACTTTACAAATTAGAGAGTCTTTAAAGTTGATCATCGATCAGTTTAATACTTTTTTAAGTTCTATTAAAAAAGTGGTCGAAAAAACTTCTAATATCTTGGCCATGGGACGCTCTCATGGAATCTTTGCAGAACCTTTAATTTTTGGATCTAAGTTTTTAAGCTTTTATACTGAAAGCCTACGAAATTTTAATACTCTAAAAAATCTTTATGAAAATGAATTAACGGCTCAATTTAGTGGAGCAGTAGGTAGCTATACCATTATCGATCAAGAGATTGAAAGTTATGCTGCTAAAACTTTAGATTTAAAAGTTGAAGATATTTCTACTCAAATTATTCCTAGAGATAGAATTGCTAGAATTGTAAATTGTATCTCTATTAGTGCTACTAGCATTGAGAGAATGGCTATAGAAATCAGGCATCTTCAACATAGTGATGTAGGGGAAGTTTTTGAAGGATTTTCTAAAGGACAAAAAGGCTCTTCAACTATGCCTCATAAGAAAAATCCTATTTCTTCTGAGAATTTAACGGGTATGGCCAGGATGTTGAGATCTTATTCTCAAATTGCAATGGAAAATATTTTATTATGGCACGAAAGAGACATCAGTCATTCTTCTACTGAAAGATTATATCTTCCGGATTGTTTCGGTCTGTTTTATTATTCACTAAAAAGAATGAGTGGCGTTTTAAATAATTTAGTAGTTAAGACTGAAGTGATAGAAAATAAAGTTAAGAATAACTCTATGTATCTATCAAGCTTTTATCTACATCACTTATTAGTTAACACTGATGAAAGAAGAGAAGATTTATATAGAGCAGTTCAGGAAGCATCCTTTAAGGTAATGGAAACAAATGAGGATCTTTATGATATTTTAAAAAAATCGTTTCCCAATTCTAAATTACCTCAGATGAATTTTGAAAAATTAAAAGATCATTACAAACTAAGATTTGAAAAAACCCTTGAGAGAGTTTTTATATGAAAAACTTCTTAAGTATTAAAAGTTTATCTAAAGAGGATTTAGATCACTTAATAGTATTAGCTAGAAAATTTAAAAACGGCGATATTGGTTTATATTCTAAAAAATCAAAACATGTTTTAAAATTATTTTTAGAACCAAGTACTAGAACTGCACTTTCATTTGAAATTGCTTGTAAAAACCTTGGTGTGAATTTTTCTATTTTAGATTTAGAGGACTCTAGTCTTACAAAGGGTGAGAGTATTTTAGAAACGCTTAAAAATGTTCATGCTCTAGGTTTTGAAGCTGCCATCATTAGGATTAAAGAAGAAGGGATTTTAGCAGATATTGCTGACACTTTAGATATTAGCTTAATTAATGCAGGAGAAGGTAAGATTGAACATCCATCACAGGCCCTATTAGATGCCATCACTATTAACGATGAATTCAAAGGTTTAAATGGATTAAAGATTGGCATTATTGGAGATATTAATCACTCTCGAGTGGCATCATCTAATGTTGATCTTTTATCTAAGTTTGATTCAGAAGTGAGAGTTTTCCAGCCTAGTGAATTTGGAGAACTTAACGATCAAAAATATAAACCTGAAGATGTAGACTCAATTTATAAGAACTCTGATGTAGTAATGGTTTTAAGAAATCAATATGAGCGTCATCAAAATATAGATGTTTCAAAAGATCAATATTTAGAAAAGTACGGCCTTAATATTAAGCGTTTACAAAATTTAAAAAAGGGAAGCATTGTCATGCATCCAGGCCCCTTTAATAGAGGTGTTGAAATTTGTGATGAAGTATTAACACATGACAAATGTAGGTTTTACAAACAAGTTGAAAACGGAGTCTACGCGAGAATGGCTATTTTAAAAGAGGTATTAAATGGATAAGATTCTTTTAAAGAATGCTAAAGATATTTTTAATAAAACAGTTGATCTACTTATTGTAGGCAATAAGATTTCCGCAATAGGTGAGATCCATGGAAAGATTGATGCTCAAATAATCGATGCTAAAGGAAAGACTCTTTTACCTGGATTAGTGGATATGCAAGTTCATTTAAGAGACTTCGCTCAAGCTTATAAGGAAACAGTTAAATCTGGTACTATGGCCGCTAGTAGGGGGGGATTTACAAGTATTGCTTGTATGCCTAATACTTCTCCATGTCTGGATAGTTTAGAAGTTCTTAATATGTTGTCTGACAAAGTGATGGAATCTGCTACCTGTAAGGTAATACCGATACCGGCCATGACTAAAGATATTGCGGGCGTGGAAGTAGTTGATTATAAAATTTATGAAGATTATGGAATTTGCGCGATTACAGATGATGGTCGTGGAGTTCAAGATGATGAAGTAATGAGAAAAGTTTTCATCCATGCTAAAGAGCATAATTTAAAGCTCATGCAACACTGTGAAGTTGAAAAAATCTCTCAAGGAGCTCCTTTACATAAAGGTGAAAAGTCTGATGAATTAAATGTTTCTGGTCAAACTGGTTTAGCCGAGAGTGAAATGGTTAAACGTGATATTAACCTTTTAAGAGAAATAGGAGGCCATTATCATGTTCTTCATATCAGTGCCAAAGAATCTATAGAACATGTAAGAGCTGCTAAAAAAGAAGGCCTAAATGTAACCTGTGAAGTTACCCCGCACCACTTATTATTATGTGATGAAGATATTCCTGGAGCTAACACCCATTACAAAATGAATCCACCTCTAAGAGGCAAGCAAGATCTTATTGCTCTCAATGAAGCTCTGTTAGATGGTACTATTGATATGATTACAACTGATCATGCTCCCCATACTGAAGAAGAGAAATCTTTTGGTCTAGAACAAGCTCCTTTTGGAATTGTTGGTCTAGAAACAGCTCTTGCTTTGATTTATACCAATTATGTAAAAACGAAAAAAATTAGTATGCAACAATTAGTTGATTTTATGTGTATTAAGCCAATAGAGATTTTTGGGATTAATAATGGAAGTCTCAAAAATGGAGACCTTGCTGATTTATGTTTGGTCGATTTAGAAGAACCCAAAGTGGTTACACCTGATGAGTTTACTTCTAAGGGTAAGAATACACCTTTTACAGATTTAGAATTATATGGATGGCCTATATTAACCATTTGCGAAGGCAAAATAACTTATAAAGACGAAAATTATGATTTTTAATGGAAAATTAGTTTTAGAAGATGGAAGTGAATTTCGAGGAGTCTTAATCGGAGCAAAACTTGCTAAATCAGAAGTTGGTGAAGTTGTCTTTAATACTTCAATGGTTGGATATCAAGAGATTCTATCAGATCCTAGTTATTGTGATCAGATTATATGTATGACTTACCCTTTGATCGGAAATTACGGCGTGAGTAAAGAATTTTTTGAATCTAGAGATATTTTTTGTAAAGGGCTTATTGTTAAAGATTTATGTAATCATCCATCTCACTTTAGTAATGATGAAAAACTTGAAAATCTTTTAAAAGAAAAAGAATTATGTGGTCTTACAAATGTAGATACTCGTGCTTTAACAAAGAAATTAAGAGAGCATGGAACAATTAAAGGAATGATCGTTTCAGCTAATAAAGATACTTCCGAAGTTGTAGCTAAGCTTAAAAAGATTGTTTTAGATAAACAGGTTAGTAAAGTTAGCTTTTCAGGTGAGCAAATCTTTGAAACTTTAGGAGCTAATAAGCATGTTGTCTTATATGACTTTGGGTCAAAAAATAATATTTTAGAAAACTTAAAAAAATCTTATAAAGTAACAGTTGTACCTTTTGATACCCCTTATAAAAGAATAAAAGAAATTAATCCAGATGGTATTTGTTTATCTAATGGCCCTGGAGATCCTGAAGAACTTAAGAATGTAATTGAAGTAATAAAAAAACTTCAAGATGAATATCCAATCTTTGGCATTTGCTTGGGCCATCAATTATTAGCACTTGCTAATGGTGCTAAAACTAAAAAAATGCTTTATGGGCACAGGGGAGGTAATCACCCTGTGAAGGATTTGGAGACAGGGCGAGTTTATATTAGCTCTCAAAACCATGGATATGTTGTGACTGATGATTCTTTAGAAAAAGCTAATTTGATTCCTTGGTTTATTAATGTGAATGATAAAACTGTTGAAGGAATAAAAGTGAAAGATAAATCAGCGATCTCAGTTCAGTTTCACCCAGAACATTGTCCGGGGCCAAGAGATACAAATTTTTTATTTAACGAATTTGAAAAATTGATGGAGTCATAATTGAAAGAATACAAAAAAGTTTTAGTTATCGGTTCAGGACCAATTATTATAGGTCAAGCCGCTGAGTTTGATTATTCAGGATCGCAGTGTTTACAAGTTTTAAAAGAACTTGGAATAAAAAGTGTGTTGATCAATTCAAACCCTGCGACTATCATGACCGATGAAACAATGGCCGATGTTGTATATTTAGAGCCTATTACTGATGAGTTTGTAAAAAAAATCGTAATTAAAGAGCGGCCTGATGCGGTACTAAGTTCTTTCGGTGGTCAAACTGCTTTGAACATTTCCAAATCATTAGCTGAATCTGGTTTTTTTGATAAATATAATGTTGATGTTTTAGGATCTAATCTTGAAACAATTAAGACTGCAGAAGATCGATTTCTTTTTAGAGAAAAGATGATGATGATGGGTATTGCGGTTCCCGAAGGACAAATCGTCTCAACAATGGAAAAAGGTAAAGCAGTTTTAAAAGAATATGGTCTTCCTTTGATTATTAGACCTGCTTACACTCTTGGTGGAGCCGGTGGAGGATTAGTTTCTACTGAAGAAGAATTTTTTGAAATATTATCTAAAGGATTACACCTTTCATCAATTACTCAATGTTTAGTTGAGAAAAGTATCGCAGGTTATAAAGAAGTTGAGTATGAAGTTATCCGTGATAGAGATGATAATACCGTTATTATTTGTAATATGGAAAATATCGATCCTGTAGGAGTTCATACTGGAGATAGTATTGTTATTGCTCCATCTCAAACTCTGTCTGATACAGACTATCAAAACTTAAGAGATTTATCTTTAAATGTCGTAAGAGCTTTGAAAATTGAGGGTGCTTGCAATGTCCAATTAGCTTTGGATCCACATTCTAAGGATTGTATTATTATTGAAGTAAACCCAAGAGTCAGTCGTTCATCTGCTCTTGCTTCAAAAGCAACAGGATATCCTATTGCTAAAATTTCTACTTTTATTGCTTTAGGACAATGCTTAGATGAGATTATTAATCCGATCACAGGGAAAACATATGCATCATTTGAGCCGAGCATAGATTATATTGTTTCTAAAATACCTAGATGGCCTTTTGATAAATTTCAAACGGCTAATAGAAAACTCGGATCTCAGATGAAATCTACTGGTGAGGTTATGGCCCTTGGTAGAACCTTTGAAGAGTCATTTTTGAAAGCAGTTCGTTCACTTGAATTAAAATATGATCACTTACAAGATCCATACTTTACTGGTTGGAATAAAGAAGAACTTTTAGATTTCATCGCCAAGCAAAATGATAGAAGAATTTTTGCTGTTACTGAATTCTTAAGAATTGGTGGAGACCTTGAAGTAATTTATAAGAATACGATGATTGATCGATTTTTCTTAAACAAAATTTTAAAAATTATAAGAATAGAGCAAAGACTTGCCACAGAAGAATTAGATGAAAACTTTCTCTATTTTGTAAAGTCTATGGGATTTACTAATACAGCAATAGAGCGTTTTTCAAAGATTCCCTTAAAAGAAATTGAAAACAAATTAAAAACTTTTAATATTGCTCCTGTTGTAAAACTGGTAGATTCATGTGCTGCTGAATTCCCTGCAGTAACTCCTTACTTCTATCAAACTTATGAACAATATGATGAATTTGAAGAAGAAATAGAAAAAAAGATCGCTATTATAGGTTCTGGTCCAATTCGGATTGGGCAGGGAATCGAGTTTGATTATTCGTGTGTTCACTCGCTACTTGCTTGTAGAAAACGAGGTTTTAAAACGATCATGATTAATAATAATCCAGAAACATGTTCAACAGACTTTTCTATGTCTGATCGCTTATATTTTGAGCCCTTATATGGAGAAGATGTTTTAAATATTCTACATCGAGAAAAGCCAGAAGGGGTTATCGTTCAATTTGGTGGACAAACTTCTATTAACTTAGCTCAAGAGATTCATGATGCTGGCTTTAAAATTCTAGGAACAACTATAGAAAATATCTCTAAGTCAGAAGATAGAAAACAATTTGAAAAATTATTAGATGATCAAAGTATAAATCGACCGATTGCCTTAACTTTATCTAGTAGAGATGAGTTAGATCAAGTTCTTCCTCAACTAGTTTTTCCAGTGATGGTGAGACCTTCCTTTGTTCTGGGTGGACAATTTATGGAGATTATTCATGAGGAAGATGATCTAAAACAATATTTAAAACAAGATATTCTCATCAACAAAGATGCTCCATTATTACTTGATCAATATATTGAAGGTTTAGAGATTGAAGTTGATGGAATTAGTGATGGAGAACATGTTTGTATTCCGGGAATCATGGAACATATTGAAAGGGCAGGGGTACATTCAGGTGATTCGATGGCGGTTTACCCGCCGGTTAGATTATTTGATGAAGTAAAAGAAGCTGTAATTGAAATGACTACTAAGCTTGCTCGGGCATTATCTATTAAAGGAATTTTTAATATTCAATATATGTACAAAAAAGGAAAGGTTTATGTTATCGAGGTTAATCCTCGAGCTAGTAGGACTGTACCATTTCTATCTAAAATGACAGGTATTCAAATGGCTCAAGCTGCAACTGATCTCATGCTAGGAGCAAACTTTCATGATATCGGTTTAACAGATGGGTTATTTAAGACACCTGATTTTTTCTCTGTAAAAGTTCCTGTTTTTTCTTTTGATAAATTAATTGGTGTTGAGCCAGCTCTTGGGCCTGAAATGAAATCAACAGGCGAGGTGATTGGAAGAGATAAAAGTTTGTCATTAGCTTTATACAAAGGACTTCTAGCAGCCGGCATAGAATTACCACATTATGGGAATGTACTTTTTACTCTTTCTGATAGAGATAAAGGTGAATGTTTGGATCTTATTAAAAAGTTTAAGAGTTTAGGCTTTCTTTTACATGCTACTGAAGGAACAGCTAAATATATTCAAGATCATACTGGCTTTGAAGTAAAAGTTGTTCCCAAAATTGGAAGTGCTGAATATAATTTAGAAAATTATATCCTAGATGGAAAACTTGATGCAATTATTAATACTCTCTCCAAAGGAAAGAAATCTAATACTGATGGTTTTTATTTAAGAAGAGCAGCCATGGAGAGAAAAGTTCCCTGTTTTACTTCGATTGATACAGCCAAAGTATTTGTTGATGTTATTGAATATAGAAAGAAACAAGAGATGAGTGTGTGATCGATAAAACAATTGTTGCTCTAGATTTACCTGATTTAAATACGACAAAAGTTTTTATTGAAAGAGTGAATTCAAATATAAGCTTTGTTAAAGTTGGGATGGAACTTTTTTACTCTGAAGGTCATAAGATAATAGAGTATCTTAAAGAAAAAAATTATAAAATATTTTTAGATCTAAAGCTCCATGATATCCCCACAACAGTTGCTAAAAGCTTGAAAGTTATAGATCAGCTAGAAGTTGAAATGGTGAATGTTCATGTTCTGGGCGGTGAAGAGATGTTAAAAAAAGCAAAAGAATCTTTGAAAAATACCGCTTTATTAGGTGTTACAATTTTAACAAGTCATGATCAAAAAAGTCTTAATAATTTATCTCTCAATAGAGATTTGAACTCATTAGTTAATGACTATCATCGTCTTGCTTATGATTCTGGTTTGTCGGGTATTGTATGTTCAGCACAAGATTTAGAATATCTTAATAAGAAGAAGGACTTCTTATATGTCACACCTGGAATTAGACTCGAAAATCAACATGACGATCAAAAACGAGTGGTAAAACCTAAACAGGCTTTTGCTATGGGAGCAACTCATATTGTTATGGGAAGAGAGATTACAAAGTCTAACGACCCTTTAAGATTTCTTGATAAGCTTAGGGAGCATTATGATTGAGATAGCAAAACAATTATTTGAAATTAATGCTTTTAATATTTCACAAGAGGGCTACATGTGGGCCAGTGGTATTAAATCACCTTTTTATTGTGATAATAGAAAAATTTTATCTCACCCTCAATTATGGAAAAAAGTAATAAAATCTTTTTGTGAAAAATTAGATGAGTATAATTTTGATGCAATTGCAGGGGTTGCAACTGCTGGCATCCCCCATGCCAGTGCTATTGCTTATGAAATGAAAAGACCTCTTATTTATATTCGATCTCAAGCTAAAGATCATGGAAGAAAAAATCAGATAGAAGGAGACACCGCAAATATTAAGTCTGTAGTTGTTATAGAAGATTTGTTCTCTACTGGAGGCAGTGCTCTAAATGCAGTCAAGGCGCTTGAGTCACAAAACATTGATGTCAGATCTATTGGATCTATTTTTAGTTATGATTTAAGAAAATTAAAAGATAATTTTAAAAATTACGAATATTTTAGTTTGTTAAAAGTTGATGACATGATTTCAGTTTCTAAACTTAATCAAGAAAATTCAAAAGTTGTTGATGATTTTTTGAGAGAGCATCGATAAGTGTACGGGCTTTTAAAAAATGTTTTATTTACTCTTGACCCTGAGGTGGCCCACGATTTGACTCTTCATCAATTTTCTAAGAATCCATATTATTTAAGGAAGTTGTTTAAAGGGATTGATCCAGCAAAAATGATTGAAGTTAAAACTCATAATATGACTTGGCGTAACAGGTTAGGGCTAGCTGCCGGTTTTGATAAAAATGGGATTGCTTTAGATTTTTTAAATCATTTAGGCTTTGGTGCCATCGAAATAGGAACAGTAACCTTGAAAGAGCAAATAGGAAATGATAGGCCTAGAATGTGGCGTCATAGCAAGGAGCTCTCCTTGAGAAATGCATTAGGATTTCCATGTAAAGGTGCAAGTTATGTTAAAAAAAATACTCAGACTTACAATGGAGAGGCGACTCTTGGAATAAATATTGGAAAAAATAAAGACACTTCCTTAAATGATTGTCCTGGAGAATATAGTCAATTAGTCAAAATATTTGAAGAGGACGCAGGGTATTTAGTAATTAATATTTCAAGCCCCAATACAAAAAACTTAAGAAAACTCCAAGACCAAGTTTTTCTAAAAGAGATATTAGATGAAGTGAATAAGCAACGTAGTTTAGGCATTCCAATATATATTAAGATTTCACCAGATGAAGACTGGAGTGATTCAGATACTTTTGTAAGATTTTTGATTGATAATAATATCCAAGGACTGGTGTGTACCAATACAACCATTTGCAAAAAATTGGGAACTGGAGGAGTTTCAGGTAATTATTTGAAAAATATTGCTCGAAAAACTCAAAAATCATTTTTAAAGAGTTCATCAGACTTTCCGGACTTTGATATTATAGCCGCTGGAGGAATCAACTCTAGAGAAGATATTAATGACTTGAATAGCGCGGGGTGTAATTTCTTTCAGCTATATACTGCACTCGTCTATAAAGGACCCTCCATATTAGATCTAGCGTTAAAAAAAGGATAATTTTAAATATTTCTTATTGTTTCTTACATCTAATTTACATTAAGCTGCCACGACACTAATTTGTTAGCTATTAATCAAACAGGAATATTTTATGAAAATCTTTCAACTTATTATAATTCTACTTTTTAGCTCTTTAGATCTTTACGCTGAGATTATTGAAGGCAAGATTGTTGCTAAGGGGGATTATGAAAGTGTCGTGAAGTTAGATATTAATGATAAAGCTTCATGTACGGGAACTTTATTATCTTCTTCGTCAGTCTTAACGGCTGCTCATTGTGTTATAAGTTTTGGATTAAATGAAAAGACAAGGCTTCCGGAAGTTTCTAAGAACAAAATTTCCATTAAAGTCAGCCTGGGAGATGGGAATATTTTAATCGACGTTAAAGAGAAAAATATTCATGTTAATCCTGAAGTTTATGCTGTTGATAAACAATCGATGCAGTTTGGTTTAAACTTGCTGGCCGATATTGCTATAATTACCTTCAAAGAAAATAAAAGATTAGAAAATATAGATTTTCCTGCAATTAGAATTTCTGACTTCCCAATTAGTATGGAAAATGAAGAAAACATTAATGATGATACCTTAATTAGTGACATTGAGTTTATAAAATATACAGCTGTTGGATATGGATATAAGGATTATTTACTAGATCCTGAAGACACTGAAAGTAAAAGATTTGGAACAATTAAGTTATCGCCAATACATTATTTATCAAATCATCAAATTGGTTTACAGAGTATGCCCGTGAATTATTTTGAAATGAAAGAAGGGGATGATTCTGTACAAGTAGCCAGTGGCGACTCTGGTGGTCCGTTGTTTAATGAGTCTCAAGACTTAATTGGAGTAACATCTAGCACATATAAAAACTTTGTAATGGAAGAAAAAATAGCAATAGTTCAGTCTCAATTTGCAGCTTTATATCAACCCCAAAACTCAATTTTTCTTAAATCTTTAGTTTCTCAAAAAGATGTAAAAATGGTTTTGAAGTAGAATACACAAGATCTGAGGTGTTTAAAGTTTAAACACCCTATAAATAGTATAGAAAAGCCTAGATCACCTTTTAAAACTTGTAGAATTAATTGATGAAGTACTTTTTACTTTTATTAATTTTTTTAAGCTGTGGAAGACATACTTCTAGTCTTGCTCCACCTCCTGGTGAGAATATTGGTGTTGCTCAAGATCCTGAAGTTGTACCAAGAACAATTGAAGAAATTGAAGATGAATATGACCCTGCAACTAACTTAAATTTAGTCATTGCTGTTCCAGAAAACCTTCCTGAGGGCTTTATTGACTATTCAAACAACTGTGAAGAAGCTAATGGAGAAAAGGAATTTAGATATTATACCAAGAAGATTCAAGACCTTGGAGGAAAAAGTGTTAACCCATTTGCAAATAAGGCATATACTGAGGATTTATTAGGTTTTGATAAATACTTAGATGATAGCGGCATTAAACATTTCAGTGCTAAGGAAGTGGCACAATCTGGAAGAACTTCAATATTAAAACAATGTAAGATAGAAAATCTCCTGCCGCCTAAAGCATGTTGGGTTAGGTCCACTGTATTATTATTAATGGCTGAAAAAATACGAGCTCATCTAGGTAGACCTTTGTCAGTGACAAGCCATTTTAGGAGTAGTTGCTATAACAAAGGCCTATATAAAGCGTTAGACAAAGAAGAAGTTAATAGTGACCATTTATTAGCAAGAGCTATTGATTTGAGTGTTACAGGCACTCAAGTTGAAAAAGTAGAAGTTAGGAAAAAAATTCAAACCTATCTTTGTGATGAGTTTTGGTTTGATAGATATTTTAATTCAATTTTTAGTTATTATCCTTACGAATCAAATGTTTCCGCTGGCTTTGGAACAACTCAGATTCATCTAGGATTGGATTCACCAAAAGGCAAGAGATCTTGGTCTTATAATGGAGACAGTATTTTAAAGGATTCAGACTCTAGAAAATGTTTCTATGATGATAAAATTATTCTTCCTAACTAACTCTCTATATTGTCTGTTTTTTAATCAAAGATTTGAAATTACTACATCGTAAATCAGTTATATATAAAACAGTGTTAAGCTAATCTCATGAATATAATAAAATTTCTTATTTTTTTACTTTTAAGTTCTCATGGATTCGGGAAAGATTTCTTTGGATCAACTGATCTCAATAATCCAATCTCTATTGCCTTAGAAAAGGGTATCCCAGTTCTTGTGAAATTTGAGATGAGTAGAGCATGTCCTCCTTGTACCGTACTAGATAATATTTTCAAGAAAAACATAGATGAAAGTAGAATGGCAGTAGCTTCGCTAGATTTATTCAACTTACGTAAAATAGAGATTAAAAGTACAAAAAATTGTTCTATTTATAATAAATTTGGACAAGTTGATACTGATGCTAACTTATACTCAAAATTTTATAATTGCTTATATAAAACAGTTGGGACCCCTGCATATTTTTTTCTTGACCCAAATGCAGACTCTGTCATTGGCCTAAATGGTAATAATCTTAAGAACTATAAATATCTAGATATGGTTAAGGAAGTAGTAAATGATAGTTTTAATCAAAATGAAATGCAGTCAATGTTGGATGTAGTTGATCTTATTAAACAGATGTATGATCTAGATGATTTGTCGAACAAAGTTAAGTTAGAAGATGTGTATTATAAGATGGAAAATCCGAGAGAGGGCAAGGTTGAAGTGAAAAAAAATATAACTTTAATTGATGCACAAAATGAATTAAGAAATTTTGAATCCCGATTAAAAGATCAAGAAGCAAATCTGAAATTTAGAGAGTCGCAGATTTCTTTCTCAGAAAGACTTTTGAAAAAGAAAGAAGAAGCATATGAGAAAAATTTAAAATTATTAAATAAGAGAACTGATGAAGTTCTTGAAAGAGAAAACGAAGTAGATAAACTTAGACTTAAGTATGAAAACGCCATGAAAAATGATTAATCAACTCTACCTATCACAAGTGAATCCTCTGGGAGATAGTTTGAAAAATTTTTATCAATAATTAAAACATATCCAATTCCCATATTGAAAGTTCTTTGCATTTCAAAATCATTTAGTTTACTTCTCCTTTGTATCTCTTCAAATAGGGATGTTCGAGGAAGCTTTTCAACTTTATATTCAAAGTGAGGGTTGATTCTATTTATATTATCAAATCCACCTCCAGTAATGTGGGCCATCCCTTTGACCATTTGTGGCTGTTTTTGAATAAGTGGTAAGATTTCGTGGGTATATATTTTAGTTGGGGTTAGACATTGTTTTAATAATTCAATTTCATTTTTATTAATCAACTTTCTAATTAGAGAAAAACCATTTGAGTGAGGACCGCTTGATGGAAGTCCGACGATTAAGTCACCTGACTTTACTGATGATCCATCAATAAGTCTGTGTTTTAATACTTCTCCAACACAAAAACCAGCAAGGTCGTATTCTTGTTGATCATACATCCCTGGCATTTCTGCAGTCTCTCCTCCTAAAAGGGCAATATTATTAGCCTCACATGCGTTTGCTATTCCTCGCACTACTTCAGTATGAATTGATAAATCTAATTTTCCCGTAGCTAGATAATCTAAGAAAAATAAAGGTTTAGCTCCAACACATAATAAATCATTCACACACATTGCTACCAGATCCTGTCCAATAGTATGATGTATTCCTAAGTCCAGAGCTAGTTTTAATTTTGTTCCTACACCATCAGTTGCAGCGGCTAAATATTTATGGCCTTGATCATAAAGAGCACAAAAACCACCTATGCCCGATTTAACATTTTTATTTAACGTTTTTTTAGAAAATGGTTTTATTCTATCAACGAATAAATCACCTTTTTTAATATCTACACCAGCATCTTTATAAGTAATCATTTCTATCTCCTAATGATTAAAATGTCTCATTCCTGTGAATTTCATTCCAATTTCTAAATCGTTACAAGTATCGATAACCATTTGATCATTCTTACTGCCTCCTGGCTGAATAATATTTTCTATGTCTATTTCTGTACATAATTTAACAATATCATCAAATGGAAAAAACGCATCAGATATTAATATACTACAATCGATACCTTGAGTGTGTTCAGGGTTTTTCTTGTACTCATAATGCTTTTTTGCAGCAAGTGCAAAGCTATCTAATCTATTTGGCTGAGCACAACCAGCTCCTGAAACCCATAGAGTTGATTGAGATCTTGATACTATATTTACAGCATTGCTCTTAAGATACTTACAAGTTATCACGCCAAACTTACCTAATGTGTTTTCTTCAAAGTTCTGGTTTGTAACAGTTTTTAAATCATCACAATAGCTTAAGTCTGTTTCTTGAATGATATCCAAACCAGTTAATTCTCGTATAGATTTCTTTTTTAGATTTTTATATGGGCTTACTTGATAGAGACGAATGTTTTTCTTTTGAGTTAAGATCTCTAAAGCCTGTTTTGAAAAACTAGGTGCAATAATAATTTCAATGAATTTACTATTTATAAAACCTGCTGCTGCTTCACCGATTTCAGTATTGGTTGAAACAATACTACCAAAAGCACTAATAGGATCACAACTCCACGCTTTTTTCAAAGTTTGCTCCAGTGTTTCAGAGTCTGACGTTGCTACTCCACAAGGTGCTCCATGTTTATAGATTGATACGTGTTTTAAACCCGGGAGAACTATATTCAATTCTGAAATTAGGTTTAACGAATTTTCCATATCTAAAAAGTTATTATAACTGAATTCTTTTCCATTAAGCTTTACACCTGATAAGAGAGAAGGATTGGAGTGATTAGGAATATAACTAGCTTTTTGATGCGGATTTTCTCCGTATCTTAAACTGAAGTTTTGTGTTGAAAATGTTGAAGCAATCAACCTGTCATATCGATAAGTGTGTGTGAAAATTTTCAAAGCCATTTCTTTTCTAAAATCAACAGTAGTACAACCACGGTTTTGTTCTAATTGCTTAATCAAGAGATGATAATCTTCTAGGTGAGTAATAGCACAGGTATGTTTATAGTTCTTTGCTGCTGATCTTAGGAGTGTAGGTCCGCCAATGTCTATTGATTCAATAAGTTTATCCAAATCATTAGTTTCTTCCATTTTTTTTTCAAAATCATAAAGATTACATATGACCAAATCAATAGCACTAAGGTTTTCTTTAGCCATGTCATTAATGTGCGAAGTATTTTCTCTGTCAAATAAAATTCCAGCACTGACTTGGTAGCTTAGTGTTTTAACTCGTCCAGAAAGTATTTCAGGATTCTTGGTGAATTTTTCTATTGGAGTGACATTGAAACCATGGTCTTGAAGGTATTTTGCCGTACCTCCACTTGAGATAATTTCTATATTAAAGTTTACTAAGGTTTTAGTTAGCTTTTCAAGGTTAGTTTTATCTGAAACTGAAATAAGACATCTTTTTATTTTCATAATTTAATCCTTAGAGAGCACATATTGTTTTGCATTTTTAAATAATTTTAGAGCTTGAGTAGTTTCGAAATTAAAAATCGAATTTGTAGGATCTAGCATTTTATACAGGCCTGCTTCCGGGTGAGGCATAAGCCCCAAGGTTGTCCCATATTTGCATGTAAGACCTGCTATGTTTTCATATGATCCATTAATATCTCTAGTATAAAATAGTGCAGCCTTTTTTGAAGTATTACTATCTGTCTTTTTAGAGAATGAAACTTTACCTTCTCCGTGCCGAATTGGAAGTCTAAGATTTTCTATCCCTTTGGTCCATATGCATTCAGACTGAGCGTTTATTTTTAAATCAACCCAGAAATTTTGGAATTTTCCAGATACATTTTCATCAAGTGAAACAGATTGGGTCTCACTATTATCAAAAACACCTAAGTAAGTCAGAGCTTGGAACCCATTACAAATCCCAATGATAGGCTTTTTTGAGTAATGAAATTCATCAAATTCTTCTTTTAGATATTGTTGAATTTTTAACGCTAAAATCTTACCACTTTTTATCTCGTCACCAAAGCTAAAACCTCCTGGTAGACAAAGTATATGATAGTTTGAAAGTTTTACAGAACCCTGGATGAGTTCTTGTATATGAATAATCTCAGCACTAATACCAGCTAGAATAAAAGCATGCTTACTTTCAAGTTCACAATTTATTCCATCACCACTTAAAATAATTGCTTTAACTTTAGAACTCATTATTACTACTCCATAAATCCTCAATTTCTTTTAAATCCAATTTTAGATTATTATATTCTAATTCAAAAATCTCAATCGTCTGTCCTATTAAATGAAATTCAGAATGCTTCTCTAATTGAGAACGATGTTTCTTATCAGCACTAATGATAAAGCTTCCACTTATTTCATTAAACAAGAAAGCTAATTGGTTAAACTCTCTAGAATTAATTTTAAATCCTATTTGATTGCCAAATGATGACTCACATAGAGCACTCATTAATCCACCATCTGAGATATCATGGATACTAGAGAAAATACTTTCTTTAATTAATGAATGAGTTTTTTTGTAGAACCGAGAGTTTAATTCAGTATCAATTGGTGCAGGTGATGAGTTATCAACCTTGTATAGGTAAGTTAATTCAGAAATGAATAATTCCGTGAAAATATCTTTTAATTTATATGGAGTTGCCAAATAAATATCTTCATTACTTGATTTAAAACTTGCAGTCTGGATATGCGTAATATTCGTTTTACCTATAGCACTAATTAGAAGTGTTGGTTCTATGGCAATAGAGGTGTCGGTTGCTTCATCATAAAAATTATTTTTCATGGAATCTTTACCACTGATAAGTGGTGTCGAATAATCCATTGCTGCTTCATAGAGCCCATGGCAAGCTCTTACCAGCTGAGCCATCCTGAAGTGAGCTTCTGGATTTTTTGATCCTTCTGTTGGATCAGCCCAGCAAAAATTATCTAAAATTGCTATATGATCTGGGTCAGCCCCCACACTTATTAAGTTTCTAATTGCTTCATCAACACTATGCTTTGCCATAAGATAGGTATCAAAATATGAAAGCTTAGGACTTAATCCACAACTAATTGAGATAGCATTATCTTTTTCTCCTCCATACTGATGAAGCCAAATAACGCTTGCATCATTGGGTGTATTATATTTTTTGCCATCGTAGGTTTTTAAAAGTGTACTTGATTTAACCTCTTGATCATATTGAGAAACATAATGTTTTTTACTTCGAATATTGGGAGTAGATATTAACTCTTGAATAATTATTTTTATATCTTCAGGAAGTTTAGTTCTTAAATCTTTATGATGCCAAAATGATCTAGTCTTTTTAGGGTTATAATGGGCCTTAAGATTTAAATCGATATCTTGATTATGAAGAAAATCTAAATTTAAATATCCTACTATCTCTTTTTCATAACGAACGTCTAGATAACCAGAGTCTGTGAATTCTCCAATATGAGTTGCTTCAACATTAAAAAATGATGCTAGTTTTTCAAATTCAATTTTTTTAGATGGAGATACTGCTAAAGTCATTCTTTCTTGACTCTCACTAATCATAATTTGGAATGGTTGTAGACCAGGATATTTAAGCGGAACTTTTGCTAAATCAATAATTGCTCCATTAGTTTTTTCTGCCATTTCCCCAACGCTAGAGCTTAGACCTCCGGCTCCATTATCAGTAATGCCACTATAGAGCTCTTTATCTCTAGCACTTATAATAAAATCCATTACTCTTTTTTGAGTAAAGGGATCACCAATTTGAACTGCACTCGCCGGAGAGCTTTCATCTAATTCAAGAGAGCTAAAAGTTGCACCATGAATTCCATCAAGGCCAACCCTTCCACCGACCATATAGATGAGATCTCCTTTTTGGTAAGGTTTTTCAAAGCTCTCATGAATTCCAATTTTATGAGGTAAAATTCCAATGGTTCCACAATAAACTAATGGTTTACCCATATAATTATCATCAAAAACAATTGCTCCATTTACAGTTGGAATTCCTGATTTATTTCCACCATCTTTAACACCTTGATGTACTCCATCTAAGATTTTTTTTGGATTCATTAAGCTTTTTGGCAGATCTAGTTTCTTAACATTTTTTTCTGAACCAACACAAAAGACATTAGTATTTGCTATTGGTAATGCACCTAAGCCGCAACCTAAAATATCTCTATTTACTCCCAAGATGCCTGTTAAAGCACCGCCATAAGGATCAAGAGCACTAGGGGAGTTATGAGTTTCGACTTTTGCACATATATCTAGATATTTATCAAATCTTACTATCCCAGCGTTATCATGGAATAAACTTTTACACCAATTAATCTTCTTTTGTTCAATAAGATCAAAACTTGCTTTCTTAATCTTATCTTTAAATAAGGAGTTTAGTTTCATTTCTCCGAGTTTTATTGGTGTGTTCTCTGATTCTGTATATTCAATTGAAGAGGAGAAAATTTTATGCTTACAATGCTCACTCCAAGATTGAGCAATAACTTCAATTTCAAGATCAGTTGGATTATTTAATTTCTCTTTTCTTATTTTATCATTTTGAAAGTAGTTTTTTAAAATTTTTATTTCATTTAAATTTAATGCCCAACAATTATCTTTTGATAGTTTTAAGAATGCTTGATCATCTAGAGCTAATTGATATTCGTTGACTTTGATTTTAGTCTCTATCTTCTCTCTAAGTTCAATTCTGTTGAATCTTTTTAAAAAGAGATCAGAATCTGTTGAGTCAGTTGAAAAATTATTTAATAATTTATTACCATAGTCTGAAAATGTTGCTGGCAAGAATTCGTTATTGGAATGAAAAATCTCTCCAGTGTAAACATTTAAATTTATTTTACATTTTTGTTGGATACATTCTTTGACTGAATTTGCCAGATTGTCAGTAACGCCAAACTTAAAAGTTTTTTCAAGGAAATATTTATAATTAGAGTTTTGATGGTTAGTTAGAATGTCCTCTACAATTGTTGAGCCTAAAATTTCATTAGAAATTATTTTGAGAGTAGAATCATTTATTTCATCGGATTCAAGATAATACACTTTGGCCCGCAATATATCATGCTGAATCTTGGGTGATACTTCAATTCTATATCTATTCATGAAGACTCCTAGTAGAAAGGGTGAGTTGCTTAAATATTTGTGGATAAAAAATTCGCTCTAATTCTTTGCCCCGATTAGTAAACTCAGATAAAGTTTCAGAATCTCTTTTTGAAAAACAAACTTGTGAAATAATTTCTCCGGTATCTATTCCTTCATCAACATAATGAATAGTGATCCCTCCATGACTTTCGTTTGAATGGAAACTATCTCTATAACCATGCATTCCTCTAAACTTAGGAAGTAAACTAGGATGAATATTTATAATTTTATGGTGATAAGTACTTGTGAAATCTATACTGAGCACTTGCATATAACCAGCTAGAAAAATCATCTCAATTTTCTCTTCTTTTAAGAAATTAATAATTTCTTTTTCTTGCTCTTTTGATTTTTGAAAAACATGAACACTCTCTTGATGCTTTTTCATTCTTTCTATGAAATTTGCTTTAGGGTTATTTGTAATAAGTATTGGTTTTTCGAGTGCAGGCAATACTTGTGCTTCTAAATATAAGCTTTCCGCTATAGATCCTGAATGACTTGCCAGTATTGCAGTTTTAATTTTCATTAACTCCCAATGTCTGTTCTAAAATACTCTCCTTCGAATTTTACGTACTCTAGAGCTTGGTAGGCCTTAGAAATTGCCTCGGACCTATCATTTGCCGTAGCGGTTATTCCAAGAACTCTTCCACCTGTATTTATTAAATAGTTTTCTTGTTTTGAAACTCCTGAGAAAAATAATTTTCTAGATTTTTCTTTAAATAGTTCTGGGTCTATGGAGATCTTATTATTTAAATTTAAAGGTTGTTCAATTCCTGGATAACCACCACTTGCTTTTACTACATTGCAGGTTGATTGATTAGATAGTTGAAACTGATCTTTTACTAAGCTTAGTTTCTTATGAGCACAAGCATGAAATATTTTAGCAAGATCACCCTCAATTCTCGGGATAATGACTTGGGCCTCAGGGTCCCCAAAACGAGTATTAAATTCTAAGACTTTTAAGTCTCCATTTGTACATTTCATAATCCCCGCAAAAACAATACCTTGGAATTGAATATTTTTTTGTTTCAAAGAACTAAAGAGCTTATCTAGAATTTGTCTTCTAATATATTGACGTTCATCATTGCTGATCCAATCTGCCGGTGAATAACAACCCATTCCCCCTGTATTATGACCAGTATTGCCATCGCCTTGTTTTTTATAATCACAAGCATCTCCAATATAGAGATGATCAACGCCATCGCTTATTGCAAAGGCTGAAAGCTCCTTACCATCGAGTTTTTCTTCGATTAATACATGTGTTGGATTTTCTAGGGCCAAAGGATTTTCTATGCATAATAGCTTTAGGTCTGCTTTGGCTTGTTCTAAAGTGTCACAAACAAATACTCCTTTTCCACTAGCAAGGCCATCAGCTTTGATGACTAATCCGTTTTCAAATGGCCATGTATTTATATAAGTCAAAGCATCTTCATATTTCGTAAAAAAATCAAAATCTGCAGTTGGTATCCCACTATCTCTCATTAATTTCTTAGAATGAAATTTTGATGATTCTAATTTTGCTCCCTCTCTAGATGGACCAATAGTGGCAATACCATTTTTAGACAAAGTATCGGCCATTCCCAACTCTAAATATTTCTCTGGTCCTATGATTGCCATAGAAATCGATTCACGTTTACAAACGCTCTTTAAGATATCAAAGTCAGTAGGATCTTCAGATATACAAGGAATATCATCAAGTAGAGTAATTCCTGGATTTCCTGGCATGACGAAGACTTTATCAACTAATGGTGATAAAGAGAGTTTCCATGCTATAGCATGTTCTCTTGCACCTTTTCCTAAAACAAGTACATTCATATTTGCCCTTTATAATATTGTTCAAAATAGTTATCGATTTTATACTGATCTCTAGTGTCTTTGTTTTCAATTAAACTCGAGAGCGTATTTGTGAATGCTAAATATAAATTTTGTGCTTGTTCTAAGACTTCACGAGGCAGTACGGAAGGAGTGAATTGCGCTTCAGTCATTTTAGTTTTCCAGTTCTTTGGCGAAGTTTCTTTATAAACTTCTAGTTTATTAAACCAGTTTGTGGATTTATAAAAATCTCTTAAAAATTCTTTAGATAATAAAATAGAGTTTTTTTCAATTCGTAGTTCATCCAAACCTATCGTATCAACCAGAAAAATATTTCGATTCTGATCAAATCCAAACTCTAGTTTACCATCAATCAAGTCTAATTGAGCTTTTGAAAATAGCTCCTTTAAGTGGCAAGCAATTTTTTTTGAAAGTGTAATGAGCAAATTCAATTCTTGCTCTTTTAGAGAAGCTATTTTTTTAGCTTCGACATAGTCAATATATCTGTCACTAGCTTCGAGTTTTGTAGAAAACTCTATAATTGGCTCATTAAACTGATCTTTTTCAAAAGAGATGTCTTTAAACTCAGGTCTTTGTTTTTTTCCTTCGAACCTTTCAATATTATAAATCTTAAATCTAAAGATAACTTCTAAAGGAATTAAACATGAATAGCTTTCAAAATTATAATAGGAATCAGGATCTTTATATGGGACATGTATTTTTTTTACCTTTAAGGTATTTTCATGATGGTCAAGATAGTGAGTTGCAATATTATGATTATTTAAATATTCAAAAAATAATGAGCCCATTTTAGCTAAAGAGTTTCCTTTGTTTTTTATTTTGTCAGGCATTTCACCCCAGTCAAAAATCGAATATCTATCACTGAATTTAAAAAGAATATCCGAATCACTCTTATATATATCTTTTACTGATCCTCTATAGATTAACTCACTTGTTTGCAAGGAACTCTCCTCCGGTTGGATAATCTCCAGTTAAACAAGCACTACATATTTCTTCACCTAAAACACTCTTGAGATCATCCTCAGTCTGATAGATAACTTTATGACATCCCAATAAATCTGTAATTTCTTGCTCGCTTTTTTGATAAGCAATAAGATCTTCAGAGTTAGGAAAATCTATGCCATAGCCACATGGGTGAGTAATTGGTGGACAGGTTGAAGCAAAGTATATTTCATTGGCTCCAGCATCTTTTAACATTTTTACTATTCTTGAAGATGTAGTTCCTCTAACAATACTATCATCTATCACTAAAAGATTTTTACCTTTAATATCTTCTTTTATCGGGAGTAGTTTAAGTTTTACAGCGTTTTCTCTAGAGTCTTGATTATTTAAAATAAAACTTCGTTGTATATATCTATTTTTATTAAGTACAGGACGTAAGGGCAAAGACAAGTGCTCTGCGATGGCCGTTGCTGCAATTTTGCTGGTCTCTGGTACTGGTACAACAAAGTCAGGAGAGATTTCATCATTATCAATTAGCTTGAGTATTTTATGACTTAGCATCTTTCCAAGGTTTAACCTTGATTTATAAATACTTTTTCCATCTAGAGAGCTTTCAGGGTTTGAAAAATAGACCCATTCAAACATGCATTGCTTTTTAGGTTGAGGGTTTACAATGGAAGAATATAGTTTTCCTTCTTTAGATATAAAAACAATCTCCCCAGGCTCAAGGTCTCGCTCTACATTGTATCCAAGAAACTCTAAAACAAAAGACTCACTAGCTAAGCAATAACTAATCCCTTCATCAGTTTCTTTTTTCCCAAGTAGAAGTGGTCTAATTCCATTTGGATCTTTACAAGCAAATAAACCAAAAGGTGCAATTGTTCCAACAATTGAATATCCACCTAAAGCATATTCAAATAAATACCTTATGGCGCTAAAGAGGATTTCTGGATGAAACTGAGTATGTTCAAATTCATTTTTTTTAAGAATATAGGATAAGTAATCACTTATTAGGTTAATTAAAATTTCACCATCATTTTTTGAAAATAAAAATCTTTTCTTCTTTTCATTTAAAAATTTTTTTAACTCATCAAAGTTGACAAGATTACCATTATGAGCAATTCCTAAACCATAGGGATAATTAAGGGTCATTGGTTGAACGTCATTAATATCCAAGGAGCCAACTGTAGAATACCTTGTATGCCCAATACTCATTTGCCCTGACATCTTACCTAGAGACTCTGGTGTAAAGACTTTATCTACATAACCTTGGTTTTTTTCTAATGAGTAGAGATTTTGATCGAAGTCATAATTTAAAATTCCGGCAGCATCTTGTCCTCTATGTTGTAGCAGTAGAAGCCCTTGATAGATTTCTAAGGGTGCCTTGGAAGTACCTATGATGCCGATAATTCCGCACATAGAAATGACCTTCTTTAAAAACTAACATATGTGTTAATTCACATATTGATTTTTTCTATTACACTTATACTGTACTCGCTTCAGGAGAATATTGGCAATGTCAGCTTTAAGCAAAAGGGTAGGGATTTTGGGTTCAGGGCAGCTTGCTTGGCTTTTGAATAAATCTTCAAAGAATCTTAACATTCAAACGAAAGTTGTTGGAGCAAGTGGAGATCCTGCTCAAAGAAATAGTGACTATTTTCTAGATAGTATTGAAGTAGATGAGATAGGGGAGTTTTTTAAAGATTGTGACGTACTGACTCTTGAGAGTGAGTTTCATGATATAGAGTATTTAAAAAACATAGAAAACAAATCTGGTAAGAAATTTCATCCATCAATTAAGAGCTATGAGTTAATAAGTACTAAATTAAAAGAAAAAGTTCTTTTCCAAAAATATTTTGAAGTTATTCCATACTTTAAACAACCTCAAGCTTATCCATGTATGATGAAACATAGCTCTGGTGGATATGATGGCTATGGGAACACAATTATCCACGATGAGTTACAAAGTAAGCAATCTAGTAAGGAACATTTCTTTGAACCACTTTTGAATATTAAACGTGAGATTGCAACTATTGCATTTTCAAATGATGACTCAATTGTGGTTTATCCCTTTGTTGAAACAATCCAAAAGAATTCACAATGTTTTGAAGTAAAAATATTGAATGAAAGATTTCCACAATTAGTTGAGAAGATAAAGCAGATAATGAAAGACTTAAATTGGATAGGTTCTTTGGCCTTTGAGTTTATTGAAACTGATCAGCAGATATATTTTAACGAAACTGCTCCGAGAGTTCATAATAGTTTTCATTTAAGTAGTGACTGTTTCGAGGTTTCACAATTTGAAAATCACTTGAGGGCGATTTTAGGTCTTGAAATACTTAAATCTGGAAAAATTAGTACTTATGGAGGGATGATTAATCTAAGTTTTAATACCCAGCCAACTGGATTAGATCTAAATTTTCAAAATGAAAATATCATTGTATATGATTATCAGAAAACGTTTAGACCAAATAGAAAATTGGGTCATATCAATTATAGATCTGAAAATTTAAAAGAAGCAGATCTTTTGAGAAATGAGATTTTATCCAATTTAGATAAAAATTAAAAAGAGGATTAAATGAAAGTTGCAGTAATCATGGGAAGCGATAGTGACTGGAGAGTAATGAAAGATGCTTGCAAGGTTTTAGAGCAATTTTCTATTGAATATGAAAAACAAGTGGTCTCGGCCCATAGAACACCTGATCTTATGATGGAGTTTTCAAAAAATGCTCACTCAAAAGGTTTTGATCTTATTATCGCCGGTGCTGGAGGAGCTGCTCACCTTCCAGGCATGGTTGCTAGCAATACAACTTTACCAGTTATTGGAGTTCCAATCAGTCTTAAAAGCTTAGAAGGAATGGATTCGTTATTATCTATTGCTCAGATGCCTAAAGGGGTTCCAGTTGCTTGTATGGCCATTGATAACGCTTATAATGCTGGGCTCTTTGCAGCTCGAATATTGTCTCTTGGAAGTAAAGAACTAGTAGAAAAATTAGAACAATTTAGAGAAGAAAAAAAGCTAGATTCTTTAGCAAAAAAGTTAGGGTGATTCTATTTAAATCCCGAGTAATAAGCTTTGTTTTATACTTCATCAAATTCACTTATAATTTCTATAAGAGGTAAGTTATGAAGTATTTAATTTTAGGTCTATTAATAATTAATCTAGGCTTTTCTTTAACTATAGAAAAAGTTTCTAATCAAAATATGACTATCAAAAATGAAGGTAGATCATATTTAAAAGGTAGTAATTATTATTTTAAAGCAAACGGAGCTTTAGTTATTGCTCAAGCTGTTATTAGTGATGCTGACAAAACGATGTTTGTCGTTACTAAAGGAATTCAGCATATTAATACTGGTTTGAAATTAATTTCCTTAAAAAGAAAAAAGAGTTCTCAAGTCACTCAAACTAAGACAGAGAGAAAAACTCTTATCACTCAAAGTGATCATAGTTTTCAAGATCTTCCCACTCAAGATATTCAAAATAATACAGGGCAAATTGAAGGGGAGGGAGTTGCTTCAGATAATGAATTACATGAAATTCACGCCTCTGAGCTAGAACATACTGAAGGTGAAGCAACGGTTGATAAAGGAACCTTTGATCATATTGTCCCTAAAGATCCCAATCGATTTAGACGTCACAGATTATATCTTGGACTTGGTTACCAATCTACAGGGAGCTTTGATACAGATACGACAAGAGGAACAACTTATAACTTTGATAGATACTCTAGTCTTTCCTTCAATGTTGGATATAAATTTTATCCTCATAGGTTAGTTTTTGGTGGGATTCATTTTAGAAAAGGCTTTTCTTCAAATCAAGAAGTCTCAGAAATTAGTTTTAATAATATTCCCATTAGGACTCAAGAGTTTGATTCAAGTCCAATGGATTTGAGTTTTATGGCAGGCTTAAACATAAAAGGAATTTTACTCTCCTTAGGGTATGCAATTCATACAGAGTATCAAATCTCTCAAGATGTACTTACTGGAGAAGTTGCTGATAAGGTTTTTGGTCATGGCTTCAGAGTCGCTTTAGGTTATGAACTATTCTTCACTGAAAATTTGGGAGTTTTAATTGAAGGTGATTATATTCCAATGAAATATACGAAATTTAGAAATACAAATGCTTCAACTGGGACAACGGATAATTTAAAATTTGATGAAGCTATTTCTACCAATGTCGCTGGTGGAAATATTAGTTTTTTGTTTCGTTTCTAAAAACCACGCCCAGAATTAAAATTAATCTGTTTGAGGAATTGATCTATTTCATCGCCAGTAGGCCACTTTCCATCTGTTCTGGTTGTTGAGTCTTGAGCTGATGTTTGTTTGCAGATGTCTATGTCTTTTGAGTAATCTTTAATTTTGTCAGCTAATTTTCCTCCTACATACTCTACACTGTTTTCAAGCTTAGCTTTGAGATCCTTCCCAGCTTTATTTACTGCATTTTTGTTTTCACAAATAGTTTTTTCGTCTTTATTATAACCTGTAAGACATTTTTCAAATTCGTCATATTCTTTAAAGCAAGCTTTTTTCTCAGGACCAAGACAAATCTTTTGTGAGTCGCCTGGTAATTCTTCTGACAATCCTTCGATAGCTTCCTTAATATGATTAAATGAATCAATATCTTCTTGTATTGCTTCTTGATCTTTCTGTGAAAGATTTGATTCCGGTAAACTTTCATAAGACTCAATAATCGCTTCTACCTGAGAAGTAGTCGCAGACTTCGATGATGCTACTGTACGACAATTCCCATAATGCTCCTTAACCAAGCCAGCAGCAGAACTAATCGCGGCTACACAAGACTCCAAGGCTTTATTCTTCTGAGCAATTTGAGCTCCTACCATCTCTAATTCTTTATCCATCTTCTCTTCAAACTTATCTCTTGTTGCTTCAAGTCGTTTAACAAGTACATCTTTTTGCTTTTTAAATAATTCTAAAATGGCACCATCATCTAAACTATGAAGTTTAATTCCTAAGTCTGCTTCAATTTCAGAAAAGCTTGTGTCATGATTTTTACCAGTGATAATATCGTTAATTTTATCATAACCAAAATCACCTTGAGTATCTCGAGTGACTCCAAAAGTTTCAATTGTTTTAAATGTGTTTTCATAAACATCTTGCATCGCTAGGATATCAGCTCTTCTCTTTTTTACGTATTGAGTAATTGTTTTGTTATAATCAGTTACATTTTTATGTAAAGCCGCTCTCGTGTTAGTATAATCTTTTTCAATTTGACCTAAACATTGATCAACATTTTTAGAGCACTTCTTAGCTTTTTTTAAGCAGAAATTTCCTGAAAGCGAAAAGGGTTTATTACTAGCACTACAAAAATCTCCACTCATAGCGGTATTATCACTTTGGCAATTGATTAAAGTATTTCTAAGTGTGTTTTGAATATTCTTTGCAAGATTTTTCTTATCAGCTTTAATCTTACTAGCCACTTCTTTGACCTTTGAAATCACACTTCCAATTTTTTTATTATTGATTGTATTTTGGCTACTTACTCCTGATTGACAATTTTTATAAAATTGTAAAATCAATTTATAGGGATTCCATTTATACGAAGCTCCCTGGCCGCTATAGTCTGAACCAAGTCTTACATAGGTTTCATCTCTTCTATATCTTGGATCATAGATATATTTTTTAATATTTATAATCTTAGATCTTAAACTCACTTGATTATTCTCTAATATCGAAGAAACTTTTCTAGAAATTTCTGAAGTAGGTGAGGAGTCACCTGTTTTATAAGTTGTATTATCATGAGTAATCTTTCGATCCTTATCATAGACAGAATTAAAGATCTTTACAAAGCTATCTTGTCCACCTTCTAGAGAACTATAAAAGCATTTCACTTCTGATTCATTTTTCCATACTTTGACTTCTTTATCGATATCAATGGTATCAATATTCTCTGGTGAAAGTTTTGAAATAATACCTTCATAAGCTGTTCCACCAACGTATTCTTTAAGTGTATTAATATTTTCTGTAAAACTATCAGCATATTGATCTTGCAATTTTCCAAATGCATCTTTGTATGTAGGAGAGCCTGAAAGCTCATCAGATCCATCAATTTGAATAAGTGATTGCTTTTGAAAAGCACCCAGACCACCAGATTGAGCCTTTCTAGCTACATCTCTAATAAAATTATTAATTCTTGTGGGAAGAGCAGGGTCACTGGCAAATTTTTCTTGGTTTTGAATGACTTCTTCATTTGCCTCTAGTAATTTTCTTAGTCCACCAGATCCGTTACTACCATTTTTATCAAATGCGTTTGTGGTCGCAATAGATCGGCAACTTGGTTTATTATAGATTTTTGAATATTCAATTCCGTTTCCAGTATAGAGAGCGTTATAATCTTTTTCTAAGTTTTCCTTAAATGGAATCAAGGCCTCACTTGTAAACTCAGAATGTTCTTTTTCTATATCATTCCATTTTAAATTAATATCTCTGATATTATTATCAAATAGAGTTGTTAGAATCTTATCTTTATTTCTCATACATTGAGCAAGACCATTTTGAATATTTTGTAAGCTTCCTTGTGCAAATTGGGTTTGTTGTTTAATCGAAGGATCGATAGATATAGCATTTTCACCTTCAGGACATTGAGGGACTCCAATTTGATCAATGCGGACATTACAACCCATTTTCTCAAGAGGTAATAAGAAACTTTGATCAGTCGCTCCACTAGAACTTGATGGATTCCGACTACTCAAGACAGTGTTTATGGCAGTAGGTAAGACTTTTCCCCCGACATCTTTAACGGTATCCCAAACATTAGCTCGTAGAGGCATAGAGATTGTCTCTAATAATAAAATATAAACTAATATTCTAAATCGTGGTTTCATTTTTCCCCATAATATGTCCTTGAGTCTTTATCGGAAGACTTTATACAATAGTTTAATTATACTCTTAGGTATTACTCCACACTAAAGCTTAGAGATAAATGATGAGAAAATTACAGGTAAATTCAATAAAAAAGGCCATAATTAAGGATTTAAGGTCCTTTTTAGAGCATTCAGATTATCAAGTAAGTATGCCAGATTTAAAGCTCTATGAGCAAATCAGTGCCCCTCCTAAGTTTGAAGACGGTCAATATGCTCTGCCAATGTTCTTACTTTCTAAGCAGCTAAAGAAAAAACCAGTTGAACTAGCAACTGAGTTTGTGAGCTTTTTAAAAGACAATAAAGGTGGGCAATTTAGCGAGGTAAAAAACTTAGGTCCCTATGTCAATTTCAATTTAAACTTTGAGAGTTTTATTCCAAAAACTTTAAATAGTATTAATGACCAGAGTTTTTTTAAAAAAGAGTATTTTGAAGATAAGCAAAAAACGATGATTGAATATTCTCAACCTAATACTCATAAAGAACTTCATGTTGGGCATATGAGAAATTTATGTCTTGGAAATTCAATTGTTAGAATTTTACGGGAAGTAGGTACTGAAGTTATTTCATCGACTTATCCTGGAGACGTAGGAACTCATATTGCAAAGGCCTTGTGGTATTTGAAAAAAAATAATTTAGAAGCTCCCAAGGAAAACAAAGGAGCTTGGCTTGGAGCACAATACTCGTTGGCAAATGCTCTATTAGAAGATCAACTAGGAAGCGAGCATGAGCAAAAAAATCGTGAAGAACTAACAGCGATCCTAAAAGAATTAAAAGTTGAATCGGGTGAATATTTTCAATTGTGGAGTGAAACTCGAATGTGGTCAATTGATCTCATGAAGTCTATATATAGCTGGGCCGATGTAGAATTTGATGCTTGGTTTTTTGAATCAGATGTAAATAAGCAATCTCTTGAATTGGTAGATGAGTATCTAGAGAAAGGATTTTTTAAAATTGATGAAGGAGCAGTCGGGATTGATCTTGATGAATATAAATTAGGCTTTTTCATGGTAAGAAAATCTGATGGGAATGGATTGTATTCAACTAAAGATTTAGAGTTAGCTCGAAGAAAATTTCAAGATTATAAAATTGAGAGAAATCTCTATATCGTTGATCAAAGGCAATCAAGACATTTCAAACAAGTTTTTAAAACTTTGGAACTCATGGGATTTGAACATGCTAATAAGTGTGAGCATCTTGCTTATGAATTTGTTGAATTAAAAAATGGAGCCATAAGTTCTAGAAAAGGAAATATAGTTGCTCTTGAAGACTTAATAAAACAGATGGAGAGTACAATTATTTCTAAATATTTATCTAAGTACGAACAAGATTGGTCTAAGGATGAAATCACAAATACTGCAAAGATTATCGCAAATGGTGCAATTAAATACGGAATGCTCAAGATTGATTCACAAAAGAAAATCGTTTTTGAAATGGATGAATGGCTTCGTTTAGATGGTAATTCTGGTCCATATCTTCAATATACTTTTGCAAGGATACAATCAATTTGTGATAAAGCAGGAGTCATTAATCATGAATTCAACACTGTTTTATCAACTGAGAAAGAAAAAAAGCTAGTTTTTAAATTATCTCAATTTCATTGTGTGGTTCAAGAGGCAAGTTTGAAATCTGCCCCTAGTTTAATTTGTCATTATCTTTATGATTTGTGCCAAGATTTTAATAGTTTTTATGCTGATCATCCGATTATGAATCAAGAAATGGAAATTAAGAATGCGCGATTAAGTTTAATTAAGAACTTTTCAGTTGTGCTTAAAAAATCATTAGATTTACTTGGAATTAATTGTCCGCTTAGAATGTAAATCTACTTTGTGTGAACCTACAACTTTTCCATTAACTTCATGAATACATTCTCCACTTGCCATCAAGTGAATTAGGATCCTAACTTGTCCTATCTCATTTTTTTCCATATGACCTTGATTTATCCCGGTAGGATCTTCTTCTTCACTTTCAATACTAGAATGAATGGCAACTGTTGAGTTAGCGGAAGTTAAAGCATTTGAATAACTTGTTTCTAGTTCATAATTATAAGCAATATTTGCTCTATCTATACTTGTTGATACTCGATTAGAATCAGTTAAACTAATTGATGGAATCATAACTGAACTTTCAGAAAATGAAGAGTGCGATAAACCAATGAAATGTCCAAGCTCATGAAGCATGACAGTTTCAAAATCATAATTAAATGAATCATCAGCATCTGTAGAAAAAGTATAAGTCTCTTCGTTCATTAAAATATCGGCATGAGAAATAACAACTCCTCCTGCAGCATTTTGAAAACCAAACAACTGAGTTACGGCAAGAGCTGTACCTGGAAGTTCATCACTCCAAACGTTTAACTTATATACTCCCATTTCTCCATCATTATAATCTGCTAGATTGGCATATTCTTTATTTGGCGTAGATCCCGCCATTGTAAAAAATTGTAGCTTGCTCTCTACAGCTGTTGTCCATTCAGCAGCAGAGTCTGAGATAGCAGTGAATTCTTCACCAGCTGCATAATCACTAGCTATTTTTAATTTTATCGGTAGGTCTGAATCAATCCATCTAGTAGAGTCAGAAGCCACGGCTTTTGATTCCTCACTATCAGCTCCTCCTTGCTCACAAGAAAAAAAGACTAGAGGGAGAATAAAAATTAATTTCAGAGTTTTCAAATCTATATCCTTAACAATACGTACAACCTATTCGAAATGATTTTCATTCCGAGAAACTCTTCCTGAATTCCTAACTTGATATAAAGTGTAAGGTATTTGTTAACTTCATTAAAAATTAGATACTTATAAATAATTATTGGGATTGATTGTATTATTGAGTGTAAACTTTTGAAGGCAAAAGCTATTTTAGCGAGTTTAGACTTATTTAGAAGCTAAAATTAAAGCATTATAAGCATTTAATTTTCCACCTTGAGATTTACCACTGAATAAACTTTTATGAGTTGAACTCTTGATTATAAGTTCTTTAATTGTTTCAACATCTAAGCTTGGATTTGAAGCTAGTAATAAAGCCGCTACACCTGAAACAAAAGCAGTTGCTTGGCTTGTTCCACTCATCGTATATGATCCTTTAATATGAGAAGATTCAATTGATTTACCAGGGGCCATGATATGAACTGTATCAACTCCGTAATTAGATCTATTGAAGAATTCAAGATTTTTATCATAAGCACCAACACTTAAGATATTTGAAGACTTATAGCTAGCTGGAAAGTATCTGTTTTTTCTGATATCAATATTTTTCCCATCATTTCCAGAAGCTGCTACAATAAGAATGTTTTTTCTTTTAGCAAGATCAATAAGCTTTTTCTCTCTAACCATTAATTCATGCTTTGCAACCTTTCCACCACCAGAGTAATTGATAATATCGACATTACTTTTGATCGCAAATTCTAAAGCTTTTAAAAGATTAATCATATTATCATCACCAGAAGCTTTTTCATTGAAAAACTTAACTGGTAAAAACTTTGCTACTGGAAATACTGACTTGATGATTCCTGTAACATGCGTTCCATGTCCATGATTATCAAATGGAGTATAAGAAATTTTATCTGTCTTATAAGCATTAGAGAAATCTCTTCCAAAGTTCTTAGTAGTAGCTTTAGCAAATCTACCATTAACAATAGTGAAGATGTTCTTGTTTAAAAATGTATGGTGAGGATCAATACCTGTATCAATAATAGCTATTCTAGGTATCTTTTTTACTTTTAAACCTTGAAGAGCTTCAAAAGCTTTAATTCCACCAATTCCAGCTTTTGTTCCCCAAGAACTGAAGTTTGAATGAGTTGATAAGTAAGCTAACTTTTTAGTAACTTGTAACTCATTAGCAGTTGCAAGATTTATTACATTGATAAAAAGTAAAATTGTAATTAAAAGTTTCATTTTGCCCCCAAAATTATTCCCTACAAATATTTTAAGTGCTGGCGCTATATGAAAGAGGAGAAAGTTGCAAGTTTTAAGGGATATTAGGTAGTTAGCTAAAATAGGGTAGTGTAAAAGTGGAAAGCAAAGTTGGCTATTTTAAAATATAAGGAATCTTTTCGAATACATTTCTACACTGGTATGAAGTGAACAAACAGGCCTACGTAATAATCTCCGTCCAGTCGTTGCTTTCTACCATGGGCCAACCTAGCACTTTCATAGAGAACCATTTCACCAGGCTCCATTAGAATATTCGATTCTTCTTTTTCGTGATTATAGATATCAAGAGGCCATGGTGTATTGGTTTTTTGGTCGATACATAAAGTTGCACTAATAACATGGGTTTGAATTCTATCCACATGCATCTTTAATTTACATCCATTATTATAAGAGCGAAAACCATAGGTCGCTGTAGAAACTAAGCTTCTTTCTGTCCATTGCTCTAAAACTTCTTTAATATCGTTTGTCACAATTTCTTTAGAGTGATCATCTAGTGGAGAAAAAAGTGCTCCCACATCGAATTTATCACTGTCCATATGAGCTCTAATTCCAGCGTTTTCTGGATCATTAGCTTCTAAATCATACTCATCCTTAAAATTATCTTTAGCTACGATATAAGCATCTTGAATTATTTTCCAAGTTTTGGGTGGGATTTTTATTTTTTTAAATCCTTCTTCTGTAAAAATTGGAACATCGCTGACTTTTTGATAATCCTCTCTAGATTTTAAGTCTTTTTTATTACTAAAAACCGTCGAAGTTTGTTCGGATGCACTATTAGCTTGTATGTTTTGCTTAGAATCTTCTGCTTTTTGGATAAGAATATTTTGTGATTGCTGAGCTAACATTTCATTTGCTCGTCTTTGAAAGTCTTCTGGTGAATAATTTTTAGGTTTTGGGGAGCTGTAAGGAAATTGTCTATACCATTTTGTAATGATATACTTCTTTCCTTTTTTTACCGGCATGCCAGCATGTAATGTATCAAATTTTTGCTTTCCATAAATATCAGTATTTTTCCAATAGACGGCCATACCAGGTTCAGGAGTAAGTACCAAGTTGTGATCAGGGAAGTCGGTTTCTCCACCTTCTTCAACGTGATTTAAAAATACCATCATTGACCAAGTTCTATCACCTTGGATATTAAATCTTTCATCTTTGCCGTCTGGATTATGAAAGAAGTCATGATGATGTTTAAATTCTTCACCTACTTGATAGACCTGTCCTTGTACTCCTTCAGAAAAGTCAGGATGAATCCCAAGAAAAATTGAAAGTTTAGTATCAATACTTTTTATAAACGAATTATTTTCATCAAAGTATGCTGTACTACTTGTTCTATGTGCAGAATATTCAGTTTTACCTGCACCCACCACTACTGTAGATTTCTGACTTAATTCATCGATCATTGAAATTAAAGTATTGCATTCTTGTTGTGATAATACATTGTGAGTATGTAAAATATCAGAGTTTGGTCTTGAACAAATTGCTTGAGAACCATGTCCATTCATTCCAACAGATTGTCCAGGAACAAGTGGAATGATGTCTCCCTTTGCTCTTTGTCTGAACCATTTTGTAATAATATATTTGTTTCCTTTTAGAATTGGCTCTCCCGTATGGCGCAAATCTTCGTCAGGTTCTCCATATATATCTAAGTTCTTCCACATTAAAGCCATACCTTTTTTAGGATAGAACCTTTTATTCAGCCTAGGGAAAAAAGTAGCTCCACCTTCTTCAACATCATTTAAATAAATCATAAAGGTTGTTGTCCTGTTACCTTGTTCACCACAATTTGCCTCGTAGCCTTTACCTTGGAAATAATCAGTGTGCTCTTTAAATTCTTGTCCTACAGAATAATGTTGACCTTGGATATTTTCTCCTAAATAGTATTTCTCATTACTAGCATTACAGATTTTTTCATCCAAATTTTTTACAAAACTTAGATTTGATTCATTAATATAACAAGTAGAACTTGTTCTATAGTGAGAGTACTCATCTTCACCATTTTGATTAACTGTTCTTGATTTCACCTTGTTCTTGTCAATATACTCAATCAAAGTGTCACATTCATCTTCAGTTAGAAAATTTTCAAACGAGTATAATTTGTTTGCAAATACATCTTCGATGACACTACTTGCTTTTTGAATAGGCTTATTTGTCTTGTTTGTATTGTAAGTGTCTTGATTTTTTTCTTTTTTCAGTTCTTTGATTTCATTTGTTAGACTTTCTAATTGGGCTTGTATTGAAGAATTACCATTCTCATTTTTCAAAGTGTTAGAAGAAATTTTCGTGAAACTATTATCATCATCAAAGTTCTTAAGTAAGTTGATTAAACTTTTAAACATTTTTATCCTTGGGCCTGAAGAGTTTTTGGAAGATAGTGTAAATATAAATATCTGGAAAATTCTCCATCTAATCTTTCAGGAAAGCCATACTCTAGTTTTGCTCCCTCGTAAAAACACATTGATCCTACATCAAATATAGTTCTTGATTCATTATTATTTTCATCTTTAAAAGAAATAGGCCAGCTTGAGTTTGATCTTTCATCAACTTTAATCAATATACTAATAATATTAGATTCCAGTTTATCTTGAGAATAACTTGTCTTGGTTCCTCTTCTAAAACTTCGAAAACCAAATGTATTGACCGGAATAAGTTCTTCGCCACACCAATCTTGAGCTAAAAATAAGAAATCAATAAGTAATTGATTTCTCAAACTATCAGAAATATATGATGTTTCACTTGCAACAGCATAGACATCTGAGTCAAACAATACTTCAAGACCGGAATTTGAATCTAGACTATACTCGTCTGAAAAATTATTTTTATGATTTTGATAATTTTGTTGTATATTATCCCAACTCATTTGAGGTACTTTTACAACCTCATACCCCTTATTAGTAAACAATCGAAGATCAGCTCTATTTGTTATTCTTGAGATCTTTGGTAATTCAGAGGTGGAATTGATTGAATTAGTATTTAAGTTTTTTTGATTATGAGATGATAAATGTGAATTAGTATGAATGACTAATACATATTTATCTTCTTGTAGATCGGGTGATTCATGAATTCTTGGAGTTACAGTTGCACTATCCCAATAAAGTAGTAACCCTCGTTCAGGCCTTATCTGTATATCAAAATCTGGTAGGTAAGTATCGGCAAAGTGGTGATCGAAGCCATTTAAAAAAATCATGTAAAATTTTTTTGACTGAATTTGCTCTATGGAAAGTGGATGAGTTTTGAGATTTAAGATGGCCCAACTTATATTATTACCACTTCTATCTTGTAGTTCAGGCAAGTTTCTAAGAACGATTAATTTTGAAATTGTATCTTGGTCCCATCCATTGCTCATTATTGCCTGAGTTTGAACTTCATTCATGAACACATGGTTATGTTTAAATGGTAAAAAGGATTCCCTTTTACACATCTCTTGTTCTTGAGGGATAGGGAAAGTAAAATTAGATGTTTCCATATGGTGGAATTATATATGAATTATTTAATAATTGTCACTAGTTCATACAGGCAGATAAGAATGACGAATAACGCAGAGTTTAATCTAGCTGATATTTACTTGTGTAATCTTGAGCTAGTGATTTGTCTTGTTCATGTTTATACAAAATTTGATTTCCACATACTAGAATATCTAAATTAGTGCCCATAAAACAATGAAATGCATCTTCTGGAGTGCAGACAATTGGCTCGCCCCGAACATTAAAACTAGTATTTACTAAAATTGGACAACCGGTGAGTTCATGGAACTTCTCTATAAGCATGTGATATTTGGGGTTTGTGTTTTTATGTACAGTTTGGATTCTTGCAGAGTAATCAACATGAGTAATTGCTGGAACTTCGGATTTTACAATATTGAGCTTTTCCATTCCAAAAAGTTTTTGCTCCTGAGAGGACATTGGGATTTGTTTATCATCATGAACATCAGTGACCAGTAGCATATAAGGACTATCAATATTTAGATTAAACCAAGAGTTAAGGTGCTCTCTTAAGATTGACGGAGCAAAAGGTCTAAAAGATTCTCTGAATTTCACCTTCAGATTTAGCTCTTTTTGCATATTGGAAGATCTTGGGTCACCTATAATAGATCTTGCTCCTAAAGCTCTTGGGCCAAATTCCATCTTTCCATTGAACCACCCAACTGCTTTTTCTTGAGAAAGCGCGGTTGCCGTTTTTTCAATTAACTCATTTTCAGTCAAGATGTGAAACTTTGCTTTTTGTTTTGTTAGTCGAGTTTGAATTTCTTGATCAGTAAACTCCGGTCCTAGGAATGATCCCATCATTGAGTCTTGTTTCTTAGAATCTCTACCCTTATTAAGATGTTGATGCCAAACCATTAATGCAGCACCTAGAGCACCTCCAGCATCTCCAGCAGCAGGTTGAATCCATACATTTTTAAAGATTTTATTTTGAACAATTTTACCATTGGCTACACAATTAAGGGCCACACCGCCAGCAAGACAAAGATTATCAATTTTATATTGATCTTTGAGATGCGTCACAATTTTTAGTACTATTTCTTCGATAACTTTTTGAACAGACGCTGCAATATCCATATGAAATTGTTCAATTGGCTCAATGTCAGGCTTTCTGACGTCTCGTCCAAACAACTTTGAAAACTTGTCGTTGGTCATTTTTAAACCGGTACAATAATCAAAATAATCTTGATTCAAATGAAAGCTTCCATCATCTTTGAGTGAGACTATTTCTTTTAAAATGATCTCTTTATAAATTGGCTTTCCATATGGGGCTAAACCCATAACTTTGTATTCACCTGAATTGACTTTAAAGCCCGTATAGTAAGTAAAAGCAGAATATAAAAGTCCTAAAGAGTGAGGGAAATGAATTTCCTTAATAATCTTTAGATCTTTTCCTCTTCCTATAGATACTGTTGTTGTGGCCCATTCTCCAACGCCGTCAAGAGTGAGTACAATCGCTTCATCAAATTGTGATGGATAGAATGCACTGGCGGCATGACTAAGATGGTGTTCAGAAAACAAAAGATCATTTTTTAGCTTAAGATCTTTTTGAATTTTCTTTAATTCATTAGTAATAGTCTTTTTTTGAAACAGCTTCTCTTTTAACCAAACCGTCATAGCACTCATGAAAGATCGAAGGCCACTTGGAGCAACACTTAGATATGTTTCTAATAGTCTTTCAAATTTAAGAAATGGTTTTTCAAAAAAGACGATATAATCAATATCATTTAAAGTTGATCCTGATTGTTCGAGGCAATACTGTATGGCATGCTGGGGAAATCTCGCATCATGTTTTACCCTAGAAAATCTTTCTTCTTGGACAGCAGCAATGATTATACCGTTTTCTATAATAACTGCTGCACTATCGTGATAAAATGCTGAGATTCCTAATATTTTCATTAAAACAATGTATAAATAAATGGAGCAACAGCTGTTCCTTGAGTCATAACTATCAATCCACCCATAAGTGCAAGCACAACGATAATTGGAAGAAGCCAGAATTTCTTTCTAATTTTTAAAAATTCCCAAAATTCTTTTATAAAATCAATCATAATTTCCTTTAAAACTGCTTAGTCATATCAAGTTTTTTATTCTCCATATTGGTCCATAGACTATCGTGATTTTTATTTAGCTTTAATATATCTCTACCTTTAAGTCTAAAAAAAATTGCTATTGGAGTAATTAATATGAAAAAAACGATCGCCATGATAATGGGGGAGGTAATAGCTCCTAATAATAGCCCAAATTTAAACCAAACAAGATTAAATGGAGCGAGGAGTTTAGGTAAAAAAAGAGCGAGTCCTAAAAAAATTAAGCAGATTATGAGTGCTATATAGCTGATTTCTGAATGGACTAAGTATTTATAGGAAAAAAATAGCCCAAAAACAACTGAGAAGACTAGCCCAAAATTTTTATTTGTTCCTGGCTCAATTTTAATGTGTGATAAGTTGTTCATAATCGATTCTTAGTCTAGCAATGTTAGGATATCTTTAACAATAAATCAGTTTATAAATGCTTAGAAATAAATTTTGAAATATGCATTGCTGCCAATTTACTACCATCTAAATTATGATGGCAGTGGTCAAAGAACAATTGTTTAGCGTTGTCTTTATAATGACTTCGAAAATGTGGTAATAAATCTAGAGTAGGTATATTGGATGACTTAAACAATTCAATAAATCCAAGTTGTGCTTCATTGGCATTAAAGTCTGCTTCCACTTGTTGAGCAACAGGGTGGATGACTATTAATAATTTAGCATTGAGTTTTTCAGATTCATTCTTAATTTTTTTTACAAAACTATGAATGAGGTTTCTGGCTTCAGGATGGAATGCTTTCCCCCAATCATTAAACCATCTTCCTATAAGGCTATTAAAGCTTTGCCTGTTAGTTTTCCAATTTTCCTCACTTTGTGCTTGAGGAAAAAGTTCCATGATCTCTGAGTAATGTTCTTCTTCATTAAAAAGTTCATTTGAATTTTGATTTTTCTCAAATTCTTTTATACTCAAATATTGATAAACATGTTTAATAATTGAGCTCCAATTGAGAAAGGTAGGAATTTTTTTCAAATGGATTGCAGGAGAAGAAGCAAGATCGTTTAAATAAAGGTTTAAAATGACTAGCTTGGGTGATAACAGCGGTCCTAAGTCTTGTAAAATATTAAGCTCTTCCTCGATCCCTATAGATCCAATACCTGCATTGAGGTGCTGTACGGATTCAGGTGAATTTTGGTTAATATATACTTCGCTCATTTTCACGAAGGTTTCTTCCTCTACAAGGTAGTCAGCCATTGTTACAGAATCTCCTAAAAATAAAACTCTATTATCTTTTTTGAAATTTACTGGAGCTCCCCTTAATCCAAAGTTGTTCGTTCTAAGAGGAATATCTGTTCCGGTTAGGTGGTGATTTGCTACTACACCTGAGGCGTTGCGCTTTAATCTAGTTCCAAGCTTGGTCTTAATAAAAAAACCTTCATCAGGAACACCGGGGCTGCTAATATCACTAGAGGATGACTTTTCAGTATATCTATTATAAATAGGCTCGGATATCAAAAATTTCACAAATAATTCCGATATAAAAATTGCACAAATTATACTTGAAAAAATAAGAAGAAAATTTTTTTTTGTCATGGCTCAAAAGTCCCTAATTAAAAATAAATAGTATGAATCTCAAGCATATATACCTCGAAGCTCTTATTCAATCATTTTTTGGAAGCTGGAGATTGCTTCCTGGATAATTAAGACTTTCTAAAAGTGTTTGCTCTAGAGGTATGACATTTTCTTTCTGGATTAAGTTTAGAAATGTATGATTATCATAAAATGAAAAAAGTGTAGAGATCTTTAACATATCGATATTTATAAAAGAAATTTTTAATTTTATTATGATTGATAAAATAATATTAGGTATTGTTATGATCCTTGGAGATTTCTTATTTAATTTTGCCATATGAAAAAAAAGTTTTTTGTAACTCAAATTATGTTCAATTGTAACAATTTCTTTGTGAGCGAAACTCTTTTTTTCGACCAGTTTGACGATAAAATTTGATAGTGTTGAAATATTAATAATACTTGTCCCACCTGGGGGAACAAACCAAAAGCTCTTATTACTACTTAATAGATCTTTTAAAAATTTTTTACTACCTTGTTCTAATGAGTTTTTTCCGTATATGGTTCCAGGCCTAATAATTATAAAATCAATGTTTTTTTTCAAACATTGTTTACGAATGATTTTTTCAGCTTCTCTCTTAGTTTCAATATACTTCACGTCTAAGTTTATCAGCTTACTATCTAGACTAGGCTCCTTTCTGAAACCAGTCACATTAGCAGAGCTGATATAAATTATTTTTTTTATAGATGTCTCTATTTTTATAGCTTCGAGGAGCTTTTTAGTTCCATGAATATTTAATTCGATCATCTCTTTATATTCAGAGTCTTCATATCTAGAAATATTTGCTAAGTGAATCAGAACACTTGATTCATTGAGCTCTCTTGCAAATGACCCAATATTTTCGATTTGCCCTTCAAGATAATTTAGGTTTTTAGTATTTTTAGGAATTGATCGGCAAAGAGCAGTTACACGATAGTTTTTTCTTATTAAGCTCTCTACTACACTTCGACCTAAGTATCCAGTTGAGCCAGTCAGAAATACTTGCTCCTTTTTAGTACTCATATAAATGAAATAAAATGTTTTTTGAAATACTGAGATCTTAAATAATAGCCAGTTAAAGCTTTTTCTTTCATTTGTTTGACATCTTCAGGCCTTATATTCTTAAGATGAAAAACTGGATGAAAGTTATCATAATTTTGAAAATTATGATCAAAAATTTGATCTTTTATTTCATTATAAAAACCAGTTCCTGGAATAGGTGTGCAAATTGTGAAGTTTGCAAAGCTTGTATTTAACTTTTGAGCATAATCAATCGTAGACTGCATGGATTCTACAGTATCATCTGGAAGTCCTAAGACATAAAAACTAATAACTGATATACCTTTACCTTCCATATATTTAATAATTGATTCTTGGTGTTCTTTATCTGGTGGAACTCTAGAAAGTTTTTTTAGTTGTTCATGGTCGTAAGATTCGATTCCAACTTCTATTCCTCTAAAGCCAGCTTCATACATTTTATCGACTAATTCTTCATCCATTCTATCTAGACGAGTTTCACATACCCAAGTTAAATCTAACTTTTTCTCTATCATTTTTTCACATAATTCAAGGACCCACTTTTTCTTCATACTAAAAACGGGGTCTCTAAAAAGAATAGCTTTGGCTTTATACTTCTGCTTTAAATAGACTAATTCTTCGATAACATTATCTACTGTCCTGAATCGATATTTATTTTCATTAGAGATATAAGGACAATAATTACATTTATAAGGACAACTTCTACTGCCTAAAACCATAAATACTGGCCATTTTTTCAAAATAGGAAATTGCTTAAATGATTTATAGTTAAATATGTCCCAGTTAGGGAAAGGGAGAGCATTGATATCATCTACATATCCTAAGTCAACTATCCCTTTAGGAAGATCGGTAAGACTTTCGTATTTTGTAAACACATTTTCAATTTCACCTTTGATTATAGTATCAGCTATTAGTTTATAATGTTCAGGTATACTCGAAACCAAAGGTCCATGAACAATAACGAGTGAATTTGGTTTTTTTAATTTGATTTTTTTTATAAAATCTATCTCTTCATTAAATCTAATCAAAGATGTGTGAAGTAGTATGATGTCTTCAGCAGGGATTTGGTTATTATAATATTTGACTTCAATGCCTTTGTTAGAAAAAACCGAATTAACATAGCCATCATTAAGAAGAGGAAGAAATTCCAATTTATTTCTGATATACATTAAGAATTTTGATTTAAGTGAATCTCCAACTTCAAATGTAGTACCATATCCACCGTTAAATTCTTTATTATCTCCCGGGCTAGATATATTTAAAATTGCTACTTTGTTTTTATTCATAATTTTTTTGTTTTAACCATAATCCAATCGTTTCATCAATTCTTATCCATGTGAAGTGAGATTTTATTTTATAATTTACTTGATGTTGTCTATCCTCTAGCTCTTGCTTGAGGTTAGGATTGGCTTGTTCATCATATCCCAGATCTTTGAAATATTTCCAAAAAATTACTTGGACGTCTTTAGATAGTAAGTATGGAATAGGATCTTCAATTTCATTATTATAAAAACTATTGATAAAATTTTCTCGCTTATCGATTAGCGAACTTTTACCCTTGTATTCTCTCATTAGAAATGGCCAGGCAAGTAAAGAATTGTGTTTAGTCAAAGTTGGAAATAAAGGATCATAAGTATAAACACCACCATCAATCGGATGAAGTATTGTTCCCTTCTGAGTTGATTCCAATAATGAGGTAATATGCTTCATTGTAGATGGTTTATAGATATGGGACTGAGCATATAAATCACCCATATACGGCTTAGGAGTTTCATAAATATATTTTACTAGGTGAGCACCATAACTCATTGTAGAGAAAATAAACAAAAGACTCACAAATTTCCATAATTTTCTTTTTAATTGAAACGATGAATAAAAGAAAAAGCTGAATGAAAATAGATGTAACCAAGGCCACCACTTATTAATTGTAGTAAACCTAACATCAAGACCACCATATAATTCTCTGAAAAATATTAATGAAGAAAAAATAAATCCAAAAACAATCATGATGAATACTTCTTTATATTTTTTGAAAATATTTTTTTGGAATAAATTACATAAAAAAATGATGATGAGAGGGTAGAATACTATCAGCGATAATAGGGTTGGAGCTCTTAAATCAGAAGAAATAAAATCAAATCCATATTCCGAAGGAATATTTCTCATATGTGATAATTTTATGACTAATACAAACAATGTAACCGAAAAGCTGGCTAATATATTATTGAAATTTAAAAGCCTGTTTTTTCTAATTATATAAAACAAGACAAAGAAACCTTGCATCGGTAAGACCCAGGCATTACTTAAATAAGCAAATAAAGGAGTTAGATAAAATAAAAACTCCTCTCTTGAATCATACCTTTTAATGAGTGAGCAGTACAAGTTCAGAGATAGCATTAGAATTATAAAACCGGTTATAGGCGGATGTAGCGAGCCTAGATAGATTAAATATGCCGGAAATTCCATTGGTAAGTGGATGGTATTACCAATATCATAATCTTTGACTAAACTAATGATTGAAGGGATTAGCTGGTCACTATTTTCACCGATAAATCTAACGCTGCTCCAAATCAAGTCAGTTCCATCTTTAAGGATAAATGGGGCAAGGGCAGTGACCCCATTGCTTGAAAATAAAATAATCAGGATGCTTAAGTATTTTGTACGTGTTCTGACATTATCAAAGTAACTTCCGAGGTTAAAAATTAGAGCAGTTAGGAATCCATAAAGCAAACATAAAGATAACTGATATGAAATGATTAGATCAGTCTTTAAGATTCGAAAGAAAAATGCACTTCCATAAAATTGAAAATCGTAATATGAGTTAAATAAATCTCCAGATAGTAAAGTATCCAGGTGTGGGAGTGTAGAGTCTTTAAAATAATGACTTAGTATATATAAATCAGTCATTTCTTCTGAATTACTATTAATTTCAGGAAATAAGAAGCGCCATAAAAAAACGTAAAAGAATCCTATCGAAAACGCTATATATAAATGGTTGTTTTCTTTATTAAAAAGTTGAATCCTATTTTTAAGAATTAAAATTAGAGAAAAAATAGTTGTAAATGGAAGAAAAAGAGAAATGAATTTAAGATGAATAAAATGTTCTAAGCAATAAGACAAGAGCAAGATAATAAGAGAACTAAAAGCAAAATTAATAGCAGTATCAGATTTAGTATTTGGTTTTAATAGTAAAGATATCGGCAATAGGTGGATATAAAGAAGTATAATAATAAAAATAAGATAAAGTGCATTAACCATAATTAAGTCTAAATAAAGCTTTTGATTTTTTTTTTATTATAGTATATTGCTGTATTCAACTAGTACAATAAAATGCATCTTTTTAACTAGAGCGGTTCAAATTTATGATCTATTTTACATTCTTACTTCTAGGTTTTCCTTTTTTTTTATTTGTTGTTTCGTCATATTTTAAATCTATTTCTCAAGATTTTTGTATAAATTTGTATTTGACTTTTTTTTTGATTCCTTCAAGCTTTTTCTTTTTTGAGCATATCTACTATCAACATAATTTGTTTTGGCTCAAGCTATGCTTATCATTTTTGTTCTGTGGTGGGTTTATCTTAAATATTGATTATATTAAAGATAATCTAGATAAATTAAAAGTTCTCTATATTTTCCATTTTATATTTCTCATCTTGGGAATATTTACATCTGATATCTCGTTTGCAGCCGAGGGAACTACAGATCTTCATTTTCTCCAAAACTATCTAAATGCTAAAAGTTTGCCTGCTGAAAATACATGGATTCATTTTGGTAAGTTTGATTACTATTATTCTTTCTTCTATTATATAGCTGCATTATTTTCTCGAGTTACTGGTCTAAATTCGAGATTTACTTATCAAATATTTTTGATTTTTAGCTTTACTATCTCTGCTTATTTTGGATTCAGTTATGTCGCTAAATATTTTAAGAAATATCTAGCATTTATTCTCACATTTTTAATAATCTTTGCCTCAACTGGAGTTGCGATATTTGCTCCTTACCTCAGGAGTGATGGCAATAATATTGAAACTAAAATCTTTGACGAAAGAAACCTTGTTCAGGTGAATAGATTTGTTGGAATGGGCGATAAAGATTTTAATAATTCATTGATTTATACAAAACCAGAAAATAATGAATTAAATAGTGATAACTTTGTATATACTTTTCAAGTGGCAGCTCTACATCCGATTGTTTTTGGATTTATTTTGTTTTTTTTAATGATTTATCTTGTTAAGTTAAGAGAAGATAGTGCTGATAACATATTTATTGAAATTTTACTTGGCTTCATATGTCTACAGTCATTTGTTATTCACGCTTGGGTTTTCCCATTATTTGTCATTTTTCTTTCTACTTTAGTCGTGTATGAATTTTTTCTAAAAAAGAAAACATTTTCTGTTTCGCTAAATATGTTTATTGGCGCTCTTGTTGCCTTCTGTTTATATTTTCAATTGTTTGAGTCTTTAACTCTTAATATTATTCCATCAACATCAGGTCTTAGATTAGTTCCTGCAACTCATCGAACTCCTTTGACCGGTTTAATTATGACCTTTTGGCCGATTCTAATCCCAGCTATTTATTTTTTATTTAAAAGAAGCAAGGGGACTGAAAAATTCTTTGGACTCTCTTGTATATTGATTTTCTTATTTAGCGAAATCTTTCATGTTCAAGAGCTTGTAAGTGGTAGATTTTTAAGAACAAATTCTACAATGAAGTGGTGGGGATTGATTTATAGTGGTTTCTTTCTCGCTCTTTTCCCACCTTTTTTGAAATCAATTTACAAAAATCGTATTTTTTTCTTTGCTAATTTTCTTTTATTTGGAAAGTTATTACTCCTTTCTTGTGTGTTCTTTTTTACTTCATATACCTTAGAAACTGATAAGAAATTTGATAACTATGAAGGATATAAATGGTTAACTGATGAGCATCTTTTTTATTTTCATGAACTAGACAAAAAAAAATATGGAAGAGTTTTACTTCCAGTACATACGGATGGAGAGGCTTGGGGGTTAATCACTTCAGCTGTGACGTTGGCCAATAAACCTATCTATTTATCCTCACCTGGTTTACTAGGCTCTTGGGGAATTAATTGGAATATTATTTCTCCTCATTTAGATGAGATTAATAATTTTTACAATTTAGACAATGAGAAAGAAGAATTTGAATTATTTTTTGAAAAAATTGATTATATCATCGGGCCAAGAGATCTTAGTGATCGGATTCAACGCTACAAAGTCATTGAAGATGTAAGATGTTTTAATGAAATGAGCTGTGTATTTAGATTAGAGAGCTAGTTTCTATCAATTTTCCACATTTTGATATTATTCAGGGCTATGACCAGATTTAGTTGCAGAACTTCCGGAAATTAAATTATACACATTTTTATATACCCTCTAGATAAATAATTGTATTTTCTTAATACTTGAGTGATAATATTATGTGCTTAAATCATCATTTCTTGCCATTTTAGCCTTATATTTCATGATTCTGTCATGTGGTCAAAAATCAACCAATGTTATACAAGGTAATAATTCTATTGACCTTAATAGCATTGATCATATTACTATTCCAGGCGACTACGCTGTTTCTGGGTCTTGCTCAACCTCTTTGTCTGTTAATTATATCAAGGTCACTTGTGGTAATGTTGTTAATTATACAACTTGTGATAATAATTCTTTTTCTATCCCAACAGTTACCTTCGAAACTCTACCGACAATATGTGTTGCTCAAATCGGGGCAGGGGATCCACCCAATCCTTCTGAGACAACTGCATCAGATAACACAGCATATATTCCTACAACTGGAGGAGATGATCTCGCGTATGATAGTGAACCTACAAGCTCCTTCTTAAATTTAGTTACTACTATAGTTGCTGATAAAATTAATTATATCGAAGGTGAAACTGTAACTTATACAGTGAGCGTTCAAAATTCCGGCTCATCAGTACCTACGGGTACAAAGGTTCAAATCGCTTGTCCTGCAGGTACTACTTATAGTTCTCAGACTTCTACAAATGGAAGTTATGATCAATCAATTGGACAGTGGACGATTGGAATCTCTGGCCTTGGAACAACTTCTACTTTTAACATTCAATGTGTTGTTTCCTCAGGGACTGCCGGAACATCTCTTGTTAATACTGTTTCAACAGCTCAATATGGAACAGACCTCACTACAGCTGGAGATGATCTCAGTGAAACTATAAATGTTGTCGCCTCTTCAGATCTTGTTACAGTTAAAGATCTTGTAGGAAGTGCTTCAGTTGATATCGGAGATATTGTTGTTTTTCGAGTACGAGTTACTAATAATGGCCCTAATGATGCTACAGCTGTTGATCTAACAGATCTTTGTCCCTTAAATACAACTTATGATTCTCATAGCGAAAGTAGTGGAACTTATACTCCAGGAACTGGTCTTTGGTCTCTAGGAACTCTATCTCCATCAGTTATTTCA
>CALIJZ010000008.1 GCA_938017795.1 uncultured Bacteriovoracaceae bacterium
TATTATTAAAAATGCCGATACTTTTACAGAAGCTGAGAAGATTGCTCATTATGAGCATTGGCTAGATCAAACGACAAAACAAGTTATACTTATTAGAGCATTAAAAAAACATAAATCTAAAGAAAAGTTTAAAAGAATTTACAGTCCTTTGGAGATGAATGACCCTCAAGTGATAAATCAATATCTTGATTCATCATTAGGGTTAATCGCAGAAGTACAGATTGTAGGAGAGACTATTAGTGATTTCTCAAATGACACTGAAAAAGCAATGAGATTGATTCAGGAAATCTTAGCTGCCGTCCCTGATGAGAATAAGCTAAATTTTGAAATGGTGCTAGCAAGCTCTTTTCTTAAACCTGAAGATGCTAAAAGTTACTTTCGAGAAACTTTGGAACCAAGAATTCAGACTTTCCCTGAAGAAAAGAAACTTGATGCCTTAGATCGTTTAAATGGGTTCTATTGTGGATTACATTTGCAGTAAAACAATAAATCTCTTAAAGAAGAATCCATTCTTTTGTAGTTACTCTATAACTTGTTCTTCATAAGCTTTTATAACTTTATATCCAATGAGGGCAGAGGTTAAATTCTAGTAGCAATCAACTAGTGAGAAAAATTCCGTTGCTTCTATCACTTCTTCAATTTGCTCGCAATTTAAAGTGTTATCATTTTTAAGTCCATAATGATGAAGACTAATATCTCTTAATAGAGACTCTCTATCAATATTATATAAGATAGTTCCAAATTGGTTTTCTCTTTTACTTGGTCGCAATGTAAACTCTTCGTTTTCGTAAACAGTTATAGTATCGCCTAAGTCTGCTCTTACGCGAAATTCTGTTCTATAAAGAGATCGCAGTCTGGTTGGAACTTCTAAATTAGCGGTTGAACCAAATAACCTCTTAACTGGAAAAATAACTTTTTTGTGGAATGTCTCCGAGAGTTTGCCTACTTTTACTTCTCCATCAACATAATGAGATAAACTATATCTTTCAGCTCCTCTTGATGTAACCTCAAAAGTACCCTTCAAACGAATTGTAAGTTCTTTGATCTTATTTTCTTGGGCCTGTCCCCATAAGTTTGAACTGATCATCAAAAATATAATAAAAAATGTACTGACTTTCATTTAACGACTCCTAAATAAATTTAAAATAAATCTATTTGCAACTTATTAATTTCATAACACCTGAACTATCAATCGAATCTTTAAGAAATTCACAACGACTTTCACTATCTCGATGATTTAAGTACTCATCATTATAAACAAATAGTTCCTCTATAGGTGAATGAACATCTGTATTTATAAAAGAGAGAGCATCTCGAAAGTAGTTCTTGGCCCTCTTAACTAGCTTGAAAGTAAAACGATCACCAGTTGAAAAAGTGATGTCTTGGTATAAATCTTCTCTTAGGTAAAGCTGTGTCTCGTGTAATGGTCTATCTATTCGTGAGCTACTTCCTTCAAACATACCTCCTCGGAAAATACCAAACAAATGATCCAATACGAAAATTGGAGTCTCTATAATACTTCCTACTATATTTGAACCATGCTCCTTTAGACTTTTATCTTTAGATTTTTCATATCCAAGCATTTGAGAATCATCACGTAAAATAGTTACATTATCTATAAAACTAATTGTTATTTCTGTACTGTCCGTTTGGGCAGTTGAGTTAAAGCTTGAAACCAAGATTATAGCTATTAATAAATTTTTCATATAGATAACTCCTTAAATTAAAGTATGCCTTCCTAAATTATTTAAGGATGAATTCATGTAAAGGTTTCAAGTTGTGTTTAAATACTACACACATCTATTTTAGTGTGTTTCTTTGGAGATTAGATGGGCTGAGATAATCTGAAATGTTCTTGATCAAGTTTAGTCCGCTCCATGCTAATTTTTTCTTTTGTATGACTATGATTCAATTCGGGGAATTTCAAAAGAATTGAAAATTTTACTATCACTCTTTTAAAACCACAGAGAAATGCTATGTTACCCATGATATAAAAAATTACTGTTTTCCAACTGAAAACGGGGTCTTTAGGAGAAAAAAATGAAGGGAATAATCTCAATAATCTTTTTAGTTTCAATCTGTACTTCTTTTGCACAAACAAAAGGAATGTACGAGAATGTACCAAATTGGACATTCAAGACTAGAGTAGAAAAAAAGAGTTATGAAACGTATTTAAGAATTAAATGTCAAAGAGCATTTAATGCTGAGATGGTAAAGTTAGAAACGGAAATGGAAGGAATTCAAATCTTAGATATAGAAGCTTGTAACTTGAAAAATCAAGGCAGTAGAGTCTTCTATGAGGGGAAAATTTATTTTCTACCAGTAGGGATACAATAGACTTATATCTAAAAAAATAACCGATCCGAAGACCTCAGGAAAAGTTAACACTTCTGAGGTTTTTTTGTTTTTTCTCGATTTTGCCCTCGTTGCTCATAGTTGCACTCTAAGCATCGAGAATTCAAACATTTGAATAATATGCAGACCTTTTGTATTTCTCTTTAAGTAAGTAGCGATTAATGGTAAATATATTGAAATAATTTTTCTATAAACAGGAGACCTTTCTAATGAATTCAAGAATGTTCTTTTTATTTCTTTTTACAATAAATGCTTTTTCGAGTGTTGAAGATGTTAAGCCTCATAATATCAAAAAAGGTGATCTCTATGTTCGTATTACCAAAAGCCCTTATGCTGATCATGTCACTTTTGAAAAATGTAAATTTGGTCAAGAAGATACAGATTGCACCTATCTTGGAGCTCAAGACTCGTACTCTTTAGATAATCTAAGGCAACAGCGATTAATTGAGAGAGCCGAAGTTGGAGGAGCAATCATAGGAGATATTGGTGCTGCTGCAGTCATTACCTATGGCTCTTTGTATGCACTAGCATCTGCGGCTATATTTTCAACAGGTTTATCTGGGGCTGTCGCTGGAATATCTGTTTCTACAGGAACAGGAATCACAGGAAGTGTCATCCTTGCTAAATCTGTAGATGCATTAAATCCAGTAAAGCAGTATAAACAATCGCAAACTGTTTCAAAAAAAGTTATTTTAGATCGTAATTTTGAAGTTGAAAATATAGAACAATTTATTGAGAACTTAGAAACTGTTCTTAATAAAGTGTAATAGAATTCCTTAATTCAAAATCGTTAAAATATAAAGAAAATCGAGATTAAAAACTCGACTCTCTATATACTTAGAAATACCCATGCTTACATGATACCTGATTTTTTAACACCCTAATTTTGATGAAAACTACTTTTTCTTGGAAAAATTTGTCGATATTTTCTCGGAGTTTTTCCTAAAAATATTTGTCTAAAATAGCCTGCTCAAAAATCAGGGGATCAGTGCTCGGCCTTCTCGGGCACTTTTGAACCTGAGCATCAACAAAGCTAGCTAAAGATGATTAGTCTTCGTTCTGAGCTTGTCTCAGGGCCTTCAGTTTAATGATTTAAAAGTATCATAACTCAAAACTATGAGCGCAATAGCTGGGCAAGAATGAAAGATTTGGAGAAACAATAAGAAACGCCAGGAAACCCCAGCGTTTTTGATTTATAAGTCTAAGTAAATAAGTGTTTAGTATTCACTTTTTTATAAATTTATTTTTAATAACTAATTAATACTATCCTAGAATTTATGGTTAAATAAATCGAACCTTTTCTTTTTTTCATTAAAATGAAAGTATTGCATAAAGCGGGATGTAAGAAATAACCTTTCAAACTTCTTGTCAGATCTCAAAGCGTAATAAATAGGACCATATGCTTTACAATCTTCTCCCGTCCTGTCATTAGCAGTATATACTTCTCTTAGGGTTATCTTATTACGATTCGAAAAATTCAATAATCTCACGGCAGGGTCTTTATAAATGAAAACCATTCCATCTTTACCTGGAATAAGTCTAACAGCCATTAAAGGTTCACCACATTTATGGGGGAAAACCTTGTCACTTTGACTCGAAGTTGAACCTATAACTTCAGTATTCTCATTGAATATTGAGACATCATGAGAAATAAATTTTCCAGACTTAAAATCTACCTTAAAGTTAGTAATTGCTTCACTTTTTCGAAATCTGTGACCACCAGGCTCGTCCACGTAATGCGTAAGAACATATAATGAAACTTTACTTATACCATTCTTTGGGTTTGTGTAAACATCTGATAAATAAACCAGGTTAAGGATTTGATATTGATCAAATTTAGGATCAATTAATACATCAGAGCATATACCAGTAGCTAAAGGATTTGAAAACTTATAAGGAGCCTCGCTTTGTTTTGTTACAGAGATAAATAACTCTGTACCTTTGTTTTTACAGTTTGTACTTTTTTTATGTTTAAAACCAAAGCTGAATTTACTGTATCTAGATTTAACTAAATAAAGAGTATGCCGATTGTTCTCACGAAGTTGTTCTCCAGAGTAATTAAACGGTTCTTGTCTCATTAATACTTCTGGTCGCTGTGAATATAGATGGGGAGCATTTAAAGCCACCATAAATAATGCAAACTTAAAATATTTCATTTTTTCTCCTAGTTGTTCTTAACATTCTTTCTTAAAACTAAAATTTTCTATCATTTTTCATTCGCTAATAAAACTAATATCTGATTAGCGATTATCACTCAGAATCACTTAGCTCAAAATAAATCGAATTAATTCTAGATATTTGCAGGATTGCTGGTCAATCTGAACATTTCATCGCCCAGAAAAAATTAGAATAAGTCACTGCAATTTATTTATATCAAGGAGACTGTCATTGACTTTTTACCTGATGCATTGTTTAAAGCTTCTTCAGAGAAATATAATAGGAGAATAATTATGAAAAAGTTACTTTTAGGATTTTTAATTTTAGGAAGTGCTCAAGCTTTTTCTAAAGAAGTATGCAGTGTAGATAAAAAAGATTTTGATAAATATACTTCAGTAACATGTACTAGCATAGAAGAAGGTGCAAAGCTTGTGTTAAAACTATCAGCCCAAGGAAAGGAATTGCACGAGGTCAGAGTAATAAAAACTATGCTCTCTGAAGGCTATGACTTAAAAGCTGCTTACAGATCAGATGATAATTCAAGAATGAATTGGGTCTTTGTTAAGTAATTAAAATGTAACGTAGTTTTTTTATAAAAAAATTATAATTTAAAATCACTTATAAGAATACCAATACACAAATATATAAACTATCAATTCAAAGTCACTTTTTAGTGGTTTTTTTCTAGCTGCTCAAAAAGACCTCTAAATTTAAGATTTATAATTTTGGAATAGACTTTCCTCATTATTCTTTTTTAATAGTGAACGAAATCTCCTTCGTTATAAAATATGATTTCTTCTAATTTGTGGTCATAAAAAAATGCAACAAAGGTGCTTCTTCGTCCCTAGGTTTTTTCGGTCGCCTTAGAACCGACTAAGCCAAAGTTAAGCCAAACTAAGCCAATTCCCAGAAATACTCTGAAACATTGAGAAATAATAAAAACGAGATACATTCAACCTCAAAATAACGTAGGTTAATAAAATTAAATAGTTAGAATTTGTTTTAGAATAATGAAAAATTAAATTTGTTAAATGGTGCCTCGGGGGGGACTTGAACCCCCAAGAACCGAAGTTCGGCGGATTTTGAATCCTCTGCGTCTACTAAGTTTCAAAAAAAAATGTAACGAGAAAAAGTGATTTAAGATGTTAAAATTATTAACTTTTTAAAATCAGTCATTCTCGTTAAGTCATTGAAACTTAAGCCTTCTAAACTTTAAAACTACGTTTGCAAGTTCTTGAAAATACGTTCGGCGTATAAAGCTCTTGTTACTATGTTGTTACCAAAACATAGGTGAAATCTTGTTACTTTTCGAAAAAGTAACAAGATTGGGTGAGGGTAGGGGAATGCGATTAGAAATAAGTGAGAAGAGTTCATCTATCTCATTCAAGAAAATCAAACTTTTATGAATACCAATATTTTAAAGGACATTTATTATGGAACAATCAGTTCAAAACACTCAGAGGTATCATGCCTCATATTTAAGAGTCTCTACTAGTATGCAGTTTTCGGGTATGGAGTCTCAGATGAGATCAATCGAGAAATATTATAAGGATAATGATATTACAAATTATAAGATCTTCAAGGATTCAGCTATTTCTGGTGCTAAAGATTCTCGTCCGGCACTAGATAAGATGATGGAGGAGATTAGAGATGGGAATATTATTCAGGTAACAACATTTTCATTTTCAAGACTTTCAAGATCATGTTCTCACTTACTTAGATGCCTTGAAACAATGAAAACTCATGACTGCTATTTAGTTAGTCTTTCTGAGAAAATTGATACAAATTCATCTTTAGGATTAGCGCTTGTTGCAATTCTTGGAGCTTTGGCGCAACTGGAACGAGATTTGATAAGAGAAAGAGTGATGGCAGGACTTGCAAGAGTTCGCGCGGAGGGAAGAACACTTGGTAGAAAAAAGACGAGGCCAAGCGTTTTAATTAGGCAATTATTTATTAAAGGATTAAGTTCAAGGGAATCAGCTAGAATTGCTAATACTTCAACAGGAAGTATTTCAAAGGAAATTCTAGAAATGAAACTAGAAATGGCAAAAGCCCAAGGTCTTCCAAAGAATCAGGCCAATAGAATTTCAATTGATAAGTTAAGGGAGTATTTTCTTGATGAACCGTTCAAACATCAACGTAAAGATGAAAAGAAAAATAAACCAGAGAAGCTATCAGAAAAGCTAGATCTAAATAAAACTCCTGATCATCCTGAATTAACAGGGACTCTTCCTCCTTTGCCACCGGTGATTTTAGATAGACCAAGGCAATCTACTAGATCAAGTGAAATAGTTACTAGAGGTTTTGATACAACCTCTGTTGAGATTATTAAATAACTAGAAGACTTCTTTATCATCAAGGCGTTTAATGAAAATTAAACGTCTTTTCTTTTTCCTTTTTTTAAGGTGCTTCCTGAATATCTGTTTTCTTAACTTAGTTCTCGAACATCAAGCTGTTCTTTGTAGGAAGTCTTGGAATTAAAGATCTAAAATCGTAAGCTTATATACTCTTTATCTTCTTGGAGATGGCTTAAGGTAAAGAAATAGGTATTAACTTCTGTTTTAAATATTCAGGATAATGAAGGCAGGGGGAGACTTGAAAGAAAAAGCCCAGCAAGAGCCGGCTTAAATTGTTATTTTAGATTTTTAACTAAGTGTTTCTATCTCAACCTAGGTCGCTACCGATGAAATACTTATTATTATAGGTTCAGCGTCTAGCTCCCCCTTTTTGACAAATACTAGTGTGGTAACCAGGCTTGCATACCCTCTATGAACAAATCTCAAAACTGTCAATTGCTCCCTTACCGAATAGTTTAAAGAATCTGCCAACTTAAGGAGTTTAACTACGTGATCGTCTCCGAACCCTGCACTCCATTGGTCATAAACCTCACCTGTTACTTTAGAAAAGTCTTTAATCACTTGCTCATTGCTAAAACAGCTTTTGCCAACCTTATAGCAGCTGTTTTTTTTAGCCTGAAAGTGCCAATATCGATCAATTGTATAAGACTCTGCAATGTTACCGCTCTGAAACTCTACGTTTAGATGATTTAAAGCGAGGTTTTTGTAATTGTAGCCTGACCTAGGTTCTGTTTGAAAAACAATATTGCGTCTACTAGTATATAGGGTGCTTGCTTTTTTTGCGAATTCAGAGTTTTTGAACCTACTAAAGTCATTTTGAGCGAAGCTTGAAGCACTTCCAATAATGAATAAGCTAGTAGTGACTAAGTAACAGATAAACTTCATAATCTAAATCCTTTTTAAGAAATTTTTGTAGTTGCCCCTTAGTAGCATAGACTTAATCAAAGACAAAATAGAAGTATTTCTTAAAGAGTAATTTTTATACGAGGCATCGCATACTCTTAAAACAAATTTCTAAATATCGGTTTTTGCCCATAATCGACCAACTCAAATGGATTCAATGTGATTTCAGTAACTTATAGAAAAGCGTAGAAATCTGATCAGTTCAAAGGCCATCTATTATTAGTCATGTGAACACTTAAATAATGAAGTTTCTTGGAAAAGACAGCTATCTCTTTTTTTGGGATAATAATAATCATGGATGATAAAAGTTTTGATAAAAAAAGTGCAATGGATTGGTCTAATACTATTGAAGCAACAAGCTCCGGAAAAAGAGAGAAGGACTTTTATCCTCGTATTAATTCTTGGATGGATCAATTTTCGCTACACAAAATTCTTGATTTAGGTTCAGGACAAGGAATCTGTGCAACAAAGATTAATCTCAATAATCGTGAATACATAGGCGTCGAACCTTCCTCTTTTCTTGTTGATAGAGCGAAAAAGCTCTATCCAAGCTTTAAAAGTCAATACATTGTAGGAAGTGCTTACGAATTACCCTTTGAAAATGAAGCATTTGACGGCTCTTTCAGCATCGCCGTTTGGCACCTTTTAGAAGACTTATACAAAGCAAGTTCTGAGCTAAGCCGTGTCTTAAAAAAAGAAGGTAGATTTCTTTTAATCACAGCAAACCAGCAATATGAGAAAGAATGGACGGAAAGTTACGATGAGGTTGAAACTGTTGGTAAAAAAACTCTTGGACTCAAAATGAAAGAAGGGTCCTTGGAGTTAGAAGATACTTTATTCCTGAGAACAGAAAAAGAGATCAAAGATGCGCTTGAGAATGTTGGTTTGCAGGTAACTAACTCAGAACCAATTAGAATATGGACATTGATTGAAGGGATGAAAAAATAAGCACCAGGCTTAATCCGACTCTTTAACACTAGTCACCTGAATCACGCCTGTACTCTTTAAGCTAACGGATTTCGGGCAAAATTAATTAAAAATTCATCAATCACTTCGCCACCCGAAGGCTTAAGTGGCGAAGCAATAAAAATTGTTACTTCGCCAGCCAAATCTGAAATGACCAGAAAGGCTCAGGCTCCGAGTAGAGACAGTACAGCAGAAATAATTTCTTAAAAAAGCACCTAAATTTTACTAGAAAATTCAAGCAGGATTTATCTAAGATCAATTACTTTGATTATAGCAAAATATTAAATTTTTTTCCGATCAGATATGTTAGCAAACAATTATTTCATGAGATCATTTTTGCTATAAATTCTGAATCGTTTTATATTAGATAGCCTTGGATCATGAAAATTAGGAGATAATGAAACTTTTCATTTTGCTATGTTTTTTTATAAGTTGTACTCCTGGCAGTAAATCAGAGTCGCCTGTTGCGGGAAATTGTCCAAATGCCTATGTTGTGATGAATTTACTAGAAGGCACGAGATGCATAGCTATTCCTGATTCTGCACCAATGGAATTCGTTCTCCCTTTTGATTCTAAGACTGAAGTTGTTTGTACACATTCCTTAGGTATTGGGAGTCATAAATGGAAAAACTCTTATTTTTCATTAGATCTTGCCACTAGTTATGATCATAAACCTTCAACAATAAGAGCCGCAGCTAATGGCTTGGTGTTAACATCATCATATAAATGTAAAAATCCAAGTGGAAGTCCAGAAAAAACTGATATTGATTCATGCGGAAATTCTTGGGGAAATTGGATTAAAATTTATCACGGAAATGGATATTTTAGCTTTTATTCACATTTAAGTAGTATCCAAGTAAAAACCGGAGATAGGTTGAAAACTGGTGACCCGATCGGCTTAGAAGGCTGGACAGGGGCAGCTGGGCATAGGCACTTACATTGGAGTGTTCAAAAAATAGAAATAGAAAGTGAAAAAGAATTCTTGAAATCAAAAGACTATGTTGGGATTAGTGTTCCATTTCGCTTTAAAGCCATTTTGAATAGTAAAAAAGTTCTACTTGATACTAAAAACTTCGAATGTCCTCACGCAAATATTGGAGATGCTCCTGAGCAACCAAAGCTAAGGGGGATTAAAAACTTAGAGCATTGATGGGCGCAACTCCAAAACTATTCAAGTGTTAATTGATCTTTTGTTTTGTTTTTTCCCAAACATAGACACAAAGCATTCCTATTAAAACCCCTAAAATATTTGGAATTAAGTCAGTTAATGTCCCGCCTCTCATAGGGACAAACCCTTGAATGAATTCAATGAAGAAACTTAAGGCAAAGCAAAGAATTAGAACTCTTCTCTTCTTTTTTAATCCAAAAGCATAAATGCCAAGTAAGTATGTGACTATATAATGAATAATATGCTTCATTTTAAATAAAGAAGCGACAATGTACTCACTGGATAAACTTGTATAAAACTTAAATTCTCCAAATTGGATTGGTTTCTTAGGGTCTTTCGAATAAATTGCATAAATAAGACTCAAGAGAGTTACAACGATCAGTGGAACAGCTTTCATTTTTCCAATTATAAAACTTTAATTTTAAAGAATCGATAATTAATCAAATAATTCCCTGGCAGATGGATTATTGCGTTATTAGCGGGCTCGTAAGCATATTAGTGATTTCAACTATTTATAACGATTATTTTAAAAGCAGAGAATTAGAGCCACCTGAGAGGCCATCTATTATTTGATTTTCGGACAGCTAAATATTGAACCTTATTTGCAGAAGACAAAATCAATGATTTTTGAGATTCATTAAACATGAAAATCTACTTGGGTGTTACGTTTCAGTTGATACTTTCTGTTCTCTTTATATCTTGCTCGTCAGTTCCTAGTAAGCCAGGTCAAGAGATTGTTACATTTTACGTGTATCCAAGTGGACACTTTAAAGCCGCTCAAACTGGCTATAAATCAGTCCTCAAAAAATTTAGAGAAATACAAAGCCACTTGGGAGCAAAAGGTACAAGAGGGCGAGTCGGAATTGGCTTAGTTTTTCCTTATTTAGCATGGACTAGTGGTGAAGGAGAAGGGCCTTATAAACTACGGGGCTCTGTCCTTAAAGATCATGATATATTCTTGAGAGCTGCACAAGAACTTAATATACCCGTTATGGTTCAGTTTAATGGAGCTGTTTGGCATAGTCCTCAACATAATAGCGCATTCTTGAATTATTGGAAAACAGTAGGCGGAGGAAAGTATTTATCAAGATATAAAGATGGCAAAGTCAATGAAAGTATTGGAGGGTCATTTTCAAAAGTATCAAAGAAAGAATTAGGTAAATATTTGAATACAAGTCCTTACGATATTAAAAGCTCTCAAAATGCCTTATTTCTAACTCTTTCTCCTTACGCGACAAGACTTAGAGAGGCGCGGAGGGAAGCTTTGTTGCTTTCTGTGAATTTTTGGAAAAAGTTAGATTTGAAATACCCAAATGTAATTCAATCATTTTCTACGGATAGTGAAGTGTCCAATTTTTCTTTTAGGTTTAAGAAGGATAGGGCAATTCCAATCGGATATGAAGAGTGGAACACTAAACCGTTTTGTGAAGAGAACAATGTGAAAAACTGTAGAGAGTTTTTTACTCGAGATTTTGAATATAAAAGTGATTTAGAGAAAAAGTGGTTTTATTTCAGAGCAAGTAACCACAAAGCTTTTGTTAAAGACACTGTCGATATAATCAGAAAAGTTTTTTCTAGAAGAGCTATTTATACTCACCAAATTCCAACGCCAGAAGGACAATACATTAGAAAGTATAAGAAGAGGGACTTTGCTTCCCCTTTAGAGACTGCGTTTACCGTTGGATCTTTTCCCGGGTTTACAATGTACATTCACGAACAAAGAGATCAAGAGTTTAAACGACTTCTAGATCAAATATATGATAAATCTAAATCTCAATGGGGAATGGTTGAATTTAATCCCGGAAAGTCATGGAAAGGGACAAAAGAACAATTGAGGCAATATACTCTTGATATTCTCAATTTATCTTATGAAAAAGGAGTTAGAGTTATTTGTCCCCTTTCGTGGGAAACAAATTCATTAGACTTTGGGATTAAAGATTCGGGAATAGACAAAGGGATTAGTGACTTCCTCCACCAAAATATTTGAAATAATCATCGTACAAGAGAAGTCTTCTCGAGCAAACGTAATGCTGTGCTTTCTCTTAGACACTTAATTACTTAAAGATATCAATTCAGAACGCTAGGGTTTCCTGGCGTTTCTTTTAGTTTCTCCCAAACTCTCATTTAAACCTAACTATTAAACACATAGACTTTTCCTAGAAGAGATCAAAAGTAATAGTTCTAAGTGTATAAGAAGGATTCAGAATCAAGAACGTTTCAATTTATCTAGGCCTTGCTATGAAATACTCAAAAAGTGCCCGACAAGCTGGATCATTGAACATCTAATTTTTGAACAGGTCATTTTGAGTAAATTTTTTAATGCCACGATCATCAAAAAATTCTCAAAAAAAAATGATAATTTTGCCTAAATCATGGTGTTAAAAAATCAGGTGTCATGGAAGCATAGGGAATTGAGGGCATAAAAAAACTCGGGAGATATTTCCCGAGTTCAGATATTTGTTAGTGCTATAGAATTAAGTGATTTGGTTGGATGCACAGCTCTCCATTTAATAAAGATTAATAAAGTCACTTATTTTGAAAGATACTTCATTTTTCACGCCTCCTTTAATCAAGAAGAGAAAAGCTCTAGATAGAGGCCAGAGAGGCCTCTCATCTATTATTAGTTAAAGAAGCACTAATTAAAAACTAAACCATCAAACAATTTTAAAGCTGGATCTTTGTTTCTCATACTGGCGGGAAGATTGTGGACGGGAAATAACATGGAAATTAAAAACTTCATATACCCAGCATGATGAATTGATTACTTAATTACTACTTTTGAGGGAGTTAGTGAAAACTGGTAACATCTAGAGTTAATACTTTATCAAAGCAAGAACGCTTCTCTAATTTCTGAGCTAAGGTGTCACAATAATTAAATTTCGCAGAAAAAAACTTCTCGCATTTATCTGCAACACCTTTATTATATTCACTCATTATATTAAAGACTTTTGTCATTTTAGGAAAAGTATTATTCTTGGATTTATTTGAAAAGAAAACATATTTTTCAATCTTGGTATCTATTGATGCACTGTAAACAGGCTTGTGCACTCTTTTAGGATTCTTATCTCTGATATTGTTGCGTACTTTGATCATGAAAATCTTTCCACATGTAGCTTTTGAGGACTCAGATATAAACTGAGGGCTTAACTTTAAATTCTCTTCGGTCTCAATTGCCGTACAAGCTGTGAATATTAAAAATATGAAAAAAAATACGAATTTCATAAATCCTTCATGATCAATTGATTATTTAATTATTATATAAGGAATTGTGGATTATTCAAACTCAAAGTTAGAGGCACCGGAGAGCCCATAATTTATTTAAATAATGACCATAAAACTTAATCGTGATATTTTTCAAAGTTAATGAATCCAAATATTGCTATAAACAGAGAAAAATTTCGAAAGGAAATCCTGCCTAGGAGGTATTCCCCTTTCTTTCACATTGGATTCAATTTTTTAGTGCTTACTGGATCTATAATATTTTGTTTGCTGAATATAAAAAACTGGGATGGTAAAGAAATTTCTCTTTTTGCAGGATTCGTAACGTTCAATAGTCTTGTCGTCTATTTAAATCATCGCTATCCTATGCATCACAGATATAAATTCTTGAAAGCTTACTATTGGTTTCACACTCAACAGCATCACAATTTATTCAACGAAGATGATAGCACTGTTAGGGACTTCAGAGACATATACATGATTTTATTTCCGCCTAGTCTTGTTGGATTTTTTGCATTTGTATATGTTCCGGCCCTTTCTTATGGCTTATATTACTTTACTGACTCTCAGTTAGCCTTTCTTTTTGCACTTAGTATCTATAGCTATTTTTTGCTATATGAGGTCATTCATTTAGCAAGTCATTCAAATGAAACTAATTGGTGGTACAAAATACCTGGGATATCCAAGATGTTTTGGCATCACCGAAAACACCACGATCCAAAAATCATGAATGAGAATAATTTTAATATTGTATTGCCCATCTGGGATTATATCTTCAGATCCAAGCTGTAATAGCCGTCTCTTAATCACTTGTCATAATTTCAATACCCCAATATTTATACTGCTAATTCAAGCTCACTTTTTAGTGGCTTTTTTTCTTGCCGTTCAAGAAAGACCTATCAAATTATCATTGTAAATCTTAGAATATTTTTTTTGATTTTTCTTTTCAAATAGTTCACGGAATCTTCCTGGCTAAAAAAGACAAAACACTCTCATTACTTATCACAACAAGGTGCAGTGAAAGTGATTCTTTGTCCTTAGGGAATGTTGAACACTAAAAAACAACAAAGCCAAAGTTAAGCCAATTCCCAGAAATACTCTGAAACATTTGAAAATAATAAAAACGAGATACATTGAACCTAAAAATAACGTAGGTTAATAAAATTAAATAGTTAGAGTTTGTTTTTAGAAAAGTGAAAAATTAAATTTGTTAAATGGTGCCTCGGGGGGGACTTGAACCCCCAAGAACCGAAGTTCGGCGGATTTTGAATCCGCTGTGTCTACCATTCCACCACCAAGGCATTTAATATGTTATTTTGTCTTAGGTAATGGTCTTTGGTCAAGCTTGTAATTCAAGGTCTTGTTCATCTACATAGGTCTTAAGATCAGCCAGAGCACGTGAAACATCATACTTTAAAGTTATATTTTTAAAGCCTTTTTCAAACTTATCATTAGATAAAAGACACGGATATTTAAGATAATCCAAGAGATATCCAGGAACTCCAAGCTTTTTATTTGCTAGAGAATTTAGTCGAGACAATAAAAATACAGGCAAAGAATAAGCTTCAGGATTAACCTGTAAGACAGCATCTTTAATAGATACATATCCAGGTGGAGTAACATTATATAGGCCAGGTTTTACTCGTAAAGATTCAACTAACACACTCGCCATATCTTCTTCATGTATAAACTGTACTGTAGGATTATAATCCATTGGAAAAAAACTTAATGGGTGAGTTAGGTAATTTGTAATTCCATTTCTTAAGCTTCCACCAATAATATTTGTTGGCCTCAGGACAACTGAATCAATCACGTCTTTGTTTTCATGCATCCAGGCCTCACACCTTTGATCCATCTCTACAACGTCTCTAAGTTCTGGAAACTTTAAGCTACCACGTAATGGAAATCTTTCATCAAGAAATATAGGGTTATCATTTAATGCCCCATAAACGTGAAAAGAACTTAAGATCACCATTTTCTTAACGTTATTTTGTAAAGCTAAGTCGAGAATAGTTTGAGTTCCTTGAACACTTAAGTTTAATCTTTTTTGCAAAAGATTATTAGAAATTGAACTATGAGTAACTCTTGATAAATATAAAACTGAATCAAATGTATTTTCTCTGAAAAGATTTTCAAAATCTCCTCTTTTATACTCAAGTAATTTATAATGATATCTAGGCGACTTAATAGGTGTTTCTAAAATCCTAGTATCAATTCCTGTGATTTTTAAACGTGGATACTTCTTTAGTAACTTCTTGATTGTTAAATTGGCTAAACCACCTTTGGCTCCGATAATGAGGAGATGCTTATTACTCATGATTTTCTCTCCCATTTACTAAGATCAAAGTTTTCCCATCCATCAAACATTTGTCTCTTCTTAGGAAGTTCTTTTTTTATCTTATTATGAATTTTAGCTTTTACTTTTTGAACTTCAGCATAAATTTCAGATTTAGGTGCATTGGAATCTAATCCTTTTTTAGGCTTAATCGGCTTACCAATATAAATATCAACTGGAGAGGGCATTGGTAATGCACCTAGTAGTCCAGCAAGCGGGAAAAGAGGAGTGATTGGAAATGATGGGAGGTTAAATAAACTAGCTAACTCTTTACTATGATAGACATAAGGATAAAATTCCTCAGCTCCAATCACAGTAATAGGTAATACATCAACTTGTTTTTCTAAGGCAAGTCTATAAAAACCGTGAGTAAAAGATTGCAGCTTATAAAAGTCTTGAGTTGATTTAGTAATCCCTTTAATACCTTCTGGGAAAGCTAATATTGAGTGTCCATGTTCTAGGAGGTAGCGACAATTTTTTCTATCGCCTAAGATTGTACCAGATTGAGTTGCTGCTTTTGCTAAAAATGGAACCTTAAATAAAAATCTCTCTCCCATTGCTCTTAATAAAAGAGGTGATTTTTGTTCCATAATAAAAGCTGCGATAATCAACGCTCCATCAATGGGGAGTTGACCAGAGTGATTTGCAACAGCTATGAAGTTTTTCTTTTTTGGGATATTTTCCATTCCATGAACTCGAACACGAAAGTATTTCTCAAATATAGGATAGAAAATATTTAACGCCGTTTCGAGCGTGTCAATTTTTAATCCCCAAGGATCATGTTCTTTTTCATGTTTAAGCCTAAGTTTATCAGTCTGCGTAGAGACCTTTTGCTTAACCTCAGCCAGGTATTGTTCAATTAATTCTGAGACAGATGCCATTTTATTATTATATAATCTAGAGTGCTCTGCCGGGAAGCTCGGTAAAAGATTCAAAGGGGATCGCGTGAAAGATAAAATGAAAGAGATAGCTAAGAAAGTATCAGAAGGAGCCAGTTCTGTAGTGGGTATTGGTAAAGATCTACTTGAAACGACTAAACTTGAGCAAAACCTTTCGAATTCATATAAAGCTCTTGGCCAGAAATTATACGAGAAACATATTTATTCTGGACCATTTTTTGATGATCATGAGTTACTTATGGAGATCAAAAAAATCGAGCAAACACTTGAATTATTAGAGGCCTGCAAAGACCAAATGGATGAGAAAAAGAAATCACTGTTTTAATAAATAACTAATAAAAGCATCTTCTAATTGCTTAAGGTCTTGTTTCTTATCAGCACTAATTGCAAAACTTGTAGTTAGAGAACTTTTTAAAATATTTTTAAATTTCGCTCTATCACTTTGCTTTTTTAATTTATCGATTTTATTAAAAATTTGCCAATGTTCAGCATCGAACTTATGAAAAAATTCATGGAATAATCTATCGTTTTCTAAAAATGGATGTTGAGCATCCATAAGATGTAAAAACAAACATTTTGTATGAAAAGTATCAAAAAAATCAGCGATTAAAATATCCCATCTTTTTCTCTCTTGCTTAGAAACTCGAGCATGACCAAATCCAGGTAAATCAAAAGCAGTAAATTGTCTTTCTTCACCGTCTCGATCAGCGATCGTAAATGAGAACACCTGAACATCACGAGTCTTTCCAGGAGTTTTAGAAGTTCTAGCTAATCCATTTCTAAAAAACGCATTAATAAAAGTAGATTTACCAACATTTGATCTCCCACATAAGACAACTCCATAATCTGTTTTATCAAAATACTCATCCATCTGCTCGATGGTGGCAATAGTAGTGATATGAATGGACTTTTCTCTTAATATTTTCACTTATGAAAAACCTCGCTATTAGGGCCTAAATCTTAGTGTTTATAACATTAAACTCTTAAAAGGAGAATAGGAATGGAATGTAATAAATATGTAATATCTACAGATGATTTTGTCGAAATCCACCCTTTATATGGGAAGAAATCTAGGCGTCAATTGAAGTTTTCTGAATATATGATTAATCTCAACCAATCGATCAATCATGCTAGATCACTTAATCTTGAAGGTCTATGTAAGGATAAGCGCAACTTTCGTTTAGTTTTAAAAAAGACTGGCTTTAGAATGATGGGTGATAAAGATTTCTTAGTCAACGGGACTTATACTAGAGATGCACTTATTCAAGATGGAGATAGGGTTGAGGTCGATCAAAACATTTTAGTTTTTAAAAGCTCTAGGGTTAGTGAGAATGAAAAAGACATAATTGATTATTCTGAAATTCCAATATCCATATTATTGGTAGGTGAAACTGGAACTGGTAAAACTCGCTTGGCAAGAGAGATTCATAATAACTCTAAAAGAAGAGGAGCTTTTGTTCATGTAAGTTTAGCTTCATTTTCACAGTCTTTAATCGAATCAGAAATTTTTGGTCACAAAAAAGGTGCCTTCACTGGAGCGATCCATGAAAAACTTGGAGCAATTATGCAATCCAAAGGAGGAACTTTATTCTTAGATGAGATTGATTCAATAGATAAAAACATACAAACAAAGCTCTTACTTTTTCTAGATACTTATAAATTTAGAGCTGTAGGCAGTGATCATGAATCAAAAGTTGAAACTAGTTTAATCTTTGCTAGTTCAACTCCTCTAGAGAGTTTACTAGAAAAGGATTTATTCAGAAAAGATTTTTATTACCGGATTGATGGTAGTTACAAAGTTAGTCTTAGTCCTCTTAGATTAAACAAAGAAAAAATAGTCAGTATTTGCACTGAGTTTGAAAAAGATAAGCTGATCTCTATTGATAGAAGACTTATTAGTTTTTATCAAAACTACTCATGGCCAGGTAATATTAGGCAACTCCTCCATCATTTAGAAAAAAAATATCTCTTTAATAAAAAACGACTAACTTACGATCAACTTGATCAAAGCTTAGAACAAAAACTTACCGGATAAATCTAGAGATCAAGACTCTGTTAATCTTAGACTTTGGAGGAAGAAACTTATTGATAGAAGCAAGAACTTGTTTTTCAATTTTAGACTTTTCTTTGCTAGATACAAAAATTGAATCAACTTGAATGGGAGTTTGATTAGCAAGGTAAGTAGAAATAACTGAATGATTTCTTTCATATTGCTTAATTGAACTTGCAGAGTTTGCTAGAACTCTATAATTTATCGCGATCTTCCTGGACCTTCCATTAGATTTATCAAGAAGCTGAATCTTTAAATTACTAATTTTATGTGAGTAGGCTGACTTTTTACTTTTTGATTCTCTAGGTAGTGCAGCGGTTTTTCTTTTTACAGCTTTTTTTACAATAATTTTCTTTACTGATTTTTTGTTAATTTCTTTTTTAGGCTGATCTACTTTGATGATTTTATCTACTGAAGCTTCCTCAATAACGGGAGTAGTAATGGTAATAACCTCAGGAAAGATGTGTGGAATATCAACAAACTTCTGATCCCCAGTAGTTTTAGAACTTTCAGGAGAAGAGAACTGATCTTGGTAAACAATATTTTTTGCTGATTGCGTAATATTAAACAGACAAAAGGCCGATATCGCTAGTGTCAGCAAGCCTAATCTGAAAGTAGTTAACGTGTTGTTTTCTTTCTTTTTCATATATTTAATTCTACAGTTAAGTAGAAAATGAAACAGATTAGGGTGGGATTTTCCCTCCTTATTACCCGATAATTAACATGGATTATACACCCGATTTTGAAAAACCAATTAACGAATTAGAGGCCCAAGTTCAGGATCTCGAGTCTAAGGCCAATGAATCCATTGATTTATCAGCTGAGATCAATAATTTAAAAAAGAAAATCGGACAATTAATCAATGACACATATGAGAAACTTACTCCTTGGGAAAGGGTTCAATTAGCCAGACATCCCAAAAGGCCTCATTCTATAGACTATATAAAAGAAATTTTTAGTGAATTTGAAGAGATTCATGGTGATCGATCCTTTGGAGATGACCAGGCCATTATTACTGGCTTTGGCTATATTGGTGAGCAGAAGTTTGCCCTGATTGCTATTGAGAAAGGTCGTAAGACTCAAGATAAAATTAAAAGAAATTTTGGAATGCCTCACCCAGAAGGATACAAAAAAGCACTTCGATTAGCTCAATTAGCCTCGAGGTTCTCTATCCCAATCTTAACTTTAGTTGATACCCCTGGAGCTTATCCTGGAATAGCTGCTGAAGAGAGAGGTCAATCTCACGCCATCGCTCAATGTATTGAAGGCTTTTTTAACCTAGAAGTCCCAATTATCTCCGTCATTATCGGTGAAGGCGGATCTGGAGGAGCTTTAGGTATAGCTGTGGCTGATATTGTTTTAATGCAAGAGTATTCAATTTACTCGGTCATCTCACCTGAGTCGTGTGCTTCTATTTTATGGTCTGATACAAAAAAAGCAGAGGTTGCTGCCAACTCTCTAAAACTTCACCCTTCAAAGGCCATGGAGCTTGGTGTAATTGATGGAGTCATTAAGGAATCTCTTGGAGGTGCCCACAGAGATCCATCTCTTTCTGCTAAACTATTAAAAGAGAAAATCTTAGATGATTTGAAGAAGATCCAAGGCAAATCTGGCACAGATTTATTAGAGTCTAGGTATCAAAAGTTTAGAAAAATTGGTAATCAATTCATAAATTAATTTAAGGAAATAATATGTCTGTTAACTCGATGACTGGATTCAGTAGAACTGAGTTTAGTAATGATAAATTTGAAGTGACGTGTGAGATAAAGTCTGTAAATCATCGATTTAAAGATTTTAGGTTTCGAATGCATAATTCTCTTAATCATTTAGAATTAGAAATTAGACGAATGATTGAAGCAAGCTTAAGCAGAGGAAGCTTTGATATCTCTATTCAAACGAAAAAGGTTTTAAAAAATGATGAATCTAAGATTGATTTTGAAAAAGTTAAAAACTTTATAAATTCTTTTAAAGAAAATATGAATTTTGAAGGAAATTTAAATCCGACACATTTCTTACGTCCTGAATTTTATAAAGAAACATTAGAAGAAGATAAAGATGCTCTATCAGATGTTGTGAAGTCAGTTTGTAAAGATACGATTATAGAACTTAAAAAATCCCGCGCAAGTGAAGGGGAAAAACTCGAATCAATTTTATTAGCTAACATAAATGTTTATAGAGATGAGATTAAGAAAGTAAGTGATTTAAGAGTTAATTATAAAGACAATCTTGAAAAGAAACTACTAGAGAGGCTTAAAGAAAAAGAATTAGAATCTGAAGTAGATGAACCAAGATTTTATAAGGAAATAATCTATTATTTAGAAAAAATGGATGTTGATGAAGAGCTTGATAGAGCAGTAATTCATATTGATAAACTTGAGAGTATTATAAAATCAGATAAGAAAAATTCTAAAGGGCGAGAGATAGAATTTGTACTACAAGAGATGAATAGAGAAATTAATACTATTGGATCAAAGTCTAATACTGAGGAAATCTCAAATAGTGTGGTCAAATCTAAATTAGCATTAGAAAAAATGAGGGAACAGGCCCTAAATATTCAATAAGGAAATCGTTTTTAAGTGGAAAAACAAGAATCCAAAATTATTATTATTGTTGCCCCATCAGGAACAGGTAAATCGACTTTGTTAAGAATGCTTTTCGAGAATCTCCCACAATTGATTTGGTCTGTTTCAACTACGACACGTGATAAAAGAGTTGGAGAGGTATATGGAAGAGATTATTTTTTTTCCGATAAAAATACTTTCGAGCGAATGATTAAGAATGAAGAGTTTGCCGAGTGGGCAGAAGTCCATGGAAACTATTATGGAACTTCTCGGAATTACCTTGATGAAAACTTAAAAAATAATAGATATGTTGTGTGTGATATAGATGTTCAAGGAGCAGATGCGATTAAGAAAATCTATAAAGACAAAGCTCAAGCTATTTTCATAGAGCCACCCTCGGTTGAAGTTTTAGAAGAACGTCTTAAAAAAAGAGCAACCGATAGTACTCAAGTAATTCAAACAAGAATAAATAATGCTAAATCTGAATTAACTAGAAAAAACGATTATGACTATCTTGTAAAAAATGATGACCTGGAATGTGCCTATAAGGATCTCTATCAGACCTTTTGTGAGATAATGAATATATGATTAAAGAAAGAATGGATTTTAGCCATGAGCCTGATCTGACAATTGATGATTTGATCGCAAGGGTTCAGTTATATTATCCAGACGTTGATGAGAGTTTTATTCGCAAGGCCTATGACTTTGCAGCTCATGCTCATCGAAATCAAAAAAGAAGCTCTGGTGAACCATATATTATACACCCATTAAATGTTAGTGGAACACTTGCGAAACTAAAGATGGATGTTGAAACAATTATTGCTGGTCTACTCCATGATGTCGTGGAAGACTGTGACGTTACAGCTGAAGATATTAAAAATGAATTTTCTGAAAATATTTCTCTAATTGTTGTTGGTCTTACAAAGATCTCTAAAATGAAGTTTAAGTCTAAACAAGAATCTCAAGCAGAAAACTTTCGAAAGATGGTTGTAGCAATGGCCCAAGACCTTAGAGTGATCATGGTAAAGCTTGCTGATAGAATGCATAATATGAGAACACTTCAATACGTTTCTCAAGAAAAACAAAGAAAAGTTGCTGGGGAAACCCTAGATATTTATGTACCACTAGCTGGTAGGCTAGGGATTAATTCCGTTAAAGGTGAATTAGAAGATTTATGCCTTAGGTTTAAGCACCCAGAGTTTTACTACAAATTAACTGAAAAAGTAGCAATGAAAAAAAGTGAGAGAGAAACTTATATTCGTGAAACTATTCAAGTTATTAAGAAAAAATTAGATGAGTATAATGTAGGGTCTGAAGTTTCAGGAAGGCCTAAAACGTTTTATTCAATTTATAAAAAAATGACCAAGCAAGATGTAGGATTTGAGCAAATTCAAGATTTATTAGCTTTTAGGATCATTGTTGATAATATTAGTGATTGTTATAAAGGCTTAGGAATTATTCACTCATCATTCAAGCCTGTGCCAGGCCGATTCAAAGATTATATCGCAATCCCTAAAGTAAATAATTATCAAAGTTTACATACTACAGTTTTGGGTCCAAGTGCTGAAAGAGTTGAGATTCAAATTAGAACTGAAGAGATGCATGAAGTTGCCGAAAAAGGAATTGCTGCTCATTGGAAATATAAAGAACGTGGAAGCAATGTTGCTAAATCTAAAAAACTTGATTGGGTTCAAGACCTGGTTCAATTAAATAAAGATACTGCTAATAATCAAGAATTAATGGATGTTGTGAAAAATGATATCGATATTGGTGGAGTATTTGTTTTTACTCCTGAAGGAGATGTCCTTGAGCTTCGTTATGGAGCAACTCCTCTTGATTTTGCTTATGCTGTTCATACTCAAGTTGGTAATAGATGTGTGGGTGCTAAGGTTAATGGAAAAATTGTTCCACTGAAATTCCGGTTGAAATCTGGAGATAGCATCGAAATCATGACTAGCAAAAACCAAGAACCTAATAAAGACTGGTTAAAAATTGTTAAATCATCACGAGCAAAAACAAAAATCAGACAATATTTATCAAAAGTTGAAAGAGAAAAAAGTAAAGTGATTGGAGAGCAAATGCTCGATGAAGCTTTAAAGGTTTATCAGACAAATATAAAAACTCTTGAGAAAAAAGGAGAGTTTAAAAAAGCTTATGATGAACTTCATGCAAGAAACCTGGAAGAACTGTATATTCATGTTGCTTCGGGAAGGTCGAATATAAAAGAAGTTCTAAAACTAATCCCATCAATTGACTATAAAGAAGACTCAGAAAAAGAAAAGAAAGTAGAAAGCTTTGTCCAAAAAATTACTAAAAGTGCAAAGAAATCTGCTAATAAGAAAAATGCAGTAATTGTTGATGGAATAGAAGATATTGAAGTTCGAATGGGAAGGTGTTGTAACCCCATTCCAGGAGATGAAGTAATCGGTTTTATAACTAAGGGACGTGGTATTACAATTCATAATAGAACATGTGATAAAATTGCAGGAGATGGAGGAGTAAGGCAGATTCCTGTGGAGTGGAATAGTGAATATAATTTCAAACATCCAGTTAATATAAAAGTCATAACAATTGATAAACCAGGTATTTTGGCTTCAATCTCTGATGCTATAAATAAAATTGGAATAAATATTAGAAGTGCTCATGCCAAGTCGCTACCAGACCAAAAAGGTAGTTTCATCTTTGAAGTTGAAGTGAATGATTATTCAGAGTTCTTAAAAGCAGTGAGTGTTATTGAAGCCAGAGATGAAGTGATCAGTGTTTCTCGAGCATAAATTTAAAATTTTTTAGACTTTATAACCATTTTACTTAGTCTAAAGTATTAATACCTCTTACATTTTCAAATTCTTTTTTTAAGCTATAATTTATTAATATATTTATTAAGGATCAAAAATGTTTTTTTTTAGAATTGTGATTGGTATTACTTTATTAATTGGTTGTAATAATCAAAATGCTCGATTAATGAGAGGGATTTCAGAGTCTTCAAGCACTAATGTTGAAATTGATTCTTTAAATGTAGAAATTGGATCATTAAACATTGTTACGGGAGCTTGTTCGCCAGATGGAAGTAATGTTGTTGTAACTTGTGATGGAGTTTCTTCGAATTCTGTAATGTGTATAAACGGTTATTTCAGTGCGTCCAATATTGAAGTTTTAGCTCTTCCTGTAACTTGTGAAGCAGATTTAACAACACTGCTTGGTGAAGCCTCACAAGATCAAGATACTATGTATATAGAAATTGATGCATTTGATGATTTAGTAACCTCTAGTGAAGCTGGGACTCCAAGTAGCGCCATTAATGTTGAAAATAATGATGTGTTTAATAATGCATGTAACCCATTAACCTATACACCGGGAGTGTGTACAAACTGTACTTTTAATGGAGTTCTTCCAACTATTACAATTACTCCTTCTTCTCCAGGAGCTTGGGAATTTGTCTATAGTGCCACTTGTTCTGATGGTATAACTAGTGATAGTGCTTCGGTGAAAGGCACAGCTTCTTCGCCCCCTCAGTGTATTGCAACTAGTGGTGCAAGTGCTACAAGTTATAACGATTTTGGTGATGGAACATCTACTTTTGCTGCTTGGGAGATTTACAATATCACCCAACTTGCAGATATGCTTGCCAGCGGTCCTATGACAGCCAATGCTCACTATATTTTATGTGAAAATATTAATATGAGTTCTCTGTCTACTTGGACGGGCTTTTCGGCTTTCCAAGGAAATTTCAACGGAAATAATAAAAAATTATTCGACTTCACTGGCTCATCTAAAGGACTATTTCTTTCTACTCTATCTGCTCAAATATATGATTTTGATATAGAAAACTTTGATCAAACATGTATATCTACTGGTTGTGGAATTATTGCTGGATCAGCAAACAACACGAATTTTACCAATATTCATATAGATAATACCTCAAAGTTGGTGGCTCAAAATAATTCTGGAGCATTTATAGGAAGTTCTACTGATAGTGTTTTTTCAGAAACAACAGTAGGAACAGTAGCAATCACTGGATCAGGAAATAAGATTGGTGGTTTTGTAGGATATTTAAAATCTGGTTCATTAGTTGCTCAAACCCTAGGAGATATCCATACTAAAGCATCTATTAATCTTTCACTAGGCGTACTATCTGTAATTATTGGAGGCTTTGTTGGTGAGATCAATGGAACAGCAATAATTGATAATGTTTATTCAGAAGGGGATATTTTAATAAATGGAGCAAGGTCTGGTGGTTTTATTGGAGCTTCCGGTGTTGCTGATAATATCCAAGTAAGAAATAGTGAAGCTAGAGGCAATATAGTAAGTTCAAGTGCTATCATCGGTGGATTTGTTGGTAGTATGTTGGGTAAAGCAGCTGGCTTAGGAGGGTTCACAATTGAGAACTCGAAGGCGCTTGGGGATGTTGAAGGAAGTGGAGCTCAACTAGGAGGATTTGCTGGAAGAGTATCAACTTTTTCACATATCAAAACATCAGAATATAAGGGATCTAAAGTTGATGGTGGCACAATGAAGATTAACTCTCAGGTAGGAGGATTTGTAGGACTTATAACTTCAGACTCAATCATTGAAGGCTCACAAGTTAAACCAATAGCTGGAAATTTATTCTTATTAGCTGCCTCTAATACCAGGGAAACAGGAGGAATCGGAGGCTTTGTTGGAATTAGTGAGTTAAGGTCTGAAATCTTAAATTCAACAGTTTCTGATATGGATGATTTAGTGCTTACAACTTTTAACAGAAATATTGGTGGTTTTGTAGGCCTATTAAAATCAAATGCGATTATAGATAATTCATCAGTTAGTGGTACAAACATTACAGCTGCTTCCTCAGATAGTGTCGGAGCTTTTCTTGGAGGAAACTATGATGACTTTTCAACAGGATATATAAAGAACTCTTCCACATCATTTAATTCTTTAGCTTGTGAGAATCATTGTGGAACTTTTGTTGGAGGCAAGAAAATAGCAACTCCTATTCCAGAATCCCCAACTATAGACTTTAACACTCCGGCAGTCTTAACTATTACTGGTTGTTTAACTGATTGTGGTGGATTTTTTGGAAGAAACTTTTAATCTAAGCTAGATAGTTTTTCAGAAATTAATGATACCCATGATAGATAACATTCATAGGATTAATAATAGTAACTATTACCTTTTCAAAAGTATTAAGACCATTTTTTCTCATCTGCTTTGTTAGATAATGAGTTCCTTCTCCAAGAATATATCCGGCCACAGGTGTGACAATTAAATCTTGAATACTAGGTCTCTCCATCGTTGCTTCAATTCCATATTCCCAAAAAGTTGACTTATAAGCTGTATAAGCAAATGACTTCCAAGCTGAGTATCCTTTTTCTCTGGATACTTGATAATATAATGCTCCATTTAAAGGATGAGCTACATAATTCATTGCCCATGGATCCTTATCCCAAACCGGAGGCTTACTCCATGCTTGTTTTAAATTTCCCCAAGCTTGATCTTCAAAGGCCCCTTCCTTCCATAAGGTGTGAGATCTGTCTGCATGAACTAACCTTACAAAGTTTGCTAGAGAAACTCCTGCTAAGATCAGATCTCTTTGCATAAACTTACCTAATGTTTCTCCTGTTGAAGTCTTTTTATTCCAAATAGAAGTATTGGAAGACTCAGGTTCTTCATTTTCAAAATAGACTTTCATAGATAGATCTATCTCTTTTTCTTTTAGAAAAAGATCGTCAGTGTTTGTATTTGCATAAATAGAGGTAGCTAATAAAGCGATTAAAAATTTCATTTCAAAGAAGAAATATTAATAAATACTGTAAATTGCAATACCTGCCATTAAATACCTATACTTTTTACAAGGATATTTACTAACATCTCTCATCGAGATTCTATCTATTCCCCTATTTTACTCTAGGGCTTTGAAAGTAGTTATTAATAGTTACAGAGTAAGTATTTCTACGCCACTTTGAGTGACTAAAATAGTATGCTCAAATTGAGCTGATAGAGAATTATCCTGAGTTACAACAGTCCAATCATCAGATAAAACCTTCGAGTGACGCTCACCTAGATTAATCATTGGCTCAATTGTAAAAGTCATTCCTTCTTTGAGAGTGACTCCCGTACCCTTAGTACCATAGTGGAGAACTTGAGGATCTTCATGAAAGTCTCGTCCAATCCCGTGTCCACAATATTCTCTAACGACAGAATAGCCATGACCATGAGCAATCTCTTGAATGCAAGCACCAATATCACCCAGTTTTGCTCCTGGTCTAACAACCTTAATCGATTCATCTAGACATTTTTTAGTAACAAGAACTAATTTTTTTGCCTCCGGAGATACATCACCGATAAGAAATGTTTTATTAGTATCACCGTGAAAACCATTTAAAATAGTAGTTACATCTATGTTTAAGAGATCGCCATTTTTTAAAATATCTTTCTCATTAGGTATTCCATGGCAAATAACTTCATTTAGAGATGTGCAAACAGACTTTGGGAAACCGTGGTAATTAAGAGGAGCTGGAATAGCATTATGTTCTATAATATAATTGTGACACAGAGTGTTTATCTGCTCAGTACTCATACCTATTTCTAATTTAGTCTCAATAAATCTCAACGTATCTGCGGCCAACTTACTAGTTGCTCGCATTAATTCAATTTCTCTTTGTGATTTTATTGTTATCATAAGTAATGAGTATGTTTAACAAAAGTAAAGTCACATGTCACATAGCATCTTAAGGATAAAAAATTCAGGCTATTTTGAAGACGGTTTTAACACTTTAGAAGAAAAGGCCTTGAAAGAAATTTCTCAGGTGAATGGATACTATTTGGGTGAAACAAACTCTCAAGATAGATTAATTATTTTATCAAATACTGATTTTGATATGAGCGTTTTAGATAAATATCTAAGCCAGATAGATTTAATTATTCATCCTAATTCTGGTTATAATAATTTCACTGCTGAGTTTACTCAAAGAGCAAACTTTCCAATTATCATTGGGCATGAGTTAAGAAAATTTGCAGTAGTTCAATATATCCTGACTCAATTATTGAGAGAGTTTTCTTATGAAAAACAAACTCGTTGGGAGAGGCTAGAAGTAGTAGAGAATAAAGTATTATTAAAAGATTTATCAGTTTTAATCGTTGGCAAAGGCCATATTGGAAAAGAACTTAATTTACAATTATCAAATTTGGTAAATCGAATTGATTGGCATGACCCTTACAAAGGTCATGGAACTTATTCTGAGATAAATCATTTTGATATTATCATCATGGCCTGTAGTTCGAATTTAAATAATAAAAATATGATTAATGAAGAGTTTCTAAATCAGTGTAAAGACAAGGTGATAGTCATTAATCCTGCTAGAGGCGCCTTAGTCGATCTAGAGGCAATGAAGAAAAAATGCGATCAAGGAGCTACATATATCGTCGATGTTTATCCAGAGGAGCCATTTAATTTGTCTTCTTTAGATCACTCTAGAATAAAAACGACCTCCCACATTGCTGGTTGCTATAATGACTTAACAAAAAATATAATTAAATTTGAGAAAAAAGTTATTTGTGATTTTTTTAATGATCCTAATTTATCAAATTACGAAGATTCTAAGCTTATGAATAAAATAATTGAAGGGGAGTTTATCTAATGTTTAATTTTGATTACTTAACTTTTCCAGGCAATGGTGTACATACAGTTAAAACGGCCAGAGAAAAAAAAATATCCTTAATTAAGAAACTCTATAATACCCAAGACTTAAACCAGGCTGAAGGTCTCTGGAGAAATAGCTATGACTCATTTGAAAAATCAGACATTTGCATTCTTGGTGTCCCAAGTGATGCTGGAGCCGGAATTGTAAGAGGGTCTAATTGGGGACCATTGGTTTTGAGAGAAAAGATTGAAAGTAATTATTTTGATCTAGGAGATATAAAAGTTATTCCTCATCTCATTGATGATAGGTATTTATCAAAAGAAGCAATCTCTGATCTTCAGAAAAAAAATTATAAAGGATCAAAATTACCAGTGTCTCCTTTATCTATTTTAAAAGATGTAACTTCTAATTTTTTTAAAAAATATAATTCCAAGAAACTTCTATGCCTTGGTGGCGATCATTCGATCTCGAGACCGATCTGTGAATCATTCTTACAAGAGCACAAAAACGTTGGGATTTTGCACTTTGACGCTCATACTGACTTGTTAGAAGAAAGATTAGGTATTTCAACATGTTTTGCAACCTGGGCATTTCATATTGCAAATCTTTTAGATAATAAAAAGAAGTTTATCCAAATAGGTATTAGATCTAGTGGTTATGATAAAACTCACTGGGAATCAACAATTGGACTTACTCAGTATTGGACTAAAGAAGTTAAAGACCAAGGGCCTGAAAAAATTGCAAGAAAATGTATCGAACAATATAAATCTCTAGGTGTAAAAAAATTATACTTAAGCTTTGATATCGATGCCATTGATATGGAATATGCTAGTGCCACAGGGACTCCTGAAAAAGATGGCCTAATGCCTTTTGAATGTTTGATCATTTTAAATCTTATAGGCAAAGAAATTCCAATCATCGCAGCCGACCTTGTTGAAGTTGCCCCTTTTGTTTTTTATCCAGAAATGAAAGGTAAGGTAATTGAACCAGAGACAACGCTAGATTCAGCCATGTCAATTATTAACTTCTTATTTGATCACTGGAGATCATGAACACTCAGTTGATAAACTTCCCTCATCCCAATAGTGCTGATGAGCATGGAATAGTTCATCTTGGTGGCGAGCTGACTATCGAGAATTTAATAAATTCTTATAAGATGGGAATTTTTCCATGGCCATATCAAGAAGACTTCCCAATGGTTTGGTATTCACCTAATCCTAGAGGAGTATTATTTATAGATAATTTCATTGTTAATAAGAGTTTTAAAAAATTTATTAATAAGACTAACTTCACAACAAGCTTTAATAAATCATTCAGAGAAGTTGTTAGTAAATGCCAAAAAAATAAGGTTCGAACTGAGAGTAGTTGGATAACTGAAAAACTTATTAATGGATATGAAAGATTGGCCCAAGCTGGACATGCTTATAGTCTCGAAGTTTGGGATCAGCAAATATTGGTAGGGGGACTTTACGGCGTAAAAATAAATAATTTCTATTCAGCAGAGTCAATGTTTTATGAACGCTCAAACGCATCAAAATATGCAATATATTCCCTCTTAGAGCACTTAAAGAGTCAAACAATTAAATGGGTTGATATTCAAATGGTGACGCCAATAACAGAACAATTAGGTGGAATAGAGATTGAGCGTGATAAATTTCTAAAACTTTTATCTCATTCACTTTAAGAGAATCTATTGACTGAATAAGCCCATGAAGGCAAAATCAAAAAACTCACTACTAATAAGAATTCATACCTGCCCGGGTGGTGGAATTGGTAGACACAAGGGATTTAAAATCCCTCGGCCGCAAGGCTGTGCGGGTTCAAGTCCCGCCCTGGGCACCATTTAACAAATTTAATTTTTCATTTTTCTAAAACAAATTCAAACGATTTAATTTTATTAACCTACGTTATCTGCAAGTTGAACGTAATGCTAGGAGTTGACTTAGGGAGGATTTGTACTAGAGATACTTTTCTCAATTGGTAAACCTAGCATTATCAAATTCTAAGTGGGAAGCGAATAGCTAAAATTTACATATTGGGGTTATATAAATTGCCAAAACTCTCATTTTTACCTAAGAACTAACTAATTTTAATTATATCAATTGAGGCCTTATGAAATTTCTTCTCTTGTTTTTGATTTCTTTTCACTCTATTGCTCAGTCAGTGCCAACTCAACGAGATCTTATGAAAAAAAATGGTTGGCGTTTATTAGGTATTCCAGCTGAGTACTTCAGAATGAACTTTTGGGATGAGTTTTCTGACTTTCAATGAATATACTCGCTTAGTAGTGGAACTTAACTCTAACATTTCGTAATCATTGATGATTCATCAACTTTTTTAAAACCAAATTTTCAGTTAGTAATGTAAGTACCTAAAACTTTATACCTTAACGCCCACTTTAGGCAAGCCG
>CALIJZ010000009.1 GCA_938017795.1 uncultured Bacteriovoracaceae bacterium
CCCAACTCCTAATCCAACTCCTAATCCAACTCCTAATCCAACTCCTAATCCAACTCCTAATCCAACTCCTAATCCAACTCCTAATCCAACTCCTAATCCAACCCCTAATCCAACTCCTAATCCAACTCCTCCTCCAACGCCTCCACCAACGCCAACTCCTTCTCCAACTCCTAATCCAACTCCTCCTCCTCCGCCAACTCCTCCTCCAACACCTGTACCTCCAACGCCGCCACCAACACCAGTACCACCTGTGACTGGAGGGTGTTGTAGACCAAATGCAAGTCCTCACCTTAGGTGCCGGAATTTTACAATAGAAAGTGAGTGTTTAGCTCTATCTGGAAACCCTTATTGGGTTGCTGGGGAAACATGTAATAATACTTTGAGCTGTGGATTTTAGATAAATAACAGTCCTATAAATTCAGCTAGAGATATTTTTTAGATACTTAATCCAATTGATGCTAAGGCAGTAAAGAATGTTGTAGATTTTTTTTATGATGTGAGTACTTTGGGAGATTTTAATTTATTAGTGAGTTCTCTGTTTCCATATTTTGATCATAGAATAAGTTCAAATAGTTCATAGTAAATCTTAAGGTGAACTGGAATTAGAGATTATAGAAATTATCAAATTATTTGAATTTAAGCAGCTTGAGAATAACTTATTTGTTTTCCGATTATTAATTTTGCAACATTTTCAGCTTCATCTACAAAATAGAAAGTAAGCTTTTTTCCATTATGTAATCTTAATAAAACATTTGAAAAAGGTGCTCCTGGTTGAGCTACTTCTATATCTTTTATGTCACTTAACTTAATCACTTGGTTTACAAAAAGTAGGGGATATTTTACAGACAAATGATTCTCAAAAATTTTAACTTTATGATGAAGATCATAATTTAAAAATAGTCCCATCATTGTAAGTAATGTAGATCCAAGAATGAATATCCACATTTGAATTGAAAGATCAGTTGGAAATAATACTTTAAATAAAAAACACTGAGCACAATATATTACGAAGATAATAGGGATGACTTTAAAGAAATGATCGATATGTCTTTGTCTAGAGATAATGTATATTGGTTTAGTCACTAATTATCCTATCGGGTAGATATTTATAAACTTGAGTGTTTTTATTGAATTGAGTTGATCGAATGGATGATTTCTTTCAAGTCTTCTGTATATTTGATAAAATATCATATTATTTACTTATAATTTCAAGGAGATGGCCGTGCCAATCAAGTCTATAGACACTTTTAAAGTTCGAAGTAGTTTCAATTCAGGTGGGAAAAAGTACGCTTTTTTTAGTCTTAAAAAATTAGCAAGCCAAGCTGGTTTTGAAAATATTGAATCATTACCATTTACTCTTAAGGTTTTAATGGAAAATCTTTTAAGAAACGAAGATGGTGATACTTCAACAGCGAGTGACATTAAGTCAATGGCGCATTGGCTTGAAAAAAGAAGATCTAATACAGAAATTAGTTATTATCCTGCAAGAGTTTTAATGCAAGATTTTACAGGAGTTCCTGCAGTTGTTGATTTAGCAGCTATGAGAGATGCAATGAAACATCTAGGTGGAGATCCTCAAAAAATTAATCCTCAAGTTCCGGTTGATCTAGTTATTGATCACTCTGTAGCAGTTGATGAATATGGAGCAGGGACTGCTTTTGAATCTAATGTTCAAAAAGAGTTTGAGCGAAATAATGAAAGATATGAATTTTTAAAGTGGGGTCAACACTCATTTGAAAACTTTAATGTTGTTCCTCCTGGAACAGGGATTTGTCACCAAGTTAATCTTGAAAATCTAGCACGAGTAACATGGACAAGAGATGATGATGGTGAAACTCTAGCCTATTGCGATACACTTGTTGGTACAGATTCACATACAACGATGATAAATGGTTTAGCCGTTCTTGGTTGGGGTGTTGGTGGAATTGAAGCCGAAGCTGCTATGCTTGGCCAAGCTGTAACTATGTTAATACCAGAAGTTGTAGGGTTTAAGTTATCTGGAAAAATGGTTGAGGGTGCTACAGCTACTGATTTAGTTTTAAGAGTTGTTGAATTATTAAGAGCTAAAGGATGTGTAGGTAAGTTTGTAGAATTTTATGGAGATGGATTAGATAATCTAACTCTAGCTGATAGAGCAACCCTTGCAAATATGGCCCCGGAATATGGTGCAACATGTGGATTTTTTCCAGTAGATGAAGAGACGCTTAATTATCTTAAATTTTCAGGTCGATCTTCAGAGCAAGTTGAACTTGTTAAAAATTATTGTCAAGAGCAAGGCCTTTGGAGAGATAAAAATTCTAAAGCTCCATCATTTACTGATACATTAGAGCTAGAAATGAGTGAAGTCATTCCAAGTATCTCAGGACCAAAAAGACCTCAAGATAGAATTGACTTGGATAAAGCATCGGTTGCTTTCAATAATGAATTAAGTGCAAACTTTAAAGTAGATGATATTGATAAAAGTGTTGAAGTTAATGATGAGAAATTTGAAATTACTCAAGGAGACGTTACAATTGCAGCTATTACAAGTTGTACTAACACTTCAAACCCCTCTGTTATGATTGCTGCTGGCTTAGTTGCAAAAAAGGCAAGTGAACTTGGACTTAAAGTAAAGCCTTGGGTAAAGACTTCACTAGCTCCAGGTTCTCAGGTTGTTACTGATTATTTAGAAAAAGCAGGACTTCAAGAATATTTAAATAAACTAGGCTTTAACCTTGTTGGTTATGGTTGCACTACTTGTATAGGTAATTCGGGACCTCTTAAAGAAAATATTTCTAATGCCATTAATACTGGTGATCTAGTTGTAACATCAGTTTTATCTGGAAATAGAAACTTTGAAGGAAGAATTAGTCAAGATATTAAAGCAAACTATTTAGCTTCTCCACCTTTGGTTGTTGCTTACGCTATTGCTGGTTCAATGAAAATTGATATAACTAAAGATCCAATTGATATGTCGACTAATGGAAAGCCCATTTATTTAAAAGATATTTGGCCGACAAATCATGAGATCGCGCAAGTATTAAAAGAATCAATTTCTACTGAAATGTTTGTGAATAGATATGAAAATGTTTTTAAAGGAACTGAAGATTGGCAAAAAATCCCTGTTGATAAGGGAGAGTTATTTCAATGGAATAACCAAAGTACATATATTCAAAATCCTCCATTTTTTACTGACATGACTAAAGAAGTTGGTGGGGTTGAAGATATTGAAGGCGCTAAAATCTTAGCTCTTCTTGCCGATAGTACAACTACTGATCATATCTCACCGGCCGGGGCCATAAAGTTTGACTCACCAGCAGGAGAGTATTTACAAAAAAATAAAATTGATATTGCAAGTTTTAACTCATATGGATCAAGACGTGGAAATCACCAAGTAATGATGAGAGGGACCTTTGCTAATATTAGAATCAAAAATGAGATGCTTGATGGTGTAGAGGGTGGTTATACAAAAGATGTTACAACTGGTGAACAGATGCCTATCTATGACGCCGCAATGAATTATATTGAAAGAGGAACACCGTTAGTTGTTATTGCTGGTAAAGAATATGGAACTGGATCATCAAGAGACTGGGCAGCAAAAGGAACTAGACTTCTTGGAGTACAAGCAGTTGTTGCTGAGAGTTTTGAGAGAATTCATAGGTCAAACCTTATCGGAATGGGGGTCTTGCCTCTTGAATTACCAAAAGGTGTGACAAAGAGCTCATTAAACCTTGATGGTACTGAGACAATAAATATTACAAATATTAAAGGTAATGAAGTTCCTAAAGCAAAGATAAATATGGAGATTATTAAATCTGATGGAGAGCGAAGAACTGTAGAACTTATTAGTAGAATTGATACAGGAAATGAGCTTAGTTATTATTTAAATGGTGGGATTTTGCACTACGTTTTAAGGAATTTAAATAGTTAGTTATGAATGATTTATCTAAAGAATTATTAGAGGCGATCAGTTATCTGAAGAAATTGGTAAAGCACTCAACAGCACTTGATGAATTTAAACATATTGATTCTACCTTGATACCGGCCTCAGAAAGAAAAAAATATTCTGAAAAAATGATGATCATCACTAAGGCCATTAGGGATGGAGATATTACGAAAGAAGATTTCGGTAAATATATAGGATTTTAATCTATGATTATCAAAATCTTTGGTTCTAAGAGTGAAGGGAAATCTACAATAGCTCAATTGCTTGAGGAAACTTTAAAAAAGCACAATATTGAAGTTGTAAACGAAGATGAGGGGATATCTGATCTTGATTTTGATCAAAGACTAAAAATACTTGGCAATTCTGAAGAACCTCTAAAATGTATTTTAAAAACTATTCCCTTAAAATTAGAGACTCGCCCTCAATATGCAGAAGATTTTGACCGGAAGAAAAATTAGTGCTTTTTATTGATAAGTTTGCTTATATTTTTGTTCTTTGTATTGCTCTTTATATTTTGTTTAAGCATTTTTTTTCTTCTATTGAAAATTCTAACCCAAGAGATGATCTGGATAGAATGATAGAAGAAAAAAAGAGATCTCTAGGCGGTGGCTACTCTAGTATTCGTAACAATTCAAGAAGCGTGCCTGTTAAAGAAAAGATTAGTGATCCATTTTTACAAGAGATTCAAAAAAACCTTGAATGGGGAGGAGCTCAGGAATTAGATCTGGAAATTTCTGAAGAGATTTCAAATTTATTAAATATTACAACTGTAGCTAAAAGTTGTTCAAATAGTGCAAGTGAACTCGTTCACAAATCTAAAACTAAAATTGATTTTCTTGAATCAGTTCTAGAAATAAAGTTCAAAGAATCTCTGCAAGGTAAAGACTCTTTTATTTTAAAAGGTTTAAGATCTCATCTTATTATTTGTTCTTATCTTGTATCAATAGGGAAAGTAGATCAGGTCTTTGATAAGTTTGATGGAACTATAAGTTCTCTTAAGAAAATTAAAGCCAGAGAAGATGATTTAAACTTTATTATTAAAAGTAATTTAATTGAAATTATTTCCAAGCTTCCAAGCATCTCAAAAAGTATTGAAAAACTCATTCTACTAAATGAGGGACAGATAAAATCTCTTGTTAGTCTTGCTAAAGATGATAAGTCTGAATATAGGAAATTTTTAAAGACCTATCATCCTGACACAATGGACTTACATATTATTCCAAAGCTTTATAAAGATAAGTATATGAAAATATACTCCCATCAATTTTCTAAGATCAAAGATCTTATTCAATCCTAAATATTACTTAAGTCAATTTTTTTTGAAATATAATGGCACATATAACCATCTGGATTTTTATCAAGATAGTTTTGGTGGTATTGTTCTGCTTCGTAAAATTTTGGGAGATCAATGATTTTAGTTGCAAGTTGTTTAGGAAAAATTTTCATGGACTCAATTTTACTAATAAGCTCTCTAGCTATCATTTTTTGAGTTTTATTTGCTACAAAGATAGCAGACTTGTATTGATCTCCTATATCGTTATGTTGACCATTTTCTTGTGTGGGATCATGAAGAGTGAAAAAGTATTTAAGTATCTCTTTAAGAGATATCATTGATTGATCAAATTCAATTTTTACAGCTTCGTAATGACCTGTGTTGGCATTGCAAATTTGCTCATAAGTTGGATTAGATGATTTGCCGCCTAGATAGCCAACTTGTGTATTCAATACACCTTCAAGTTCTTTATAAAGTTTCTCTACTCCCCAAAAGCAACCAGCAGCAATAATGATTTCTTCGTTCATTAATTATTCAAATAAAGTTAGGTATTTCTCATAGCCAAGCTCTTTCATTTTATCTCTTGGTATAAATTTCATCGCTGCTGAGTTCATACAATATCGCTTCCCAGTCTCCTTAGGTCCGTCATCAAAGACGTGTCCAAGGTGTGAGTCAGCTTCTTTAGATCGAACTTCTGTTCTTTTAATAAATAATAGTTTTCTATCTTCTTTAGTATAAACAGCCGCTTCATCAATTGGCTTAGAAAATGATGGCCAGCCTGTTCCAGATTTATATTTATGAATTGAGCAAAATAATGCCTCTTCACTAACGATATCAATATAAATCCCTTCTTCATTATTATCCCAATATTCATTCTTAAATGCCTTCTCAGTTGCATCTTCTTGAGTCACTTTATATTGAAGGGCACTCAGTTTTTCTTTGAGTTCTTCTTTGGAATATTTCATATCTCTTGCTCCATAAAAAAAGGGCCCAACATGTGGGCCCTAGAATAATAAAATATTTTAACTAATTATTAAAGAGTAAAGTCAAAAGCAACACTTCCAGTAGTGTTATTGTATGGCCAACCCCAAGTTCCAGTTGCTACTTCAAATCCAATAGTTGTATCAAATGGCATTGCAAAAGGTTTAGAAATACTTAAGCTTGAAGAATATGTATCATATTTTTCGTCATACATTCTTGGGTCGTTTTCGTAATCCCAAATATCAAGAGAGTAATCAAGATCTAGCGTAATATTTTTTGTTATTGCTGCACTGATTCCTGCTGAAGCTGTAATTCTTTCAGTTAAAAAATCAGTTGCTCCACCATTTTGTTCATCATACCTACCAAGAGAAAATCCACCCTTAATAGTAACTGGATTTAGCTTTATATTTGTATCAACTCCTGCTGAATAGATAAATCTTTTACTAGTATCAGTTGTTGGAGTCCAGCCAGCACCAAAAGCATTTAGCTCAGAGAAATCTCTCATCTCAAATTTTAGAGGAAATGAAACTGTTACGATTTCGTTTCCAATAACTTGGTGATTTAATCCTGCTTTATAGCTTACGTGATCATATTCTTTTCCAACAAATAAATCTTGTCTTGTCTCAGCAAGTGTTCCAGCAGCTTTATCCCTAGCAACTCTAGCTGGTCTTTCTGGGTAATATGGATTTAAGTAATTTTTATAAGTTATAGATGCTGAAGTTCCAAGTTTGTAATTTTTGTTAATTAAGATATCTCCAAAAAGTCCTAGTCCTGCCATTGTATGAGTTGTATCTCGTCTATAAGCTTGATTTGTATCACCTTCTAGGTAGTTTCTCATTCTATAAGTGTGACCTTTTTTGTAACCCATATCAGCGTTAATACCGTATTCGATATTTCCACTCTTAGCTGAAAGCTTCATACTATTTGTTGCATTTAATTTGCTGAGAGCGTCTTCTGAATTTATTTGTCCTTCCTCAGTAGTTGTTCCTATTGAAAGAGAAGGAGTTGTTACAACATTAAATTGAGCAAATGATCCAAGATCAAATTTCTTAGAAGCACCTAATTCATTAACTAGAATCTTACCATCTGGTTGCCAAGAACCACTTTGGATAGAGTATTTATTCGTGTTTAATGATGATTTAAAGTTAAACTTAATTGGATTTTTAGTAATACTTTCAATACTTGTTTCTACAGATCCTTCAACAGCTGAAGGGTCAGTTGATGAAATAGCCGCAAATGAGAAAATAGATAAAAGAAGAAGTAATTTCATAATGGCTCCTTATGAGGTAAAAAATAGAGTGTCTTCTTAACACATTATTTGGTTAACAAAATGAATTTACTTAATTGCAATCCATTCGACAATGAGTGCGATTTGGTACCATAATTTTTTCATAGTAGTTAAGTACTTGATTTCATTAGCTTTTTATTTTGACGTTTTTTACTAATACTATCTTTTTGAAATATATTTTTTAAATCTGTAACAAAACACTCTATTTGTCTGAATAATATTTTTAGAGGATCTTATCTTCATGGCCATTTTTAGTATTATTTATCCTGTAAAATCGTTGAATCAAGATAGCTTGGTTCAAGAAGCTATTAGTAGATATAAAGTATTGGATGTAGAGCAAATTATAGTTACGAGTGCAGAAAGTGAGCAAAAGATTGAAGAAAATATCTATTATCTTGATACATCTTCTAGGGCCAAAAGGATGAATTTAGGTATAGCTATAGCTTCTACTAATTTCATAATCTTTCATCATCCCCGAAGTATTATTGATATTGAAGGTCTAGGTTATCTTGTCAAAAATCATATGCATTTAGAGTGGGGAGCATTTACGCATAAGTTTGATAGGACTTCTTTCTTGTTAGACTTTACTTCGTTTTGGTCTAATTATGTACGAGGAGATTTGCGAAAAATCTATTATTTAGACCATTGCTTATTTGCTAAGAAATCTCTTCTTGCACAAATAAACGGTTTTCCCGAGATTGATATTTTTGAAGACACAGAGATCTCAAAGAACCTAGCACAGCTTGCTAAACCTAAAAGATTAAAATTTAGATCAATAACGTCAGCTATCAGGTTTGAAAATGAGGGGTTTTGGAAACAAGCCTATTTAAATTTTATGATGAAAATAGATTATTACCTTGGAAGAAATCATAAGAAAATGAATATGAAGTATGAAAAAAACATGGATTTAAACTCAGATTATGAATAAATGTTTTATTGTTTTTACAAAATATTATGATGACTTAAATTCTAAGACTAAACTTAGGGCCAGTTTAGATGACAAAATTGTTAATAATTTTAATAAAGCTTGTTATTTTACCATAAAAGATAAATTAAGAGATCATAATGTCTATTGGTCAGTTAATCACAAGGATAGACTTATACATCCAGATTATAAAAATCAAAATATTATTTTTCAAAAAGGCGAGAGCTTTGCCGAAATCTTAATCGATTCAATTTCAAGGCTTAATCAAAGATATGATCGAATTGGAATTCTTGGAACAGATTGCCCTCAGATAGATATAAAAGAAATTTCTCGAAAAAATGATAACTTATTATTTGGAAAATGTTCTGATGGTGGCTTTTATTATTTTGAATTTCCGGCAAGTATGGACCTAAGTGTTTTTAATAATGTGAGATATTCATCTGAATATGCTTTCAAGGATTTGGCCAAGAACATCGATAGCAAATTTGAGTTGCTTGAAACTTTGTTTGATGTAGATAGAATAGATGATTTATATAACCTTAAAAATCACTACCTTGCTGAATTGGGTGAGGATGAGTTAATGAAAAAATTTTTTAAGGAATATAATGATTAAAGTCGTAATTATACCAGCTTATAATGAAGAACAATCGATCGGTCATGTGTTAAGAGACTTAAATACTTTAAATATTGATGAAATTATAGTTGTTGATAATAATTCTACTGATAGTACCAAAGAAAGTATTTTAAAAGGCGGAGCCACTTATCTTCTAGAGAAGAAAATGGGTTATGGTAGTGCATGCTTAAAAGGTTTAGAATATGTTTTTAATAAGTATGATCAAGAAATCTTAGTAGGCTTTGTTGATGGTGATTATTCTGATAATCCTGCTGAAATAAAAATGTTATTTAATGAATGTGAAAAAACTAGTGACTTCTGCTTAGGATCTCGAATTAGAGGTGAAAGTGAAGCTGGGGCCTTATTTGTTCATGCGAGTCTTGGTAATAAATTTGCATGCTTAGTTATGAGTAAATTGTATCCAAAAACATTTCGATATTCTGACCTTGGGCCAATGAGAGTCATTAAGAAGTCGAAACTTAAAGAGCTTGAAATGGTCGATCAGAATTTTGGTTGGACTATAGAGATGCAAATGAAGGCATTAAAACATAAATTAAAAATATGCGAAATACCAGTAAGCTATAAAAAGCGCATTGGAAAGTCCAAGATTAGTGGATCAATTGTTGGTTCATTTAAGGCCTCAGTTAAAATTTTATATTCTCTTTATCTTTATTTTTAATCATTTCAATACATCCCCAGAAAAAAAACAGATGAGTCATTAAAGCAATAGTGAAATGAATTTCATAATCATAAATTAGATAGCCTAAAAAGCCAGCAATGCTATAGAGTACAAAGCCAAGATTGCCTACTAAGTAAGCTGGTATAAATAAATAGATACCATACCAAGCATTATAAACATGGGTAAAGAAAAACAGAGTTGCAAAAACTAAGGTTATTGAGCTTAGAAAGCTAATTTTTTTCTTATAAAAACTTAGTAAAACTAAAATATAACTTATGAGATAAATTGATCTAATAAGAAGTTTCGTAGTATTATGATCAAGGTTTAAATATAAAAGAATCTCATATATTAAACTATTCCATTTCCAAGATTTGATGAATTCACTTGGTCCATTTGAAGTATTGGTTAAGGCAAGTCCGATATAAATCAAGGATGGAATCATTGCATATAAAACAATCAACAGTAGTTTTTTTTGATTTCTTATCAATAAAAATGGAACAATCAATATCCCCAAGAGCTTTGTAAGTATTTGAGCAGATAAGAAGTTTAGAGCGTAGAGCACTTTATTGTTTCTTAATTTTATAAAAAATAGTAATAGGAATAGCCCTGCTAGCAAGTCAATGTGAACAGCTTGAACAAATTCTTTTAAAAATGTCATGGAGCTTAGGGCAAGAAAGAAGTAGTTTTGATGAGCTTTTAAAAGGATTGAACAAAAAATTAAATAGATTATTAAGAATAGAATCTGATTGATGATGAGCATCGTTTTATAATCAAAGGCCGAGAAGCTTGCCCAGAATGCTAAAGACAAGGGAGGATAGATCGATGTGAGTTTATTATAAGCTATTAAATTTCTCTCGGGGAAATCGATGAAGTTTAATTCTTTATCGCTAGGAGAGATGAGGTATGGATTTTTTAGATGACTTACTACTTTTCCTTCCCAGAAATATCTATACTGATCATTTTCTTGAATTGGTTCAACATTTACTTGAAAGCATCCAGCTAAAAATAATGAAAAAAGAAAATGGTTCTTTTTTGGTTTATACTTCTTATAACCGAACATGAAAATGAGTAATATAAATATGAAATGTAACAAAACGTAGTACCTACCTGAATATTCCAGGGATGATATAAGTCTTATAAGCATTGAGAAAAATGGAATTAAAAAAATGACCACTATTAATGATAATAAAAATAGGCCTAAAAGTTAAACTCTTAGGCCCATTTTTTGGGAAGGGCAAGTTGGAATTATCATCATGATAATTCCTAGGGGGTTCAAAAATATCGAATAATCTTTAACATTTGTTACCTCTTATTGGTGACCTTGCCTTCTCTATATCTAGTATAAATCAAGGATTGAATATTTTTCTTTTTGGAATGGACTAAATTGATTTATGTATATAATTTCAGATAGTTAGGGCAATCGGAGATTTTCTTCAATAGCCTGGAAAAATTGGCGATATAAATCCTAAGTACTTAAGTATGAGTAGCTAGGGATTAAAATATTCAAAGAGAAATGCATAAGAGATCTCTTTGAATATTTTGTTTATATTTTTGTCAGTATCTTAAGCAATCTCCGATAAAGTCATAGTTTTTGCTCGAATCCGAACTAGAACCACTGAAATCTCCAATTAAATTCCCAACACTCGAGTAAACAGCCAGATCAAGGTATTTAGTTTTTGTGCTGTAATGGTATTGCACTTGTTGTGAGCCACTTACAAGTACATTGTGAACGTTGCAAACTTTCTTGCATTTCTTTTTTGGTTTTTGGACTTTTTTAGGCTTTTTACCGTTATTTCCATGTCTTCTTGGAGGTGGTTTTGAAACACTACATACTCTTTTACAAGTTTTTACAGGAACTAAGAGCGTGCAAGATTCAATGGCCGATTTGATGCCTGAATTAGAGTAATCAGTTTCAATAGAGCCACTAAGTTGAAGTGATTGATCGTTTGCTTGTGCTGGGATTTCAATAAGACCACCTTTCATAGAATTTTCAAGGTTTTGATTGAGCTTTATTTTAATCGTTTCATCTATGAAGGCGTTTTTTAATTTTAATTTTATCTTCTTTTTACCTTTAATTTTTACTTCAGATGCATAAGATCCTGCACTGATAATTTTACCATCTTTTAGCTCCAAGGAGCTTTGAGAGTTAAATTGTCCTTTGAAGTCTTCACATGAGTAAAGACTGAAAATTGTGATTAATAAAATAAGTTTTTTCATGATTTCTCCCCTTGTTTATAGGTTTGCACCTATCTTAGATATCTAATAGATCTGTTGAAAATTCCAGTAGTATCAAGGGAAGTAATAAAGTATTAAATTTTTGGAGTCAGATTGATACTAAAAAAACATTTTGACTCCATATAGTTTTTTCAAATTAGCTGTTTTCTTTTTAGTCCAAGGTTTTCATTCTTTTTTTGAAGTTGATTTAGAAAGATACTTAGTAATAGACTTATTGAAAATCCTAATAAAATTGTGAGTTTCAATCCAAAGTTTTCAATCCAAAAACCAGTATTAAACTCTCCTAATTCATCGCCTGTAGCAATTAATAAACCATTGAGTGAGCTTACTTTTCCTAGTTCATTATTTTGGGCCAATTGGAGTAAAAATTTTTCTCTCAATATACAACTAAGTCCATCAATTATGCCTAATCCAGCTATTATAAGAAGAAGAAGAACAAAACTATGATTTATACCAAGAGCTAATAAAGAAAAACTCCATATAGCGATGAGAATGCTAAAAGACTTTAGATCTAATTTAGAGATGATTTTTTTAGGAGTCATTACAACTGCTAAAAATGCACAGAAATGAAATAATGACTTTATAAAACCAAAACGTGAGGCATCTTCTCCTAGATCTAAAAGAATAAATGGAATGAGAATTGTAAGGCCCATAAAAGAAGCAAGTATCGCATCTATGAAAAATGGTGCAAAAAGCTCTTTTCTCTCTAAGATGTTCAAGCTTTTAAAAGATTGAACTATTCCAATTTTTTGATTTTTTGATTTTTGTTTACTCTGTATAGGAATAAATCGAAAAGTTAATAAATATTCTAAAACTTGTATTGAAAATATGAAAGCCAAGAGAAACCAAGCTTTAGCTTCAACGGAGTAAGATAGTGTAACTATCAAAGGGGCCATTATAATAGGAAGTTGCCAAGCCATGGTATTGAGTTTGGCAGAATTTGGAGTGCTAAAGTTTATTGTTTGTATCATTGAATAATAGGTGGGAATTCTAAAACTTCTAATGATGGATAATCCCAATAATACGGCAAGAATAACATAGAGATTTGTAGATATGAGTACAGCTGAGAGAATAAAACATTTCACTAGAATTATTATGTGATAGATTTTCCCAATTTTTCTCCACTGATCACTTAAATTTCCAATATATAGATTTAAAGTAATGGTTGGTAAATATAGAATTAATCCAACAGAGCCTGTCCATAAAGCAGAGTTAGTTAGCGTGAAAACTTTATGGAAAACATAGAATGTAAATGTAGAACTTACAAGCGATCCAAGGAACCTAGAAAAAATAATTTGATTATGAATGCTCACTTTAACAAGTTACGCACTCTTGTGAATCTAATTTAATAGAATGATTAGTGTGTTCAACTTTTGCTCTCAAATAATGTAGGTTGCCTTCTTTGATAAAGACACCTGTTGAGATTTTTTCTTGAATTTCAATTCCATAATCTTGAAGTTGAGAAGCTTTCTTAGGATTATTACTTAATAAATTAATTTTTTGAACCCCCATAGCTTTAAGCATTTGAGCCGCTATTTCATAATCTCTCAAGTCATCATCCAATCCTAGAGCATTATTGGCTTGATAGGTGTCTAGACCTTCCAGTTGTAGAGCATAAGCATCTAGTTTATTGTTTAATCCAATGCCTCTTCCTTCTTGCCTTAGATATATTAAGATTCCTCCGTTTAGGTTAAATTTTTCTACAGCTTCTTTTAATTGTTCTCCACAATCACATCTTGATGATCCAAAGACATCACCAGTTAAGCATTCAGAATGTATCCTAACATCAACAACATCTTGATCTAAATCTTTTCTGAAGTCTAAAACCACATGATCCTTGTTATCTTCTATGCCATCAAATGTTACGAAGTTTGCTTCCTTTTCATTCATTGGTACTTTCACTGAGTTTCTAATTGTAAGTTTCATTTTCTCCCCCTTAACGAGTCTGTTCAATATTAAAGTATATGAAGTGTTTATATTGAACAATTCCTTATACGTATCTTTGTTATGCCTTTAAGGAATATATCAAAACGATTTGTTTGTCTGTGATTTGGGTGTTGTGTATTTTGTGAACATATGTTGATTAAGCTCAAGTCTATTCAATAACTTTGAGATCAAAGATAAATATAAGGTGCAGAAAAATTTATTAAAGGAGAATTTATGAAAAAAGTTGCATTTATGTTATTTACCATTACTGGACTAGCTTTTGGTGGTGAATATTTAGGAGAATTTGAATCTATAGAGAGTGGAAAAAGAATTGAAGGTAGTGTTAAGTTAGTTTCTAAAAATGGAAAAAAGGGATTGCTTTCTTTTGGTAAAAACTTCTTAACTGATGATGCTCCTGATTTAAGAGTCTATTTACATACAACAAAAGTCCCTAAACGATATTCGAGTAAAAACTCAGTTTTTCTTGGGAAGCTGAAGAAGTTTAAAGGTATTCAGAAATACTCTTTACCTAAAGGTGTTGATTTGAAGAAATTTAAGTATGCAGTAGTTTATTGCAAAAAGTTTCATACGAATTTTGGAAGTGCTCGCTTACTGAAGAAATAGTTAGATTTGTCACCACCAAAGTCCTTATATTTGGTGGTGATTCTTTATTGGGCCTAGAAGTGAGAATAAAATATTACTTTTCTAATCCTGCTCGTAATTTCTTTGCAGCAGCAACTCTCATTTTAGCATTGTCATAACGTCTACGTTCTTCGTCAGTTTCAATTTCTATCGAAGGTACTTCAGTGGGGCGACCGTTTCCATCTAAGGCCACAAAAGTTAGAAACGCTCTTGTCGTTGTTTTGATTTCATTGATATATGGGTTTTCACTTTGAACCTTAACACCAATGACCATGCTTGATTTGCCAACATAATTGATAGAGGCCTTGATTAGAACATGCTCTCCTATTTTAATAGGGGAGATAAAGTGCAATTCATCAACATGAACTGTTACCACTGGTTTATTGCAATGTTTAGCGGCACACATCGCTGCAGCTATATCTACCCAGCTCATTACTGTTCCGCCAAAGATAGTATTTTGAGGGTTAGTGTGGTGAGGCATTACCATCTCACGCATTTCAATCATTGATTCGGATACTTTTTTTGATTTCATAATATAGAGTCTAACAAGCATCTACTTAGAGAACAATGCTAGCTCGCATATTCCTTTTGGACTTTTATGGAAAATAAACCATAATTAGACCTTAGAAAAAGGATCAAAAATGAAATTTTTAATACTACTAAGTTTATTATCTTGTGCTTCTGGAGATCGATATCAGGGCAATAAAATTGAACCAGGAGAAAATACGAATCTTAGAATGAACACAGTTAGTGAGGTACAAGAAATTCTCAATAAGCAATTAGTTCAAGCAGAAATAAAAACATTAGATAATATTAATAAAATCTCTATTGAATATAAATCCAGTAAAAAATGTCTACCAGGAATTGATCAATATGAAGTTCAAGTTGATTATTTAAATTTAAACGATAAAGGTGCTCTTTTTACCAAAACTTGTAAATTTAAAGTGGAATATGGCAGTTGCGGAGGGGAAGCTGCAATTGATAAGTTAAAAATTTCTAAGAAGAAAAATTGTAGGGATTTTTAATGGCCCAAGTTGTATTTTTACACGGATATGGAGCTAATAAAGAAGACCTTATGTCCCTTGAGCCATACTTAAAGACAAAGAAAGCTCAAAACTTTCAATTTATTGATGCTCCACATTTACTTCAACCAGCTCACTTTGGAGGAAGATCTTGGTTTGAAATAAATAATTATGAGCTCATGAAACTTCAAGCTGGTAATTTAGATTTTTCTAATTCTTTGCCAAAAGATTTATCTGATACTTTAGAATATATAAATAAAAATATTAAAATAGCTCCTAATGAAGAATTAATACTTGGAGGCTTTAGCCAAGGTAGTATGTGTGCCTTACATTTTTATCTAAAATATCATGATCAATATAATTTCAAGGGAATTATCCTATATTCAAGTACTGCTTTAGGCTTGAAACAATGCCAAGAACTCGCAGACAAGCTTGAGGATAGAACTCCGGTTTTCCAAAGTCATGGTTCTACTGATGCTGTTTTAAAGTTCGAATATGCAAAAAAGCTTAAAAACTTTTTGATAGAATCAAAATTTGATGTTCAATTCCACGAATTTCAAGGTGGTCACCAAATACCAATGACTATTTTGGAGAAATCAAGATCTTTTATTGAGCACAATCTACAATAACCTTTGAAGATCGTTATAAAAATTTACTATAATTTATACAGATATTAACTTTTAAATTTTAAGGCCCTTATATTATGGCAAACTTAGATTTCACCCATTTGTCTGGTTCAGATAACGCTTATATTGACGGTCTCTATGAAGATTATAAAAAAGATAAATCTCTGGTAGATGAGAGTTGGAAAAACTTTTTTGAAGGTTATGAATTTGCACTCGTCAAAGATCCAAGCCTTGATTTAAATGACTTAGGAAGTGTCGCTCCAGCTATTGGAGCTTCAAGTGATATAGATAAAGAATTTAAAATTTTTAGAATTATTCAATCTTATCGGGCCCGTGGACATTTAATATCAAAAACTAACCCAATAAGACCGAGAAAAAATAGAAAGCCTCATTTAGAACTTGAAGACTATGGGCTTAATAAAAGTGATTTAAAGTTTCAATCAATTTGCGGAGAATATCTTGGTCTTGGCAAATGTTCAGTAGAGAAAATTATTGAATTTGTTGATCAAATTTATTGCAAGAGTCTTGGTTATGAATATATGCATGTTGAAAACACTGAAATTAGAAGGTGGTTTAGAGATAAGATTGAAAAAGATCGAGGACTAGTTAATTTTCCACTTGAGAAGAAAAAGCGAATATTAGAAAAGTTAAATCAATCAGTAGTTTTTGAGAATTTTTTAAATACTAAATATGTTGGTCAAAAAAGATTTTCTCTTGAAGGAGCAGAAAATACAGTTGTTGCACTAGATGCAATTATTGATACTGCTCAGCTCAATGGAGTAGAGGAAGTCGTTATTGGGATGGCCCACCGAGGAAGGTTAAATGTTTTAGCCAATACTCTTGGAAAGACTTATGAATATATTTTCAATGAATTTGAAGGCAATATAAATCCAGAAGATACATTTGGAGATGGTGATGTAAAATACCATCTAGGCTTTAGATCATATGTGGAAACACGTAGTAAGAATAAAGTATATTGCAAATTGATGCCAAACCCTTCTCACCTTGAAGCCGTTGGACCAGTAGTTCAAGGTTATAGTAGGGCCCAGAGTGATATTATGTATAATGGAGAACATAAAAAAGTCCTACCTATTATTTTACATGGAGATGCAGCAGTTGCCGGACAAGGAATTGTCTATGAGTCAGTTCAAATGTCTAGACTCATTGGTTTTCATGTTGGTGGATCAATTCATTTTGTTATAAATAATCAAATAGGTTTTACTACAGACTTCACTGATGCCAGAAGTTCAACATATTGTACAAGTGCAGCTCGGGTAATAAATGTTCCAGTGATCCATGTGAATGGAGATGATGCTGAAGCGGTTGTTTATGCAGTAGAGCTAGCAACTGAATTTAGACAAAAATTTGGTGAAGATATTTTTATTGATATGGTTGGTTATAGAAAGCATGGTCACAATGAAGGAGATGAACCTAAGTTTACTCAGCCTAATCTTTATAAATTAATTGGTAATCATCCAAACCCTAGAGAAGTGTATTTAAATAAACTTATTGACGGTAAATCTATTGAAGTTGATCTGGCCAATCAAATGGAAGCTCAATTTAGAAGCTTACTGCAAAGTCGATTTAATATGCTTAAAGAGACCACTATTGAATATAAACCTCAGCAGCCTGATAAAGAATGGGAAAGTCTAAAAAGAGCAACTGATGAAGACTTTGAATATAACCCTAAGACTGGATATCCTCTTGAAGGTCTAGAGAAAATCTATAAATCTTTAATTACTATTCCTGGTCATATTACACCTATTAAAAAAGCTAGTAGAATTATTGGAGATCGTATTAAGAGATGGGAAGGGGATAATTTAAATTGGGCAATGGGGGAACTCCTTGCTTATGGATCACTTCTTGAAGATGGAATAGCCATAAGGATGAGTGGTCAAGATGTTGTTAGAGGGACATTTTCTCACAGACATGCTGGAATATTTGATGAGTCTGGCGAAGAGATATATTTAAATTTAAATAGTATAAGTGATACTCAAGCAAGATTTAGAATTTATAACTCTTTATTAAGTGAATATGCGGTCCTTGGATTTGAATATGGTTACTCTCTAGGTCGACCTACAGATATAAATATCTGGGAAGCTCAGTTTGGTGATTTTGCTAATGGTGCACAAACGGTTTTTGATCAATTCATCTCTAGTGGTGAATCGAAATGGGGAATTATGAGTGGCCTGATTACTTATCTGCCTCATGGATACGAAGGCCAAGGGCCCGAGCATTCTAATGCCAGGCCAGAGAGAGTTTTACAACTTGCTGCTGAATTAAATATGGTCGTTGCTAACGTAACAACCCCGGCTAATTTATTTCATCTATTAAGAAGACATGTAACTTGGAATTTCAGAAAACCTTTAGTTCTGTTTACTCCAAAATCACTTCTTAGGCATCCCGAATGTACTTCAAATATTAAGGATTTAACCTCTGGTAGGTTTGAAGAATTAATTATGAGCCCTGACGATGACGCCGCTAATGCTAGAAGATTAATTATGTGTACTGGTAAGATCTATTTCGATTTAATTAAGTATAAACGTGACAATCAGATAACAGATGTGGATATCGTTAGACTTGAACAAATGTACCCATTACCAGAGAAAAAAATTAAAAGTCTTCTTGAGCTATATAGATGTGAGAAAGTTTGGGTCCAAGAAGAGCCAAAGAATATGGGACCATGGACCTATCTCTTAAGATACGACCATTTTAGAGATTTTAAATTAATAAGTAGAAAATCTAGTGCCTCTCCGGCTACAGGTTTTTCTAGCGTACATAAATTAGAACAACAAAAAATTACTAAATTAGCATTTGAATAAAGGATAAATTATGAGCAAAATTGTCGTTCCTTCAGTAGGTGAGTCAATTACAGAAGTTACTATTGCAGCATGGATGAAAAAAAACGGAGATTTTGTAAATATCGATGAACCAATTTGTGAAATTGAATCTGATAAAGCTTCAATGGAATTACCTGCACCTCAGGCCGGTATTTTAGATATTTCAGCTAGCGAAGGCGATACTGTTGATATTGGATCTGTGATTGGATCAATTAAGCCAGGTGCTAAACCATCTGCGGGTAAGACATCAGATACTTCACCTGCTCCAGTAAATTCTTCTACGACTAATAACTCTAGTAATGTAATGGCTTCACCTGCGGCTATGAAAATATTAAATGAGAAAAATATTGATCCAGCAAGCATTGTTGGCTCAGGTAAGGGTGGAAGAATTACCAAAGAAGATGCCTTAAATGCAAAAGCCGCTGCACCTGCTAGAGTACAATCGCCAGAAGTTGTTAAAACTGCTCCAGCTGCTGGAAGTGTTGCTACTGGTAAAGCTACTCCAAGGCCCTTATCTGAAGGAAGATCATCCACAAAAAATAAAATGAGTGCCTTAAGAAAGACGATTGCTAAAAGATTAGTGGCCGTAAAGCAAACAACGGCCATGCTTACAACTTTTAATGAAGTTGATATGACTGGTATAAAAGAATTGAGAGCAAAGTATAAGGAAAGCTTTAAAGAAAAACATCAAATTGGGCTAGGCTTTATGTCGTTTTTTACTAAGGCATGTTGTATTGCTTTAGAAGAGTTTCCATCAGTGAATGGGCAAATTGAAGGAACAGATATACTTCACTTTAATTATTGTGATGTGGGGATTGCAGTTTCAACTCCTAAGGGGTTAGTAGTTCCTGTCGTTAGAGATGCTCAAAGCTTGTCACTTGCTTCTATTGAAAAATCAATTAGAGAACTTGCAACGAGAGCAAGAGATGGAAAGTTAAAATTATCAGAGATGCAAGGTGGTACTTTTACTATTACAAATGGTGGAGTTTTTGGATCAATGTTATCTACTCCTATCATTAATCAACCTCAGTCAGCGATTTTAGGAATGCATAATATTGTTGATAGACCAATGGCAGTTAATGGGGAAGTTAAGATTAGACCAATAATGTATTTAGCTCTTTCTTATGATCACAGGATCGTTGATGGGAAGCAGTCTGTTAGCTTTCTAAAGAGAGTAAAAGAGCTCTTAGAAGATCCAGCTAGATTATTATTAGATGTTTAAAATCTAAAAGAGAGTAAAATACTTTTTTTAAGTAGATACATTATTTCTTGTTCATTATTTTGAGTTGATAAGCTTATATAATTCATATATGAAGTTTTTGCTTATCTCGCTCTTATATATCTCAGTCTATGCATTCTTTCCCTGGGGAGCTTGTGAGTTCCATCTTCATAATGAAAAACATGTCTTTTCAGATTTTTCTAATGTGATATCAAAAAGAAGAAAAATTAAAAATGTTCTGGAAAAAAATCACTGTATTTTAGAGCAAATTGGTGGAACTTGTTATATTGCAGGAGCAAAAAATATCTTTGATCAAAAATATAAAGAGCTTAGACTCCCGGGAGAGTTAAGTTATCATTCTTTACTAGTTTCAGTATTTTATGATCGATTTAAAAATCTTTATTATACAGAAGACTTTACAGCTAAGCTTAAAAAAAATAAAAGCTTTGAACAATTAATGGTTTCTATTTCAGGAAGTGGCACAACCAAACAAATATTAGACACAGAAAAAATTTATCAATTAGATTCTGGCTATTATGAAAAATTTATTTCTGATATTGGTCAAGATATAGATAAGAGTTTAAAAAAGCTTAGAATGTATCTGAAGAAAAATGAATCTATTGCTGATGTTACTCAAGATAAAACAGCTTTATCAATGTATAAACAACTAACAGGGAAGCTTGATACTCATTATAGTAAGTTGAAAAATATAGATGCGGTATTTAAAGATAATTATACGGTTAAGACTCTTTTTTCAAAGGATCAAGATTCTACTGCCGATGAAGTAAAAGGACTTATTGATAGTAATGAAAAGATATTAGCTGTTATGCATTCTTATAAGCATAAAAAAGTTAAATACAATGATAAAAATGGTCTTATCTCAGTGAAATTATCTAAAGAAAATAACGATTCAAAACCAATATCTGGGCATGCAATGGAAATACTAGGATACACCCTGAATAGGGCAAAAAAAATTTCTTATTTTGTTTTAGCTAATTCTTGGGGAGAGAGTTATGGGATGCGTGGATTTTATTATATGAAAAAAAGTGAATTTGCAGAAATTGTTGATAGGGTAGAGCTTCTTGAGAGAAAAGTTCATTAAAAGCAGAGTATTCAATTTAATGAATACTCTGCTTGTATAATATATTAATTTAAGTCAAATTTTGCGTTTAAAATATCCATTAATAGCTCTTTTCTTTGTGTAGCATCTAAATCCATATCTGTGTTAATTGGATGAGATCTTAAATCTATTTCTTTTCCATCTTCATCATCACAAATTGTTATAAATTCAAAGATTATTTCGTTGTTTTCAGCTAAAGCAATGTCTAAATCTTTAACTAGAGAACCATTTTCTTTGTTAATTTTCTCGATTTCAACAATGATATCTTTCTCTACCGCTAAATTTGCAATTGAATGAAGCTTCTCGTCTAAGATATCACCTGTTAAAGAATTATCTTTTTTAATTTCTTCTAACTTGAGATCAATTTTATTTTCAATATCAACACTTGATAATGATAAATCATCCATCATTGCTTTTAAGTCGGCTTCTGTTTCCGTTTTGTCTTCGAACTCATTTCCTGCTTCAGTTGCTGATTGAGTTGGATTTGATTGATTTGAAGGTTTATCTCCTTCAATAGCACTTGCTTTCTTAGGTTCTAGAGAGCTGATTAGTGTAGCGTTATTATTGCAGCTAATTAATGTTACAAGTAATAGAAAAGATAGTGATTTCATAGAGGTTTCTCCTGTTAAAATTTAATTGATACCTTTTAGCATGAATGTATTGTCACTAAGACTCGCTGCGTAAAATATTCCTTATTTATAGTTAACTACCTGAAATGACGATGGAAATAGATATGATCAATCTTTGGAAGAATGATGTATGTAGAAATTATTGTGTCCAATCATTGTACATGTTTTATTGAAATTACACTGTTTGGTTTGAAATACTGGCTTGAATATATAATTTTGAAATGAAACAATTTCTCCTTTTAATCTCTTTGATAAACATCTCATACTCTCAATCGATTCAGATTGATTCAACTGATCCTAGATTTGTTGAATTTTTTAATTATGAGAATTTCACGATTCCTGATTTCCAAGAAGGAGATGATCTAACTTTAAAAATTGAAAAATTGGTTCAAGATGAATATGGGAATAATTCTGGAACCAATGAGTTTATCAACCTTCATTTATATCAATATGATTTAGAAAAAACTGATATTAAAGTTGACACTGAAGTTGTTTCAAATACTTGTAATGATGAAACTCAAATTAAGTGCGAACTAATCTATCCAATGAATTCAAGAGTGTATTTCTTTGCTGAGGAGACTAAAAATTCGGAGACTTTGAAATTTCCTATTTTGGCTTCAGTTGATAATTATGATGAAGAAAATTATCCAATATTTAGTTATGATGTTGAGGCCATAATACAAAATTTCACATTCTTATCAGGTAATAAATGGTTTAGTGAAAAATATTACTATCCTAGTTCAATGAAGTTAGAAAACCCTAGATTAAAGTGTGATTCTTACGATTGGATTATTTCATCAAGTGAAAGTAAGATTGAGGCAGATTTTCTTATACCGGGATTTATTACTGTTAATCCTGATTTGGGAGAAGTGGTAGTTGGAGGAATTACTGAGAGTTTAGAAAATGTTGGTTTTGAGAAAATTGAAGATTATCTTGAACTTACTATTGCTAATAATAATGTTGGGCTAGGTAGCTTATCAAATAATTTTGATATTAAGTTAAAAAGACCATCTAGCCTTCCAAAAGAAAAACTATTCAATTCTCAATATTGTACAGTTTCACTAAGAGGTAATAGTTCAAGTTTTATTAATAAATTAATTCCTTATATTGATGAACCAGGTGGTCTTGTGGATGAAGCTAGAGAGCTTGGTCGTAAATCTGAGTTTAGCAAATTTAAAAAAGTTAAATACTCTCAAGGTGATATTAATTTAAAAGTTTATAGAAAGACAGTTGAATCATTTCAACAATCATCAGGATTAGTATTATGAAAAGCTTAATATCTATATTAGTAATTTTAAGTTCACTTAGCTTTTCTAATTCAATTCACCCTGTTGAAAAATTAAGAAAAATCAAGCTAAGACTAACGAGTAAAGATGTAACTTCAGCTGAGTATAGTGATTACCTTGATTATATTAATAAGCATTGTAAGAATAATGATAGCTATAACGAGCAATGTATTAAAACTTCTCTAGGGTATTTTATCGATCGTTTTATGAATGATGATGGATTTAAAAAGACTGGTTTACTATTTACTCAAAAAATTTTCCGTTTTAACTCTTCATTTGGGAGTTCTTCAAATGAAGGAGTCTCAAGAGAGCCTTATGTGAATTTAGTTAATGATATTTTTACTGGTAATCAAAGTTGGGACCAACTTTTTATTGGTAATAAATATAAATTATCAAAATATATTAATACACTCGAAAATCTAGGTATTAACCAAGACTTTGAAGGCGGGTCTGATGCCAAAGAGTTTTATCAAAATTATATTGTGAAAGCTAATATCAAAATAAATAATTTAGGAGAAGAAGCAAGTAGAGAGATTATCGATTTAATTGTTAATGATGAAAACCTTGCTGGAGGAATTATTACAACCCCTAAGTTTGTTGGGAGATATCATAATACCTTAAGAAATAAAGGTAGGAAAAGAGCGGCTGCAATTTTGAGAGTTGGAATGTGTGAAGATCTGATTCCTTCAGTTGATCTTGATGAGCATAAGAAATTTGAAGAAATTCAAGTTGCTATAGGTGAAACTTTTATTGATATGGATGCAGAAAAACTTCACGGTACTCAAAGATCATGTAAGAGCTGTCATTTATATAAAGGTTTAGATCCTTTGGCCCAAACATTTTGGTCAATAGAAGGTGGGCTTAAAAAGACAGTGAGTCCTGGTGCCTTAATTTATACAAACCTTAAAGGGGAATTAAAAAATACAGCTGTCAAAGGTGTTGGAGATTATTTAAGAAAGCTAGTTAAAACAGATAAATATAAATCTTGCCAAGTAACAAATTTATGGAAGCACTACGTTGCCTCGGAAGAGACTTTAAGCAAAAAATTAAAATTAAAATTAATAAAAAAATATACGGAATTTGATGGGAAAATCAAGGATGTTTTAAAATATATGCTTGTTCATTATGGATATTACTACAGAGCTGGAGAAAATAAGAAGAAAGCGCCAGTAAATAATAAGATTCATCAATTAAAGCAGTCATTTAAAAAAGCTAAAAATGTATTGAAAAACTGTAATCAGTGTCACTACCTTACACCGGTGTTTTATGAATTCCCTCTAAGGGGAACAAGCTTTGATGGGAAAATTAAGGATGAGAAATACTATGCCAATGAACTTTATAAACAATTGGCCTTAGGGAAAAGTGAAATTGGTCATGGTCGAACAATGCCAGAAGAGGGCTCTGATTTTCAACCCACTCAACAAGACCTTAGGGAAGTTAAAAATTGGATAGATTTAGGAATGCCAGATAGTAGTGGTGAAAGGATGTTAAAATGAAATGGTTCTTTTTAGTAGTATTTTCTTTTAGCACATATTCTCAAACGATTACCTTTGAAGATAAGCATCATAAATATCTTAATGGATCTGAGCTACAATATTTTTTAGAGTCTAAGTTTTCTCTCTCTGCTTCCGATTTTCCAATTTTAAATATTATAAAAAAACAAAATGGTGGCAGTTATTCTAATTGTTATCTTTCTACTGGAGAGGCTGATCTTAAATCTGGAAAAATGTCTATAAAAAAACCTAACGGGTCTTTTGTTTCTGAATATTTAGTGTGTGTAAGTAGTCTTATCAGTGGAAGAATTGGACTGTTTATGAATTTTGATAATCTTTATTATGATGAAGAAGGTTTTTATGATGGGAATATTATATACGATGAGTATGGTAATCCAATAGTAGATGACACAACCGAGAAATTTACTAAAGCTCAGGTTTCTATGGAAGAGTTTAATTTATTGCTTGAAAAATTTGGAATAGATCTTTTGACTGAATTTTTAGATGAGAGCTTTCCAGCCGATGAAATAAGTAATCTTTTTTTAGATCCATCGATATATAAAAATATTTTAAACCCAGATTCTGAAGATTATGACTTAGAATATACAGCTGGCCTAGCAGCTAGTTTTTTACAAAGTGATTTTAGTAATTATAAAAAATCTAGTCTCATTGAGTTGATTGAAAATCTTCACATAGAGTTTGTTGGTCCTGATATTATTTTGGAAAAACTAAATTTCTATGGAGAGAATTCCTTTTATGGAAAAGATCTAACTGACAAGAAGCAATACCTTGCTTTTATTTATGATAAGGCCATCTCAATGAAAGAATCGCAGAGTGATGAGATGACACTTGAAAAATTTTACGAAAATGTTTTAACAATTATATTTTTAAACGAATATTTAATAAGAGAGTAATTATGAAAAGAAGAGAGTTTTTATCAAAAACATCAAAGACTATTATCACTGGAGTTTGTTGTTCATCTTTAGGGTCGCTAAACTCATTGGCTTTTGAAGAAAAAAAGAGACAAAAATTACTAGTTATAAAAGTTAGTGACGGGATGGACTCTTTAATGGGACTAAATCCATGGCTTGGAGATCGTCCTGACCAAGGGAACTTATTTATTGATGAAAATTATAATATCTCTAAATCTATTCAAGGTAGTGAGATTAACCTCGGTCCGTCTGCGATAAGTTTAAAAAATTATGCTAATGATTTCTCTATCGTTAATGGAATCTTTATGGGTACTGATGATGTAGGTCATGAATCTGCTATGAAGTACCTTACAATGGGTGAAACAAATGGAAAAAATGACTTTATAGCTACTCTAGCAACTTCGCTTTATCCTAAAAAGAAAGTGAGAATGTTGACTAATCGTAGTATTGAAGCATCTAGCTTTCAAAAATATATAAATATTGCAACACCAGAGAGTCTTGTTCCAAGTGAATCTAATGAAGGTCTTGCTTCTATTAAATTAAATAGGAGATCTGCATTTTCTTCAGCTTTAAATAATTTAATTTCACCATCTTCGGTTTATGATTATGGTAAATATCAAGATCTAGTTACTCAGTTGGAAAGCGAATATTCAGATTTAAATGAAAGTGATAGAAGTGTTTTGGCTTCTTTGATTACTGATACTGTTGATTTTGTTCAATTGGAGATTGAAAATAATTCTGAGATAACTTTAGATTCTCATGATGATTATGAGTCCAATCACCAGAGAGCTCAAAAAAGTGTATGGGATAAGATATCAATGTATTTTAAAGTTTTAAAAGAAAAAGGTAATTATTTAGATAATTTAACAATTGTTGTTTTAAATGATTTCTCTCGACTACCATTTCTCAATTCAGCAAAAGGTAAAGATCATAACTTTTTTGAAAATTCAGTTCTTGTTGCTGGTGGAAATCTAAAAGGTGGAAAAGTTATTGGAAATACCACTTTGATTAATAAAAATAATTCAAGGGCCAACTCTCAACGATCTGGTATTCCATATGATTTTAAGGCACAAAAGTCCGTAAATTTGAAAGCTGATTTGGATGCTAACAAAACTGCTAAATACTACGCAGATCATAAAGATATCGGCATGATCAGACCAAATAATCTTTGGGCAACAGTGGCTAAATCTTTTGGTATTAAAGCAGATAATATTAAATCATTGCCCAAAGATTCTAAATCATTTGATAGATTGCTTAAATAATATCAATTGTTTTCTTGCAACTATCTTTGTCTAAATATATCGATCTCTTACTTCTAATTTTTTAATTTTAAACTAGTGATTACTTATCACACGCCTTTAATACTGGGCCTGTTAAATCAAAGCAAAAAAGTTTTGAGATCTTCTTACATCGGAACTTTTTTGCTTCAGTCTCATTCTTACTTCTGAAATTGATATTATGAACAAAAGATTAATTTATTACTTAAAAAATGAGGTTGTTATGAAATTAATTATATTGTTATTTACCTTTATACCACTTTTGTCATTAGCGTGTGATAAAGAAGGAAATTCTGGATTCTTACCTGAAAATGATTTATGGATTAGTGCCGATACTAAAGGTCTAGATATGACTGAAGAAAAGTTCAGTTCAATCATTGATAGCGTAGTAAAGTTTTATAAACCAAAATTTGAAGAATTAGGTGTAAATTTTTCTGTTGATAAGCAATGGGAAGAAGGAGCAGTTAACGCCTATGCACAGCAGGTTGGGAATAACTGGAAAATTGCAATGTTTGGTGGACTTGCTAGACATAAAGAAACTACAGAAGATGGTTTTGCCTTAGTAGTTTGTCATGAATTGGGCCATCACATTGGAGGTGCTCCTAAATATAACGGCATGTCATGGGCAAGTAATGAAGGTCAAGCAGATTATTGGGCCACTTTAAAATGTTTTAGAAACTATGTTCAAGGTGATAATAATATTGAAATTTTGGCAAATAGAAAACCAGGCAATGAGGAATTTGAAGAAAGATTTAAAAACATAGTTGTAAAAGAATGTGCTAAGTCTTTTACGAATTTGGAAAAACAAGCAATTTGTCAAAGAGCTTCATTGGCAAGTTTTTCTCTGGCATCTTTACTTGGATCATTGGGCGGAAGAGTAGCGTTTGAAAAGCCTAGTAATATGTTTAAAACTTTTGATGGCCACCCACCTGCGCAATGTAGATTAGATACTTATTTGCAAGGAGCTTTATGCAAAGTCGATCAGAGTGATGCAGTTGACAGAGTTTACGCAGATATTGGTACATGCAATAAAACAGACGAAGAAATATCAGGTGTAAGACCACCTTGTTGGTATAGACCCTAAGAAGTATAAATAAAATTAAAAATGGACTGTAAATATAGGATTTACTCTGTTTGCAGTTCTTATAAAATAATATACTAATTTTTTTTCTTTTCAGAAAATCATTCAAAGTCTAGAATTATTTATAATAAATTTAAAAGGATAAGTACTATGTCGACTGAATATGATGTTGTTGTAATTGGATCTGGACCAGGTGGTTATGTAGGTGCAATTCGATGCGCTCAACTTGGCTTAAAAACTGCTATAGTCGAAAAATACTCTACTCTTGGTGGAACATGTTTAAATGTTGGCTGTATACCATCTAAGGCCTTATTGGATTCAAGCCATCGCTATCACGATACAGTTCATTCACATAAGGATCATGGAATTAATATTGAAAATGCAGTGCTTGATCTTACAAAGATGATGGAAAGGGTACAAAAAAAAGTCGTAGCTCCTACTTGTGAGGGGGTTAAGTTCTTAATGAAAAAAAACAAAATTGATGTCTTTCATGGAGTTGGGAGTTTTGTTGGTGCACATGAATTATTAGTCAGTGGAGAGAAAAATGAAACTATTCACTCTAAAAATTTTATTATAGCCACTGGGTCTAAGCCTGCCAGTTTGCCAGGTATTGAAATTGATAAAGAAAGAATTATTTCATCGACTGAGGCCTTAAAGCTAACTCAATTACCAGAACATTTAGTAGTCATTGGAGGTGGTGTCATTGGCTTAGAGTTAGGTTCTGTTTATAAGAGACTTGGCTCAAAAGTTTCTGTTATTGAATATGCGGATAAAATTGTTTCTACAATGGATGAGGATGTTTCAAAAGAGATAACAAAGGCATTAAAAAAAGAAGGAATAGAATTTTATCTTGGCAGTGCTGTTCAAAGCGTTGTTAGTAATGGAGATAAAGTTGCTCTTCAAATTAAAGATTTAAGTAAAGATAGTATTTTTAGCTTAGAAGGTGATTATTGTTTGGTTTCAGTTGGGAGAAAAGCTTATACAAAAGGTTTAAATTTAGAAAATGTAGATTTGGGCACAGATGATAGAGGTCGGATTGAAGTTAATGAACATTTACAAACAAACCATCCCCATATTTATGCAATCGGCGATGTTATTAAGGGACCAATGCTTGCTCATAAAGCCGAAGAAGAAGGAGTCTTTGTTGCAGAATTGATTGCAGGGCAAATTCCTCATATTAATTATAATTTAATTCCTGGTGTTGTTTATACTCATCCAGAAGTTGCATCAGTTGGGATTACTGAAAAACAAGCTCAAGATCAGGGGATTATGTACAAGAAAGGTAGTTTTTCATACAAGGCCCTCGGTAGGGCAAGAGCAAGTAATGAATCTTTTGGAATGATTAAAGTTATTGCTGATAAAGAAACTGATGAGATTTTAGGGGTTCATATGGTTGGAGCTAGATGTGCCGATTTGATCGCTGAGGCAGTTTTAGCAATGGAGTTTCGTGCTAGTGCTGAAGATATAGCAAGAACATGCCATGCTCATCCTACTTATGCTGAAGCCTTTAAAGAGGCATGTTTAGCAGCTACGGAAAACAGAGCAATTCATAGTTAGAGATATACTATAAAGCTACGCATATTCCTAGGCTTTTTTATTTATTAAATCGAAGTTATCTGAAGACTTTCGTATAATCAAAGAATGAACCTATTAGAATTAGAAAACTTTTTAAACACATTCCTAGATATAAGAAACTTTAAAGACTATTGTCCAAATGGCCTTCAAGTTCAAGGTAGTGAGAAGATACAAAAAATTGGATTTAGTGTGTCGGCCACTAAAGAAGCAATTGAGAAATGTATTCATCATAATTGTAATAGTTTAATTACTCATCATGGAATATTTTGGAATTATCAAAAAAAAGTTCTTACTCATCAATTTTATAATAGGGTAGCACCCTTAATAAAAAATGATATTTCATTGTTTGGATATCACTTACCACTAGATGCTCATCTAGATGTTGGAAATGCTGCAGTTATAGCTAAGATGTTGCAATTAACAGATATCCTGCCTTTTGGTGAGTATAAAGGAAATACACTAGGAGTTTCTGGTCGACTACCTTCTGAAATAAAGTCAGCAGAACTAGCTCTTAAGTTAGCAACAATTTTTGATCATAAGGTTATTCATGCTAGTCCTGATAAAAATAGAGTAATAAACACTATTGGAATTATTACAGGTGGAGCAAATAATGAATGGACAAGTGCTAGCTCACAAGGTTTAGATGCTTATCTAACTGGTGAGATTAGTGAATATAATTGGCATGATGCTATTGAAGCAGAGATTGATTATTTTGCTTGTGGTCATCACGCAACTGAGAAATTTGGGATACAAAGTTTAATGAATGTCATAAGAAATAAGTTTGATATTGAAGTAATATTTTTTGATTCGGAAAATCTAGCATAATTTTGAATTTTTCTCATTTTTGCTTAGAAAAATAAATGCCAACAATATGTTTCACTACTTACAACTTTATAAAATTTAAAATTTTACTTATAATTTTTTATTTTTTTTTAAAACAGTAATGATTCCAAATAGTTAATCTATATTTTATGACCTTAATAATTATTCAGTAATAATATACCTTACTATTTAAGTAAGTTTTAACCAAGCCGATTAAAGTTCAAGGGTTAAAGGAGAAATTATTATGAATACCATCGTTTCAATGTTTAGAATCCTATCTATTATTTCCATTTTTGTTTTCAACTTTTCATGTCAGGATACAAGTTTTTATCCAGGTACAATTGAAGCAGCTGAAGGCTCAGGTGATGGAGAGGATGGAGACGGAAATCCAGGTGCAATAACCGGATCACATGATATGGGTGGAGCAGAGGATGGACACTCTTCTGGTGGAGATGATACTGCAGGTAGTGATGATGGAGGTTCAGATTCAGCAGGTGGAGATGATACGGCAGGTGATGATGATGGAGGATCAGATGATGGTGGTCCAGTTGATACAATAAAAGATAACTTCACAGTTAATCCTTCCCAGGAAAATAAAATTGATCTTTTATGGGTTATAGATAACTCAGGGTCAATGAAAAATGAGCAAGAGGCAATAGCAGATAATTTTAACCAATTTATTAAACATTTTGTTTCTAAAAATATTGATTTTAGAATGAATATTATTACTACTGATACCTTAAACTCTGCTGGTGAGCCAGATTGGAGTCTTGATGAAACTCTTACAAGTGAATTTCATTCTCTCAATCCAGACTTATTCTTTGAAAATTTTGAAGAAGCTGTTCAAGTAGGAATTAAAGGTCATCATGAAGAAAAAGGTCTTGAAGCAGCACAAGTATTTTTTTATAAATACTCACATGACTTCTTTAGACCAAATTCTCACACAGCAATCATCTATGTTTCTGATGAGGAAGATCAAAGTTCTGACTCGGTGCAATCTTATGTTAACCATGCTCAAAGTTTTCTAAATAATAATACAGAATTACAAATGCACGCAATTGTTAGAACAAAAGATCTAGAGGGTTCTGGAGGATCAATCTCTAATGGGGGAGCAAGATATATAGAAGCGGCTGATCTAACAAGTGGTTTAAATGAAGAAATTAATAATGATTTTTATAATACTTTAAACAAGATTGGTGAAAATATTGTTATTAATATTCAAAACTTTGTTCTTTCTAAAACGCCTAAACTTGATAGTGTGAAAGTTTATGTAGATTCTTTATTTCTTCATCCTGACAATTGGGAATATAACTCAACACTTAATTCAATAGAATTTAAGGATGGCAGTAAACCACGAGTTGGAGCCGATATAAGAGTAGAATATATTGCTCGGTAGCCTCCTTTCTTGAGTGGGGCAAAATTTGCCTCATGCTCTGGAGTAAGTTAGTAAAAAATAATTATATTGCGAGAAGTTAATCAAGGAAGATAACAATGAAGAATATAAAAGTATTATTAATTTGCATTATGGCTACACTTGGAATGAATTCTTATTCATCAGAAGATTCACTTTATGACTTTTTATGGTTAGATCCAGATAAGTCAGTATATGTGCTTCAAAACAAGCTATATAAAAAGAAAAACTCCTTTTACTTAGAGCTTGATGGATCTATCGCATTTGGAGATGAGTTTCTAAACACACATTCAGCAACATTAAAAATGGCTTACTATTTTGCAGAAGAGTGGGGAATTGAATTATTTGGAACAAAGTACTTTAATAGCTTTGCATTCAATTATTCTGAAATTAAACGGATTACAAGTATTACTCCATTTTTAAGAAGACCAGAAATGGCTTTAGGGGCCATGTTATTATGGACTCCTTTTTATGGAAAAATTAATACATTTAATAAAATCTTTTACTTTGATTGGGGATTTGGACTCGGAGGAGCTTATTTACAGACTTCTTCAAACCTAAAAACAGTTGGTGATAATGGATTAGCAGAGAGATTCGATGATGAAACTCAAACAGCTATTGCAGTGAAAACAGATTTTAAAGTAAGGCTTTCAAAAAACTGGCATTTAAACACAGAAATAAAGAGTTTTTGGTTTACTGGAGACACAGTCTTTAGAGTATATGATGCAGCTTTAAAAAGAGAAAATGATGCTGGAAACAAAAAACTGACTGACTTTTATGATTTCATGATTGGAATTGGATACACATTTTAATATGAAAACATACTTAATTCTAATCCTATTTATCTCATCTAGCTTTCAAGGGTACTCTCAAGAAGAGAAAAAAGAAAAGAAGGCTAAGTCTACTACGAAACTATTTTACAAAAAAGCTGTAAAGCACTATAGGAATAAAAGTTATAATTTATCTTTATACTTTTTATTTTCCTTAATTAAAAAAAATAACGGTGTTAGTAAAAAAGAAAACAAGCTCTTAACTAGATTATTGTCTCAGACCGGTACTTTACCTTTATATCTATATGACCCGGAACTATTAGAGCAGATTAACAATCCTTATATTAGTTTACACTTAGCTAATCATTATTTTAAAAAGAAAGATTATAAAAAAAGTATGGCCTATGCTTCATCTGTGCCAGATAGCAATAAGTTTTATCCAGAGGCTAGGTTAATAATTGGAAGTACTCTTCAACTAAAGAATGATCCAAAGTTTAAGAGCTATTTAAAGCAATGTATTAAGTCAGCACACAAGAAGTCTAGTGGGGCTTTTGCGAAGAAATTCAAACTTTATTATGATTTAATAAGAGAAAATTGTCAGATCAATTATGCAAGAGAGTTATACTCAAAAGATAAATATGCTAGATCAAATGCAATTTATACTGACATTCCCAAAACTGCATTTTCATGGCCTTATTTATTATTAGAAAAAGCTTGGAATTATTATCATTTAAAAGATTATAATAGGAGTCTTGGTCTTTTAATGACTTATGAATCACCATTATTATCATCATATTTTCTCCCAGAAGCTGAGATTTTAAAGGCCCTTAATTATTATAATCTATGTTTATACAACGATACTGCAATTTTAATTGAAAAATTCTTTAAAGTTTACAAGCAAAGATCATTAAATTTAAGAAGTTTTGTGAAGAAAAATAAAGATCCTGAATACTATTTCAACTTTATAGACAAAAAGTTAAGTAATAAACTTAATAATTCTTATGTTAAAAGTCTTAAGAATCAGTTAAAGAAAAAATTAAAAATTAATCTTCATTACGGATCATTTAAAAAGACTAGAAAAGAGTATCAAAGATTAAAAGCTAAGGGTGCCAGTAAAAGAGATCTTGAATTTTTAGAATTTACAATGAAAAAGATGAAGCAAAGAATTGGTAGACATGTTCAAGAGTATTTTTATTACTTTATCAATCAGATCAACTTTGTTGCTAGTGAGATGTTTAATATTCGATTAGAAGTCATCTCTAGGAAAAAAGATTTACTCTATAATGATAAAACTTTAGTTGCCAAAAGGGCACGAGGTAGCCTTGAAAACGTTAACAGAAGTGCAGATGAGTTCTTTTTTACCTTTAAGGGGGCATTTTGGGCCGATGAGTTAGGAGATTACTCATTTGGATTAAAGTCTAACTGTAAAGAGGTCGATAAGAATAATAAGGAATAAAACTATGACAAAATTATATCTTTATATATTTATATTTTTTGGATTGAATTTATCCTTTGCTCAAGAAAAAGTGGTTGAAAAGTATGTCAAAAGACAAAGAGTAGACCTAGGAAATATGGAGATTGAAGGGGAAGTATTAACTCCTGGAGATCTTTCGATACAAGGTGATAAGAGAAAAAGATTTAGAATGAAACTCTATGATAGAGAGAATTTTAAATTCGAAATACGTAATGACGTTTTAAATTTGAGATAAGAAGGAGAATTCAATGGAATCAACTCAAGCGGTAGAAACAGCGATTGACACTGTAGAAAAAGTCGAAACAAGTGTAGGCTTTTTTGGTGGAATGGCACAATTTATGGAAGATGGTGGTATCGCCATGTGGGTTATCCTCTTTGCATGGATTGGCGCATTGGTTTTATCTGTCTATAAATATTTAAAGCTTCAAAAATCTGATGTAGATGGAAGTTCTTTAATGGGCCAGGTAAAAAACTTTGTTTTAAATAACCAAGTAGAAAAAGCCATCCAAGTATGTCAAAAATCTAATACTCACCTTGGTGATGTATTAAAAGAAGGTTTGAAAAGAACAAATCAAAGTAGACAGCAAATTCAAGATATTATTGAAGCATCAATAATTAGTGTTAATTCTAAAGTTGCAAGAGGGCTGGGAGCGATTGCTTTAGTAGCAAATATCTCTACTCTTATGGGTCTATTAGGAACAATTTATGGTTTAATTCAGTCATTTGCAGCTGTTGCTAGTGCTGATCCGAGTGAGAAAGCATTATTACTAGCTCAAGGTATTGCAAAGGCGATGAATACAACAGCTTTTGGTCTAATTAGTGCGATTACACTTTTAGTTATTCATTCATACTTAACTAGTAAAGCAGATAAGATTGTAACTGATGTAGACGAGTACAGCATGAGACTTATTGACCTTGTAGGAACAAGAAAAAATAAAGAATACCAAGATGCTGAAAAAGCTGCGTAAGAAAAATTTAAATAGGGGCGAGTAATGCTTAGAAATAAAAAATTTAGCAAACAAGAAAAGGTAAATGTTATTCCTATTCTTGATGCTGTATTTATTTTTATCTTTTTCTTATTAATGTCAGCTCAATTCATTGATCTTTATGAGATCAATACAAAAAAGCCAATTATAGAAGAAGTCAGCAGTAATGAGTCTGCAGGAAATATTAAAAGTAAAAACTTTAGAGTCCATATTTATGAAGAAGAAATCAGGGTTACTGAAGGAATGAAGGAAACATTAATCTCAAAGTTTAAATGGGAAGATGCTTCATTTGCAGAGTTTAGAGCACTATTAATAAAGCTTAAGAAAGATAATGCCAAAGAAAGTTCAATCATTGTTAAACCACACAAAGATGTTGATTTTAAGAGTGTTATTAAGGTAGTGGATGCCGCTCAACAATATGTAATTCTTGAAGGTGCTAAAAAGGAAAAGATTTTTAGGTCAGTGGCCTTTGAATCTATGGAGTAAAAATGAGAAGAAAAACATATAATATGAGTATTTATCAGAAAAAGTACAAAGCTGGTGCTGGTAAGAAAGAACAAGAAGAAGTTGATATAACATCTCTTCTAGACATTCTTGTAATTCTATTAGTTTTTTTACTGAAAAGTTATAATGCCAGTTCATTAGAGTTAGACTTAGTAAAGAACCTAGACCTGACAGTATCAACATCTCAAGATCTTGGTCAATTTGGTCCGACAGTTCAAATTACTAATACCGAAGATGTTTATCTTAATAATAAATTAATTACAAACTTATCTAACCCTGAACTTGGTAATCTTTTAGGTGCAAGGTTACAAGAAGTTAAAAGTGCAGCAAAAGATCAGAAAGCAAATCATATTAACTTTGTTTTAGATAATACTATTAAATATGAAAAGGTTGATCGAGTGATGACCATTGCATCACAACAAGAGTTTGAGAATTTTAAATTTATTGTGCGAGGAAATGGTAGTTAATTGAAAATCTTATTATCCATTATATTTCTTTTCTCAAGCCCATTAGTTTTTGGTTCAAAAAAAGAAAAAAGAATTTTAAATCTAGTAAAACTAGAGATCAGGTCAATTGTAAAAATGAAAAGAAGAGATCATAATATCTCTTATAGACTATTTGAGCTTTACTCAGAGCGTTTGCAATTATTAAGAAGAATTGAAAATCAAAAGCTTTTTAAAGGAATCACAAAAAAAGATAAAGCTTATGTTGAATCAAATAGATTATTTGATCAAACTCAGGCCTTTGGGCAACATTATTTAAGTAAATATAAGAAAAGCCGTCACATCGCAGATGTGTATATTAGGTTGGCTTCAAATATTATTCATGTAAAGAATGATCTTTTATCTTATGAGCCTAAAATAAAAGGATATTTAAAAGAGGCACTTAAAAGAAGTAACGATTCCGAATTAAAGCATCAAGCAAAAGTTACTCTTGGTGAGCTTGATTATAATCTTGAGCGTTTTAAAGAAGCTGCAAAACATTATAAAGTCGTTATTAGAGATTCTCAAGATCCTGGTTATACAAGGCACCTTTTGAATTATTCATGGTGTTTATTTAAGTTAAATAAATACACTCAAGCAATTTCTCTTGCTAAAAAATCATTTTTTGCTGCAAAGAAAAATCCTAAAAAATATGATGATACAAGAGAGAGAGTAGGGAATGCACTAAATTATTTCTATACCTATAATAAGCAACCAGAAACTGCAATTACTTTTCATGGAACACATTTCCCTTCAGAGATTGCAACAAATTCAGTTAGGGTTGTTAATCTATCTTTGAGTAGAATTTCAAGTCAAGTTGCATTAAGAGCTGAAAAGAAAGCCAGGACTTATTGTGTGAAATTATCAGATGCTGAATGCTTATATAGACTCTCACAACTAAAACTTGATATTTTGAAAACTAATAAAAATTATACGAGCCATTACAAGACGGCACAATCTTTAGCAAGAGAGTTTTCAAAATTAACGAAAGAAGAAAAAGAAGATCTTGAAACAGAAACTTTAGATATTATTAATAATATTGGAGATACAACAACTTTTCTCCAACAACTTGCCTATAAGGGGAAGTACTCAATTAATAATGACAAAAAACAAACCTATAAAGTTTTAATTAAAAACTATGATGTTTTAACTACATTAAAGCCTGAAATGAAATTTGAATATACATACCTGCAAGGAGAGATTTCTTATAAAGAAAAATATTATAATAAGGCAGCAGGATTTTATCAAAAAAGTTATAAAGGTATAAACAAAAAGACAAAAAAAGAATTCAAAGATAAAGTTTTGAACTCAATGTTAGCTCTAGCTAATGAGAAAGATTTAAAAAATGATAAGTTCTTCGAATATGCGAGTAAACAATATATTAAAAATTATCCAAAAGCTGATAAGTCTATCAAGATTTATGAAGCTTTATTTAATTTCTTCTTCACTAAGAATCGAATTACCTCAGCTGAAGGTTTAGTAAAAAAATATAATTCGAGGATACCTAGCAAGCTTGCTTCACAGCAAGAGATGCAAAAGACAATTACTAATCACTATATTAAGAAAAAAGATACGAAGAAATTTATGACTTTAATTACTTCTTATGAAAAAGGGTATTTAAGTTTCAGTCAAGAGTTTATCTCTAAGAATAAAACTATTCTTGGAAGTCTTGCCTTTGAAACGGCTAAGAAATTAGAGAGTAAAGGTGAGATAGCTAAGGCAATGGTTGAGTATGAGAAAATATTTAATAATAAGTATTTCCCAAGTGATATTAGATATGATGCAGCCTTCAATCTAGGTGTTAATAAATTAAAAAAACAAGAAACAGATTCAGCATTTAATTGGATTAAGTCAGTTGTTGAAAATGATTCTAAGAAAAACATTCAATCAAAACTGGATTCAATACTAACAGCAGCTCAAGAATTATACTTACTTCAAAAGCTTAGCTTTTCAAAAACTCTATATGGATTTATTTCTCAAAATTATTGTTTAGACGCGAAGACTTATCCAAATCATTTCCCGCAGATTCAAGAGTTAAATCTAGCGACTAATGATTACCAGTCATTTCAAGTTAACCAGGCACGAGCTAAGAAATGTAAAATATCGCCTGAACATCAAAAAAATGCAACACTTTCATATATCGAAAACATTGTTTTAAACAACAGAGCTGATCAACTAATTACTAAAATGAAAAATGATCAGTCTTATATGAATTACCAAGAAATGATTGTGGATAATTTGATTAAAAACTATTGGTCTGTGGCTAAACCTAGTAACCTAGATACAACACTCCCTCAATTTGACCAAGTTCAAAATTTCACTAAGGGAAATAAATTTACCAACTTAAAAGTTATTAATAAGACAAGTGAAGTTGTAACTTTTCATCGATTTGCAAAGTCAGCAATAAATCAGAAATACTATTTACCTGAACAAGCAGAGTTTGAACTTCCAATTTTTGAGCAAGCTTTCAATCAACAAATGGAAACAATAAATAGAATTAAAGACCAAGGTGCTCAATTAGCTGAATCAAGTGCCAGCCCAGATGTCTACTCAGCAATTTTAGCTATTGTATATAAAAACTTTAAAGGTTTTAAGAAAACACTTAAAGAATTTAAAGTAAATACAACAGATCAGGTCTTTAAGGCCGATGTAGAAAATAATATTGCTCAGATAATTTCAGGAGTTGAACAAGAAGAAAGCGGCTTAGTCAATTCATTTCAAGGATTAAAAAGCAAAAACACTTTAAAGAATCATTTTATTAGATTATTTAAAAGAACTCAGACAAATGGTATAGCAACATCCATTTCTGAAGGAGAATTAGACGAATGAAGAGATTATTAGTTCTTTTATTCTTATTTTCATGTGGATCAATAAGTGAAAAGAGTACTACACCTAAATCAGTACAATCTACAGTATCAAGTTCGACAGCATCATATAATAAGATGATGAGAATATGTAAAACTGATACAGCTAAAGCTGAATTAATTTTAAAGAAAAAGCAAAAGAAAGAAAATAAATTAGCTTCATTTTGGGGATTAGCAGCAAACTGCCATGTACAGTCAAATAATATTTCTCAGGCATTATTAGATCTTAAAATTGGAAGTGCTATTGATGCAAATAATACGAGCTTAAAAGAAGCAAGGGCTTTCATTTTTATGAAAAATAAGAACTACGCTCAGGCTTATGAAATATTAAACTCAATAAGTAATAATGCTTCAACTAATGCATTAATTAAATTAGCAAAACTAGAGAACTATTTTGGAAATCATTCAAAGTCTAACGAGTATATATCAAGAACAATTACGGATGTTGAACTTACAATGAAAAATAAATTATTATTCTTAGCTGCAAGAAATGATATCGCAGAAGATAACTATGCAGGATCAGTTAATAATTTTAAAAAAATGGGTGCTCAAGCAACTACTTCTGAAAGTAAAAGACTCTATTACTCATATTCACTAGCAAAAAGTGGTGATATTTTAGGTGCAGAAAAAATAATTATTCAAAGACAACCAGCATCGACTGAAAAGAATTTAAAAATTCATTCTGAGATTATGAAAATGATTCAAGAATATAAAACAAAAAATTTAGTAAAAAAGGAGGTTCCAAGTGGGTCACCCATTAATTAAACCTCAGAGCAGATTTCTCTTAAGAAATAAAGATGGTGAAGAAATTCAAATAACAAAAGATCAAATTCTTTTTGGATCTTCTCCTATTTCAGATATATTAATCACTGGTAATGGTATGAGCTTAGATGCCATGCTAAGTCTAAAAGATAAGTTTATCATTACATCTACTAATCCAAGTGCAAAGGTACTTGTTAATGGTTTTCCATTTGAGTCTAAGGAGATTCGCTTAGGTGATATTATTCGAATCAATGGAGAAATGTTCACATTTGAACATTCACATTATGCAGAAGAAACACCAGAGAAAAAAAGTATTCCTGATTTAAAAATAGTGAAAGAAAACTCGACAAAAGAAGCTCAGGCTGAAAAAGAAGCTCAAGCTGAAAAAGAAGCTCAAGCTGCAAAAGAAGCTCAAGCTGCAAAAGAAGCTCAAGCTGCAAAAGAAGCTCAAGCTGCAAAAGAAGCTCAGGCTGCAAAAGAAGCTCAGGCTGAAAAAGAAGCTCAAGCTGAAAAAGAAGCTCAAGCTGCAAAAGAAGCTCAAGCTGCAAA
>CALIJZ010000010.1 GCA_938017795.1 uncultured Bacteriovoracaceae bacterium
GTAAGTGCAAGTGTTTACACAGCAGATATAACTCCAAGTGATTTTGGAGGAGTATATTTAGATGTACCAGCAGGTGGATCTATTGATGCTGCCGGAAATCCGTCTCAAGTAGCGGCAACTGTAAGAATAGTTCATACATCAGCAAACCCTATGGTCTCAGTGTGGCAAGTGACTGGAGGAAGCACTGTAACTTTACCTACAAGAAGTGGATTTACTTATGATGCTTTAATAGATTGGGGAGATGGTAGTACGTTAACAGAATTAACAAGTGCAACAGATCCAAATAGAGTACATACTTATACAAACTCTGGAAACTTTACAATCACAATTTATGGTAAAGCTGAAGCATGGTATTTTAATAATAGCGGAGATAAAGATAAAATTCTTTCAGTTTCAGATCTTGGAGATGTTGGTTGGACAGATCTTCATAGTGCATTTGAAGGTTGTTCGAACCTGACTATTGTTAATGGAGGAGACACATCTAAAGTTACAAATATGTATGAGATGTTTAGAACTACAGCGGTTGCAAATCCATCTACAAGTAGTTGGGATACGTCACAAGTAACCAATATGGGGTATATGTTTTATAATGCCTTAATTGCAAACCCTGATACTACAAATTGGGACACAGCCAATGTTAGTCGTATGGATCATATGTTTTTAAATGCAGCTCTTGCAAATCCTAATACTACAAATTGGGACGTTTCGAAAGTGACAAATTTCTATAGAACATTTGAGAATGCAGATGCATCAAACCCTGATACTTCAAATTGGAATACATCTAAAGTAACAAACTTTGCGAGAATGTTTTACAATAATGACACAGCAACTCCAGATACATCAGGATGGGATACATCACTTGTTACAACTTTTTCAGGTATGTTTGTAAATTCAGTTGCTAACCCAGACGTTTCTAGTTGGGATGTAAGTAATGCAACTGATTTTCAGTCTATGTTTTATAATGCAGATAACGCTATACCGGATACAAGTAATTGGAATACTGCTAAAGCATCGACTTTTTATCAAACATTTAGAAGAGCAGCACTGGCAAATCCGGATACTTCTGGATGGGATACTTCAAAAGTAACAAATATGAATTGTATGTTTTGTGAAACAAGTGTAGCTAATCCAGATACATCTGGTTGGGATACTTCTAGGGTCGTGAATATGCAAAACACATTTTGGGACGCAGCAGGAGCTAGTCCAGATGTTTCAGGTTGGGATACTTCTAAAGTAACTACAATGCAGTCTATGTTTCAAAATGCAGATCTTGCAAATCCAGATACGACAAACTTCAACACATCAAATGTAGTCAATATGCAGTCTATGTTTAGATATGCTCAAAATGCAAATCCGGTTACTACAAATTGGGATACAGCTAAAGTAACTAACATGGCCTATATGTTTGATGATGCTCCTAATGCTAACCCTGATACAGCAAATTGGAATACTGGAAATGTTAATACCATGCGTGAAATGTTTTATAGAGCTACAAATGCAACTCCAGATACATCTGGTTGGGATACTTCGAAAGTAACAACTATGTATCGTATGTTTAGACAAAACGGAGCATCTCCCAATACTACAAATTGGAACACGGCCAATGTTACAAATATGTCAGAGATGTTTTATCAAAACAATCTTACAAATCCAGATACTTCTGGCTGGGATACTTCAAAGGTAACGAATATGAGTAATATGTTTGGGTATGCTAGAAATGCAAATCCAGATGTCTCAGGTTTCGATGTTTCTAATGTAACTACTTTATATGCAATGTTTCAATTTGCTGATATTGCAACTCCTAACGTTGCAAGTTGGGATACTTCAAGTGTTACTGATATGAGGTACCTATTTAGATTTGCACTTTCAGCAAATCCAGATGTTTCAGGTTGGGATACTTCTAGTGTTACTCAGATGAGAGAACTATTTAGAGATATGCCTTCAGCTAACCCAGATATCTCAAGTTGGGATGTTTCAAGTGTAACGAATATGACTTATATGTTTTATAACTCAGATAGCTTTGATCGAGACATGAGTAACTGGGACCTATCAGGTCTAACTGGTAATGCTCTTTATCGGATATTTATTTATTCAAACGGTTTTAGTAATGCTAGTTGGGGAAGCTTTTTAAATGCTGCAGCTGCGACTGCTACAGCTACGAACTTAACTCAAGTTAGAACTTATGCTAAGTTTCCGGCTTCTGCTCAAGCTTCGAGAGATTATTTAATCAATACTTTGAATTGGGAAATTGTAGATGGAGGCGCTGAATAATATAGTTTAGTAAAAACTATTAAGGCGGTACGTATGTTGAAATATTTATTAATTATTATGTTTTTGTTTTCATGTAACCCAGCGGGTAAGGATGAAGAAGTTAAGAATAACTTTGAGTTTGATAGATCTCAACTAGGGAAAATCACTTTTGTTGGAGGAGATTTAGATTTTGGATCAATAGCCGTTGGTTCTACTCATGATCGTTTAATTGAGATCAAAAACACTGGAAAACTTGCAGTTGATGAATTTGAAAAGTTTTTTGATGATGAAAATTTTAATATTACATTTAGATTCTCTGGTGCTGAGAATAAATTCCCAGGAGATAATGGGACTTGTGAAGACTATTTAGATGTACAAGAGAGTTGTTTTCTTTCATTTACTTATTCACCACTTGTTTCTGAAACCAAAAATGTAGAATTTAAAATGGTTTATGATGATGGAATTGGTAGATCAGAAAGTACAACTAGAATAAAGTCGTTTGCTGGGATAGAAGAGTCACTTTTAGTAGAGCCAAGCATTATTGATTTTGAAAAAATTGACTTTAATACTCAAAAAGAATTAGTTGTTACTTTTAGTAACCCTGGTGAACTTTCAATTCTTGATATAAATTTTTCTCTTGATCAAGATAGTGAAACTCTATACAGTTTAGATTTTAGTGATTCAGATACTACTTGTTATCAGAATATGTTTTTAGATGGTGGTGCTAGTTGTAAGCTTTCTTTTAAAGTAAATAGTTCTATGGTTAGTATTTATGACAATTATACTGCTCAGTACTTAGTAGATTATAAAAACTATTCAGATCAACAAACAATTAAGAGTTTACAGGGTGATATAATTACAGGTGTGTACTCTTTAGAGGGTATTTTAGAACTTACACCAATTCTTGATTATAAAAATATGATTAGTGGTTCATCTAAAATTATTGGCTTACAGGTTAAGAACATTGGTCATAATGATGCTATCGTTAAGTCATTTAGTACTTCTTTAGCAAGTTCTCTTTTTAATATTGACCTATCTGATTGTACAAACTTAAATAATGAAAACTTTAATGCACCAAATGAGGTGATTATTGAGCCGGGGAGCATTTGTGTTTTAAATGGTACTCTTTCTCCAGACTCGACAATGACTACTCAAACTATTTTAGCCAACGATTTATTCTTTTCATATGAGAATAATAAAACTGGTATAGTTAATACCACTAACTCAACTGTCACTGCAAATATTACTAAGTCAGGAGATATTGAAGTTTTAGATGAGAGTGATATAGCATTTCCTGTTTGGAGTATACCGGCGGCATTTATCTCTGGAGATTCACGGATTTTTGAATCAGTTGATTTAAAGTTAAGTCATCTTGGAGAAACAGCTGTAACCTTAAATAGTTTTCAAATTACCGGTACAGGAAGTGAATATTTATCCATAAGTGAAAGTTGTCCATCATTACTTACGAGTGTTGATAGTAGCTGTACTTTTGTTTTAAATATGAACCCAGATCTTACTGCGTATCAAGGCTCTGGTAACACAAATATCTCTGCAAGTTTACGAATCAATTTTTATGATGAGTCAATCACGCCGATGCAAGATCCAATTCCTAGAAGTTTATATTTACCAATAAGTGGGACCTTGGATGTAAAAAGTCATCTTGTTTTTGAAAAATTTAATTCTACTCCTAGTGTTGATAACAAAACTGTTGCTCAAAGTGCATTTTTAGAAAAAGTATATGTCAGAAATATTGGGGCATTGCCGGAGTCTACTTTTAGTATACAAATAAGCAATGCAACAAATTACTCTGCAGTTAATCAAAATACAGTTGATTCAAACGGGATAAGAAATTGTTTAGATATGAATAATTCTGGAGACTCTCTGAATCCTCAGCAACAATGCTTTTATGAGATGAGAGTTTACTCTGCTACAAATGGGACTTTTACAACTAATTTAACTGTAAATTTTGGTTCAGGAAATACAAGTGATCCTTTCACTGTTAATACAGAAGTTGTTGATGTAGCTAAAATTTCAGTTAATGATGTTGCTCCTGTCGATTATGCTAGCTTTATCACATATAATGCTGACTATCCTGGAGTTGGCAGTAGTACAAGTTCTGGAGATGGTTCTGTTTCAAGAATGTACTCGGGCCAAAAAACAGTAGGGAATTCTGAGATTACTACTTTGCCTATCACTGCAAACTTTGACTTGGCAATAATTGACTTTGCTTACGGTGTTGTGGGCGAGACAGGTGTCAAAAATTTTAAATTAAAAAATACAGGAGAATTTTTTCTTGGTATTAATAGTGTATCAGTAGTTGATATATATAATGAAACATTATCTTCACCTGTTACGGATGGTATTACCTATAGGACAAGTTCAGGTTGTAAAGCAGGAGCGAGTGTTAATGGAGATTCTGATTGTACAATAGACTTTGATATTAACTATCCTGATGATGATAGAAGAAGAGCTCAAATTGAAATTAAATACACTGTCGGAGATAAAACAAATCCTGATGATGTTAACTATATCGAGTATACCTCTTATGCATTAGTATATTTCCAAGGTTATAATGCTAGTAATGCTGCAGATTTAAAATTCTATGATGGAGCATCAATCCTTTCTGATATTGAGTTAATTGAAACATATGGAGCAGAGAATTCAAGCTCCATGGATGTGAAAATTCAAAATGATGGAGTTTTAAGTGCAACAGATATTCATTTGGCCCTTGGGCAAAATGGACAAGTATTAGAATTAACAGGTGCAGGAGATGAGGAAATTGATTTAAGCGATTTTGTTGCTGGTAGTGGAGATCTTTCTGAATACTTCAGAGTAGGGACTTCAGTTTGTAATAATTCAAGTGGCAATGATATCTTTGTAAGTGGTGATTGTGTATTTGATTTAACTTATTTAGCTAAGACTAAAGGTGAAACTGAGTATGATATTTTAGCAAGGTATCATAATGGAGTTACTTACGTTTCCAAAACAGTGCCTTTAAAAACAATCGGCTTAGAGCCTGCGAGGCTTGAAATTAGAAATGCCTTAGGGGCCTTTCCTGCTTATAATTATAACTTTGAAAAACAAGTGATAGATGAGACTCATGTATTTGAAGTTAAAATTCAAAATACAGGAGAATCTAGTGCTGAAAATATTTTGATTGATTATACTGCTGGGAAATTTTCTTTTGAAAATGCATCGACTCAAACTCCTACTTGTGGCACCCAACTTCCGGCTGATGAGATCTGTTATCTAAACCTGAGATTTGACCCTGTTTTTGCAGATATTGGAACTCAAATAAGTCGAAATATCATATCAAGCTATGAAACAGGAGAAATTTTATCAGCAGCTCCAGTTGTTGATACTTTTGAAATAAATGCTTTAGGGTTTACAGAAAATATTCGATCAAAACATTATGGTTGGGATGAGATTCATGCTTCAGGATTTAACCAAGACTTTGCCGATGCATTAAATCTAAATCCTGCCAATGATTACGCACCTGAAGATTTAGGATATATTAGCTTTTCGTGGTATTCGATGGATGATGTAGATGGAGCTGTAGATAAATATTTAATTTTTAGATCCAGTCAAGATGATATTGATATTTATAATGATACACCTGTTGCAACTATAATTCCTGATGGAAGTAATGTTTATACTCATATTGATGAAAGTGTTTCGAATACTCCTTTGAAAGTTTGGTTTTATAAAGTCATACCAGAAAAAAATGGAGCGATCTCAAATATTTTAGAGGCTGATTACCCAGTTGTTAACCTGAGAATTATTATTCCTAATAAGTTTGAATCACTTGTCCATAAATATATGATGAATAGAGAAGTTTGTAAGTCGATGGACTTAGCTGATACAACTTTATCTTCATTTGATCCGCAAGCAAACGGATGTATCTATCAAAACAGTTTTGGAGCTGATCTTTACGTCGACAAAGACTATGATATTACAGTTGATTTTTTTGAAACATCTAGTGATTATTTAACAGGGAGTTTTAACTATAATGCTCCAGGTAGCGATCCCGTACAATTACAATTTAATGCGGCTTTAAGTCATTGTGAGTCTAAAAGTGTGAATTTTAACTCTACTAGTCCAATTTTTCTAAATACTTTTAAAAAGACTTTGCCAAATAGGTTTGACCATATGATTTATTCATTAAATGTGACTGGTGAAACTTACCTTTCTAGTAATTGTGAGTATGACTCTACAGATCCTTTAACAGGTGATGCAATCGATTGTCAGTCTAAATTTTTAATAGAGCAATCTGTTGGCGGATTACCGGAATGGAGTACATCTAGAGTGTCTGGTTATGGAATTGGAGAGCAGACAAATTATACAGCATTTCTTGATGACGTTATTCAAGGTTTTAATTTTACTAAGATTTATCCAGCATTAGGTGCTGGGGCAAACTCAGCAAAGTTTCAAAGCCCAAGTGTTGTTGGTGGTTCATGTTTTGACCTTACTGATGGTGTTTTAAAGAAAAAAGGACCAAATGGTTGTGATACTCAAAACTTAGCTGAACTTACATTGGATCCACTCCTTGCCGGACCACGAGTTATTGATACATCAAGCTTAGATACAAATTCAGACTTTATTTTATGGTATTTTGATTCTGATGTTACTTCTCAAAATATTACTTTGAACTCTCAAGTTGGTGGTGGTGATCTATTAGGTCAACCTGCTAAAAATAATTCTTCAAGGTACACAGTTGAATTCGCTCCTTCTTTATTACTTGGAGGGGCAAGGTGTGTTACACGAGTAGGGTATTAATCTAATTTATTACTAGTTTGATGAATTTACTTTGTTTAAATTTAAATATTTGAGCAGTTGCTCACTATTGAGATGGAATAAATATTGTATTTTTTGATCTCCTCTTGAGATCTTTAAATAATCTTTTTGAAAAAGTGTGATCTTTTCTTCTAGGTTATCAAATGATAATATTTTTAAGCGTTTAAGCTGACCAATTTTCCTAGCATAATGGTAGTGGTAATTCTCGCACAGATTTTTTTCTATTTCTTCTACAGATTTTTCAACAATCTGCTCAGATGAATCAATGAGTAAAATATATCTTCTCTGTTTCACCTCTGGAACCATCGCACGAAATGCAGTGTTTGCTAGAGCATTTATGACGTCTTGTTCACTTATCTTTTCACCAACAATATCACTAATTATACCGCTTCGACCTATGAAGTCTAAGCAGGGGGTAGATTTATAATAATGAGTACACTTAACTAGATCGTTCGTTTTGTAACGATAGAGTCCTCCAAATTGTGAAATGATTAGCTCGTAAGTTTGATTCTTTTGAAGTTGATCTATTGATAATATAGAACCGTCTTTATCTATAAACTCATAATAGATTTCATTTAAAAGAGGTAGAAACCCTTTGGCTTCTATAATTGGAATAGTATATGGCCCTTCTGTCGCAAGTAGACCTTTTTTTTGAAACTTAACCCAATGAAGTTTTTCTTTAAGACCTTGAAAGTGATATTTACTAGTAGAACTTCCCCAGCACGAAATGAGCTTCAGTGAAGGAAAACAACTCTTTGGTTCAAGTGAGGCAAGTGATATTGATGTAAATCTCCATGTTTTATAAAATCCATTATTCAAATCAGTTCTTAATTGTAAATGATTGTTTTGAATATGATGAATGATTTCTAATAAGTAAGTCGGAGACCATATCGATATTATTTCAAGATCTCTATTGGATATTAAAAATAATGAGATGATATGTTTGAAATCAAATTCATTTTCTATTTTTTTTAAATCCTCAATTTGAATGAGGAAAGGTTTGGAAAAAATAGATAGAAACTTACCTAGATATTGGCTGTCATCTTCTAGACCCTCGTTTTTATTATCTACTTGAGTGCTAACTGAAATAAAAACTTTATGAGTTTGAAATTTATAATTAGATGTAAGGTCTTTAGTCCAGATTAAAAACATATTTCTAAAACTAGATAATAATCCTAACGTATATGGAATTTTTTTATTTTTACCTGAGCTCCCAGATGTCATTTCATGAAACATTGGGTGCTTAGGTGTTAATTGGTTATCAATATATGGTTCAAGGTCTTGATAACTATGAAGAGGTAAGTCATCAAAGTCTTTTTGGATTAGTTTATAAAATTCTGAATTATAGTATAATTGCTCAATTTTTTTTTTTGTTTTCTTTTGTGAATTGACTGGGGAATTTAAAGAGTCATGAAATGCCCTATACTTTCTAGAAGCTAGAATATTAATAAAAAATAAAATAATTTTCTTTATAATCATTGTTGAAAAGTTTCTTCCTATAAGTAGAATATACCTTATGAAACAAGAAACTACTAAGAAAGAAAGATCTGATAAAATTAAGGCCTTAGATCCAGATCAATTTGAATCATATGAAGATTATTTCTTAGCTATTCACCTAAATCCTAGAGTTGCCTTAATGCATTCTGTCGGTTTCGTAATAGGTCTTTTTATCTTTCCATTGGCTATCTATTTTCTGAGTTGGTACCTTTTTATTATATACCTTTGTTTTTTTTATGGATTCGGATTTATCTCTCATTATCTATTTGATGGTGTTCCTTCTAGAACAGCAAAAGAAGCTCCGTGGAAATCTTTTGAATACGCAATCAAGGTGAATTTACTCTATATGTTAGGAAGGTTACCAAAGGTAAGAAGAGAGTTATTTAATAAATATGACTTTTTGGAAAATGTTTATTTCAAATCCCATTGAGGTTTAAAACAATTTGTCTTTTCTAAATCGTCGGCAATATCTTGAACTCCCGCCTTGATGAGAAGTTTTTTTATAATATTTAATTTTTCCATTGATTCTTGTTCACCATTAATTTCATGATAAATCATGTTTTTTTGTCTCTTATTTAAATGCCCACAACCTTGCTCAATTGAATTTAATAATGCCCAAGGTCCGCATCCAACCATATACAAAAACTTTGCTAAAACTTCTTTTATATATTCATATTCGTTAGTAGTTAAATTATTAGTATTAAATAAAACAAGTCCACTTCCGTGGTGTGAAGCTTCATCAATTAAAATTAACGAAAAGATTTCCTTTAGCTCAGGATCGATAGCTCCTTGTTGCATTTTTTTATAATGTTCTAAGCCCCAACCTTCGAGAATAATTTGCATAATAAGCAAGAGAGATCTTCGTGAACCATGAATCACAACTTCTTTAAGTAAAGAGATGAATGAATCATTTGTGATATTGTCTGGATCAATAAATCTTTGTATGAAGCTTAAGTGGATGGCTTCTTCTTGAGCAAAAGTGGAATAGAGCATTTGTTCAGATTGGCTATGGGCCAGTAAGCTCATTTTTGCACAATAACTCATTCCCGCATCTTCAATGGCATAAGACTCTAATAATCTAGATTGAGCACAATTAGATAGAACTTGGTTTTGTTGGGCTTGATTAAAGCCATTATAAAGAGATACTTTATCTAAGTTAAATGATGACTCCTTCCATAAGCTTGAATAGTTGGAATCAGATTTTTTTCCAAAGTTAATTTTTTTAGCAAGAATCTTTTCTATTCCTGATTTACTATTGGATTTTAAATCTTTAAATAGAGAATGTTCTAATTCTTTTTTCAAGAAAACTTCTTTTTGAAAATGGTATTTAATAAATATTGATAAATTCGCTCTGGTAGTAGCTTTTTTGTTATATTGAGCATTTTTGCATCTAGCCCTAAATGAACACTTCGTGGATTGGAGTTGGATTTTAAAATTTTCAAGACTTCTGATCCTATTTTTTTAGGCCCTGGAGCTTTTCCACTGCTTTGAAGTTTCTGAGTAAATTCTTTATAACTCTTGTATTGTTTTTTATATATTGGATTTTCACTTGAATCTTCGGGAGCCCATAAAACATTTTTCATAAACTTTGTCTTATGACCACCAGGTAAAATACTACAAACTTGTATCCCATGAGGTGAGAGTTCATATCTTAGACCTTCAGTTAAACCTTCAAGTGCAAATTTACTTGCTGAATATAAGGCCCCAAGAGGATAGGAAAATTGACCCATAATTGAAGTGATATTAATTATTTTCCCTTCGTTTTTTCTTAAGCTTGGAAGAAAACCTCTAATAAGTTTAACAGGGCCAAAGAAATTTACTTCCATTTGATATCGAATTTGCTCATCTCTAAAATGCTCTAGCGGCCCAAAGCTGCCTAGGCCTGCATTATTTATCAAGGCCTTAATTGAGTCCGAATGATTCTTATTAACTTCAGCTATAAATTGATCACAGCTGTCTTGCTTGGATATGTCTAAGTCATATAGAAATAGTTTGTTTTCAAATTCTTTTAATAAGTTAGTAAAAAGATCTTTTCTTTCATTTAGATTTCTAACAGTTCCTATGATGGTGAATCCTTCATCCAAGAGAGTTTTTACCATACTCTCTCCAAAGCCTGATGTGACTCCAGTTATGATAATTGTATTTTTCATTTTCTACCTTTTTGGAATGTTTTCTTTATAAATTTATATAAAAACTTAATTGGATAAGAAGTAATTAAGAAAAAATCAATAATAGCAACACATGCGAGCTCATCCCCTTGTTGCCATTTAGGGTTTGCATTTTGAAAATAATTTATATTAGGATTATCTAATAAATTTTTATTAATAGGGGAGACATTTGGCTTGAGATGATCTTTAGCATTTACAAATTTATCCGCTTTAACAATACCTTGATCTGATGAGAAAGCATCATCAAAAAACTTTACTCCAAGTTCTTTGATGAGATTAGAATAATAATCTGGTATCAACTTATCATATCTTGGCCAATAGGAATTATAATTATTTGTCATAAGCAGATAGGTTTTATAGCCCTTAGAAACTAAAAACCAGTATACATTTTTAAATGGATTTTTTAATTTTTCACTAAGCATGAACCAAAAAAATGCTTTGACTAAAGCTTTTTGTCCCCAATATTGCTCATTAACAACAGTATCACCGCTAAATAATACTCTTATTTTAGAACCTTGGAAATCAATGGTTGTGGCCACAATAGTAGAAAAGCCTTCAATTTTTTTAGAATTTCTATCTGTCATTAAAAACACATGACTTTTATTTTTGATGTCTTTAAGAAAGTTTTCAAAAGTAACACCTGAGTAATATTTATTGAAGATATTAAACATTGATTTAAGTTGATTTTCTGAAAGAGTAGACCTTTCAATACATTTTGCTATTAGTAAATGTTTCTTAGCACTCATGCGTCAGGATTAACTTCGATAAATGTATAACTTTGTTTTTCTAAATGTTGAATGAAATTTATTATAGACTTGTCTTCTTTAAGAGGGTTTTTTAGTTGAAATCTTATAGATTTAAAAACCTCAGTATCTCCTTTGGCAAAATAATTTCCAACAACTTTGGTCGCAAATAAAATAATTGGATTAAATAGGCCAAGAATGCCTTTTCTTTTTTTTGTCAGAAGTATAGTTAGACCTTCTGTTTCGCCTTTTAAATTTGGTCTGAGTGCGAAAATAATATGAAAGTGTAAAAAATCTGGTCCTATCGTAACAGAGCCTGTAGATCCGTTGGTGTAGCACATGGAATATGTTAAATCTTCTCTATAGAGCCATTTAAGAATCGAAGAAAACCATTTATTATCTGGAGCTCTTGTTTTGTTATTAAACTGAATAACAGATTCAGTTAAAACTTTTGTTTCAAAATCTATATTTAGTGGGAGATTATGAACAGAAGTGAAATGTTGAGCATCTATTGCATTAATCATGACTACGTTTGGATGGCACTCTTTTACAAAAGTATTTCCAAATGATGATTGAGTTTCTATGCCCTTTAGCTCTGGAATAAAATGCACCTCATGTGATTGAACGTCCTCTCCCATAAAAATCCAGATGACATCATATTTTTCACGGACATGATATTTAGTAATACCAAGATCCGACACAGGGTTTTTCCTGCAAGGTATATCAACTAGTTGGCCTTCACCATTAAATTTCCAAGCATGAAAGAAACAACGGATTCCATTCTTGTCTACTTTACCTTCAGCAAGATGGGCACCCATATGTGGACAATAGGCTTCAAGAGCATAAACTTTACCATCTTCCTTGCCCCGAAAAAATACTATCTCTTCGCCCATGAAGTTTAGATTTTTAATTTTTCCTTTTTTAAGATCACTAGATTTAAACGCCCAATACCAACCTGTGGTTAATTTATTGTTTTGGTTAAATAATTTAGTATTTGCTAAAGAAGACATACATTAGAAAGTATACATGAACTTTATATTCTTTTCCTAATTATTTCTAAAATTTGTTATTTGCATCATTCTTAAAAGAGCTGGCAGAAGTAAAAGATCACATAATAAGGCGCTTAATAGAGTGAGGGATATAAAAATGGCAAGAAAAGAAGATACTTTTAGTGAACCTAAGAAAAATACAGGTAAAGATAAAATAAATATAAGCGTTGTGATACTTAGGGCTTTACCAGTTTCTTTTATACATATATCAATACTTTCCTGAAAAGATTTAGTTTGAATTTCTCTATGATATCGATCTAAGAAATGAATAGTATCATCGATTGAAATCCCCATGGCAATTGATACTAATATAATAAAATTACTATCAATATTAAATTCAAAAATACCCAATGCTCCTATTAAAATCACAAATGGAAATATATTAGGAATCATAGCGACCAAAGAGAGTTTGAAGGATCGTAATAATATCATAAAAACAATAAAGATTACACAGAAGTTAAATAGAAAAGATTTTAAAAAACTCGAAGCGAGTTTACTGAATATATGGTTTCTTACAAGAATAAAACCAGTAGGTTGGATTTTAAATTTATTATTAGGTATTTTCTCTATTGATTCTAAAAAATCATGTGAGCTTTTTGAAGATAGATCCTTCAAGGTCACATTAAAGATATACTCATCATTTTTACTATAATACTGAGTTATTCCACGATTTCTATAAAGAAGTTTGATTATACGATTAGCAGATTGTTTTGAATCTAAGGTCTGAGTTAGATATCTACGCAACTCTATGAGTGAATCTATTTCTTTGAAATTTTTTAATTTTGAGATATGTTTTTCAGTGTTTTCAATATCATCTAGAAAATTTTCACTTAAAAATTTTTCTGAGTTAGCTATAATGAGTTTTATCTGACCTATTATATTAAAGTTTTCTTTAAAGAAATTCACTGATTTGGAGTAAGGATGATGAGGGATAAACTTATCATAGACATTATCATCTATTTTTATTTTAGGTAGGAATATTAGGCTAATAAAAGTCAGAGCCAAAAAGACAAGGACGGTTACTTTTTTATATTTTTGACAAATACTGCTAAAGTGCTCAAGCAGATAGTTATTAAATTGTTTAGTTGGAAGCTTTATCTGAAAAGTCTTAATGAAAAATGGAAGAAAGTAGATAGAAAAGAAATATGCAAATATTGAACCGAATGCACAATAGATTCCAAACATTTGTATTGGACGCATACCACTAAAGATCAAAGAGCAAAAGGCAAGAGAAGTTGTTACTGTTGTAAAAAAGCATGGCCTTTTTATTTTATCCAAGGTCTTGGCAATTCGATTGGAGACTGAACCTGTTGTATCAAGGTAGCTAGAATAAAAATGTACTTGGTCGGATGTACCAATAATAAGTAAAAATAATAATGACATGGAACTAAATGGTCCGAGGCCATTATCTATTAAGAAAATAGAAATAAACTGAGTGAAAAAACCTAGAAATGTTATGAAGTAGAATAAAGCAACTATTTTAAATGATTTGAAAAATAAAAAAAATAATACTCCAAGGACCAAAAACAATATTGGCATAACAAGGTTATTACTTCTTAAGGTTTCTAGTGTGAAATGATACTTAATACTCTTATTGCCCCAGTGGTGGAAATTAAGTTTATTATTAAATGAGAATGAATTTATCTTTTCTAATAATGGCTTTAGCTCAATGTCTGCTCTTGTATTGCTTGGTTGTAGGGTTAAGAATATTAAAAAAGCATCTTGGTTTTTTGAGGTAAACTTTCGTTGAAAGAATTTTGATTTTAGAGCATTGTCCTGTGTTTGAGTATCTTCGCCTTTAGTAAAGAAATTTTGAAGCGAAAATTTCTTGTCTCTAAATTTGAAATAAAAAAAGTCTAAAGGAGTAGTAATTGATTTTATTTCAGCTAAGGATTCTAATGAGTGTTTAATTTTATTAGATAGATGAAAAATTTTCTCTGTGGTAAGTCTAGAGTTATCCTTTGTTTGAAAACCAAGAACTAGAACATCATCTTCTTTAAATCTTTCTTGGAAGCGCTTATATTGCACATAAGACTGACTGTTGCTGTCAATTAACTGGGATATATCAAATGGTTTTAGGTCATTTCGTAGAGAGACAAACAGGAACATTAAGGCAGTAGTAAATAAAATGATAAGTGTTATGTTTGAAGTCTTGTTCACTTGAAATATATTATCAGATTTAAATGATAATTATATGTATCTTTTTGTTTAATCCTAGCTATAATAATCATGAGAAAATTAATCAAATAGAGGCTATCTTATGAAAAGAATTTTACTAGGCTTAATTATCTTTGGAATTTGTGTATTTGGTTATTATCAAAACACAAATGTCAGAACTCTTAGTTCCAAAGCTTTAAAGAAAACTTCTCAAAGAGTAATATCTTCTGAAAGTAGTTTAACAGATATTGATGCTGATATTGTAGCAATAAATAGTCAAAGATCTTTGAAATCAATCTTTGGTAAAATCATCACAGAATCTAAAAATACAGATATTGAATCAGAGCGTGGAAAACAGTTAAGAGTTTATGCGACTCTTGTTGCTCCTGCAGCTCATCTTGAGGGAATTATTTGGAGACTTAGAACTCTTGCTAAAAAGTCAGGCTATATTCACTATAATGCTATTCAATATATCTCTAAGGCTTATTATCAAAATTATTTATTTGGTGAGCATATTTCTCATCTGCTAGATTTTTTCATTCATCCGCCCTCTGGTGGAGATGGGATAATGCCAATGGATTCAATTCAGCAATTTAAATCAATAAAAGAGTTACAAGAATTTACTTATCAAGTTGTTCGACCCTCTATAGAGTCAGCAATTAGATCTTTAGATGAACTGATAAATTCTAAATCAAGTTCTACTTGGAAATTTAAAGTTAACCCCGATTTATTTGCAGGAAATAATATTTTTTCAAATAAAACTCATGTGAATTTTCATGGAGGGAATTTATATTATTTAAGATCTCTTTTTAATAGAGGCTTGAGTTTAATTGAAGCATTTAATATCTATAACTTAGATGACGCTCTAGTAGTTCTAAATAAACTTGTAAGAGCAACTGCAATGGATAATATCTTTAAAGAAAATGGATTGCCTGAAACACTTTCACCAAGAGAGATGGTTCCTATTATAAAAAAGTATAGTAAGTTTATGACTGCTAAGGGTGATGATGCTGAGTATAGAAAATCATTAAGAAAAATGCTTGATTTATATGAACTTGCGATGAGAGATGAGAAAAAATCATATAACCTTGCTTTAGTTCTAGATGATGAGCAAAGTTTATTCCGCAGAGAGGTTTTAAGTTTAAATAAAGAAGAAAAAAAGACTAAGCATGCTGATATTTTAAAACTAATTGATGCCGCTAAAAACGGAAGATCTTTTGCTTTTTATGATTTACGAAATGGTCAAGAGTTAACAATCAACCCAGCAGCTTTTTTAAGTATTAATAGAGATCTTAAAAGCTATTTACCTACAAGTTTTAATACCGATGGTGGAAGATCATCTTTTAAGAGAAATGATAAAACGAGATTGAATTATAATTATGGCCAGCCAGTGTCTTGGCCTGACCATAGTTTTAATGGATTTTTAAATGCAAATTCCGGAGAGGAAGTTTATCAATATATAGGTGCTATGAAGCTTGATCCTGCTTTGAATATCCTTGTTAATTTTTTCCCTGTTCCTTAATTTAAGAGGTTGGTATTAAGTTTTCTAAACAAGAAAAAGAAAAACTATATAACTCTTTAGGGTATAAGAAGATTCTTTTAAATCATAAAAGAAATATTGCTCAGGATAATACTGAAGAGTTAGATAAACTTGCCAGTGAATTTAATTATAATGACTGCAAAGATGAATATTGGAACCCTGAAGAGTTTTCATTACTCTATGGGACTGCAGTATGGGATCAATCTAGCAAGCACCAAAAAAAAGTTCTCAATCATTTATACTGGGTAGGATATTATTCACAAATTATCAGTGCTGAAATTGCGACAATTTATTTAAATCAAGTTGCAGCAGCAGGGCTTTATACAATAGAGAACTTTAGGAAAGTTTGTGATGATTTGGATTTTGAGTCTGCTCAAGAAAGAGCTCATATAAATGCTTTCAAAGAAATAGCTGAAAAGACAGAGTTAGAACTCTTTAATGAAAGAGTATTTACTTTCCCTATGAAGTACTTCGCTTCGGAAACAATGATTTATCAAAATACAAATTGGTTTAAGGAGCAATGGAAAAAAATACTTATCAATTCTTATACGCTTTTATCTACTGGTAATGCATTTTTAGCAAGTCAGTATTTAACAATTAGAGGTTTAAGGACTCTTAAGGGGAAGATTATTCAACATCAACTGAGTAAATACTTTATTAATCATCCAAATCAAGACTTAGCCCCTATACCTTCAAAGATTAGTTATCACCATTTCCTTGATGAGTCTTATCATTTTAACTCTTCAACTATTATAGGCCTAGAGCTTTCTCAAGAACTTAGGGCCCCAACAAAATTTGAAAAAATTATCGTAAACAAAGCTATCGAAGGGTGCCAAAAAGATCATCGATATTTTAATAATGTGGTAAATGGTATTTTTTGGTACACACCAGCAATTTATCATACAGTATTGAAGGTTTTACAAGGTCCAGTCTTTAGTTTGAGTCAAAAAGATTCGATAATTCTTATGAAGAAATCTTTTTGTGAAGAAAATGATGGATTATCCCTTGCTCATAAGTCTCACCAGATCACAATTGATAATTATATTGAGTATGTTAAAGATGTTGATTTTATTAATTCTAAAAATAAGCAGATGTCTATCTTGAAAAAAAGTTCTAACCTTGATTTTATTTTAAAAGAAAATAAAAAAGAGTTTAATAAATTCCAGGGAGCTTTGTGAAACATATAATAAGTTTTGAAAATAAGAAAAATGTTGAAGTAGGTGAAGGAAAGTTATTATCAGAGGAGCTTGATATAGGAAGTAGTCCAGTCTTATTTGGTTGTAGAACCGGAATATGTGGAACTTGTTTGGTAAAAGTAAAAAATGGCTCAGAACATCTAAATGCTCTTACTCAAGAGGAAAAAGAAGTCCTTGAGCTTTGCTCTAGTGATTTGAAAAATGATAGACTGGCCTGCCAATTGAGAATAAAAGGAAATGTAAATCTTGAGTATCTTGGAAAATAATATATCAGAAAAGTCTTATTGGTATATTGCTTGCCAATCTGATGAATTAAAAGACAAGCCAATTCAGAGAACTATCTTAAATGAATGGATTGTTTTATTTCGATCTAAAGATGGAAGAGCCGTGGCATTACAGGATAGATGTCCGCATCGTAATTTTAAATTATCAGAAGGAAAAATTGAAGATGGGTGTTTACGATGTCCTTATCATGGTTGGTTGATTGATGATAGAGCTAAAGTCATCGAAATCCCCAGTGAGGGAGAAGCTTATAAGAAAAATCCGACTAAAAAAGCGATTCAATATCTAGTTAAAGAAGTTGATGATTTAATCTATATAAAATTAGAATCCATTGAAAATGTACAGGAGTCTCCTTTTCCGATGCCTTTTTATAAATCGCCAGGTTATAAGACTGTGCGATTATTTAATGTGTTTAAAAACAATGTTACTAATTGTGCAGAAAATTATGTTGATGTCCCTCATACTGTTTTTGTTCACCGAAATATTTTCAGAAAAAGCGAAAACAAGAAAGTAGATTTAAATGTGAAAAGAGAAAATGGATCAGTTATTGTTGATTATATTAATGAGACAGATAATCTTGGCTGGTTTAGCCGGTTTTTAAATCCTAGAAAACTCCCTATCTATCATAGAGATCATTTCCATGGACCTAATATTACTTCTGTTCATTATAAAATTGGAGAAGGTAAAGAGTTTTACATAACGTCTCAATGCATTCCAATAAATGATCACCTGACACATGTCTATACTGATCTGACCTATAGATTTGGATTTTTAAATTATTTTGTTGGACCGATGGTTAAGTATCAAGGTCAAAAAGTCATTGATCAGGATATTGAGGCCTTAAATATTCAAAATGAAGTCATAGAAAAATATGGAACAAAATTTCAAAATAGCCCTTCAGATATTATTCATGTCTATATCGAAACAATTAGAGATGCTATTAGCAGGGGAGATGACCCTGGAGATCTACCCAATAAGGAAGCAAAGTTAAGTATATGGATTTAAATCTCATCATTTTCATTAGCTTTATTTTATTAATAGGACATATCTTTCTTAACGTTGATTTACGCTTGGGAGTTTTGAGTAAATCAAAGTTTGAATGGTTTCTTGATACGAGTAATTTATTTATACAAGGTATTATCATTCCATTAGTTCAAACATTTCTGATTTCTTATGTTTTTGTGCTTTTATTTTCATCCTACCAAGGGATCTTAGACCTTAATCCTGTGGCTAGTTTTTTATTAAACTTTGTATTCGTAGATTATTTATATTATTGGAATCATCGGTTGTTTCATCATAAAAACCTATGGCCTCTTCATTTGGTTCATCACACAATGGAGCGATTTGATGTGATTGCAACATCTAGAAATACATTATGGTCTTCATTTTTTATTATATACTTATGGGTAAATGGTTTATTTATTTTTCTTTTAAAAGATAGCTTCTATTTTGTGCTGGCCATTTGTGTGACAGCATCTTTAGATTTATGGAGACATTCTAATTTTTTTCATCCTAAACTTCAAAGGATATTCTCAAAATGGTTTTTTCTTATTACTCCTTATGATCATTCTGTTCATCATTCTAAAAATGCAAGAAATAATTTTGGAGCAAATTTAAACTTATTTGATAAGTTACATGGAACTTATCTTTATAAAAACACAATGGAGCAAAACATGGGGATCTTTTCAAAATTATCACCATTTAGACAACTCCTTTACCCCTTTGAGAGATTAGAGAAATGACCTTAGGAGCTTTACTCATTCAATTTGTGCCAGTTAGTTTGATTCTTATAAATATTTTGTTTTTTATTAATTTTGTTCGCTTCCCTGGTCTAGTTTCATTTTTGTTCTTTCTTTTTTCAGTCTTTTTTATTCCTGTTCTTTTATACAGGTGCCATAATTTTTTTCTTCCTTTGCAAGAGGGGAAGTTTGATATAATTGCAAAAAAATATAACCCTTGGTATGGTTCGATGCAGTTTCAGTTAATTTTTTCAGCTCTTCCATTTCTAGAAGGAATCTTGAGAATCATTCCTGGGTTTTATAGCTTTTGGCTTAGGCTTTGGGGAGCTAAAGTTGGCAAGCGTGTGTATTGGACTCCTAATATTACTATCAATGATAGAACTCTAATTGAGATAGGCAATGATTGTGTCTTTGGACATAAATGCGAATTTATTTCTCATGTCATTTCACCTCGCAATAATACTATGATGTTATTGGTTAAAAGAATCAAGATAGGTGATGATGCATTTATTGGCGCAGCTAGCCGCTTTGGTCCTGGGGTAGTTATAGAATCTGGGTGCCAATTACCTGTTTGTACCGATGGACAAATAAATCAAGTTTTTGAAAAAGGCAACTTTGTCAGTAGAGAATTTGTTCAAAAAAATCAAAAATAATAAAAATCAAAGAAAAGCTTGAGCACAACTTAGTTCATTTAACATCGAAATTAATTTCTCACTATCCACTTTTTCATAACTAGAAGTAAATGGTCTATCGTTGATAGTACTGACTTTATGAAGAATATATTCTCCAGTATTTACTTCTTTACCTATCACGTGAGAGTCATCAATTGTTTTTAGTCCAATAAATGGATCTCCAGTTGTGATTATTTCACCAATTGCATCTATGCTACCTTTAATTTTTATTCCCTTATCATTAATTATGATTTGAGCCGCTTCATCTTTACTAAAAGAAGTATCCACAAGAGCTATTTGGAATCCAGTTTTTTGATCTTTTAATATAACAGGATAGTCTCCAGTAGGAGTGTGACCAACAATCGTTCTTTTAAGACCTGCTTGCTTAGCATTTTTTAAAAACTCTTCTCTTGGAAGTTGAGGATTACCATTTTTATCAGAATATCTTCCATAAATGAAACTTCGAGGGTTTTTACCTGTATGGCCAGTGGGTTCTTGGAAGCGAACCAAGTCCATCCACTCAGAATCACTCTTTAGGTTACCGTTATCTAGTTCAGTTTCCCAGCTCTTAATAAGTCTATGAGTGTTTTGGTTGACTTGTTCAATCCAAGTTTTGAGCTCATTTATATTTTGAGGAATTTTTTTTCTTTCATTTTTACTAAAAGGAATATAACCAAAGTTTTCTTCACCTACAAATCCATGAGCTGCAAGTGTATTATCATTGGTTAAATAGAGCATTTGACTATTTTTAATATAAGTTCTCATTCTCCCATTAATTTTAAAATCATCTAAAAAACTATCTAGAACCATTTGATCAGTAATAGAGTTTAGATCTATTTCTTTAAGAAGGGCCATTTCATGTTTTCTATTTTCAAAAGCTTTCCCAGCACCCATTGTTTTTTCTAAAATATGCTTAAGTCTATTGGGTTTATTATCAACTCTACCGTTTAACCACTCTTGATAAAGTAACCAGCGTTCTTGTTCGTCATTAACACCCAAGATTCTGGGAGCTTTCTCCATGGCCGTATCGCTTAGCTCATTAGGAATTCTCATCTTATTAATGTCACGGTTTCCGGCTATTTGAATATATTGATTTGGATAACGCTTTTTTAAACTATTAAGAGTATCTAGGATTCTAATTGATCCTGGCCCTTTATCAATTGAATCTCCGATAAAGATCAAAGTTGTTCCTTCTTGAATATGAAGGTTACCATCTTCAAAATACAAATTTTCACTTTTATTTATATAGTTCAGAAACCTTTCAAGATTACCTTCAATATCTCCTAAGACTTCATATTTCATATTGATCTGATTTGCTAAGTTTTCATATAATGATTGACTTGATGAAAGATGCGAAAAAGTAAAAAATAAAAAACATATTACTAAATTGAATTTTATCAATTCATACCTCTTTAAAACACGATGCTAAATACTCAACAATTCAATTTACTAATTTTTTAGGAATTTGAATACTTTTGAAACGATACCTCAGATTTATATACTCAGTTATTTAAGACCTAAAGTAATCAACAAACTAAACCGATAATTATTTAATAATTATGTATCCAATAAAACTGGGGTAGTCCATGAAATCACAAATATTTATCGTTCTTATTTTACTTTCTTGCTCTCAAATTGAAAAAAATAGCTTTGAAGGGACAAGTAATCGAATAATATCCAGTGAGTCTGATTTTACTCCTCTAGTGCAATTTAAAGTTAATATAGAAATAAGAAATGCTAAAAAGATGGATCTAGATAAAACAAATGAAGTTGTTACTGAGCTTCAAATAGGTAGGAGAGGAAGTTGGAGAAAATCAAATCGATATATAAAGACTAAGGTAAAAGTCAAAGAAGGCGAGACGAAAAAGACTCTACAGACAAGTGTTTATATACCAGAACATCTTTTAAATGACTTTAAGATAAATCTTAGGGTTTATGAATCTGATCCAACTTTACATGGAGGATCTTTTGGTTCACTCAATCCAGATGATCATATATACACAAATGAAACTGTTTTATCAGAAGATTTTGAAGGCGATGGACATTGGATTGTAACAAATACTGATATTGGTCAAATCTCATATAATATAGTGAGAAAAAAAATAGAAAACTCAAGAGATACGAACTTAGTTATATCTGATATTCTAAAGGTCTTAAAATCAAGTGGTAAAAGAAATTATTGTGAACAGCTTAACTATTTAAAATTTTTAAGTAGTGAGACTGAAAGATATGAACAAGAAGTTTTAAAAATTAAGAGACGTCATGACTTAAAACTTTCAGATGAGTATAAAGAATATGGTAACGTCTTATTTTCACGATTTGTAGGACACCTAATTAGAAACATCAATGATTTGAGAGAGATCGATAGTATTTTAAAAGATTCTTACACACCTATGAACTCTAAAAGTTTCTTCGGGGGATTTCGAGATCTTAAGTGTTCTTCAACTACACATTATTAGCACTTGCTAAACAAGACTTGGCTTTTTTAGTTTGTTGTCAGTTTGGAGTTTGGCAGACTTTTATTTATCAAAGAGTTTTTCAGAATCAATTTTATAAATGGTTTTCTGCCCACCTCTAATAAAACGTTCCCCAATATTGGACATTTCAAAGGAAATTATACGCAGTCCTAGGATATGTTGTGTGTTTTTTTTTGAAATTTTAACTCAAAACTCATGTGAGAAAAATAGTGGTCACTAATGCATTATATACAAAAAGAAGAGTAGGCTTAAGATTTATTCTGAACTACTTGGAATTAAAGAGATACTTGAAACTTCCGATTAGTTTTCACTTATAGAGTTTAAACTATAGAGATAAAGCTCTATTAGTGAAAGGTTTAATTAAAGTGAATATTAGAAAATTATTTATAATTAAAGTAATATGCCTGATTTTTGGATTATCATCATGTAATGGAACTATAGAAGATGGATCACTAGGTTCAAAGAATAATGTTCAAGATGATGAGAGTTTTTTGGAATATGATGGAATATTTGAGTTAAAAGCAATTTCTGATACAAGGGTTGAAGTATATTTCTCACCTCATGAAAACGAGACAAAATCATCTGTTTATCTTATAAGTTACCAAGGCTTAGATACACCTATCTCAGTCCCAGTCGAAATCTTGGAAAAAGATTATCGTGGGCTTTATCTATATACCGTGAGCGGACTTGATTTAGGGACTTTCTATTATTTTACTGTTCAAGTAAAAGACACAGCTTCAAATCAGGTTAGCAATAATTTCACCAATCTTACAGAAATGACCTTTACCAATAAGACTGCAGATTTTTCAGGAATATCAATAGTTGAGCCAAGTCCAGGTATCAATGCTTTGACAAGTATTCAGGCATTTTGGGTGCCTGCTACAAAGATTGGAAGTCTCGTCTCACCCAATGAAATTGATCCAGTAGGTTATGAAGTAACTTTATTACAAGGTGGTAGTACTGTAACACCGGAAGACTTTGATAATGAGAATGTTTCAGATGAATTGCGCCGAGTGTTTCTTGTTTCTTCTGATACAAGCTTTTTAACAATTGATTCCCTTGTTGAGGATACAAATTATTTTGTAAGAGTTAGAGCAATTCACAAAGGGTTTCTTGATAATCCAAATGATCAAGATTATAAAGTAGAAGATAATAATAAATACATTAATTATAAAACTCCTTCTTCATCTGCAGATAGCCTTTTCTTTGATTCAAATAGTCTTTCTATAAATGCTCCAGGAGATTATTCTGGTTATTATACAATTAACTTAAATTGGACTTTCCCAGTTGGAGTTTATGATCATTATCGGATCTATTATACACAAAGTCCTTTTATAAACTTAGAAAACGGATTTAATGGTGCAGCATTATGTAATGGACAAGACTCTGGAAACTCAGCAGTTTCATGTAAAATATCAGATTATACGAATGTAAGTGATGTTATTGCAGGACTTGTTCCTAACTCAATATATCAGGTGATGCTTAAAGTTTGTCAAAATACAGATTGTACTGTTTCAAAAGAATCTATTGTAAGGACCGAATCCACAATTCCTGGGTTGATTGAATTTGCCGGTATTACGAAGATAGATAATCCAGTAAACCCTGATAAGTTAGATGAAGTTATAGTTCATCTTTCACCTCTTGATCTAAGTACCGGAGTCATTGATGGACTTATTATATCTCACGAAGTTTCTGCAGGGAGTTTCGTGCCACTTAATCATCCTGAAATTGCGCCGCCTACAACTGGTCCTTCTATTGCTCAGTTTCATTATGAAGATACGTTTGTAAAAATTAGAGGTCTTGACGCTGACTCTGGAGAACAATATTGTTTTCAAGCTTTACCATTTCTTTATGATGCCAATTCTGAAGTACAAGTTGCTAGTTCAGGGGTTCGAAAATGTATAACTCCAGAGAAAATAGAACCTAATGCGATGGAATTTCTAGGAGCTAATGATTGTCCAAACACTGGACCCAATTTTGTTTCAGTGAGATGGACCATGCCTACAGGTGGGCTCTACAGTCATTTTGAGGTGATTGTAAAAGATGTCCTTCCAGTGGATCCAAATGATCCTCCAATTCCAGGATTTAGTTACACAGATGCTGCGATAGAAAATGATGCTGACCCTGAGCCATCAGATCCTATATATACAACCTATATTGTGGATCGCTTTAATCAAGAGTTTACGATTACGGGATTAACTTCAAATACTCAATATGAAGTTGGAGTTAGAACATATTTTAATAATGGGAGTGGTGTTTTGAGAAATGTACTTTCTGCTCAAACAAGATTTGTGAGCTGTACTACACCAGCATATCCATAGGAGATTTTAGGTGATTAAGTTATCAAAGATTATATTTATTTTATTTCTTGCCAGTTGTGCAGGAGAAATTGATTCGGGGTTTGTAGATCCTACTAAATTAGGTACTGATGATATTGAGCCACTTGAATATTCTGGCGTGATTGAAGTAAATCCTATCTCCCACAACAAGCTTGAAGTATTTTTTCCCGTTGCTGATGGAGCAAATGTAAATTTAGTTTATAGAATATTTATTAATGATAATGAAATTGCTCTTCAGTCTAATGGAACGGCATTAGAATTAGATCCTCTTGGTCGCTATCGAGTAACGCTTGATTCTTATGGTCTAAGAAAAGATATAGAGATCAATACTTTCTATAAAGTACGAGTCGAAGTTTATGACTCCATAAAAGACGTAGGTAGTGAATCTGAAAAATCAATTCAAATTCAAACATTTAATAATGAAACTGCTGAGTTTAATGGTATTACTTCAGCAAATGTTATGGCAGGTGTTAGTGGATTAAGTTCAATTCTAGTTAAATGGCAGTTTGCCGAAAAGTACGGAACAGTTATCACTCCCCATATTAAAGATGTTGCTCAATATGAGATAAAATATATTTCAGCTAATCTTGGCTATAGAAACTTAAATAATGATTCCGTTGCACTTGAAGCTGGTGAGAAAGGGTTAGTTCTTGTAAGTGGAGATTTAAACGAGTTGCAAGTAAGTGGATTAAATCCAGATACTAAATATTATTTTCAAGTAAGGGCCATTCATAATGGTTATGGAGAGTTTAGCAATACAATTCCTAATTATAGAAAAGATGAAAATACATCTATGAAAATTGCAAACACACTTACTGATGCTTCAAGTATTTCTTTCTTGAGCTCTTCTTTAAAAGTTGATAATGCTAAAGGAATTTCTGGACTTACAGATATAACTGTTGAATGGGATGGAGCTATTGGTCCTTATTATAAATATTATCTAGTTCATAAAGAAGTTGATTCATTTCAAGAGCCTGATAAGTTATTACCAGGTGAGATTGAAACCTTAATCTCAGGTGCTCAGCCCAATGTTATGGAAGTTAATGCAGGATTAACTTCAGAAGTAGTTTCAAGCCTAGAATCATATAAGTTTTATCAATTTAAACTTGTAGTCTGTACTGATGTTGATTGTTCACAAACTAATCGCTTGTATAGTGATTTAAGGGCGATACAAGTTGCCCCTGATTTAGCTCCATTTTATGGAATTACTTCAATTGATAATCCACGTACCAGCCAAGAGATAGCCGATAAAATTATACATTTAAACTTCTCTGCTCCACTTGTTTCGTTGGGCTATATGGAGGAACTTAAATTAAATTGTCATACTAGTACAAGTGATCCTACTCCTGAAGCAAATTGTCCTTGGGATATAGTTACACCAAGTAATATAAATACTTTTTTAAATCAAGATTTTGGTGGGCTTGAGGAAATATCTATTAAATATACCGGATCAAATCCTTTTAGCAGTACTAACTTTTGCTTTTCAATGACTCCAGTTATAGGACCTACTGACCCACCAGATAATTTTTTTAAAGAGATGAAGCAAAGCTCACTTGTCATAAAATGTATTACACCTGAAGAGAAAACACCTACACTGGTAGAGTTTCCTGGTAAAACAATTCAATGTAATACTAATCAAACAAACCTAACTGTAACTTGGCCTGAGCCAACAGCTGGTTTATACAGCAACTTCTTGGTTGTTTGGAAACAAAAAGATAGCAGTCCTTTCGATATGGGGCTTGGAATTCAAGCTTTTGAAAGTCAAACAGATAATGAAGTTGAAACAAACCTTTATAAATACGCAGTAATAAATAAAGGAACAAACTTTAAGGAAATTACAGATTTAGCAGTAGGGAAAAGTTATCATACTGCTGTGATTGCAGTCCAAATCGATGGTGCTAATTCTTATCGTTACGGAGAAATTAATTCAAGAAACTCATCTTGTTTGATACCTGTACCAAACCCTAAGTTTAATGAATGGGTTGAGGTTGTTTCTCTTGGTCCAAAAGTTGATGGTCTTGTAGAGCCTTTTGATACAGTTATAGATGGTGATAAATATTTAAATGAGTCACTTGATAATAATGGTGTTCCTGTAGAAACTTCAAGTGCAAGTAGTGAAGTCTTTGATGGAGTTAAGGGTGAAAATGATGATCAATCGAGTTCAGAAGGAATGATTCGAATTACTTGGAAAGATAATCTTATTTATGAAACCGAAGAGTTTCATTCATACTTTCCTGAAACTGCAGCTTCAAGGAGTGAGAGACGAATTGGTTATCGAATATATCGCTCAGATGATAACCGTTTAACATGGAAAGATTTAACTGCTGAATCTGGTCTTATTAAAGCTGTTCCGACAACATATTTTGAGAAAGTCGGTGAAGAAAGTGAAAACTCTAACCTAGCAACATTCACAGATTATTCTGCAAGTTATGCAAAAGATGGAGAAACCTTTGGATCTACATATGTTACAAAAACTGAAAGAGCGAGAATCTTTTGGTACAAAGTTATTACAGTCTATAAAGGTCAAGAATTAGAGTATGAAGACGAGATTTCAAACCCTCAACATATGATTAGAGTCTTACTTCCTCCACCCAATATGGCATTGGTTCATAGATGGATTGGAAATAGAACAATGTGTAAGGAGATGAATAAACCAATTAATAAAGAAGCCGGAGGTCATTATACTTGTGATTATCTTGGTCTAGGCTCTAGTCCGAAATCTCAGCCTTGGGTTGTTGGACAGGGAGTTTATGATATTGGTGGTGATCTTTTGGTAGATCGTTTTGAATTAGGTTGTAACTTTACTCGAGGTTCAGGATCTGGTTTGGCTGAAAACAAAGCCTCATTGGCATTAATAGGCCCTCAGAAAGTAGGTTGTACTGAAGCTAGTACACATGAATATGGAACTTCAAATTCTTCAGTTACAGGTCCAACAAGTCAAAATGGCTCAAAGTCTGGAGCAAAGGATAAAGAACTTATAAGTGGTGATTGTATCGGGCTACGAGAAACCGGTGCTATCAATGTTAAAACCTCAGCTGGTCCTGGAAGAGGAGAAACTGCAGGTGGGTACGTAATACCAGGTATTTTAGGATTAGGAGCTAATAACAGTGTTCCTTTTGACGATCCGGCATACACTATTGGAATTGGTGACCCTACCACTGATGATGCTTATAGAGATTTAAACACTACAGAGACTGTAAACCAAGTTGCTCAGTATGATAAATTTTTTAATGATCATATGGCTAAATCAGAATTTGGGGCAGTTTACAAAATGCGATCTACTGCCACTGGTTGGAAATTTCTTCCTTCATACTTAACTGGTAAAAAAATTACTGATCTGACTGGATCAACTGAGATATACGAAAGAACTCCTAGGAAGGCTAGAATAAATTCTTGTCTTATGAATCTTCCATATTTGGCAGCTGGAAATAATTTGAAATCACGGTGGCTTCCTGTCACTCATATGGGAAGTGATACTTTTCAAGATATAAAGGATAATGATCTGTATTATGACTCTAATGCAGGTAGCGATGTGCAATTTCCAGGTATTGTTACTGGTTCTAAAAGAATTGATCTCAATATGCCTGTTGTTAGAGCAATAGCTTCAAATAATGCCAAACTCCCTCCAATGGATGGTATGGCTCCAATTGATTTACATAATATTTGTGGGACTTTTGAAGTTGAAGTTGGACACGAATCAGAAGGAAATTTTGAAGTTTTAAGGGCAGCTGAACAAAAAAGATCAATGAGGCGAAAAGAATTTATTGTTTCTTCAGCTTGGGGAGATCGGCTAAATGTTGATAAAATAGTTAACCTAGAAAAAGGCTTTAAGGATGTAGAAGGTCCAATCACTACAAATTCAAAGTGCAATACTTATGATTCAAATTTGAAACCTGCTGGACAAGATTTCACCTTAGCTGAAAGTAGTCATTATGATAGTACTTATCCATCTAAACCAAGTGAAGGGGATGCATATTTAATGACTGGTTCATCAAAAATTGATGGAAATAAAAACAGTGAAGATTGTGTAAGCAAGTTTGGAATTCAAGACTTGGTCGGAAATTTTGCTGAACTTACTTCTGAGAGATTATTTTGCGATAGCTCTACTGACCATATTGTTTTAGGACCAATTGGAGCAAAAGATGATAGTCGTTATGCAAAAAAAATAGGTCAAGGACATTGGTTTACTACAGATGTTTTTGCTCCGTGGACTCTTTCACAAGAAGAAACTGGTCGTTGTTCCAGTATAGAAGTAGGAGCTCAAAGATCTATCGCAACTGTTCAAAATGGTAGAGTGCGTACTCTTTATGAAAATAAAGTAGTAAATGGTGAGCAAACCCAAGTACTGGCAGACTATATAAGAAAATTTAAAGCTTTTGATCAGGAAGCTGTAGAAGATTTAAGATCAGCTGATGGAAATTATCTTGATTTTGGACAAACTCACTTTGGTGGTCCAATAAATAGAATGGATAGGATTGCAATGGTAGATAGAGTCAGAAGCCATTCAGCTGCTCGAGGCGATGATGCGATTAACCATGATCTTAAAGGAGAAGCTTTATCTGCATATTTCAATCCAGTATTAGGAATCCCTTTAGAATGTGGTGAAAGTAGTACTGAGTTTGGTTGTGGTACAAATCAAGGTGTCGTAGCTGAGTCAACATCATTTATTATAAAATCACCTGCTACTACAGAAGAACCTGAACAATATATCCATATTGGAAACAGTGAAAACTATTCACAAGGGATGGCCGATATTCATTGGAATTACAGTTCTAGATACGCAATTGGTCCAGATAATGATCTGAGATTAACCTTTGATTTATATACTAATTGGCTAGAACCCGACAAGTGGGATGATGAGGGTAGTTACTTAGATGGAGCATTTACTTTAGGTCGAGTTGAGGGTGGAGAGTTTGTAGAAGATCCTAATGATAATGATCCTCCACCAGCTCCTAATTTTGCAGGTAGACTTTATTGGACTATGGAAAGAACCAGTGCTCCACACGATAGGATAGAAAATGCTATCGATAGTTATTCTAGAATCAGTTTTATTAATGGGGGGGACCTTAGATACAAAGGGTCTGGTCGCTATTCGTTATTTATGCAAGCACGAACTGATCAATTAATGAGATTCAATGGGGCAACTCCAAGCTCTATACTTTCACCTCAAAAAGGTGGGCGATGTGTAATTAAGGTGAAATATGACTATTAAAGTTTATCTTTATATAATCTTTTTTATACTCATCTCTTGTGAACAAAAGACAAATAATGTTGAACTTAATGATGATTCAGTACTTCAGACTGTTGATTTAAGTATCAATGATATTGAAGCAGGAGAAGAAATCTTTTTAGGCGAGTTTTCTCCGGGGCAAGAAAGTATTCCGGTGGAAATACAAATTTTTAATTCGAATGAAAAATATCATATTGAAGACTTTAAGTTGGAGTTTGTTGAACAAAGCTCTATGCTGAAATTCTTTTCTGATGGCGAAGCTGGTGCAGTCTTTCCAGGAGATGGCGGAGATTGTACGCAAACTTTAAATTCACTTGGAACTTGTAAAGCTATGCTAGAGTTTTCTCCGATCAAGCAAGGAGAATTTAAATTTCAGGTCAAGGCAACTTATCTCAACTTACTTGGACCGACTGAGCATATACTTACATTCAGTGCTTTTGTTGGAGTACAAGGAGAGTTAGAGTTTGTCGAAAATATTAGTTCTCTTGATTTTGGTGTCTTTGCTAATGCAGAAGATGAATATACTGAAAAAATATTAACTGTTCGAAATATAGGACAAATTAAAGTTGAAAATATAAATCTTGAAATTGATATATCAAATGATCAAATTAGTGATTTTCAAATTTCAAAAAATAATTGTCTTGATGCTCTTATTAGTGAGGATCAATGTGAGATTACTATTAAATTCAAACCAATAGGTGATAATATTAACTCAGCTGACAACTTTCATGCAGCAAGCTTGGTCATAGAATATGACAGAGATAGCGCTGGTAGCGAAGGAACGTTGACTAAACCTATGAGGGCCTATTCAACGAGAATTGAAGGAAAATTTAGATTATTAGGAGCTCAATCGCATGGCTTCGAACCAATAACACTTGGAAATGAAACGAAAAAAGATGTTGTCTTTCAAAGTTTTGGGTTGAAAGAAGGGATTATAAAAAGTGTTTTTATAAAGAATCAATCGGGACAAATGCTTGGAACTTGTGCTCTTCCTGTTAATGCTAATGGATATTTAACATGTGTAAATGATCTTGGAGCTAGTGAAACTCTGACAGATTTTCCATATAAAATGAAAGACTTAAATAATTGCCTTGAGAAGGCAATAAAAGGAATAGAAGGAATAGGGCTAGAAACAAATTGTGGTTTCGAGCTTACATTTCATGAAAGTTATCAGTCTATAGCACCTAAGTTCTATTCGGGTAATATTCTTGGATTAAATTATGATTCAACTTATCAAGATCAAGAAACTTTAAAGTCAGAAGACTTTTTTAGCTTTTCAGCAGAGTCTTTAAACAGTGCCTGCCTCAGCTTTGGAGCTTTATCTTTTGAATTATTCTCAGGAGATACTACTATTTCTCAATTAAATCCATTGCAAACAGGATCATATTGCTACGCTCATGAAAGAGAAATTGAATTTGATAATAATAATGAAATCAGCGTAGTAAAATTTCAAACTGCAAATCCTAAAAATTGGTCAGTAGAAATTTCAAATTTATCAGGTCAACAAATTTCTTCTTTAGAAGTCATAATGGGAGGCAAGGTTCTAAGCTCTACAAGTCAAAATCTAAATCTACCATCAGCATATAAAAATGTTACAACTACTTGTACTGCTCTGCTACCCAATGAGGCCATGGAGCAGAAATGTTTCGTTAATTTTGATTTTAGTCTACTAGAATCGACAATAGCTCAAGAAAATATCGACGCCTTTGATGAAGTATTAGATGCTGCTAATCAAATTGGGTATAAATATATCGATATTTACTATAATGATGGTGCGAACTTTCAAGACGATGGTGTTACAGCACTTGCTAAAAAAAGAGCTCGATTAAAAATAAAAATGAAAGTCGAAAGACGAGCTTTCTTAGTGGTTGATGTAACTAAAGAAGGGACTACGGATTACCCAGTGGGATCTCCTAATCTTCCTGAAATAAGAAATATTACTCTGACGAATCAAGGCTCTAAGGCTATTCCATATATTAAAGTTTTAGCTGATTATGATGAAATTAATCCTAACAATTATGGTGTAAAGATCTTAGAAAGCTCAAGCTGTCTATCTTATATCGATCCGGATATTTCTCTCCAGCAAAATGTAAACCCTCCTGACCCATTAGTTACTCAATTACCAGCTGGGGCTAGTTGTGAACTAAATATTCATATTGATCAGAAAGCATATGAAGATGTTTCAAGGACGAGTTTTATACTAGATCCATACGTTGATAAGCGTGTTAATTATACATCAATGGTTTGGTATAATCTTTTTGCTCCAGGTTTAACAACGGATGAACAAATCTCTGGAGGCACTTATAAACAAGCGTTTAATGTTTTGAGAACAGGAACTTTTTATAGAGAGTATTTTCGAGACTTTGATTCTTCTAATAATAATACAATGGAAGCTTGGGAGCAGAAGGGAAGAGAAATTAAAATGGATTTTGATTTCCAATATTATAATGGTGATGAAGATGCCGTGGAAGCTGAACCTGATCTTGGAGTGTTAAGGCCTGTTGAGAACAGATCTAGCCCTATAACCGTAGGTATAAAAACCCTTGAATTAGCAAAGTTAATACCAGAAACGGTTTTTCCATATCACGCTGCACTTATTTATCGTCCTTCTTTGACACTCCCAGCACTTAGTATCCCTGACTATCTTGCGGCTCCTAAGTCAGGGGGGCTGTTTTATTATCAAAATAGATTAACTTATGCTTATGATGAGGTTCCAAAAGCTGTAAACCTTCCACCAGTGTTATATAATGCGGTACCAAGTCAGCCAAGTCGTAAGGGAGCTAGCTTCATCAGATATTATTATGCTAGAGCTAATAATTTTAGTACTACTCAGTTTAATCCTATTTATTTTCTTGCTCGGACAAACTCTTTTGATGTTGCAAAACCATTTATTGAGACTCAAATTTCGTTAGAAAGTGAACCTGAAAATATAGACTATGCAGTTCATTTTGGAACTTTTCCTTCTCAAAAGTTAGATGGGGCTCCCGTTGAGCAATACTTCCATTTTAGATTGTATAATCGTGGGCAGGTAAATCTAGAAATTAAAAGTCTTAAATTTTTAAAGAAAGGAACTCCTTCGGCCTCTGCTTTCACCTTTATAACCCCGGAGCACTTACCTACTAGTAATCCGAGAAAAAAGAAACCAAATCAAAACCAAATCATTCAACTAAGACTTTCTACTGATACTGCAGGAGTCTATTCGGATATTGTAGAAGTTGTTTATTTTAATGGAGTTGAAGAGAAAACAAAAAGAATATTAGTAATAGCAGACGTGATAGATGATTCCCCGCGAATTAGTATCAAAACTCGTTCTTACGATGTGGTTGAGTCCACCGATAATAATGGGCAAGTAAATGTCTCAGAGGCACTTGAAGTTCCTGTTGCATATAAAGAAAACTTTAATGATGATCTGCTTAAATATAATCCTTATTATAGGTATACTTCAGGTATTGATTTTGATACTGAAGTAATCAAAATGCGAGCCATAGCAGGCTCTCCAGTTTATGGAAAGAAGAGAATTGAAATAGTTAATGATAGTCTTCATGAGATGAAAACCTTGAGGGTATTTCTTGGAAGAGATATGGGAACTAAGGCCACACTTGCTGATAAAATTCTTATTGCTATTACAAATCCATCTCAGCCAATATACTTGAGTCGTCCTTTAGCAGGTGATAATGGGTGTTTGGAAAAAGATAGTAATGGTGTAGGGATTGAGAATTTTAATTTGGCTGCAGGGGAATCTTGTTTTATAGATTTAAAGTATCAGCCTGTCGAAGGGTCACTAGAGGCCTTTCATGAATTAGCCATTAGTTATCAAATACAAGACCGTCAATATACTTTAAGAAAGTTAATTGTTCACTTTGAACCTTTTCCTCCGGCTAATTTAATTGTTGAAAATGTAAATACTGTATCTGTCCAAGATAATTCAGCAGGTGGTGCTATACAAAGGTCTTATCCAACTTACTTTGGGGGTCAAAGTGATCCATCACATTTAAAATTAAATGTTTTTCCTGAAATTGCGACAAGAGGTTGTAGTACTTGTTTAAGTCGTATGAAAGTTGTTAATAATGCCTCTAAAAAAGCAACTTTACTCAAAGCTTACCGTGTACTCAAGGGGGCTGGTTATGAGACTGCTTTAATTCCTGCAAATGGAGACGAGCATCAAGTCGCCCAGAGCGGTAGTGGATTAATTAAAGTCTTTGCAAATCGAGCTTGTTTTTATGGTGATGATGAGTTTGATGATTCTCTTGAGCCAGAAGAAAAAGGGATGAATTTTGAAACTGTGGCTGAGTGCTATTTAACTGTTAAGTATACAGATCATGGCCAAAGTCTTACTAACTTTGCAATTGAGGAAAGAGATACTGTTGCTGAAATTTTGTATTACAATAATGATTGGTTATCTCATGATAACTTCTTTGTGCATGCAACTGGATTTGTTGAACCAAACCAAATGAATATTGCTGAATCTGAAGATGAAAGTGATTATTATAACGTAGAAGCAAACTCATCTGGAGCAATATCTTTTTCTTGGCCAAAGCTGAGTGAGAAAAATGCAAATTGGGGAACACTCACATCTTATCGAGTTTATTATAGCAGTAATGATGGAGATTTTAACAATATTTACCGAACACAAGCTGCTTATGTTGATGTGCCTACAGAGAGTGTAAGCTTTAACCCAGGAGACTTTGCTGAAGGAGAATTTGTTTATTTTAGAGTAGTTGGACTTAGATCTAAAGCAGTCGGTGGAACTGATAAGTTGTACATTTCTGAGTCACCTTTAGGAATCTTACAGATAGTCGTTCCTCCTGCTGACATGACTTATATCTATGAAGAGAATATTTTACTTTCTCACAAGAAATCTGACGATTTGATGAGTAAGACCGCTGCGTTAAGTAATTGTCAATCACAAGATGTAGAGCTCTTGAAAAATAATTCAACTTTAAATTTCCCTATGAGTTTAATGGGGGCCAATGAGTGGAGCTATATTGAAAGCGACAGTGGAGTCAGTGATTATTCTAATGCAATTAATATACCCCACTGGACTACCCAGGTTAGTGACATAGAAGAAGTATTAGAGCAAAGAGACTTACTTGATCAATATAATCCATCAGTTAAAATCGATGCTTTCTCAGCACCTGATTATCTAGTTTATATGAAAAATTGTACGAACTTACCTAGTTGTAACATGCTATCTCTAATTAGAGGAGGAGATGAAGCAATTGATCTTTACCTAAATGGCTATCTATATGTTGATGAAGCAGTTTTTGATAAAGCGTATTCTCGATGTGTGGTTGAGTTACCTTAATAAATTAAAGCCTAGACACTTGATTATTAAAATCTAAACGTTATATACTAATTAAGGTGACAATTTTAAAAATTATTCTGAATAGACGTGCTCAATCTTACGAAAAAATTTTGGTATTGATCTTCCTATTTTTCATACCTTCACTTTTTAGCCAAGAGGTCTTGTTTAAACCCGGTGAGAAAATCAAACTCTACCTTAAACCAATTCAATCAGAGGTTCTTACAAAGCAGCAAAAAATCTCTCATTTAAAATCAGCATTCCAAGTCATTTTAAAAAAGAGACAGTATCAAGTTTTATTAGGAATCCTACCTCCGCTAGCAAACCAGAACCAAGCAACCTATCACTCTGTTGAGATTCAAATTGGTAAAAAGAAAGAATATTTTCTTACTGCACTACTTAAAGATGAATCAAATAATGAAATCCTAAAAAAAGTAAATAGAAAGATGATTCCTAAGCTTAATCTAAGCAGAGCGGTTTATATTGCCGTTGAAAAGCTTTTTGAAGATATTGTCTTCAAAGAAATGGAGAGTTACACCGAAAATCTAAACGAGAAAACTCGGAAGAAAAGAAAAGTATCAAGAGCTAAGAAAAGAAGAGAAGCAGAAAAAAAAAAGCCTATTCGTAAGGCTCCAAGAGTGGCTAAAGAGCTTAATGAAAAACGAGTCGCCGTAAAAGTACCAAAGCCAAAGAAAAAAATTAAAAGAAAAGAAAAAAGCTTAAAAGAGAATATAGATCAATATTTGGCAAAAAATAAATCAAAAATAAGAGATAAATTTTCTGACAAAGAAGATAATGAAGCAGACGATTTTGTTGCAGAAAGAGTTAAGAAAGATTTTTTATTAAGCCTTAACCTTTATCGATCTCAAATAGATACAACTGATTTTGAACTTGTTCACAACACTTTTACGGGTGTGAGATTTGGTGTTTGGGGCAATATAATAAAATTTAAGAATTCTTCATTCAATGCCAATTTCTCTATAGGAACTTTGGTGAGAAATACAGATGAATATGATATTCCGCCATATTACAAGGCAGGCCTAAATTATTCGTATCTATTTTCTTCTTTTAATAGTGTCATTACGGCTGGGGTTGATTATGAAACTTATAGTTTCATAAATATACCTGTTTTTGGAAGAGGGTTTCAAACAGCAAAAAATAAAATGATTTGGGCTAAATTGAGAGGAGACATCTATTTTAAGAGTTTAAGAAATTTAAATTTGTCACTTCTGTATGCCAAATCATTGAGCTCAAGTTTATCTTATGGTCCTGGAGAATTAGATCCCATGTCTGGTAATTTTATTGAAGCAAGTCTTTCTGTTATTGTTTTTAAAACATTCCGAGCTGGCTTTTCTTATCAAAAGTTAGCTCTAGATGGAAAGAGTTACGTGAACCCTTTGTCTGCTGATGAAAATCAGTTATCATTAGTCTTGAGTTATTTATTATGAAAAAAATTTTATTTTCTATTATCTTCTTAGCTTTTTCTGGCTTTGCCTCAGATGAGCTACATGAGTTACAAGTAGGTTTTGGATATAACCAAGTAAGTTTCGATGAAAAAGAAACTTCGATTGAATTTGATGATAATGATTTAAAGCGACCTGCTGAAAGTGGAAGTCTTTCTGTCATCTCACTTAATGCTTCATATGGGCTAATCAACTTCACTAATCAAACTCTTTTTGTAAATGGAGTATTTCCTCTAATAAATAGTGGTGATGAAAACTATTATCAAGGAAGTGTTTCTATCAAGCATTATTTTAAAAACTTAAATACAATCAAAAATTATGATTTTCCTGATGGGAATTTAACTATTTCTCCTAGGCTTAGATATTATCTTGGCCTTGAAACTGGAATTGCATATATGGTTTATACCACTACTAATGCCAAAAAAGATGATACTTCTTTTCTATTAAGAGCATTGGGTGGAGCATCTTATATGTTTACTCAGAAAATGGGTGTTGATGTTGAAGCTGGCTATGGTAGAGCAACAGGCTCAATCACTTCAAGTTCATTAATAAATGGATCCTTATCTCTTGTTCTATTCATCTAACTATATTGTGTAGAAGATCAAAGAGGCTCAACTAAGTAAATTTTTCTACTATCTCTTTATTTTCTCAACTCATTGTAAACTATTGGAAGATGAAAAAATTTATTCTGTCATTAATGTTGTCTTTCTTGTTATCTGGTCAAGCTTTGGCTGGAAAGTTAGTTATTAAAAGCAATCCTGAAGATAGCACTGTCTATGTGGTACGAGCTAATGGGAAAGAAGTTAAAGTGGGAAAAACTCCTTTTGAAGGAGATCTCTCAAATTTAACCAGTCGCTACGTTAAAAGCGATAGTTTTGTTATAACACTCAAGAAAAAAGGCTATGAAGATTATCGAGTATTAATGGCCAAAAACTCTAACGTTGATATGAATTTATCGGCAAACCTAACTATTCATGAAAAAGTTTCCAGCATCAAGGAATATGATTTGTTAATTGCAGATCTATTTGATGTTCAAAGACTAATGAGAAGTAAAAACTACTCAGACGCTCAAGGGAAACTTGATAGCCTGGAGAAAAAATATAATGGTTTTTCTATTATACCAGAATTAAAGGGAATTGCTTATTACATGAGTAAAGATATTGAAAAATCTCTTTCTCACTTTAGAAGAGCTTTTTCTGTTAATCCTGAAAACAAAGATGCTTACAAAATGAAAGTATATTTAGAGAAAAAACTTGGTGTAGGCTCAGAGAAGTTATAGATGAAAAATAAACATAAAACATTAAACTATTTTTTTCTGATTTTTCTATTATTTACTAACTCTTTAGGTCTTACTCAACAGAAAGTAATAATAAAAGAATCTGTTGAATGGCAAAAAATTCAATTAGAGGAAAAGCTTTATAAGAAAGTAGATCAGCAATTAGGAGCAATCCTAGATAAGAAAAATTATATTATTAAAGTAGATGCAATTATTGATGAAGAAGTTCCTCTTCGGTTTGATGCAAATGAAAACATTGATGATTATATGGGTTCAATCGACTTTGATCGAAAATACGAGAACGAAAATAATAAAGATATTAATGGAAACTCTACTAATGAAAATGAGGCAAACTCTAAAGAGGGTAATGCTGGTTTCCGAGACGATGGTATAAAAGTTTCTGATATACAATTTGATGAATCTAATGGTGATTATATTGCTTTTTCTAAAATCGGGTTAGAAGTTCCTATAGTTGAAAAATATATGAAAGGAGAGACTTCTCCAAGAAACCAAAACGGAAAAGCATCTTCAAGTACAAATCAAAATGAGAAAAAATTTGAAACAATTCTTAGACATCCTCAAGAGGTCTTAAGAGAAAATATTATTAAGGATACGACTGTTAATAAAAAGTACTTTGAGTATTTATATCGATATAATAAGGCTTTTGATCTTTTTGATTATATTACAGATATTAAAATTGATGTTATTCTTGATAAGAATCTTCCAGAAGAAATTCAAAGCATTACAAAAAGAGTACTTAGAGATCTTAAGATTTCTGTTGCTGGAATAGAACCAGCAATAAAGGTAAAAGTAAGTGCACTTTCTTATACTCCTAAACCTAAGAAGAAAGTTGAAACTGAACCTATTGTAAAAAAGAAGACATTTGATGATTACCTTGAGTGGGTTTCAAAGTTTGCTAATGTTATTGCTGCGATATTGGGATCACTACTTCTAGGGGTGATAGGTTTTGTTCTTATCTCATTTTACTTTCGAAAAATGGAGCAAAGAAATCTCCAAGAGAGTATGGCATTAAATATGAATGACTCTGGTATGGGTAAAGAGGACAAAGAAGAGACTGCAGCATCAGCTGGTATTGGAGGAGACTTAGGCCAAGGCGAACCTGGTGATCTCTCTATCAATGGAGCACAAAGATTTGAAAAATTTTGGAGCTATAATAAGCAAGAAGCTTTAGTTTTTCTAAAAAATGTTCTAGGAGAAAGTAGCAAAGAGTCACAATTGGCACTTACGGCGCTTGCGCAACAATTAGATAATGATGTTCTAAGAGAGATTTTCTCTCTTATGAGTGAACAAGATAGATCAAACTGGAAAGATAAAATTCAGAGTTTCTTAACACCTGAAGATTTAAAGAGAGCTGATACTTATATTTCAGAAAAAGTAGTGAGTGAGATGATTGTTCCATCTGCGATCAAAGATCCAGAACTAGTATCACTTATAATGAATCTATCTCCTGAACAAGGTGTGCATTTTGTTCAAAGCAACCCAGAGTATGGGGCAATCTTGCTTAATCTAATGAACACTCAATATTCTAGTAATATTTTAGCAAAATTGACTCCAGAAGAGAGTATAGCAGTGTTAGAAAAAGGCTTACATTATTCACCTGTTGATTTTATTAAAAAAGCAGATGATTTTAAAATGATGTTATCTGGCTACGAAGTTGGATTAAAGAAACTTCCTTTTGGACATAAGCTTATTGATATGTTGGATAAAGTAGATGCACAAAAAGAAGAGATTATTTTTGCAACACTTGCTAAGGCCGATGATCCGGAGCTTCTTAAGAAGGCCTTGAAAGCATATTTCCCTAGTTCACAAATTAAACGTCTTCCAAAAAATTTCATGAGAGTTGTGATCAATAAATATTCACTTCAATCAAAAGTTGAACTTCTAATGTCAGTAGATAAAAAACTGAGAGAGCATTTACTTGAGATTTTTGCAAAACAGGGAAGTACAGCCAGAGATCTTATGGATTTAGAATTTAAGAACTTAAAAGAAAACGCAGCTTTAAAGAAGAAAATGGTTGATCAAAAAGATGAAATTTGGAAAAGTTTCATGACACATTTAAGAGGATTTATAAGCGGCGATGACATCTATCGTGCTGAGATTGATAAAGTTTTAAATAGTTATAGTGAAAAGCTTGTGAATGGATCAGCAGACCCTAAAAAGGTTGTAAAACTGAAGGCAGTGTCATGAGAAATATAATAGCATTATTGATAGGGTTAACATGTAGTTTTCAACTATATGCTTCAGTATTGGATGCAACACAATACTCAGTATTAGAATCTGTTAAAGCCAATAATTTAATTATATCTATTAATAGTGATATTAATAAAGTTATAGATAAAAAAGAGCCAACTTATAAAGAGGTATTACATAATTTTATTAGTTTAGGGAAATCAATTGATGCTAGTAATCTTTCAGAGAAGAAAAAAAATACTCTAAAATTAGATTTAAATACGAATTACAAAAAATTTAAAACTGATCCAGCACAATTTAAAAATTTTTCTAATGAAAATGCAATTTATAAAACTATCGACCCTCTAGTGATATTTAGTATATTTGTTATGACTTGTTTAGTTGGAGCTATTTTGTATTCATTTAGAAGCAAGATTTTTGGAAAGTCATTTAATTTAGAGCAATATCTAGGTTCTTATATGGAAGGTGGGCATGTAAAACTCCCTACTCTTGTTTTTGATTTAACAAGTCAGAAGATTACATATAAAAATATAGCTTTTGAAAATATTTTTGTTTCTAAGACAGAGGACGAATTTTTTGAACAAGTAAGTTTATTTCTTAAACAAAGTGATGGAATTGAAGGTGATAAATTCCAGGCGAAAGTTAAGAATGAAATTTATATGGTTACAAGAAAAAAGGTTGAATTTAATTCTCGAAAATATAATATTATCCATCTTATAGATTTCGAAAGTTCTATAGCTCAAAATGTTCCTAAGAGAAGTAATCTTCCAGAGTTACCAGTAGCACAACTTAATACAATTGATGGAATGCTAGAAGAGTATTTCTTCCAAAACTCATTTCTTTTTCAACTAAAAGGTGTTTTAGTTCAATATAAGACTGAAATTGGAAACCAAGATATTCCTGTTGGTTCTAAGAAAGTTGCAAATTCCTTGAATACTATTGTCTGCAATTTTTTAAAGATTTCAGATCAAAAGAAACTAAAAACAATGCAAATTAATTGCTCCAAAAAAATCAATGATTTATATATTGAGTTTATATTTGATTCACCTGAGGTGGTCAGAAAATTTAAAGAGAACTCTCATGATACATTAAGAGAGATTAAGAAAGATTTTAATCTTGGCGTAAAGTTCCAACCACGAATTTTCATTGGAAAGAATCAAGCATCTGTTATTATGATGTTTCCTCTTATCCTGAATCCAGGGAATAAAATAGCTCTTGAAAAAAACATCAAAGTAAAAACTACTTCAGCTAGAGCTTGAGTATCATATTTAATAAGAGGCAAGGATGAATATTTTCTCCATTATTGGTTTTGTTATCGCAAGTATCGTTCTTTTAGTTGGACTTAGACTTGCAAGTGATGATCTAGGATTATTTTTCAATATACCTAGTTTGTTCATTGTTATTGGAGGAACCTTTGCTTCAACTTCGATTTCATTTCAACTCAATAGACTTTTTGCTTTCTTCAAGATTTTTATAGATAGAGTGCTTTTAGGAAAGAAAACAAACTATACACGAGTTGTAGAACAGATCATTAGAATTGCCGATGCGAGTAAAAAGGGACAACCAATTGAGTCTCAACTTTCTTTAGCTAATGATGTTTTTCTCAAAGAATCTCTAGATATTCTCAACGAAGGAATCCTTGATAATGAAAACGTAGTTGCAGTTATGAAGGATAGAAACGAAAATTTATTACTTAATAATATGCAAGAAGCTAATAAAATTAAGACAGTAAGTAAATTTCCACCTGCCTTTGGTATGATTGGAACAACAATTGGTATGATTGTTTTACTGGCCAACCTTAATGGTGAAAATGCTATGCAGACGATTGGTCCTGCTATGGGGATTTGTCTTATTACTACTCTTTATGGTGCGGTATTAGCGAATTTACTATTTATTCCAATTGCTGAAAATTTAGTAGAAGATTCTAAAGAGCGATATTTAAAAAACAAAATAGTAGTAAAAGGTCTTTCTCTAATTATTAAAAATACTAATCCCGTGATTGTAGCAGAAGAGTTAAATTCATTTTTGCCTCCGAAAGATCGTTTGGATTGGAAGAAAGTGATATAAAACAATTATGGATGATCAAAGACTTCAAGCACTTATGCAAGAAATGGAAAGCGACGGTGGTACCCAAGACTGGTTAATCAGTTATGCTGATATGATGACGTTGATTGCCAACTTTTTCATCCTAATGCTCGCTTTTGCAAACTTTGACCCTATTGGCTTTAATGATAAAGCTGAAAAACTCTCAAAAGCATTTCGTAAAGATGAGTTCAAAACTAGTGTCGAAGAAAAGTTTGATACAATAAAAGAAGAGCTCTCAGTGCATCCCGAAATGCAAAAAAAACTAAAGATGAGTATTAAAGATGGTGGTCTCCTCATCACTTTTACTGGAACAGTTTTATTTGGAAAAAATCAATACAAAATAAGTGAAGAAAACCAAATGGTCTTAGATGCTATGATTGATATAATTAAAGGCCAAGACCCAGCATTTCGTATCTTGGTTGAAGGACATACTGATAGTGACAAGCAAGGAAGAAAAAAGTTTTTCCAATCAGATTGGATGTTAAGTTCAGCTAGAGCTGCAGCTATTATTGAAAGATTTCAATATTTTGGGTTTAATCCAGCGAATTTAGTAGCTATTGGCCATGGTTCTACTCAACCTATAATTGCTGAAAAAGATAGTGAAGGTGCTTATATACAAGAAAATCTCGAACAAAATAGAAGAGTTTCTATAAAGGTCTTAAGAGCTTTAGAAAAAGGACAAACTAAATTTGGCCTAGGTGGATATTTCCAAGATTCAACAAATTCTGAAGAAGAAAAAAGTCGTTTTATCGATCAAGAATATAAAAGCAGTAAATAGATCTATCCATTAATAAATTTCAAAATTAAATTTAAAATGTGATTCAAGACTAATCAGCTTCTTATATATATTTTATCAAAATCAATTTTATATATTGGAGTCTTGCCATCACTATGAACCTTAGTGAAAATCAAATATTCAGGTTTCAAATCCGGAGATATTATCAGGTCATCTTTAATCCCTTCTTGAAAAGTTTGTAAAAACTCAGCATCGATTACAATGAGATATTTCTCTCCACTTTTTACAGGTATTGGATAAAGATAGTGTTTATTATCTATTAATATGTCTTTGAAATCGGTTCTCATTTTAATACTACTCTTTGTTGAATAACTATACCTATAATTTTGAGTTGAATTAGTCTATTTAAACGTACAATTAAAAATTTCTTCATAAACTTTCACTTTCTCGCTGTTGACTTAAGTAGCAACAGTAGTTGATGGTGAGGCATCTATCTAATTTAAAAAATATATTCTTTAATCCCTTTGAGACAAACATAATATTCAGTGCTTTTTTTATACAAACACTGGGTTAACAAACATTTTTCATAGGAGAAAAACATGAAAACACTTTTAATTGGTACATTATTTCAACTTGGTGGTTTATACAACAGCCAGTCTACAAGGTTAGACGTTCTTGAAAAACTAAACACTATTGAGGTTTGCAAAAGTACAGCTAATTACATTACTCAAAACTATATTAGTACAAGTAAATCTCGAGTTGCAGGTGAATTAAAATGTATAGTCATAGATGAAGTAACAGGAGAGGAGATTAATAAGCTTCGAGTTTTTAAAAAATAGTAATAAATACATTTACAGAAACGTTTTTTGATTAACAAAGGGGCTCCGAGAAAGAGCCCCTTTTTTTATTGGATGATTTTTTACTTTTCTTGAGTTTATGATTTTGTAATAGGTTTTAACTTCAAGTTACAAGCCTATACCCTGTAGATTTAATTCTAACTTTGAATTATCCATTTGTTGACTTCTTAGACAACAGGAGTTGTGGTAATTGTGTCTATCTCATTTATTACAAATAGATTTATATTCACTATAGAATACTTAGATAAACCTTGGTGATAATTGGAGATGAAAAATGTACTTATTTATTAAAGTTTTAGTGATCTTTATTTGTGTTTTTTCTTGTACTAAAAATGTACAAAAAAAGTCTCCTCAAAAGCCAATATCAAAATTGGATAGGGAACTTCTACAAGAGGCTCAAGATACTTTTGGGGTTTTAGAAAAATATACTTCAAAGAATTCTCACAAGGTCGCTCTTGGAAAAAAGTTGTATTTAGACCCTAGTTTATCAAAAAGTGGAACTATTTCTTGTAATTCTTGTCATAATTTAGATAATTTTGGTGTAGATAATGAAGTAACTTCTCCTGGTCATGATGGTAGGAGAGGAGACCGAAACTCACCCTCATCATTTAATGCTCATTTAAACGTTGCTCAGTTTTGGGATGGGAGAGCAAAAGATCTTAAGGAGCAAGCTTTAGGGCCGCTACTAAATCCAATTGAACATGGACTTGCGTCAAAAGAAGAAACTATAAAAATCATCAGTACTAAGAGTTATAGTGATGCTTTTAAAAAGAGTTATAATACTGAGAATTCACTTACCTTTGAAAATATCGGAGATGCAATTGCTGAGTTTGAAAAAACCTTAATAACTCCTGGAAAGTTTGATGAATATTTAAAAGGAGATATCTTGGCCTTATCAGCCTTAGAAAGAAGAGGCTTAAAGAAGTTTATAGAAGTTGGTTGTACTAGTTGTCATTACGGTGCGGCATTAGGTGGTCAGGACTATCATAAACTTGGATTAGTTGAATCATATCCAACAAAAGACCTTGGCAGATATAATGTTACTAAAGATGAAGATGATAAATATGTTTTTAAAGTGCCTAATCTAAGAAATATAGAAAAAACTGCTCCGTACTTTCATGATGGTCATGTTAAAACTCTGGATGAAGCAGTAAAGCTGATGGCTAAACATCAGCTAGGAGAGGAATTAGAAAAGAAAGATATCAATGAAATTGTAACTTTCTTAAAGGCCCTAACGGGAAAACTTTAATTAACTCTTAAGGCAACAGTTGTTGACTAAAAAACCAAGAAAGAGATTCTTATACAAGTGATTAATATTACTAAGTTTTGGAATATAAAGTTTTATTAAGTTAAAGGTGATTTAATTGTCACTCGATGTTTTTTGTCCTAAATTTTTTAAAATTGAACTCTGTGAAAAAATCAGATTATTAACAAGGAGATATTTCTATGATCAATTCATTCTTACTACTTTTACTATTTTCTACTGTAAACCTTTATGCTCAAACACCTAAGGGAGGTCCTGTTGCAAAGTTTGATCTTTTATCTAGAGAAGCTTTTAAAGAAGAAACTCCAGGATCGATGATTGAAACTTATTTTGAATTAAAAAAAGAAATGAGCGCTGAGAGTATTTATAAAGATTTTTCACTTAGAGCTTATATTTCAAAAGATGGAACAAAAGGAACAGTTACAGGTTACTTCGGCAACGTTCTTGGTTTTGCAGCCCACCCTAAAGTGAAAAAATTGAAGATTGGTTATAATGATTATAAGAAACATTATAGAGTTGATTTCTATGGGATGGGTTTCAAAAAACCTACTTCAAAGTTTAGGGAGATTGATAGAAGAGGCGAGGAATTTGAACTTGTTAATAAAAATTTAATTTATGTTCATAAACTCAAGAGTAACGGTGATAGAAGAAATTTAATGGCAAAAATTTATTCAATAAATCCAGTTTTGTCGATACGAATCGGAGAGGCATGCTCTGTTAAAGGAAATGGCTCTTTAGGATCAGAAGATAGAGTGATGGAGCTAGTTACTCGTAGTGCTAATGGAGATAAAATGTATCATTATGGTCGATTAACCTATGCTTCATTTGGGTCTCTTTATAATATTAGAAACTTGCCTCTTAAGAAGGCCAATGATGGGAGTCGCTGTATTCCTCAACAAACATTTACTTGTATTGAGTTAGGGTGCCCTCCAGTGTCTGGCTTATAATTCTTGTATATTAGAACTCTCAGGCTTAAATTATGGCCTGAGAGTTCTATAGATTTTCTTTTTTGAACAAGTGTACAAATCCCGAAGAGATTCCGGGTTATTTCTATGCTAATTTCGAAGTTATTATTACAACTCTTTGATTTTAATTCCTAGAACTCTATTAGTTACTTAGAATTTCAATTTTTTTTTCATTTTTAATGGTGGAAAGTTTTTGAAATTCTTGATAGCTGGAGGCAGATTTGAACTGCGACTTCCGGGATATGAAAAAGATTTATAATATTTGTATGTATCTGAATTCCTAAAGAAAATTTTATAAATCTAGATAGGTAAGTCATTTTTTAGTTCATTGTCTTTCTACTAAACTATTAGGGTTTTGGTGGCAGTTGAGCTCAACTCTATTTTTTTATAAATTTAGATTTTAAGCCAAAGTTTTAATATCTAAATTTGAGGCAAGCGAGTTTTTAGTCCATACAGAAATATTCGAAATATGTAATACTCCAAGGCACCATAGATTCCAGAAAACGTATAGTTTTTACCAAGGGGACATATTTCAGTTGTAATTATCTAGTGCACAATATAATAGTGTATGTATGGATATTAATCAATTTTTGTGCTTTGCTCTCTATTCGACCTCACGATCTATGACGCAGCTCTATCGTAAATATCTAGGTGAATATGATCTAACTTATCCTCAATTAATGGTGTTGGTTGTTCTTTGGAGTGATGATAAACAAACCATTAATGAGATAGGAGCAAAGCTTTATTTAGAGACTGGAACATTGACTCCACTTCTAAAAAGATTAGAGAAGAAAGGATTTATAAATCGTATTCGTTCTAAAGATGATGAGCGGATTGTTATTGTTAGTCTATCCAAAGAAGGAAAAAAGTTTAAAAAGAAACTTGGTCCGCTAGCAAGTACAATGTTGTGTGATTTATCAATGCAACCAGATGAAGTTCAAAAATTAGTATCAAAAATCCATTCTGTGAGAAAAAATATCGCTATAAGTCTAAAAAGCTAAAAATCTCTTGATTTTTCTTAGGTCTAATAAAAGCAAGAAGAGCTTTTATGTACTAATTATTTCAATGATTTCTATGTATTATACTTTTTTATATCGCCCACGATTTAATTGTGGACAATCTTAATTGGGGTAAGTATTGTACCTCAAGAAGAACGAATAATATTCAAAAGGAGAATAAATGAAATTTATAATTAGCTTACTCACTATCACTACAATAAACTACGCATTAGCAGGAGGGGGAGATAATTGTGGAGACAAAGGCTGCCTAGTGTACCCATCAAAAGAAATTGCAAAATGCAAAATTGTAAAGCCAAAGTTTGTAAACCTAGAGCAACTTGGCTTAGGAAATCATGATTCGTATGAAAGAGCAGCTAGATATCTTAATAGATTAAGAACAGAAAAAATATTAAAAATAATGGGAGGTACAACCTTTACAAGAACAAAAGGGAATTCGCGCTACAAATTACCTAACTCTATGTATTCTGTTGGACTTGAAAGTTCTAAAGAAAAGAATTTTGAAAGAGGTCCAGATTCCGTAGAAGGTCGTTATACTACTTTACCTGATCATATTGTATATAAAAAGCCACTTAGATTTGGAATGCTTGAATTGTATAAGTCAATGACGGGATCTTATGGTCTTTATGATTTCCCATTGATCAAATCACTTAAAATTTCTCTTAAGAAAAGTGCTGACAAGAAATTTGTGAGTTTTAAAATTAAAGCTAATCATAAGTTTAGTTTTCACAAAAATAAAAGTCTGACTATTGTTGAAGGTCTTTTACACTGTAAATAGATTGATTAACTTCAAGTTCGATTACTAGTGTGAAATTTGTAACATTTTATTCTAGTAATCAAACTTAAAAGGAAAAAATATGAAACATATATGGATCTTTTCAATTATCTCGATCTTCTCTTCAGTTATGCTTTACTCAAAAGATAATCAGGAGTTAGATGCTAATTTTGTAGCTTTAAGGGCAGTTGAAAAACAATCTCTTTTATATAAAAAAGTTCAAAAGTCTGAATACTCTCAGCCTCAGATAATGAAGCAAAAAAATCCTTCAACACTTTCTATGGCAAGTTTACTTTCTGCGAAGTCACTTATGAAATCTTTTCTTTTGACATCAGATGAGTTCCCAAAGGAGAGAACAAAATTACTACATACTTATGGATCAGTTGCTAAAATTAGCTTTGAACCGACTAGAAACCCTAATGAGTATACAGGGTTATTTGCCTCTGGGGCTCATGGAATTATTCGATTATCTCTTGCTTCATTGAGTGATAACTATACTCCAGGAATTGCTATAAAGTTCTTAATTGATAATAACATTAGTCAACATGCCTTTGCGATGGATTCTTTAGATGGACAAGGAGATGATTTCAACTTTTTTTCTCATTCTTTTAAAACAAAAATTAAAGATCCAAAGAGCCGATTATTAAGAACATTATCCAAGGTATTTAAAAAAGCATTAATCTTACTTCACTCAGAAGTCCCAGATCCAACTTTTCAGTCTGTTAAAGATCTTGCAAAATTAAACCGTTTTGGAGATCAAGTTAAAAAATCTAAAGCTCCCTTTGCTTTGACTTTTCAACCGAGTAAAAAAATGGATAACTTTGAAGGAAGAGGAAACAATTTGAGAGTAACTCTCAAAAGTTCTAAATTACTTAAGAAAGGATTTATCCTTTATAAAGTTTATGCTCAGAAATCAAAAAAATCAAAAAGGGAGTTAATAGGTCGAATTAAACTTGAGTCTAAACTTATACCAAGTCGCTATGGTGATAGAAAACTGTTTTTTCGACATAATATCGACTAATCTGATGAGTTGGCATTATCTCAAGTAGAGCAGACTAAGGATCAGTGCCTTGGTCTGCTTTAACTGCCGACTCTTGGGATATGAATTCTGATGAAGCGTTTATAAATATTTAATATTACAAAGAAAAATTAACAATTTTTGTATTAATCGATTTTTGAGTTCCTTTTTTCTTTCAAGTTCCGAAGGCCTTAGAGCATCGGTGGAAGTATTACTAAGTGATTTCTTTGAGTCATTTTTTTCACGAATAGTAGACCTTTGTTTCTGGTAATCAGCAATTTACATGCATGTTAATTCATGAAAAAAAGTTCTTGTTTTTTCTTGAGAACAATGTTATTCATAATAAATGAAAGAATGGACATTTTTTACAAACTACGCACATATATATTTCCTATTGGCATTAGAAGAAAATTTAACTGTGAGAGAAATATCACTTAAGGTAGGAATTACTGAAAGATCTGCTTTGACAATTATTCATGAATTAGAAAAAGATAAGTATATTAAAAGAGAAAAATTAGGCAGAAATAATATTTATAAAATTATAGGAAAGAAATCACTTAAACACCCTTTAGAGTCAAAAGTGAAAATAAAAGATATAGTTGAACTTATTAAAAATGCGAATAAATGATTTCAGATTTGAAAGATTAATTAAAAACAAGGGAATTAAAAATGGATAAAGTTCAAATTCAATGGGGAGATTTAGAGCGGACCGAAGCTATTGAGAAAGACGTTTGGGAAAAATCAAAGAAAATTTTAGAATTTGCTCCTTCTGCAACGGTTTTAAATGTAAATTTAAAAGTCATTAATTCAGTTAAGAGTGCTGGGGTAGCGACTCAAGGAGTCTTAATGGAATTAAGATTGCCCAATAGACAAGATATTCGGACAGAAAAAGAAGGCGACGATTTGTATCGATTAATAAAAGATGCTCAAGCCGCTATATTGACTCAAATTAAGTCTAAAAAAGATAGGAAGCTCATCTAATATTAAGGTGTATTGTTTTAGTGAAATTTATATTTATAAAAACTTAAACATAAAAGACTAAAAGAAGGTAAAATTTCATATGAAATATTTATAATTTTTATATGTGTTAAGAGGGCCTTAAGCATTAGAGTCATGATTCCTGCATACCCAATAAATACATAATTGCTTTGACTATGAAGGAGCATAATTGCAAAAGAGATCTTGAAAATTCCGACGAAATCTCTTGGCCAATTTGGATATCTAAACTCTTTGGATTCCGTGATGATGTTTTCATATCTAATAACCCATACAAAGAATATGGAGTTACTTTAGTAAGTTGGTCGGTTTTCTAAAATATTTGGTGGATTAGGACTATTAATCGGTTCTACTCTTTACTGGGTTCAATTAGTTTCATCCCTTGGATTAGCTATACTTATGCTTTTAGTGGTAATTGTATGGTTGAAAATCAAAGTTAGGTTTATATTGATTCTTCCCCACATTTTTCTTATTCATAGCTAATTTCTATATATTCTTAGCTCCATTAATTTGTTTTTATAATGAGTGAAGCTTTGTCTATGTACAGTGCACTTAAAAATTCAAAGAATACCTTTAAGATAGATATTATACATGAAAAAGGAAGTATGTTTAATTTATTCAAAAAAGACCCTATTAAAAAACTTGAAGCTGAGTATTCTGAATTTTTAAGTAAATCAGTTAATGCCCAGAGAAGAGGTGATATCGAGCTTTATAGTGAACTAGCATTTGAGGCTGATAAAATTCTTAAAAAAATTGAGAAGTTAAAGTCAGGTAGTAAACAACAAGTCTGATGATTTATATTAACTGTTTGATTAACAACCAACTTTAATAAAGAAGCTGGTTGTTAACTTCTAATTTTTCTCGTTTTTTTGATTAATCCTCTTGATCTACTTTATTACAATACCTTGTGTAAGGAACTGCAATTAACCTTTTATTTTCTATGAGCCTACCAGTTCTCTCACATAGTCCATACCCTCCTTGATTAATCTTCTTCAAAGCATGATCTATTTCATTAATAATCTTATCTGCTTCTTTTCTAAAAAATGAAGAACTCTGAATGTATTGTTGAGCATGTGCTCGTTCTAAATCTTTAGCTGAGTGCTTATAGTTAATCCTTCTATTAACTCTTTTAGAATACTTATTTCTTAAATTTTTCAATTTCTCTTTACACAATTTTAAAAATCTTCTTTCCATAACATCCTCCCTTTAATTTTAACTGACCGGTTAAGTAGAAAATAAGTAAAAAGCGGTAATAAACACATTAGAATGAAAAGTGTTTCATACATGATTGGTCTCCTTGTTTGTTGTTAATGATGGAATTAAACTCAAAGCATAAATATTGATAGATTCTTTGGAATTATTTTGACACCAGTATTTTAGTTTTGAAAAACCTATGAACTTATAGGGTTTTTCAAATTCGTTAATAGTATCTATAAGTAGGCACTTTGAAGCATTCTGATCTACTTTTGTACTGGCAATAGAGTAAAAACTAAATGATAAAAGCAATAATAATAATTTCATAATTTTCCTTAAGTTAAAACTTGCAATAAGAATAACATGAAGAATAAAACATGCAATCATTTTCATGTGTTTTTATCTACACATTTATCGATTATTAAAGACAGTAAGTATAGAAAATTACATGGGGAGTAAAAGCATAACTCAGCACTCAAGTGTTTCTGTTTAGATGCTTAGAAAGTATTGACCTAATTACTAGTTAGATTTTCAGGCCTTGCGGGTAATAAAGTAGAGTTAATATTAATATCTCGTTGAGGAAATGGAATAGAGATTTTGTTATCTTTTAGAATATTTAAAATCATATATCTTACATCAGACTCAATAAACCTTTTATCATCAACGTTAAATATTTTAAGACTAAACTCAACTCTAAAATTTAAAGATGAATCTGCAAAATCAGTGAATAAGACTTTAATAGCAGGACTAGTTAAAATCCGTCCATGAGATTTTAGGCCATCAATAATAATCTTATCTAAAATCTTTACTTGAGTTCCATACGAGACACTAAAGGAGACTCCTGTTCTAACGATATTATTTTTATAAGTAAAATTTGTCAGCTTAGATTCGATGATTTTACTATTTGGAATAAAAATATGTTGATTACCAAATGTTTTCAATTTTGTACTTCTAAGTCCTATAGACTCGACTTCATGTATATCATTATCATTATTTATAAAGTCCCCAACCTTAATGGGCCGCTCAAATATAATAACAATTCCACTCATGAAATTATTGAGAATTGCTTGGGATCCAAAACCAACTCCAATTGCTAATGCTCCACCTAGTAAGGTAAATACTGTTATTGGAATATTTGCTATTTTTAAAGAAAATAGAACTACCAGTAGTAACGCGACATAAAATAGACAAAGCTCTAGAAGGTAAGTAGAGCTTTTATCCAATGTAAATTTACTCGTTACTAGACTGAGTATTTTCTTGACCATTCTACGGCTAATTAAAATACCTAGGATTAGACAGAATAGGCCAATAACCATAGACCCTATAGTTATTGATTGATTATCAACCGAAATAATATTAAGACGCCAGACTTCCTGGAATGAATTGAAAATATCCTTAGATTTCATGACTCCTTATACATAATAGTCGTAGTGAATGTCACTGAAAATTGTTATAAAGACTTATGAGCTTAGTTCATGAGATTGATTCAATTAAGGCAGATGCACTTAAAGATATTGACTATTATTTTGAAGGTGTATTCACAAACTCTGGAGTACTAGAAGGTAGTTCCTTTTTTCAGGAACTAATACGACGACTTGAGTATAAAATAATCCCTCGAGTTTATCATGATCGAGACGTTAGAAAATTTATTTTTGTTCCTCGAATTAGGAAGGCTTTAAAGAGTGAAACTTACTCTGACTGTGATATAAAAGAGATTTTCCAAGCTATTTCAAATTTAAATACTCGATCTAAAGATGTCATTGAAAGAGAATTAGTTAAAGCTTTGGAATTAAACTTGTTAAGATTTAAATATCATTTGAACGCCTCAAGTTTTCATATGAAAAACTTATGTCACCCTGAAGAAATACTTAATGTTGAAAAAATCGAATTCCTATTTAGTACTTATAAAGAGAATTATTCACGAGAAAGCATTGATCAGCTCAAGGATGTTTTAAGTAAAAAAGTTTCAAAGTTAGAAAAATCTAAATATATAGGAAATAGTGGGGTTTCTTTTGATTTATCCTATCGATACTTAATTAGCGAAGATTTATTAAAAAGATTTGTAAAACTCTTAAGCTTTCATTATTTCTTAAAAAGCAATCACTTCTCAGAGGAGCTTTATGATTTTTTTAAAATCCTAAAGTCAGAGATAGTAAAGTCAAGATCTGTATTTTCTTTAATTGGCAATTATTGGTCAATTATAAATTATGAGGCGACTGAATACTCCGCTCGTTTGGGAAGGAAATATGCAAGTTCATCTTTGACGGGTATCTTTTCAATTTTCAAGAGTGCTTTGATTGGAGGGTGCTTTGTTGGGCTCTTAGCATTTATTAAACCACTTCTAAGTATTGAACTTGTAAATCATACATTTCTTAAATACCTAACTCATGCTGGCCTTTATTGTTTTATTTTTCTATGTATTTATTTTTGTAAAGGGGTGTTAGCAACGAAGCAACCAGCGAAGATTATATGTTCAATTTTAAATATCTTAGATACAAAAGATCAATCTGATCAATCTCTTGGTGAGATTTCCAAGCTATTAAGGATGTCTATCGTTAATCAGTTTTTTTCTATCATAGGTAATGTTATTGCTGCCATTGGCTGTTCATATCTTCTTTTTTTTCTTTTTGATAAAATTAGTTTCTCTCCACTTGATAGTACTGTTTTAATTAATGAGTTTAATAGTCTGAATTTTTGGGAGTCCAAGTCTTTAATTTATGCTTGTATCGCTGGAGTATGGTTAGTATTAAGTGGTATTGCTGGCGGGCTTGTAGATAATTGGTATAGAGAGAAAAATTTTCACCTTGCTCACAATAGAGAATTTTCTTCTCTAGCTAAAAAATGCTTTAAGTTTTTCGCAGAGCATATTGGGCAGATCGCTTCAAGTGTTTTTCTAGCGCTAGCCTTAGGTTTTTCTCCCTATTTAGGCCATCTACTAGGACTAGATTTATCGATTAGACACGTTACTTTTGCTAGTGCCCAGGTACCATATATTTTTTTCTCATCATCTACTTTTGAATTAAGTACTTTTACCCCAGTATTGCTGGGGCTTATAGCTATTGGTTTTTTTAATGTTTTAGTGGGATATATTTTAACGTTTTATATGCTTTTTAAGTCAAGGGAAATGAAATCTCATAATATGAGAAAGTTATTTTTGAAATTGTTTTTTATAAAGCCATAGTTAAAACTAGGGCTTTATAATTTGGTATTACTAGATTCTTATTCGAAACTTATGAAAATAAAAGATTATTTCAGTTTAAGTAAATATAATGTTTTGGAACTAAGTTCTGTGACATCATCAAGTATAGTGACGAGCTCATCAGACCCTAGTAATTCAGATTCAGATAATTTGTTTTTATAACTATTTACAAGTTTCCTGTAATTTTTAATTTCTTCTCTAGCAGATGTGATATCAAATTTTTCTTGATTAGTTTTTTCTACAGAAATATTTTTAAAGTGAATATTTATATCATTACCTAAAGCCGATTCTACAAGGCTGTCTGTAAAGGTTTCATTTTGGGTTAAGAAAGTTTCGAAAGTTGTATGTTGCTGAACGGAATCAGTCATCCAGTGCCACATTCTCGATTTTACATTAATTTCTAACATTTGTGATATAAGCTTTTCTAATTCCATAACTTCCTTCTGGTTTTTTAGTTTGATCTATAGATAGCAAAAGAGATGAGTAATGAAAAGTTTCCCTCTTCAAATATATTGAGAACTAAAGCTGTACTAATATAGTTACAGCTTTAGTTTTAGTTTAAACTCTCATTTAGGCAAAACTATATGAGGATTCAAGGATGTCTGGGAGTTGATGCTTTTTAGGAATATGAATTGAAAAATCCTCATCCCATAATTGTCCAGATTGTAAGTCCCTCAAGTACATAGAGGATGAACTAGAATCTAGAAAATCTTTGATTGTCTTTAGTTTTATAAACTTATCTCCATACTTGTTATGAGTTACTTCTCCTGTTACTTCGACCTTTTTATTAAGTAATCGTTTCAGTCGGTTCTTATATCTATACTCCTTAAGAATTATATCTTCTCCTTCATTGGAATAAATAGAGAACTTGATGGCCTTTCCTTTACGATCCCAGGCAATAGGGATGAGTGTTCCAATAATAGTTTGTTTTTTATTATTAGGAGTTTTTAGAGTCAATGTCTTATGGCAAAGTTTTTTCATAATGTGTAACCTCCTGTATTGCTTTGATATTGATGCTCCATTATTGGTAATGCGTTTTTTGGTGAAAAGCGATCTTTCTTCCAATTTGCTATTTGTTGGTCAATTTCCAATTTAAGTTCCTCATATATCTCTAAAGGATCATCTCCTAATGAATTTGCTTCGAATTGCTTGCCAGCAGAGTTAATAACTAAATCACCCTGTATACGAGATCCTATATTGGTGAAATTTAATTTGATAGTGGAATAAGATGGCGATCGAACTTCTAATGTTTTTAACTTTTGTTTAATTTTGAATACTTGATCACTTGATAACTTAATCCCAACCTCATTAATTGAGAAGTTTTCAAAAAAAGTAGGGTTGAGATAGTCTGTCAATGCTTTCATAGAACCTCCTTGCTTCAAGATTTGTATACGTTTCTTTTATTAAAGAACTCGTATGATAGTTATGTATGCTTGAAGCTTGAGTTTTTTGATAAGAAGCTTGATTGTAAAAAGTTCTTCTTTAATCAAAAATTCAAGCCTCAAAGCTTTATTAGTAATAAAAGATGTTTTCTTCATCATCTTTTAAAAAGATAAATTCATAAAAAAAATTGTCAAGGGTAGTCTGAAAAAAAATATTAAAGGGTTGACACTAATTCTAATGCACCCAATTTAAAAGTAAGATGTGCAGCTAATAAAAGCTGTAAAACTTATTATTCAAGGAGGTATTGATGAAAAAAAGTGTTTGTAAACTTATGTTTCTTGTTGTTTTTACCTTGATGTTTTCAGGTAAATTAATCGCCGGAAACGTGACCTATCAAGATGGGGAGAAAGAATCCATGAGAAGTTTAAGTTTCTTAGTTGATTATCCTTGTACGTCTTCAAGGATGAACTACCCATTAAAAAGTATGATTGATGAAAGCTGCAATCAAAATTCAACTTTTAAACTTTATAATAAAGTTGATGATTTCTCAGCAGGTTTTAATCAGAACAATAATTTCAAACAAACAATTAACTAACAAGGAGGAACTACATGTTCAGAACAACATTTTTACCATTAGAAGAGATGAAAATTCACCCTGCTTTTTGGGGATTTAAAAGAGACTTTTTCCAGGAAAAATATGAGATGGATAATCTCTTGGAGGGTAGTAAAAGTAATTTTATGAATTTTAAAGAGACAGATAAAGCTTATTTATTCAGTATAGACTTCCCAGGAGTGAGCAAAAGTGACCTTGGAATTGAAATTGAGAATGATAAAATTTTAATTTCAGGCACTAGGAAAAGCTCTTTTTCTGAAACGTTGAAAGACCAGGAGATTTCAAGAGTTGTAAATGTTCCTAAATTTGTAGATAAGAATAAGATCCAAGCTTATCATGAAAATGGAGTACTTTATATTTCGCTTCCTAAGTTGGAGAAGCCTAAAGCTCGAAAAATAAAAATCTCTGATGGTATTAAAGAGTCTTCTTGGAAAAATCTTTTAGGTTTTGAAAAGAAGGACAATAAGATTACTGTTTCTTAGAAAATCCATGCTTGGGGGCAATGCCTCCAAGCATTTTAAGTGAATATTTAGAGTTGGTTAAATTTTTACTAAAAACAAGTCTTTAATATTAATCAAACATTTTATTAAAGTGAATAAAATTTAAAAAGGTGCATACTCATCAGGCTTAGTTGATGGAATTGTCCATCTCTGTTTTGCAGACAAATTTTGGTCATGATTAATATTTCTTGGAATCTGCATTTGATCTCCATACAACCAAAGAATCAAGTTTGTTCTTTCTCCACTGAGAATTGGTTGAGCTGCGTGTACGACACTCCCTCTATGAATCATTGCAACACCTGGCTTGAAAGATAGTCTATTCACTTTCCCTGTATTAGGATCGTGAAAGTCAACTTCTGAACCTGTGAACTCTTCATCTGGTAGATTTAAATTAATGTTTAAAGTTACTGAGGATGCATCGGAATGCATACGAATAGATGTATCTTTTTCTGGTTGATACTGTATCGAAAAACCAAAAGTTTGTGTGTCATAACCTATAATCTCTGGGAATAAGAGGCGAGCAATTGGCCTCATGTATCTATCAAGTAACTCTTTATAGAGAACTTGAAATGATGGAGCAGCAAGGTAGCCCTCTGATCGTTGATCTAACATGGCCCCTTTTCTATTTAGAACAATTCCATAAGGAGGTCTAAGTGGAATATTAGCTTTATCAATTTTATCTAAATAGTCTCGAAACTCTTTTAATTTTTCAGGATTAAAAAATTGAAACTGATAGACTCCAGGTGATACTTCTTCAAGCAGGTCTTGAACAAAGTTTTCTTTTTCTGGATCAAGCCATGCTTGATCAATAACTTCTGCTAGCTTTTTATCAATGAGGTGATTACTTAAAAAATCAAATGAACATTTTTCACTATCTTCCCATTCTTTCCACGCATTAACGAGCAAGCTTTTATTTTTATTCCAAAAATCTTTAACATTATAATCTCTTCTGAGAACCTCATCTCTTGAGGGCTCTTCTAAATTTCTGGCTTTTTCTAAATTTATCATAGACATCTATGTCTCCTTTTTTCTAAATTGAAACGACAATTTTCCCAAGTGCCGTTGCACTGGCGAGGTGATCGTGGGCCTTACCGATCTCTTCTAGCTTAAAGTCTTTTTTATCTATATAGGGCTTCATATTTCCTGAATCTATGATCTTAGATAATTCAGATAAAATTTCACCATGAACTTCTCTTTTATGATTATAGAGCATTGGGATAAGCATAAAGATGACATGAAGAGACAATCCTTTGAAGTGAGCAGTAGTTAAATCTATTTCTACCAAAGAAACCGTTGTCGCAATATGAGCATTTAAAGCAGCAGCATTAAAAGAATTAATTAAATTAGCTCCACCAACAGAATCAAAAATAACATCAAATCCTGTACCATTCGTATATTTTTCAACATAATTCTCTACCGTTTCATTTTTAAAATTTATAGGAGTCGCTCCTAGATCTTTAATTAGATTTAATTGCTCGTCTGTTCCACCAGTTGAGAAAACCTCAGCTCCAAAGTACTTTGCAAGTTGCACAGCTAAGTGACCAACTCCTCCTGCACCACCGTGAACTAAAACTTTTTGTCCTTTGTGAACGGCCGCTCTTGTTAGACCCTCATAAGCAGTAATTCCAACCAGTGGTATGCCAGCAGCTTCTTTCATAGATAAAGACTTCGGCTTTAAAGCGACAAGCTTTTCATCAGCAAGCATATATTCAGCTAAAGTCCCTTGAAGATCAGCTAATCCACCTGCACAGCCATAAACCTCGTCTCCAACTGAAAACTTTGTAGTTCCTTCTCCTACTTTTTCCACAGTACCAGCAAAATCCATTCCTAGGATTGCAGGAGGGTCAGGCGATAAAGGAAGGTCTTTACCCATCTGACGAATCATAGTATCTACTGTATTAACACTGGTTGCAGCGACTTTTACTAAAATATGACCTGGTTTTAGAGAAGGCGTTTCTACCTCAGACTTTTCAAAAACCTCTGTTCCACCAAATTTGTTAATAATCATAGCTTTCATATTTAAACCTCCATTTAAGTTGTTAAGTTATTATATTTACGTTTTAAAGTTTTGATAATATAGTCAATCTAAGAATCAGTTTTTAGTTTTTATTGATAATAAGCATATGAATATTGAACACCTTAAGTTATTTACTCGGGTAGCAGTTTTGGAAAATATCAGCCAAGCAGGTAAAGAGCTTGGCCTTTCTCCAGCAGTATCGAGTTCTCATATTAATAAGTTAGAAAGTGACCTAGGTACTCGTCTTATACATAGAACAACCAGAAAAGTTTCATTAAGTGAAGAAGGGGAAGCTTTTTTACCTCATGCTATGGGAATTCTTGAAAGTATTGAAGCAGGAAAGGCGTCAATAGGTGCTGGCTCTATTTCTCCAAAAGGAAAATTAAGAATTACGGCTCCAGCTTCTTTTGGAAGGATGCATATAATTCCTGCTCTGGATGAATTCTTATCTAAATACCCAGATCTCGATGTAGAAATGCATCTTAGTGATTCAATAGTTGATCTGGTTGAAGGTGGTTATGATGTTGCCATTAGGGACGCATCAATGAATGATTCATCTATGATTGCTAGAAAGCTTGCCTCAGATAATAGGGTTATATGTGCTTCACAGGAATATATTTCAAAGTTTGGTAGGCCAGAGAAACCAGAAGATTTAAAAAAACATCGTTGTGTTAATTTAATGGGACTTGAGTCTTGGATCTTTGAAACACCTAAAGGACAAAAAACTATAAAGACCAATAATAGATTTCGTACAGATAATGGGGAAGCTGCACGGGATGCAGCTATTCAAGGATTGGGGATTACTTTAACTTCTACTTGGTGTAGCTACGAGCAATTAAAGTCTGGAGAGTTACAACAGGTATTAAGTGATTATCCTTTAGTTTCTAATGTTGATCTTTGGGCGGTTTATCCAAGTTCTAGATTGTTGGCTCCAAAAGTTAGAGTTTTTATAGACTATTTAGTTGAGTGCTTTTCCGAGACTCCATATTGGGATAAAAATCTACTTTCTTAAGTTTTAAGTGATTAAAATCGAACTAGTTTTAATTATCAATGAAATCTAAAAACTGATTATCTAACCATACCTCTTATCAAAAAAGAAAACTAACTATAAAGTTTAGTTAGAATTTAAAGGGAGATAAACATGAATAAAAAAACAATCTTAATAACAGGGGCAACAGACGGTATTGGGCTAGAAACAGCCAAGAAATTAAAATCTTTAGGTCATATTGTTATTATTCACGGCAGAAATCCTGAGAAATTAAAAAAAGTCTCTTCTGAATTAGAAGTTGAATTTTTTAAAGCCGACTTCTCAAACCTCTCAGAGGTCAATGCTATGGCTGATGAGATTTTAGAGAAATATAAAAGTCTGGATGTTTTGATTAATAATGCAGGAGTCTTTAAAACCTCTAAACCTAGGACGAATGATGGATACGATGTTCGTTATGTCGTAAATACATTTGCTCCTTACTTACTTACAAAAAAAATAATTCCAATACTAAGAGATGGAAGAGTGATCAACCTTTCTTCAGCAGCTCAGGCATCAGTTGATTTTGAAGCATTAATGGGAAAAACGCAGATGAGTGACTTTGAAGCTTATGCTCAAAGCAAACTTGCAATTACTATGTGGTCTAGACATATGGCAAATGAACTTGGGAGTGAAGGTCCTACTATTCTTGCGGTCAACCCAGCTTCTTTACTTGGAACCAAGATGGTAAAAGAAGGATTTAATACAGAAGGCAATGATATAAATATTGGAGTTAATATCATCACTAGTTTATCACTGGATGCTGAACATGCTCAGCACTCAGGACAATATTATGATAACGATAATAAAAGGTATTCTGCTCCTCAAGCAGACGGACTTGATGATGCTAAGGCAAAAAAAATAGTAGAACTTATTGAAGAGATAATATGAAGTATATAATTACAAAATCCAGAATTTATAACAATTAAGTGTGTATTTAAATATGAAGCATTTGGGCGAGACTGAATCTTTGGAAAAAGTAAAATTCTAAGAGAAGATAGCAGTATGAAAGATGTACGCGTAGAAGTAAAAAGAATCAATGGCTATTTAAAAGAGATAACAACCTTTCTAGATTCTTCTGGGAAGCCAATTAGCCATGTCGTTAACCCCATCATGACTGAGCTACGTCCAAGAGATGTGTTACAAATCTTTGTTGGAGTAATGATCTTTGGAGCACCGCTTTGTTATACGGAAGAAATTTGGAATCTTAGTATTGAGATCAGTCTGATAAATTTGAACTTAATTAATATAATAGGTTTCATATTATTATCATCGTTTGTTTATATGAACTTCTATCGATTTAAGATTAAAGGAAATGTAATTAATTTTTTGAAGCGATCGTGTGCAATTTATACTATTACTTTTGTGACGATTGGATTGTTTTTACTTTTAATAGGCAAACTTCCTCTTCAAGAAAGCTTTCTAATAGGCTATAAACGTGTTTCTCTAATTGCTTTTCCTAGTTTATTCAGTGCTGCGATTAGTGACTTGTTAAAATGATTTCAATTTCTGTTTTTTAGTGGTGCTTAGAATATTTAAAAACCTAAAATCTAAATGAAATAAATATTTTCATTTTTAATGATTCACTTTGAAAAGTATTTAGTCCAACAAGTTCTCACCTGAATCGGATAAAGAAGCTTGGTCAGCTTGCTTTCTTACTTCTTCGATTTCATTCTTAATATCTACGGAAGAATTATCTGGCTCTCTTGACTCTAACTTTTCCCTATTGTCATTAGGACTTGAAATTTTTGTATTATTATCACTTTTAACTAACTCTAAGGGAGAAGCAAAAACGACTTCTCGAGCATCATCAGGCATAGAAATATTGGCCATAAGTAAAGCATCCTTTGTTTTTTGGATTGCTTGAGATCGAATTTTTGTAATACTATAATCAACAGCATTGAGCCAAAAATATACCTTAAGATTCACTGTTGATGCACCTAGGGCATCAGCGGCAATTAAAGGAGCAGGGCTTTTTAGAACTTGAGGTATTGATAAGAGTTGTTCAATAATTATATCTCGTACGTTATTTATAGAGTCATCATATCCAATACCTACGGTGAAGTTAGCTCTCATATTTGGGTTTCTTGTGAGATTTTTAATTGTGGCCTTTGCGACCTCATGATTAGGGAGAATTAAATTATTACCTTCATAATCCATTAAGGTCGTTCCTCTAGTTGTAACAGCTTGAACTATTCCTTCAATGTCATTTATTTGTACTATCTCTCCTTTTCGAAATACATCTCTAATACTGATTAAGAGTCCTGAAATATAATTCTCAAATGTAGGTTTAAGCGCAAGCCCAAGTCCAAGTCCTAATGCACCGGTACCACCAAGAATTGAATAAGCAAGGCCTGATAAATTACTAGCTTTGAGAGCAAGGTAAACACCCATAAACATTATGATAATAAAGCAGATGTTTGAAATTGCTTGAGTGATAAGAGAGTTAGAAGTTTTTTTGCTAAGTAAATATCTTGCAAGTTTTCTAGCAAGAAAAGATAAAAATAAAAAAACTAATAGAAGTATAAGTGAAGAAAGTAAATAGGGTGATATCTTTTGAGCTTTTAAAACAATATTATCTATTTCTTGGCTAGCTGGGCTTAGAGTATTTGCACCTTTAAATGAAAATTCAGCGTTATCAATGACAGCTACGACTCCATCAGTTTTTTCTATGATTTCTTGAATCCACTTCTTTTTTTGGACTGAAGGATATTCACCTTCAATAAAAACTAACCCTTCATCTACGCGAATCTTAATTTTGGGAAACCAGTTAGAGGCCTTAATTATCTTAGTTATCCTAGTTTCAATTGATTCATCAGCTTTACTTTTAGGGACACTTGTACCAAAGCCACTTAGAGGAAATTGAAATAAAATTATAAGTAAAAGAGTTTTTATTTTGAACATGATAAATTGTTGTAGTCATCTTGACGATTTATGTCAATGTTCAACTGTTATTGTCTCTTAATACTTAAGAATAAATCATTTAATATTTAAATGTGAAGAAAACTACACAGTTTTAAATGCAATTTTAAATATACATTAAAAGAAACAAGTTATTGTAATTAATAGAATTAATATTTTAAAAGGATCAATTGTGGATTTCGGTTTTATATCAGAAGGGTTAACAAAATTATATGATAAGCTTGAAGGTTGGGGAGCCGGCATTATTAAGATGCTCCCTAATCTTGTCATTGCAACTTTAACAATACTCGTTTTTTGGGGACTAGGTCATTGGGGATATAAACTGATGAGACGTATCTTAAAAAAGACACACTTTAATGAAAGTCTTGAGCATTTGTTAGCAAGTATCTTCCGTATAGCTATTGTTATGTTAGGTGTTATCTTAGCACTAGCTGTTATGGATCTTCAAAAAACAGTTTTTTCTATGCTGGCTGGAGTTGGTGTCGTTGGACTTGCCTTAGGTTTTGCCTTCCAAGATTTAGCTGCAAACTTTATGGCTGGAGTAATGTTAGCTGTTAAGTCCCCAGTTAATATTGGTGATATGATTGAAATAAACGGGACAATGGGAAAAGTTATTCGAATACGTTTAAGGGAAACTTTAATTAGAGACCTAGATGGGCATGACGTTTTTATTCCCAATAAAGATTTTACTACCAATCAATTAATTAATTATACAAGTAACGGACGTCGAAGAATTGAGGTGAAAGTTGGTATTGGTTATGAAGATAACGCTCAAGAGGGAATTGAGGTAGTGAGAAAAGCATTAACTTCAGTTGATGGGGTCTTATCTAATCCAGCTCCAGAGGCTTATGTCGTTGAGTTAGGAGGAAGTTCGGTTAATATTGTAGCTCATCTTTGGTTTAAATATCCTGAAGGTGATTATTTAAAAATTCAAAGTGAAGCCACAGTTAGAGTAAAAGAAAAATTGGAGGCATCAAGGTTTAATATACCTTTTCCTATAAGAACTCTACAGCTTTCTCCAGAGCAAAACAAGGATGCAAAATCAGCTTTAGGATGATCGAGGGGAAAACTTATACCCTACACCATGAACTGATTCAATAAGGTAAGAGTTGGCACCAAGTTTTTTTCGTAACTTACTTACATGTGTATCAACTGACCTTGCATAAACATAAACATTTTCCCCCCATATATCATTTAAGATTTTATCTCTTGCAAAGACACTTTTAGGAGAATTGGCAAAGTATGTAAGTAGTTTATACTCAAGAGCTGTTAAATCAATTAAGGTTTCAGCTTTAGTCTCTATATCTTTAATTTTAACTTCTTGTGTGCTTTGTATAATTTCAATGTCATCCCACTTTAAGATAGAGAGTTGACTATTTAGAGAATCAATTTTTTTTAGTTTGGATTCTATTCTTGCCTTGAGCTCTAAAGGTTGAAATGGCTTAGTAATATAATCATCTGCTCCTGCAGAGAAACCAAGAACCTTGTGAGATAAATCAGATGATCCTGTTAAGATAAAGATAGGGATTTCTGGACTGGAAGCATAGATTTTAGAACAAAGATCAATTCCATTACCATCAGGTAAGTTTAGGTCTAATAAAATAAGAGAAAACTTTTGGTCACCGAGAGCATTTTCTGCTTCACTGATATTTTTCACCCAAGTTAATTCAGAAAAACTACCTACGGCCTGCTTAACCATAGGGACTATTTCTTTTGAGTCCTCTACTAATAATATATTTTTCATTTTTTTTATCCTCTGATGATATAGTGCACTATAAGCTATTATATACATCGGGTATTGGATTTTAAATCAATTAATGAAAAATATCGCTTTAATTAATGGCTGAGAATAGTAGTTTGAGGGTTAGAGTATAAATGTTAAGAAAAAAACATATTTGAATCACATTCTGGTGAATATTCATATCCGAGTATTTGTTAAATTATATTTAAGAAAGTTAACAAGGAGAAAATATGAACTTAGAACATAAAAGCTTAACCGAGATTTTAAAGATGGATTCAATTGGAGACATATTTCCTGAACATAAAGAAAAAATTGTAGAGTTATTGAATTCATTATTAGCTAACGAGTTTTTAGTATTTACAAAAACATTAAATTATCACTGGAATTTTAAAGGCCCAAGATTTACAAGCATACATGAGTTTTTAGGTGGGCATTATAATACGCTACTTGAAGTAATGGATGAAGTGGCAGAGAGGATTAAAATTGTTGGAGGGCAACCTTTGAGTACCGCAACTGAGATGACTCAAAGAACAACGATTGAGGAAAAACCAGGGATGATACCATCTTCTAATGATATGATTGCAACCTTAATCAAGGATCATCATATTATTCAACAAATGATTTCATATTCATTAGAAAATAATGCTGAAATATTTTCCCTAGATAAAGGAACTGAGGATATGTTGGTTTCAACAATGAGAACTCATGAAAAGATGATTTGGATGCTAAAGTCAAGTTTACACTAAGAAATTTTGTGAATGAAGATTATAAATATAGATCCATTAAATTGGATTCAACAAAGGAGATAAAATGACAGTAATTAACAAGGAAATGGTAGAGAGTATGAAGCAAACGAGAGATGAGTTAAAGCTTAAAACTCATCTAATGAAAATGGATGCTCAAGATGAATGGGAAAAGATGGAACACAAGTATACAAAGTTAAAAAGCAATATGGAGAGTGCTTCAGAGAGTTTTAGTGAGATGAGCGAAAAATTTGTAGAAGCAAATAAGCTTGCTTTGGGAGAGTTAAAGACAGGGTATGATAATATCGTGTCTAGTTTTAAGTAAAAATTGAGAAAGCAAATATATTCTTGGGCTTGCAAAGTAAAATCATAATTACTCCCTTATTAATTTTTAATATGGGAGTGATTTTTTAAATAGAGTAGTTCTTGATAGTTTTCTTAGAATTAACTATTCATAGTTTAAAAAAAATGAAATAGTTTAATATAGTTATGAATGATACAGACTATTTATTAATTGAAAATATAAGAAATGAAAAACCTCAACCTGGACTTGAGCCATTTATGAGTGAGTTTATAAAAGATAGATTACAAGAACTAGTAGTTCTAAAATCTGCTGTTAATTCTAAAGACTACTGTGTGATTAAGGAAATTTCACATAAATGGAAAGGTTTTTGTTCTCCTTATGGATTCATAGGACTAGAGAAACTATCAATTAACCTTGAACGATCGGCACTTGAATCAAACTTAAGTGACTGTGAAGAATTGATTATAAATATAGAGAAATATTTGGAAATTAAAAAATTGGTAATGAAATAAATGTCTACAAGTATTATCAGTTATAACAAAAATCAGATTAAAATAAAAAATTTAAGAAAGAGATTTTTTGCTTTTTCTACTCTGGCCTTACTTATAATAATAGCGATATCTTTTATTGCCTTTGGGTTTCATCGAGATATTATTGATCAACAAAAATCTATCCGAAAAGTTAATAAACTATTATTGAAACAACAATCTGCGATCAAGCAAATCTCAACACTTGGGAGTTTCTTTGATGAAGATATCTCAGATACAGAAATGGAAAAAATGAGGGCTAAAGTAAGATTCAAAGTTTCTAAATTGAAAAAAGCTACTTCTGAATTATCTTCCTTCATCTTAAAAAGTGATTCTGCTTCAATTGAAGACCTTGAGACTTACCTACATCAAAAAAGTTTTAAAAGTAATATGAAAAACTACATTCAACATGTAAAAAAATTACTTTCTGATAGTAGTACTTCATTAGAGATTAAGGAGAGCATTAGATACTTATCTAAAGATAGTGCAGATGGTGATACTGAATATTTAGAAGAGCTCTTATCGATACTTGATTCAGAGTATAAAGATGGGATGAAAAAGCTAGAACGAGTAGGGATTTTAATTATTTTACTGTGTATCCTTGAAGTTTTTGTTGTCTGGTTTTTTCTTTTTAGACCACTTCATTCAACAGTAATGAATCAAAATAAGCAATTATTAGAGTCTGCCTTAAAGGTCGAGAGTGCTGCAAGGTCAAGAACTGACTTTCTTGCCAATATTAGTCATGAAATAAGGACTCCTATGACTGCCATTTTAGGATATGCCGAGGTTTTACAAACCGATGAAAAACTAGACAAAGACAATGTTAAAAAAACGGTTAAAATTATTAATCAAAATGCAACTCACTTATTAAGTTTACTCGATGAGGTTCTTGATGTGTCTAAAATGGAATCTGGGAAATTTGAATTCTTAGAACAAAAAGTTGATCTCACGAATCTTTTAAATGAGGTCTATTCATTGATCCATGTTAAAGCTAGAGAAAAGAAAATTGATTTAAACTTTAATAATACTGGAAACATCCCTCAATTTATTATGACGGATCCTAAAAGATTAAAGCAAATTCTTTTTAATATCATAGGAAATGCTATTAAGTTTACTGATACTGGTTCAATTGATTTAGAAGTTTATTTAGAAACCAATAAGCAACTTCAGTTCAAAATAAGTGATACAGGTTGCGGAATACCTAAAGAGAAAAGAGAGTTAATTTTTGCTCCTTTTGAGCAAGCTTATACATCTGCTAATAGACAATTCTCTGGTACTGGACTTGGGTTAGTTCTCTCTAGAGGTCTTGCTCGAAAAATGGGAGGAGATGTTCAAATACTCAGTTCTGAACTTGGTAAAGGAACAGTGTTTTTAATTACTATAAATCCTGGTGAGATAGGCAAGCACTCTTTAACTAGTGATTTCTCAACTTCAGTTATAAAGGATGAAAGCGATTACTTAGAGCAAGATTATAATTTATCTCGAAAGGAAATATTAGTTGTTGATGATGCTAAAGAAAATGCTCGACTTTTTTCTATCTATTTAGAGAGAGCTGGAGCTAAGGTTACGATTTTAAACGATGGATATAGTGTATTAGAGTTAACTCAAACGAAGAGCTTTGATCTAATTTTACTTGATCTTCAAATGCCGGGAATGGATGGCTATCAAGTAATAAGTGAACTGAAAAAAAATGGATACTCAGGCCATATAAGCGCTTTGACTGCCCATGCAATGGCCGAAGAAGTCGAAAAAACCAGAAAAAGTGGATTTGATGCTCATATAACAAAGCCAATTGGGTCTGTAGAGTTAATCAAAAAAGTATATTCTATTATAGGGTAGCTGTTGTTAATAAATACTCTATATCTATAAAATTTATGAAGAAATTGTTAAATTTTTTACTTTAGTGAATTTTTCTCAAATGTGTAGAAAACTTAACATTTACTAGTCGACACCTTAAATACAAAAATATTATTTACCCTGATAATGGAAGTACATTAAATCGCAGGAGGGTAAATGAAGAATAATAAAAAATCATTAGTTGAAAAAAGTAAAAATAAGCAAAAGCGTAGTTTCATTAAAAAGAATCTTAGAAAAAAAGATTTACGTTTAGCTCAACTCGAAGATGCTGATTTGTCAGAATCTCATTTAGGCTTCACAAATCTAGATGCTGTAGAAGCAAAAAACGCCGATTTTAGTCATACACATTTAGTAAGAACTAAGTTGAGTAGGTCAAATTTACAAGGAGCAAACTTTACATCTAGTCAAATCAATAGAGTCAATTTCAAATTTGCAGACTTAAGAAAAGCAAGTTTTGCGTTTTCTCATATTTTAAATACAAAAATGCGAAATCTAAAAATGTGGGGTGCAAGCTTAAGACATGCAATTTTAAAAGATGTTTCTTTTATGAATTCTGATTTGGATTTTGCTGATATGCGCGGGGTTAGGGCCCAAGGATGTTCCTTTTTTAATACAGATTTAAGAGAAGCTAATCTTCAGAATGCAAAAATGATGGGATGTACATTCATAGAAGCAAACTTAAAAAGAAGTAATTTAAAAGGAGCCGACTTAAGTAATACAGATCTTGATGGTGCAGTTTTAATTGGAGCTGAGTTTAATGAAAATACAAAACTTCCCTTCTCAGATGTGAAAGCTCAGTTACTAGGCATGATTTATAAAAGATCTGAATAATGCGAACAAATTACAACTTTTAAAATCAAATAAATTCATAAAAAGGTTATATATGTTTTTATCAAAATTAAAAAAATTGAAAGAAAACTTTCTTAGAATAACAAAAACGCCGAGTACCAGATCCAATAATGAGCTTGATTTAAGTTCAATTAACTTTCGGGGGGCAAATTTAGATTCAGAAAACTTACAAGGAGCTAGGATGAAAAAAACAAATTTAAGTGATTGTTCTTTAGTAAATACGAACTTTGAAGAATCTGACCTGAGCTATACAAACTTGAGGTATGCAAATGTAAAAGATGCAATATTTGATGGAGCAAACCTTAATGGAGCAGATTTGAGCTTTGTAAAAGGTTGGGAGAGTGCAAGTTTTAAAAGTTGTGTAATTTCTGAAGAAACTCTTGCAACATTTCCCTTAAAAGATAAGTTATAGAGAGTTTTTTAGAATAGAAATATAATAAATGAAGGACCATGTCCTGGTGTGTTTTTATATACCACTCTATTTTTTTATTAAAATGAAAGTCGAAATTATCAAAGTCTATTAAATGTGAAGAATAAAATACATTTCTACATACTTACTAAAATATTTAAATCTTAACATTTGCTATCTTTAAATAGAAGCAAAAACTAAATGCTTATTCATGAATTTAACAAAAGGAATTAAAATGAAGAAGACAACTATTTTACTATCTCTACTGGCTAGCTTATTTTTTTCTTGTACTACGCCCAAAGTTGCTCCAGTAGATGCTATTTTAACAAAAGTAGACCAAGATAAACTAACACCTGATTCTGTGTTACAGATTCTAAAAGATGGAAATCAAAGATTTGTCTCTGGAGATATGACTCACAGAGATCACACTGAACAAGTCCGAAAGAGTGTAAATGGCCAGTATCCTAAAGCAATTGTTCTTAGTTGTGTTGATAGTAGAGTCCCAGTAGAAGATGTCTTTGATAGAGGGATAGGAGATTTATTTGTTGCAAGAGTAGCAGGAAACTTTGTTAATAAAGATATCTTAGGAAGTATGGAGTTTGCTACAAAAGTAGCTGGTTCTAAGCTAGTAGTTGTTTTGGGACATGAACATTGTGGTGCAGTTAAAGCTGCAATTGATAATGTACAAGTTGGAAATATAAGTTCTCTTGTTGAGCGTATTGCTCCTGCTGTTAGAATGAGTTCAAATTTCTCTGGAGAAAAGAGTGTTAAAAATAAAGACTATGTTCATAGAGTTTGTGAGAATAATGTTCTTAATACTATCAGTGAAATTAGACAAAAAAGTAGTATTATTAATGAATTAGAAAAACAAGGAAAAGTGAAAGTTGTAGGAGCCATTTATGATATGGATTCTGGTAAAGTAGTCTTTTTATAAAGTCTCGTGTTTATCTTAAATAACCATGATGTGATAGGCTTCATTAATTGAAGCTTATCACTTATTGTGTAATATAGATTTTGTAAGAATAGGCAAATATATCCCAATCATTTGAATCGAAAATTTGTCTCAAGTATAGTTTATATATGAAGTTTTTAATTCTTGCTTTACTTTTTTCATGCAGCAAAAACACTAGTACATCAGATGAAGACCAAGTCCCAAAAGAAGTTATTGAACTGAGCCAGAATATTATGAACTCTAGTATAGATGAACTCAAAATAAATATATTTTTTGAATCCTCAGCTATTCCTTATGAAGGAAATTTTTTATTTGGTTCTGATGTTTGGGAAGTAACAAATACAAGTGTTACGACTTTATTTGGGAGGTTTCCTAGTAGAGTGATAACTACTCCTTATGCAGTAAGTGAGATGAACGAAATTCCTGATAATTCCAAACAAAGTTGGAGCTCAGATCAATTAATAGCACTAGGCGAATCAATTGCACCAGAGTTGAAAAGTAATAATATTCTAAATACTTCCGTTATTTATGTGAAAGGTGTATTTAATGGAAACACAAATATATTGGGGCTACACTTTTCAGGAAAAAGATATGTATTTATTTTTAAAGATGTTGTTGAAAGTGTTGGAGGAACCTCTGATCAACAAAAGTATGTAGAACAAGCAGTAGTTGTTCACGAATTAGGGCATTTGTTTGGATTAGTGAACTCTGGAATTGCTCAAGCGACAAACCATGAGGACAAATCTCACCCTCACCATACATCAAATGATGAATGTGTAATGTATTGGGCAGTGGAAGGAAGCCAAGGGGTTTTATCATTTGCAATTTCAGTTTTAATAAGTCAAAAATTAAATTTGTATGAACAAGAAGTTATAAATGATGTTAATCAATATTAAAAACTTGGATTTCAATAAAAAAATTGTCTTGGAACCTAACTTCTCGTAAAACATTCTTCGTGTTTAATGCTGGAGTCAATTCAATGATTTTCTGGAAGAATTGCAGTTATCGAAATTCTTGGTAGCTGGAGGAAGATTTGAACTGCCGACCCCCGGGATATGAAAAGAATTCTAGAAATTTGTATGTATCTAGAATTAAAGGGAAAAGTTAATAAATCTAGATAGTTAAGTCTTTTTTTAGTTCGTTGTTTTTCTTTTAAATTCGGGGGTTTTTTGGTGGCCGTTGACCTCTCGTTGACCCTTTATTCCATGGGATATAAATGAAAGCGCAACACAAAGATTCGAACTTAAAAACTTATATCTATCTTTGAAATTAGCATCTAAATTTAAAATTCATGATTGTTGGGACGTGTATATTCACCACTGTAATCTTTTCTTTATTAAACTAAAGTTTTGGAACAGTTATTTAATCCTCGTTTTGAAAATTTTAATTAACTCCTCTGTCTTTTCTTTCTCACCCTTACCAGATTTATAAGCATTCTTAACACAATGATTAATATGCTTTTCTAATAAATTTGTTTCAAGAGATCTAATAGCAGAATTCACGGCTTTAGTTTGAATTAGAATTTTAGGACAATACTCACCCGATTCAATCATTCTCTTAACACCTTCAAGTTGACCTATGATTCGATTAATTCTCTTTATTTGATCTGAATGACTTGGATTACCCATAAATGATCCTTGGTAAAATATATGAAAAAGCTAGTCCAATAATATAAGCAATCCCTGAAATCCAAAAGATATAGTAGGAACTGTTTTTTGAAGTATTGCAAGCATCTCTTTGGTCCGGATCTATAGGACATTCTCTTTTTTCAGATTGTTTCATCAAAAAGTATGATAGCCCGAGCATCAAACCTGTTATAAGAAATAAGACATCTTTTCTAGCACTTAACCAGTAAATTTGTGGGAAATTAGCACCTAAGCTAGCAAAGGTTGCTCCCATTCCTAATGTGACTAAAGTCACAGGAAGTGCACAACAAAGTAGAGTACTTAGTGACCCAAAGAGTGAAAAAAAATTTAACATTTTTCTCATGAATTATTTCTTTATCTCTATGACTTTTTTAGGCACTTCTAAAGCTTTAGGTTTAAGGGTTTGTGTTTTTACTACTCTAATGATTTTTTCAGCATTATAGCCCGCGTCTTGAACTCTTTTCTTAATATCTTCATCAGAGATTTCACTCTTAGTTTTAACTGTAACTATTTTTGTATCAAGATCTACTGAAATGTCTTTTTCGACATTTTCAACTACTGACTTAAATTGTTTCTGCATCCCTTGAACACACATTTGGCAAACCATGCCTGGTACATGAACCTGAATTTCTTCAGCTATAGAAGAAAAGCTTAAAAGTAGTAATGTAAATATCAATTTTTTCATATTTATATCCTTTTAAAAGTGAACCATGAGTGTAAGAAAGAAATCTCCTTTAAGATTTGCCCCTGTTTCCCAAAGTACGTTTTTATAAAAAAACCTAATCATAGGTGTGAAAGTCGGATTTTTATCATTGGCTCTAAAGTATTCAACTTGTGCGATTAACCAAGTTTGCAATGTATTCATACCGGCAATATAAGGAGCAATTCCATAACGTGCACTATACTTCATTTTAACATCGTCATTATAATAAAAAGCCATTGCACTTGCTGCGCTATAATGTTTTCTTGACTCCCAGTCTCCCATTAACATCGCATGACCTGCAAATCCATCATTACGATCGTCTTTATAATACCCACCATGAATTGCACCGTAGATATTTCCTTGAGATTCTTTAGCTAACCATCTTTTAAATAAATAATTGAAACCAAAAGTATAATCTCTATATTCATTTAAGTTTTGAAGCCAAGTAGAGTTTACCTCTAATGAATATTTAGGATTAGGTGTATAGGAGATTCTAAGGCTATTCATGTCGGGTGCAAGATTGGCCCAGTATACCCAGCCATCTTTATAGATAACTGGGTGTGAGTAGGCACTAAAGCTCAGTAGTAATATTAATGTTGATAAACATTTCTTCATACATTAATTATTATATACCCACGGGGGGTATGTGTGCAAATTGAAGATTTTTGAAGTCGTATGAATTCGGTTATATTCGTTGTTTTTTTATTGGCCGTTGACCTTTTTATAAAAATCTATTGAATTTTAACGGAAAAAATAGGGTAAGTTATCGAAATTCTTGGTAGCTGGAGGCAGATTTGAACTGCCGACCCCCGGGATATGAATCCGGTGCTCTAACCAACTGAGCTACCCAGCCAAAATCCAATACTTTCGATTTCAAGACATTAAATCTCATGGCCCAAGATGTCAATTTGTTAAAATGATGCTATTTATTAATTGCATGAAACTAGATAATCAAATCACTTATATATGGCACTTCATTCAAAACCATGGCCTATTAAAGCCTGATTCTCAAACTATCCTTGCTCTTAGTGGAGGGGTCGATTCGCAAGTTGCTGGACATATTTTTAGGCAATTTTACAAACAAGGATATTTAAAAAATCCTCCTCTAGCACTTCATATTAACCACCACACCAGAAGCGATCTTGAGCATCAAATGGATTTTGAGTGTGTGAAATCCTTATATCCTGAATGTATTTTAAAAGAGATTAATAGTATTAATAAAACGGAATATAGTCTAAGAATAGAGAGAGCAAAGATTTATAAATCTTTATCTCAAACTCATGGCGCGCTCATCATTACGGCCCATCATTTAGATGATGCTTTTGAATGGTCGATGATGCAAAGTTTTAAGAGTTCTAATCTTCAATCAACTTTAGGAATTCCCATTAAAAATAAGTTTTTAATTAGGCCTCTAATGTGTTTGAGTAAAAAGCAAATTTTAAATTATGCCATGAAAAATAAAATCAAATTCCATGAAGATTCGACAATTGATAATATTCAATTTGAAAGAAATAATTTTAGAAAAAATATTCTTCCTAATATTAAGTCTAAGTATCCAAATTATCTCGAACACTTTGTAAGAAGATCAAGACAATTACTAAAAAAAATTAAAACTAATAATAAAAAAATCTTCACTGAGCACGATCAATACCACTTTCATGATTTAAAAGAAATCAGTGTTGAAAATATAACTTACTCTATTAAGAAACTATCAAAAACTAATAGGGGAATGATTGCTAGAGAAGTTGATAAACTTATGAAGGCAATTGAGAATAAAAAGTCAGGTCCTATGCGCTTTAGTGGAGGAGTTAAAGCTTTTATTTTTAATACTTTCGTCTTGGTGACAAATAAAAAAGTCTTAGAAATTCCTAACCTTATTAGCAGTAAAAAAATGAACTTTTACCAATTTGATCACTTTCTTCGATCAAGAAAGGGCGAAGGTCTCTGTGAACAATTTATATTTGTAGAAGATGTTAAATTTTCTTCTCAAGTAATTCATCCTATTTTATCGGCTCAGGATAAGAGTAAGAAATTAGTAGAGTCACTTCATTTTCGCAATAAATGGCAAAAACAACGTAAACACCATTGTAAACAACTGGAATTTAGCTATTTCCGATAACTTTGATAGGGCAATAATAGCTGTGTTTAAGCCAATTTCAGGTAAAAATGCTACTCTTAACGTAGACATTTTAAAGGTAACTACTATCTTTAGAATAAGAATATCTCAAGAGGAAGCTTTATGAATAAAAACACAAAAACATTTGGATTATGGGTCATTATATTTTTAGTAATGATGTTGGCCTTTAGAGAATTCGATCCTAAAAAAGATCCTAAGAAGTCTTTAGAATTTTCAGCTTTTATTAATCAAGTAAAACAAAGCCAAGTTGAAAGTGTTGAATTTATTAAACCTGACACTATTAAAGGTAAATACAAGCAAGAGTTTAAAGACGGCGAAGAGTTTGAAACAACTGGTAACCTTGATCAGGCCCATTGGTTAGAAATTCTTCAAGCAAATAATATTATTCCAGATTTTAAAAAAGAAGAGAAACCAAACTTCTTAACGACTATGTTGCTACAATGGTTTCCACTCCTTTTACTTCTGGGATTATTTTGGTTTTTTATCAGACAAATCCAAGCTGGTGGTGGAAAGGCAATGAGCTTTGGGAAATCAAAAGCAAAAATGCTTAATGAGACTTCCTTAAAGGTTACATTTGATGATGTTGCAGGTGTTAATGAAGCTAAAGAAGAACTTGAAGAAGTAGTCGATTTTTTAAAAGACCCAAGAAAATATACAAACCTTGGGGGGAAAATCCCTAAAGGTGTTTTATTAATCGGTCCTCCAGGAACTGGTAAGACATTGCTAGCAAGAGCTGTGGCCGGAGAAGCTGGTGTTCCATTTTTCTCAATCTCTGGTTCTGACTTCGTAGAGATGTTTGTTGGTGTTGGTGCCAGTAGAGTTAGAGATTTATTTGAGCAAGGTAAAAAGCATTCACCGTGTATTATCTTTATCGATGAGATCGATGCAGTTGGTAGAAAAAGAGGCTCAGGAATGGGCGGCGGTCACGATGAGCGAGAGCAAACTCTAAATCAACTACTTGTTGAAATGGATGGTTTTGAATCAAATGAAGGTGTAATTTTAATTGCAGCTACAAATAGAATAGATGTTCTAGACCCGGCCCTTTTAAGACCAGGTCGTTTTGATAGACGAGTAACAGTTGGAAGACCAGATGTTGTTGGTCGATTAGGAATCTTGGAGGTTCATACTCAAAAGACTCCTTTAGATGAAGATGTAAATCTTGAAAATATCGCCAAGGGCACACCTGGATTTACAGGTGCTGACCTAATGAACCTTGTTAATGAAGCAGCTCTTTTGGCCGCTAGAGATGGAAAGAAGAAGCTAGATAATAATTCTTTTGAAAACTCTAAAGATAAAGTCTTAATGGGGGTAGCTAGAAGATCAATGGTGATCTCAGATGAGGAGAAGAAAAATACTGCTTATCATGAAATTGGTCACGCTCTTTTAGGAGTATTACTTCCTCATACGAATCCTCTTCATAAAGTTTCTATTATTCCAAGAGGGGGAGCATTAGGGGTAACGCAAACTCTTCCTGATGAGAAGAGACTAAGCCTAACTAAAGAAAAAGCTGAAAATGAGATAGCTGTTTTAATGGGCGGGCGTTGTGCCGAAGAAATTATGTTTGGTGAAATTACAACTGGTGCTTCAAATGATATCGAAAAAGCAACCGAGCTAGCGCATAATATGGTTTGCCACTGGGGGATGAGTAAAGACCTCGGTCCAATTAGTTTTGGAAAAAGTAGAACCAATCCATTTCAGGGAATGGGGCAAAGTGATTTTGAAAATGTAGTCTCAGAGGAAACGGCAATTAAAATTGATAAAGAAATTTCTGGAATTGTTCAAAGAAATTATGATAATGCCAGAAAAGTATTAGAAGATAATAAAGATATGCTTATAAAATTATCTGAAACTCTTATTCAGTGGGAAACTCTTGACGCTTCACAAGTAAATAAAATTGTTAATGGGGAAGATATAGGACAACCACCACTAATTGCTAAAAAGCCTAAGAAAAAAGATGATAAAAAATCTGGATCTAAGAAAAAAGCTAAAGATAAGGATGGGATCTTACCATCTGGTGGGAAGATTTCTCACGCCTAATAAATGTTTCAATATAAAAATGTCACTATAAATTTAATGGGAGTTATTAATATAACTCCCAATTCATTTTCAGATGGTGGAGAGTTTAATAGTTCAGAAAAATTCTTAGAGCAAGCTCATCATTTATTAGCTAACGGAGCCGACATACTTGATATTGGTGCTGAATCAAGTGCTCCTATGAATAGGCCAATCAGTGAGAATTTGGAGATTAAAAGATTTAATGAGATTTTTTTACCAAATCTTAACCAGCTCCCTAAAGAATTAACTCTCTCTATTGATACTTATAAATTAGAAACAATGCAATATCTGTTAAAGCAAACTATTATCCAAGAATATTATGAAAAGAAACAACTCATTTGGAATGATGTTTCTGGCCAAGTTCAAGATAGTAAAAAGTTAATGGAACTTTACCCACTACTTTCTTATGTTCATTGCCATAATAATATTAGTGATCGCTCAAAGACTCTTGATCATATGAATTATTGCCAAGACTCAATTGATCTTGAAGATTATTTCAAGGATTCAAAATTTATCTTAGATCCATGTTTTGGCTTTTCTAAAACAAGAGAGCAAAACTATGAAATTTGGAGAAAACTCCCAGATCTATTAGAAAAATTCCATGAAAATACATGGGTCATAGGAATTTCGCGAAAGTCATTTTTAAGATTTTTAAACCTAGATAAGAATGACCCAGCATTGATTGCTCAGACAGATATGGTCCAATCAATAGTACTAAAAGAGCTTATATTGGATCTATCGGCTTTAAATCATGACTTTAACTTAATTCTCAGGATACATGACCCTTACGTATTCCAATCTATAAGGAATTCATTCATCTTTAACTAAATTGATGGGTTTTGTAAGACATTGCTGATTGTCTAAGCCTCATAAATTTCGTTTAATCTCGCCCAAAGGAATTCAATATGAAGTTATTGCTGATATCACTATTTTTTACTCTTAGTTCTTTTGCTGCCATTTATGGTGATGATGATAGGTTAGAAATCTTTCAATCTCCTAAGGTTGTTAGAGCTCAGGCTAAAGCAGTTGCGGCAATGGTTTCGATAGAATCTATTAAAAAGACTCGTGGTGGTTATGATTATAAAATTGTGGCCCCTTTATATAAAGATCTAGAATTTATGGATGATGATGATTGGGATGCTTTAGAAGATGTAACTGGGATGGATTTAGTTTCTAGTTCAGTGAAAATGTGTAAAGGAGTAAAGTTTTACTCTCAACCTATGGGAGCAACATGTACAACTTTTTTAGTCGCAAGTAATTTATTGATGACAGCTGGTCATTGTGTGACCGAAGAGAATTTGTGTGACAAGTATGTTTTTGTCTTTGATTATGAAGCGGAACATAATTATCAATCTGAAGTTTTTGTAGATCCTAAAAATATTTATACTTGTAGTAAGGTACAATATTCTGGTTATATCGATCCGCTAGATGATCTTTTTGGTGACAATGAGGGAGGAGTTTCTAAAGATTTTGCAATTATTAAGCTTTCTAAGAAAGTTAAAAATAGAAAACCTCTTAAAGCAATTAGTAAATGGACGCAAAAAGATAAGCACCCGGTTTATACAATTGGTACTCCAATGGGCTTACCATTAAAATATAGTGGCTTAGGAAAAATTATTCCAACTTCAATAGAGAAAAATTCATTTGTAACAAATTTGGATACTTTTCAAGGAAACTCTGGTTCGCCGATTTTTAGTGGTAAGTCTGGTAAAGTTATTGGGATATTAGTTAGTGGAGCAGAGGACTTTAATTTTATTGATGATACTCATTTAAAAAGTAGAAAGAAGAAAAATAAGTTTGTAAGATCAGCTCACTATATGACTAAAGTCGATGGAAAAGTTTGTAGTAGACCTGCTGAGTATGATAATTACGATATTAACCTAAATGATTATGAAGAAGGCGAGGTTGGCTTTAGAATTGATCAGGTTTTTGGCGCTTTCTAGATTTGTCATTTATTAACGCACACCTTAAAATTTAAGGGTGAGTAATATTAAAACACTTTATATTCCTACCGATTCGATGAATCAATTTCTAGATTTATTTTCCACTCTTTTTGATTCCTTTGAATATAGTATGGATGGCGATAGCGTTGAAATGGTTATCGAGGGAGAAAAGTTCACTTTTATATCAGCTAGTATCGAGCGACCCAGCCAAAGTATTCCTTTTTTAGATCTGACAATTTCTGAGGATGTTTTTGAAGATTTATCTAATAGGGTAGGTCTTTATAAGTATAAAAATAAAAACCAAGATCAAGATTTTAATTTTAATGTTGATGAAAGATCTGTTTCTATTACTGATCCAGAAAATAAAGTTTGGAACTTTAATCTGCTCTAGTTAACCCGCCTGCAATTCCTTTATAGATAATTGCTGCAGCATTATGACTATGTAGAGATTCCCAGTGTTCAATATTTACGGCCCAATCAGCAATCATTTTAGAAGCATTTAGAGTTTTAAAAACTCTTTTACTAGCATGTTCTACAAACATCGGATTAGCTCCATTTAAAATGGCAAACGCCTGCTCATCGGCCCTTTTAACTAAACTTTGAGTTTCAGTAGGAAGAGCAATTCTTAACAGATCAACTAGATCTTCAATAAAGAAATCTTGCTCTACTGCCTGCTTAGTGAGTTCAATTTTGGTTAAAGCACCAGATCTTTGAGAGTGAGCTGTTGCTATACCATTTCCATCTTTTATTTCACCACGCTCCCAAGCTTTTTCATATTGTTTTGACATTGATAAAGAACATGGACAAGTTGATGAATATTCATAATGAACAGAAATAAAATGCTTAAGATCATTCCCTCCAGTCATCACTGACTCAAGAACACATGTATAATATTGCCAGCCCCAATTATCAGACTTTAAAGATTTTTGCTTAAGTGGAAAATTAAATTCAAATTTCACCTGAACTTTATCTAAAAATTTCTCGTCTGGATAATCTCTTAGTTTTTCTTGATAAAGATCAATTAAGTTTTTATTGAACTTATAATCTACTACACCATCAAGGCTCTGCTCATTTAGAATCGAGCAAAGTCTACTCATATTAATCCCAGTTTTTTCTTTTTTAAGATTGATAAACAAAGTGGCATGGCAATCATGGCTCATGATTATATCTTCATTTTTATGATGAAACTTTAATGGGACTCTAAATCGATTAACACCAACTGATGGGATCGCAATTTGATCTTCGGATGGAAGTTTTTGAAAGTCATTAAGACCAGTTGCATCTTTAGTTTCACAATTTAAAATTTGCTCTCTATCAACGTTATCGTTTTTATTTTTTATCGAATTTTGAGTTGTATCAGTCATATCTATCTCGTTTAAATTGAGCTTAAATATAATATAGAATGCTTAAAATGTGTAAAACTATTTTTATTTGCGGTTATTTTGTCTCAACTTGGTGGAAGAGAGATTTTCATAGGGATGATGGCCTAAAAAGGTCATTTCTAAGTCTGGATTAATACTCTTATATTTGGCCTGTTTTAGCTCTCTGAGTGTCCTGTTGTCATTTCTTGAAGCAATATAAAGACCGCTTAATAACTCTAATAATTTATATGATTCAAACCACTTCTCTATTGAGCAGAAGC